>JAFRUS010000073.1 GCA_017438745.1 Oscillospiraceae bacterium | reverse complement strand
TGGTATCTATTTAAACAAATACCACTATATTTTTTTGTGTATTTTTTCGTAAAAAAATAGTGCTGCAAACATCGCATTTTCAATGTTTGCAGCACCTTTATCATTTTTCTATTTTACATTATTTGGCCGTGAATAGTAACCAAACCGGACGCCTGCAAAGGTGTCCGGTTTTTCTATAGCATGCCGAAGGCATACCTTTTATCCGCCGTAGCGGGCTTTTCTTTTTCTCTTTTTATTCGACTGTACCACACCGTAGCCTGCGCCGCCGCATACTAAAAGCGCACCGGCTGTTCTTACCCATGGTGAACGGAGTGCCACCTTGAGGAGGCTTGTTGAGATGAGGATGTTGTCGATGGTCATGTTCGTCTCGTTGCCTGCAACGTCTGTAAGGTTGATCTTTACAGTCTGTGGTTCGTCTGAGCTTAACATGGTGAAACTGTACTTCGTGCTTCCCTTGGTGTACGCCTCTTCTGCATGTATGTCGTTTACAAATACGTCAAGGGTATTCAGAAGAATGTTATCCTCGCACACAAGATCGACCTTTACCCTGTCGGCGCGCATTGAGCAGCCGTTTTCTATGTTCAGCGGGATGCATTTCGGAGGTGTGCCGTCAACGCCGAATTTGAATTCAGCCTTCTTGCCTTCGATAGAGTTTGCGTTCTGGTTTCCGGCTGCGTCTTCCGTCATGACAACAACATGATATGCCGCATCGTCGTGGAAATTCGCCGCCTTGATGTCGTAGCAGTACTCGCACCAGCTTCCGTCGCCGCCGGTGACATCCACCGTGTAGTCGCTGTCCTTTTCAAGCACCTTAGGATTTCCGTCCCTCATGACCGTTACCATGGTCTTATCCATATCAAGCGGGTCAACGTTTATCTCGTGGAGAATGATATCCACCGGCTCCCTTACGTACTTTCCTGCAACTGAAAGTGATGCCTCATCGAAGTAGTAGTTCGAACCGAATCTGTTTACGGAGAAAGTTATCGTTTCTTCCGTAACGTTTCCGGCTGCATCGGTCGCTGTAACTGTGGCTGTGTAGATATCGTCGATACTCTGTTCTTCCGGGAAATCCGCGAAAGCGAAATGATATCCGCCGTCTTCGGAAGTCATGATGCCTGCACTTCCTGAAAGATCACCGCGCTTTGAACCGCTGAAAGATACTGTGATGTCCTTTTCCGCGATATTCTCATCAAGGATAAATGCGTCCAGACTTACCTCACCGCTGTTGGCAGATTTGTTGCCCGCACCTTCAAAGCGCACTTCCGGCGCTGTGGCATCCACTGTGAAGCCGTCGGAATATCCTTCAAAAGTATTTCCCGCAGCATCCATGCCCTCGATGCTTACAGTGTAGTCGCCGTCTTCCGTAAATTCAAGCACTGCAGTGTGAACGTCGCCGGATGAAGCGAACTTCGCTGTCGGGAATCCTTCCGCAGAGCCGTTTTTAGTTCCGTTTATCTTTATTCTTGAAGTGTCAAAGTTGTGTTCAGTAATGGTAACTGTGAGCTTTCTCGTTCCGTTATAGTATCTGCCGTTTACACTTTCAGCGCCGGATGAGCTTACTTCCATTACCGGAGCTGTCCTGTCGATAACGAAGTTTTCCGAAGCGTAGGATTCGGACTTGTTGTCACACATATCGGTGCCTTCGGCCTTAAGCGTATAGGATCCGTCGCCTGAGAATGTCACCGGCATACGGTAGACCGCGCTGTCTGTTCCTTCCGCTCCGGATGCCAGAGTCCAGTTTCCGAAGCTTACTCCGCTTTCGTTGCCCTCGGCTGTAACGCTTATCCTCTCAGGATCAAAGTTTCTTTCAGAGACGCTTACAAATGCTGTTCTTTCAGTGCTGTAAATACCCGAATCAGCATCGGCATCCGCCTTTTCAAAGCTTACTGAAACGACCGGAGCTTTTTTGTCGATACTGAAATCCTTTCCGAGTTCTGATCCGTGGCCTGTGTTGTCGGTCATCTTCACGCGGAAGTTTCCTGAATTCTTATCTTCTGAAAGAGCTGCGTGACCGTCAAGAGAGATAACAAGATTGCTCTCCTGCTTCGATACGTTAAAGTCATCCAGGCTGTCGCCGGTAATCGTTCCGTCCTTCAGAGCACTTATACTCTTCCACTTGTTTTCGCCGTATTCGCTGGCGATCCATTCAAACAGACGGATTCCTGAGAAGCTGTCTTCAGCATTTATCTTCACATCGATGTCGTTTCCGTAAAGCGGAAGTCCGTTTCTGTCACGGTGTTCAGTCTCAGGAAGAGATATTCCCAGCGATGACGAGGCACTGTGACGTTCCTCATTTTCAGTAATGAATCCTTCCGGTCTGTAGAGTTCGGAAAGAAGACCTACATTGTCTTCCGCTCCTGCAGTAATATATCCCTTAAAGCCTTCCGGTACAGTGAATTCGGCACTGTAAACTCCGTTTTCATACTTAAGTCCCGGCCCGGATACCGTCACGTGATCAATTCTGGTGCCGTCAGGATCGTAGAAATTAAGATCTATGGAACGAAGTCCTGAACTTACGTTTTTATCTTCTGCATAAACGTTCAGCTTTACGCTTTCGCGGAAGAAATGGCCGAACGGTACAACCAGTACGCCCTTTGAAAGAACAGAAGGTACTGATCCCGCTCCGTCTATTTCAACACTGGTAACGACCGGAGCAGTTCTGTCCACGCGGACTGTTTTGGTATAATCTGATCTGTTGCCCGCATTGTCCTCAGTGTGTACCGCGATAATGTATGACTCGCAGTTTTCATCCTTTATATCAGCCGTGCTGAAACGGTATTCCTTTTCAGGTGTGATCTTCTTTTCGTTTCTGAGATCGTCGTTTATAACGTTCTTACCGTTGATATTTATCTCAGTCTTTTTAAGGCCGGAGAAATCTGTGCCAGAGACAGTATCATCTATCGTAACGGTAAATTCAGAATCAGCGTCAAACCATTCAACGTTGCCTTCGGTGTATTTAACCTGACCAGCAGGAGTTATCTCTCTGAATGCCGGAGGAATGCTTTCAAAAACAATATTTTCGTTTCCGGATGGTGAAAGAAGTTTTTCAGAAACATAGATATTTCCGGTATTGTCGGTCACCTTTACAACTGCCGTTCCGCTGAATGCATCCGTTGAATTTTCGTCAAACGGGATGGTGAATTCCGCAGTTCCGGACTTTTCAGCAGCAAATACATACTTGTAAAGCTGTCCGCCGAAGTAGAGTTCTGCAGTCCTTAAGCCCGATGCAGGACGACCGTCCGGTTCCTTAACATCAACTGTCACAGTCCCTGTGTGATTAAGGAAAGTACCAAATGAACGGTAGTTGTCGTTCTCGTTTTCCAGGTAAAATGTTGTATCTGCCTGAGGCTTGTCGGAGTCGATGTACACCGTTTCCGATACTTCAGTGCTTTCATTTCCGGCACCGTCAGTTGCCTTCACGCTTATTTTAAGCTCACCGTCAGTCGCAGTCAGATCAGGTGAAGCTATCTTTATTTTTTCACTGTTTTCAGATGAAGGATCACAGACAAGATAAATATCTGTCTTTCCTTCAGTTATCTCACCGCTTACACGGAAGTCGGTTATATTTTTTCCTGAAAGATCGGCTGTTCTGTAAACCGTGCCGTTTACAGTGATATCAAGGAAACGAAGTCCTGATTCGGTATCTGCCTTGCTATCATCGGCCTTTATCACAAATTCAGGTACGGCTCTGTACCATTTTCTCTGCTTAAGGTCAGTGTAGTCAGGCGCATCCGGTACGGAAAGTTCCGCAGACGGAGCAGTTGCGTCGAAAATAACCACAGCACCTTTTTCACCTTCTGCCAGAGGAGCATCGTTACCGTTATACACGTAAACCGCACTGTTGCCGGCCATATCTGAAGCTGTTAATGAAAGGCCAGTTGATGCGTTTACATCTGCCGGTACCGGAATACGGAATTTATATACATCTCCCTGCTTTGTAAAACCGCTTTCCGGATCATCCATTATATTTTTTAACGAATAGAATCTGTAATCTCCGCGGACAGTCTTGCTTTCAAGGATCACTACATCAAGACCTGATCCTTCTTCCTTTACTTCCACTTCAAGATATGCCGTTTCCGGATGAGAACCGCGGGCAGCAAGTCCCACACCGGCAGTCTTTCCAGTTACCGGATGGTCATAGACCACGGCATTTTCAAGCTTCATAGAAGTGATGACCGGACTTATTCTTTCGTACTTTATCTTAAGCTGCTTTTCAACACTTTTGTTTCCACAGCTGTCAGTCACTGTAACCGGCAGTTCCTTTTCCGTGAGTTTGTCATCAGATGAAAGAGTTACTGTCACTTTAAACTCATTCTCACCCTTCTGAACAACAGAAACCGAATACGGCTGGTCTTCCGCCCCCTTTGTTTCAGTCCACTTGCCGTCCTGCTTCTTTAAAACGCTGCCGCCGACTGAGATCTGTGTTATCGGAGAAGATGAACCGCTTATATTGCGGTAAACGGTATTGACTTCTTCATCCGCAGAAGGGTT
Source organism: Oscillospiraceae bacterium (assembly GCA_017438745.1). Lineage (GTDB taxonomy): Bacteria > Bacillota > Clostridia > Oscillospirales > Ruminococcaceae > HUN007. Next base: position 39,427 of record JAFRUS010000073.1, on the reverse strand, counting down.
TTCGGCAAAGGTCTCAGTGTCGTCGGTTTTTACAGTGAATTCAAATTCATCCTTAGCCCAGAGTTCCGATGCAAGGGCATCGCCCTTTTCATCACCGAGAGCAAGCTCCGGTGCGTGCTTGTCTACGTAGTAGTAGATAGGGTCGGTGAGCATGTTGTGGAATTCACCGTTGTCGTAGTAGAGGATGGAGGTAATGTTATATGCATCTGACTCAACTTTATTGTTGATTAAAGTGAAAAGTCCACTATCCGTTAAGGTATAATACAACAGACTTGCAGTCTTTGATTCAGTTATAGAATTATAGAGTAACGTGCATTTATTTTCACTTTCTACAGTTATTTTTAAAAGATCAATTATTGGTGCATTCTTGATTGAATAAATATTATCTTTTCCCTGTCTGATGCAGCTCGAAGTTACTTCATAATTCTTATCACTGTCGATAACAATCTTCTTATAGTGAACGCATCCGGAAGGATCATAAGGCGCAATCACCGGTTCATAGAATCTGTTATTATCAAAGATATCCTTAGCATCAACAGTCTCTGTTTTTCCTTCTGCCTCATATGAATCAATAATATATGCAGCAACGCCGTTCTCGTACAGAATAGGATCAATAAGCATGGTCTTCTGATCATCGCTTACTGACGTGTCAAACTCGCATACCCTGTACGGCTTTTCACTTCCGCCGTCACTTACAAGAGCATTTATCTTTACAGTATCCGGAATTACCTTTACACCGATGTTATACTTTCTTCCGTCAGTAAAGTCATCACCAAGGTCGGATACTTTTATCTTCGCTGTAACGTCCTTGCCGTCGCCGGTAACTGCCATCGGGAATGTCATTCCTGTTGCAGCGTCAGTTACCGTAACTCCGAATATCCTGCTGTTATATGTGCCATCGGCTTCGAAATGTGCAGTGATCTCGCCGCCGTCTTTCCAGTATCCTGTAAAGCTGTCCTTCCCTGTTCCGTTCACATCTGCCTTAAGTCCGGAAACCGTTGTGGCGTTTACTACATAAGAGGTCTTTGTCACCTCAGTACGGTTCTCGGTCTCCCCGCTTTTTATGGACAAATAATAGCGACCGCCGGATACGTAAATTGCAGTTGCTGTCTTACCTTCAAGTGTGAAAGGGATCATCTCAGTAAGCTTCCAGCCATTTACCGCTTCATACTTCATCTTTGTTCCGTGAGGAAGAAGCTGCTTTCCGGCATCTGCACTGTCAAGAGGTGTTATTACCGCATAATCATCCGGGAACTTGCTTACGTCATAGTATTCCTTAAGCTCAATGTCGCAGATATTGCCGCGGCTGCTTATCTTTTCGAGTTCGTAGTGAAGAGTACCCGCATCAAAGAGTACCTGTTCCCCGCTTTTGTATTTTTCCTTTTCCCAGAGCTGATCTTCCATATCAACTTCACCGAGAACTTCAGCCTGGATAACTGCGGTATCTTCTACCGACATGATAGTAGTGGTGAAATTGAGAAGCTTTACCTGGTAAAACAGTTTTTCCAGTATTAATGAAGGACGATAATCAGATGATCCGTTTATCTTAATTCTGATATTTATATTTCTTCTGTTGGCCGGACCTGCGGCTTCAGCTTCTGTTTCTGAAACTGATCCTGATGTGATAAGCACACTGCCGGCTGTTATCATTTCTGATACTTTATTTGTTTCTGCCTGCTGTAAAGATGTTTCTGATTCTGTCGTCTGAATGCCTGCTAAAATTTCTGTTCCGGCTGCAGATACCGGAGTTTCCGTCTCTGCAGGATCAGTTCCGGCCGGTTCTGTTTCCGGAGCGATAGTTACCGTCACCGGCATTTCAGCATATGTTACTTCTTCTGCTATTACCACACCGACAGAAGCTATTCTTACAGTGAAAACCAGAGCTGTTAAAAATGCTGCTGTTCTTCTCAAAATATGTCTTTTATCTGCCAACTTAATTCTCCTCGTTATTTCTTACTATGTCTGATGCTGTATGCTCCTGCTACGCCTAGAATGGTTGCAATTATAGCGACACCAGCTAAATATATTGATCTGTTTTTGTTTTCCTTTTTCTCCTCTGAAATCTCTTCGGTCACAGTGGTTGCAGAAACTGCTGTTGTTTCGTCGATAACTTCCGTCTCTGAAACTGAAGTCACTGCAGTTTCGCTTTCTGATACCGATGTTTCTGAAACGGTCACGCTTGTATCAACAGTTTCGGAAACAGATGTTGATACTGTTTCTGATACGGCTGATGTCACCGCCTGTGTTTCCTGCTTCTTCTCAGAATTATTGTCTGATGAAGGCTGAGAGTTGTTATTTCCTGACTGCTGATCAGATGACTTCTGTTCCGGTGACGGTGAAGGAGACGGCTCCGGTTCCGGCTGTTTTGACGGTTCCGGTTCGTTCTTCTGACCGGTGATACGGATTCCGCCGGATACTGGTTCAGCGAAGTTTTCTCTGCCAAAGAAAGAATCAAAATCGTTAGCTCTATAAAAACACGGTTGATCCATAGTAGGGTCACCCTCAAAATCGAGCAATGGTTTAACTACAAAATAGTCGCCTGAATTAACGTTATCAGGTAATTTTACTTTTAACTTTAATAACTGACCATTCCCATAAAAAAGTTCCCCTTCATCCATATTTATATTAGGCACAAACATAATCTGTATAACGTTTCCGTTGTCAAAGAACCCATGTCCTATTCTACAATTATGATCCCCTAACTCATACGGACTGTATTCCTCACATACAAGATTACTATCTTTTCTTAACCAAAATTTTATTCCCATACACCCCGGATTATTATCCAGATTGATCCCTACCTGTACCTCACGGTTCTCCGGAATATCATTAATATCGATCTCCACAGTTTCAGCCGAAAGGCGCACATCATACACCTTTTCACATGAAACCGTATCTGCATCAAAAAAAGCTGCAGGAGATGACATACCCATAAGTAAAGCCGCCACCCCTGCAGTTATTCTGTATTTATTCATTCATTTTCCCTTTCTGTTTTCTCTTTTTCCCATTCATCCCCGGACAGTAAAAATCCCCGTATCGGATGATACAGGGTTTCTTTCCTGTAGTATATCAAAATATATGCGATACCAAAATCGCAAGTTATGAAATCATAAAATCAAACTTTGCCAAATAAACATATTAGCATAATCATGATAAATAATCAATAGTTTTCGGGTGAACGGTAGCTTATATCGGGTAAACGGTCAAATTTTGGTTTGAATTTACATTTATTCCTGTTTTAGTTTTCGATGTGTGGGGTGGTTGGAGCGCAATATTTGATAAGTTACGGTGCTAAAATAACTTTTCGAAGGGATAAAAATTTAACCGGAAGCGTCCGTAGGATGTTTCCGGTTTTTCTATAGCATGCCGAAGGCATACCGATATTCAACATTACATTGTAAAATAATCTTAACGTGCAATAAATCATTATTTATCCTCTCGACCGCAACCGGTATTTACTTTTAATATCAATATATTGTTGACAAGTCCGAAATATTAGATTATAATAATCGTATAATCTAGTGAACGGAGGAAGAGAATTAAGGAAACACTTATTTTTAACTTAATCATCACCCATTAACAGGAGGAATACAAATGAATACTGAATCAGTCATAAAGAATCCGGCGCGTTTTAAAGCTTTGCTCAGAGAAAAGATCGCTTATGATAAATATATGTCCCCTAATATTTTCATGCTGGATTATACTTTTGAAGAAAAAGCCATAATATGTCGAATCGATATGTTACGCGCTTGTTTTGAAGCGTACGAAAAAGGAAGAGTTTTAACCCTTATGAAATGTGTAACAGATGAAGATATAACAATAGAAGAAGCTGCCGAATATGCCAGGATGACAACAGAAGCTTTAAGAAAAAAATATCAGGAAATCATAAGTAACGAATTACATACAGAAAACGATGATAACGATTCAGCATCTGCAAATCGCAAACCATGCAGTAATTCTGAATTAAAGCCTATTATGATGAGTTATATAGAAGAAGGCTATTCTATACCCGCTATTGCCGGATATACATATAAAACCGTTGAAAAAGTTGAAGAAATAACAGGCTTAAAATCTGAAGTATCTCAACTTGAATACGATATTATAAATAACCTTTTAAAGCTCAGATACGATGTAAAAAAAGAAGTTGCTATAGCTGTTATAACCGATCTGATCTATGAAGGAATACTGAGTGTTTCAGAAGCCGCCGACAGAATGAAAATGAAACCGGAGGATTTTTTAATCGAATCCGGATTGAATGAAAAATGTTCATCTGACGGAATGATAAAGATCAAAACAAGCAAGGACTTTATAATCGATAAATGTATGAACTCTATTGTTTCTAATTTCAATACCACCGATATCAAATTATTCAATTATATTATAAGCAAAGGAGTTTTTGATCCTGCCAAATGGTTAACTGATTACGTTGAGCAAACTGATAATGAAAGGGGCTGAACAAATGTTACAGGATAAATTTATGTTTACCATTGATGAACTTGTTGCAGAATTTACTGCTAAAGTAATCGCTGAAAAAGACGCTGAATTCGCGAAGAAAGCTGCTGAAATAGAAGCCGAATATGCAAAGAAGGAAGCTGAAAAGAATCAGGAACTTGCAAAAAAAATGATTCTGAACGGTGAATCGCTTGATAAAATCGAAGTCTATACCGGTATGAATATTGCTGCTCTCGATCCAATAGCTCATGAACTCGGAAAAAAATTGCAGTGTAATATTGTATAATTAAGAAATCACAGAACTGCGGCTGTAAGCGAATAAAACTCCTTACAGCCGTTTTGTGTTTTTATGATCTGTATTATTTTCTCTTCGAGCAAACCGGAAGCATCCTGCGGATGCTTCCGGTTTTTCTATAGCATGCCGAAGGCATACCGATTATTAAGCAGTAGCCAAGTTTCAAATCGTCTTGATAAATATTGCATTTTATGGTATGATAAAATAAATAATTTAGATTCGTACACTTATTCCTGGGAGGAGAAAGATGATTTTATATCATGGAAGCAACATGATCGTTGAAAAGCCTATAGCTTCAAAAGGAAAATTATCAGTTGACTTCGGACAGGCTTTTTATGTAACATCTGATTACGATCAAGCCAAACGATGGGCTAATCAAGTGAAGCTTCGCAGAAGTTCCGGTACGGCATATATTTCTGAATATGAAGTTGATGATAAAGCTTTTGAAATGCTTCATGTATTACGTTTTGAAAAAGCAAATACGGAATGGCTGCGTTTTGTTGCTGATAACAGGCGGTGCATTTATAATGGAGAAAAATACGATGTAGTTTTCGGACCTGTAGCAAATGATAATACAATGCCAGTGGTCAATATGTATATCAATGGATTCATTGATGAAGAATACGCTATAAAAAAACTTCTTCCACAGAAACTTAAAGATCAGTATGCATTTAAATCTGATACTGCTGTTGATCTTCTGAAATTCAGGAGGGCGATCATATGCGAAAAATAATGAGTGAAGTATTGCATTACTACGATAAAGAAGTAATTGGAATGATTATGGACAAGTATGGCTATACAGCGGAAAAAGCGATTTCAAGTTTTTTGAAATCAAAGACACATGATATGCTTGAAAATGAAGACTTGTTTATGGTTGAATTCGGCTGTCCGGCGATATTTGATATATGGGAATCCGAACAGGTTACCGGTGATCCGCGTAATTCAGTGTATATAAGGTGTGAATAAAATGACAGCAGAGCAGGATTTTTTTATTTATCTGATTGAATATTATGCCAGATACAAAGACATGCCTACTTCCAGCGTTTATTCGAAGCTTGAAGAGTTAGGTCTGACTGATTTTATCTGCAATGATATGTACTGGCGTTATCATACTGAGGCAATTGAAAATGCTTTTGAAGATATCGATCAGCTGATCGCCGAAAGAACTCATTAATAATCGGTAGTCCCTATTGATATAGAAAGGGAAAGATGTTATAATATAATTGCAGGTAAAGATACGCTGTATACCTATGAAACCGAATTAACGTTTAAGCGACATGTAATGTCGTCGGCCATAGGGGGCCGCCTTAGGGTGGCTTTTCTTTTTCTGTGATAAAAAATTAACTGTATCTTACTATTAACTCTTTAAAGTAAACCGGAAGCATCCTGCGGATGCTCCCGGTTTTTCTATAGCATGCCGAAGGCATACCGAAAAAAACGTCTCCGGAATGCACTGTATGTACATTCCGGAGGCGCCGGTATTTTATGCTGGGAGAAGAGAATCAATTTATATTATGATGAAAAAAGCATTATTAATGAAAGAGAATTATTTTTCTTTGCCGAGCCAGTCGATCACTTTGGACACGTACTGTCTGAGGTGTGCGAGGTCGGCGAGGTTGAGTTCACCGTCACCTGTTACATCGGAAGCGAGTTCCTGTGCTTTGGTGAAAGGTGTCCTGTCAACGAAGTGGATTGAAAGGATCGAAAGATCTGTGATGTCTACAACACCGTTACTGTCGAGATCGCCGAATGTGAATTCTGGTGCCGGTTCTTCGCTTGCCGGTGTTCCAGTAGGTACCGGATCAGTTACGACAGGTGAAGGAGATGGTGAAACTTCCTCTGTCGGAACTGGTGACGGTGATACTGCTTCTGTAGGTACCGGTGATGGTGAAACCTCTTCAGTCGGGACTGGTGAAGGTTCACTTGTAGGTACTACTGAAGGAGTTATAACAGGTGCTGCAGCATCGCTCTTTGCAAAGTGAGCACCGAGGCTTGCATATTTGCTTCCTGAAGCTGTTTCGTAAAGTCCGCCTGTGTAGATGGATCCGTCTGCATTTCTGAATGCCTTGTGGAAATCTGTTCCCTGTGCAGGAGCCTTTTCATACTTGATAAATTCAGAAGATCCCGGAGCAGATGAAAGCTTTGTGCCGATCTTTTCGCCGTTTGACACATTTGTCTTTGAGCCTACCTGCCAGTATGCACCGTTATAGTAGATACCGTTTTCAAGTGTACCAACAAACTTGTCGCTTGCTGCGCCGCCAGGAAGTTTGCTGTCAGCGATCTTTACATTGCCGTCGTAAACTGAGATAACGTTCTTGAAATCGCATCCGTCATCTGTGCAGCGGTAGAGTGAGAAGTTCGGCTTGCCCTTGCCTTCAAGGTTGTTGTTGAATGAAGTACAGTTTGTAAGGCTTTCGAGCTTCGGATTGTTGTTATCTGTGAAACCGCAGTGGAGGTTTTCAAATGCGAGGCAGTTGATTACCTTGTGAGCTGAGCCCACACCTGCGCCGCCGAGCTTGAAGCCGTTACCGTCGCAGTCGCCGTAGCCTTCGCCGAATTCGGTAAATCCGTTTCGGAAAGCGATACTGTTCTTTATTGTTACCACGCCGATAGGACCTGTTGCTTCCTTGGCGTAGAGATCCCATCCGTCGTCGGAGTTGTTGTAAGCCATGCATCCGTCAAATACGTTGCCCTGACCGCATGTGAGCTTTGCAGCGAATCCGTCTGCATTTTCCATTGTAGCGTCATCGCAGTTGTTCTTTGAAGTACAGTTGAGAACGAGGTTGTTAGACGGCCACTGGTCGATGGTTGCTGCATTTGAATCGAGACGTGAGATCTGAAGTCCGGTATCCTGGTTGTCGTTGAATACCATCATTTCGATCTTGTTGTTGTTGCCGGCGAGGAGCATACCGTTGTCCCCGGCCTTTGTGATCTCGAATCCGTAGAAGTGCCAGTATGAACCAGCAAGAACGAATCCTCTGTTTGCTGCATCAACAGCCTGTCCTGTGAAGTTGAACTTTACCTTTGCTCCCGGATAAGCCATGATGGTCTTGAGAGCACCTTCCTTACCGCTGTTGTCCTTGGCGATGTTAATGGTTTCAGTAAACTTGTATTCACCTTCGAGAAGATAGATAACGCCGCCTGCAGGAACTGACTTTATAGCTGAAAGTACGTTTGCCGGACTTTCCTTTGACTTGCCGTCACCGTTTCCGTTCGGTGCACAGTAGATAACGTTTGAACCTGTTACAGGAGGTGCTGAAACCTGAACTGTAGGCTGAACAGTTGGCTGAGTTGTCGGCTGTACAGTCGGTTCCACCGATGGTGAAGGAGAAACTTCAGTAGTTGGCTGTACGGTTGGCTGAACTGTAGGCTGTGCTGTCGGTGCAGGGGTATTGTCTTCCTTAAAACCGCTGCCCACAGCCATAAGTGATGACTTGTATGAAGTAATTGCAGACTTGAGTCCTGTATTTACCGCATAGCTTGCGTCATCAACAGAGTTGTCGAACTTCCACTTGAAGTCGCCGCCGTCAACTCGTCCTGCCTTTGCAGTAACTACAGAAGGTACATCTTCTGCCTTGTCAATTGTACAGCTGTACATTACTGCAGATGTATCAAAGTTGTTATATCCTGTTCCGCCCTGAACTGTCTTTGCATCAGCAGGTACCTTTTCAGTGCGGCTGCCTGCCTCGTATGCGTCAAAGCTTGACTTGTCCTGCTGGTATGTGATGTAACCGCCGGCATCTTTTATAACGTTGCCGAACGCCTTGATGATACCGCCGTCTTCACCGGAGAATGTTCCCTCGCCCTTGGCGTCAGTACCCTGCATAGAGCTGAGCATTGGATATTTGCATGCTCTGAAGTAGTTGCTTTCAACAAATGCTGAAGCACCCATTGTAACGCCTACACCGTACTTTGCATTTCCGTCAAAGTAGTTGTTGTAGATGTGAACTGAGCATGTTCTGATTCTCGGATGACGTGAATCAGAGTGATCGTACCAGTTGTGGTGATAAGTGATATAGTTTTCTGTTTTTTCGCTCTTCATACCCTGGAGATTGCATTTTCCGTTATCCCAGAAATGGTTGTATGAATGAGTTACGTAAGTTGAAGTCTTGGTATCGAGAGCGCCGTCGCCCTTTACCTGATCGGCATCTGAGCCTGCATCGCCGTAGAAGAAGTCACAGTTGTGTACCCAGATGTGGTCATTGCCCTGCTGAAGTCCGCAGTCATCGCCTTCTGAGCTGTTGCAGTTCATAAAGCCGATGTTTCTTACTTCAACGTTTGAGCAGTTCTTCATTACAAGTCCGAAACCGTTGAATACAGCGTCGTTTCCTATACCTTCAACTGTAACGCCTGCCTTTACTGTGTCGATCATAAGATCGCCCTTAGGCATGTTCGCCGGATCAGTGATGTTTCCGATAACTCGTACACAGAGAGGTCTTGAATCCTTACCCTTCTTGTAAGCTGTGATGATGTTCTGGATACCTACCTGTTCAGTTGCTCCCTTGCCTGTTGAGTCAATACTTGCCTTTACACTGTCCTTTGTAGCATCAGTTACATACACTACCACAGCACCTGACTTAAGTGTACCGTCATTGTTGTACGCACCTGATGATGATCCGTTCACAAATCCGAATCCTGAACGGTCGTGCTGGTATGCAGATGCTTTTGTTTCAGCCTGCTTTGAAGTATCTTCCTTGCCGTTTATTACAGGAACGATCTTCATGGTATGGTCGCCGGATTTAAGTCCTACAGCGTCTGCTCTCATGTATCCCGGATACTGTCTGATGAGCATTGAATCTATCTTGTTTCCGTCCACATATACATTGTAGCCGGATGCACCGCTTACTGATGACCATGTTGCATACATTCCCTCGCCGTATCCGACAGTTGAAAGCACCTTTACAGAACTTTCTGCGGCGTAAACCACTGCAGTGTCCGTTCCTGTTCCGAAAAGGCTTACTGCTTCGTCAAAAGGAGCTGCGGATGATGCGAGCATTACTGATGCCATTAAGCAAACTGCAAATTTACCTGCTTTATTCATTTTCTTTTCCTCCAAAAATCAATATTCACTTACATACAATTCGTTACCGGAACGGCTGACGGATCTGCAGATGGGGGTCTGCACGGTCCTTCAATGTAAACTATGATAATCGTTTTCCATATAAAACAGTACAAAACTATCAACCGTTCCATCATCTATACCTATTATATAGATTTCTTTATACAAAATCAATAACATATAATATTCTTGATGCTGATATATCGTCTTATATTTCTGAAACTGTGTAAACAATAGGTCAGTACAAATTTAATTAAAAGATTACTTAATGAAGTGACCTGAAGACGTATTCAGGCAGTTCCGGCGTTTTCTAAAAAAATTTGAGATGTACTATTTAAAAACAGAAACTCGTGCCGATATGGAAGAGGACGAATGATTCTGTTGTTTAATACGCTGATTTATGCGTAAAATGACAGTTTAACGCGCTAAACGCTTTAAATTTCCCGTGAAAAGTGATATAATAACACTGTATTATTTGTGTGTGTTTGGTTAAAATCAACATTAGGATTAAGGAAATATGATATAGTTGGGAGGAATATTTGTGGGATCACACCCTGAAAATAAAAACAAGGAACATATGCGCAGACAGATGGCCGTCTGGGTCGGTGTTATCTGCAATGTTCTGCTTACAGTTATTGTACATAAACTCGGTATACCGCTTTATCTTGACACTACAGGAACAATGATGGTCACTGTTCTGTGCGGTCCTTTTGCCGGCATACTTACTGCTGTTATCAGTAATCTGATCTGCAGCTTATTCAAAAGCTGCGCTCTTTACTATTCAGTGATCAACGTTATGGTCGCTCTGTGCACAGCACGCATGATACGCCATGAAACAAAGCATAAAGTAAAAACGATCATTCTTTTCCTGTCGCTCATTTCGGTTATCAGCGGCGTGACCGGCACTCTGTTTCAGTGGTTTCTCGATGACACATCACAGTTTCTGGTCTTTAACAAATCTGCAGAATATATCGCCTCGAAAACCGGTATGCCTTTACTGGCAGGCACCATGATCGTATGCGTTCTGCAGAATCTTGTCGACAAGACTCTTTCGGCTTGTATCGCGCGTTTTATCATCAGCTTCATGTCAAAGGATCAGCTTAAGGCTATAAAAGACAGCGAATGGAAACAGACACCTCTTTCCAGAAAAGCCTTAAAAAATATAAACGCAAAAGCCGGCTTTTATTCACTCAGAAACAAAATGGTAATTACACTGCTGCTCGCATCCGTACTTCCTGTAACCGTTATGACAGGGATCGGATTAAAGCTCTACTTTGACAACGCAAAGGAAACATACACCCAAGATGCGCAGCGTGCTGCCCAGTTCGTTGCTTCATACTTAGACCCGGACCGTGTTATGATGTACTATCAGGAAAGGGAAAATTCATCCGGTTATCCGCTGGCAGCAAAACTGCTTGAAGGTATCAGGGACAATTCGCACAGCATAAAGCATCTGTATCTGATAGAAGTGGACGGAGCAGAATTCACTTACATACTCGATCCGGATGCTGAAAATGAAGGCGGACACAAGTCCGGAACCAGAGGACATTTCAGTGAATCCTTCGAACCGTATCTTCCGATGCTGCAGGCAGGAGAAACTCCGGAGCCGATATTAACAGACGACAAGGACGGAAAAGGCATAACAGTCTGTGCTCCGGTAACAAACTACGGTGAAAAAACAAACTTCTACGTGTTTGCTGATGTTGCAATGGAATCAATGAATGAATACGCGCTGAACTTCGTTGTACGCACACTCATGATTCTTTCAGGATTCTTCATACTTGCTCTCAGCTTTGGCTTTACATTCTCAGGATATCACCTTGTTTACCCGATACGCAGTATTACAAGGTGTGCAAACAGATTTATAAACGGCTCCGGCGAACAGGATGAGATCGACGAAAACGTCCGCAAGATACGCTCGCTCAACATCCACACCGGTGACGAACTTGAAGAGCTCTACCGCGCTATATGCAAGATGGAATCGAACACTGCCGAACAGCTGCGCGCTATACGCCGTTACGGTGAATCATTCACGAAAATGCAGAACGGCCTTATAGTCACCATGGCAGACATGGTTGAAAACCGCGACTCCGACACAGGTGCCCATGTCCAGAAGACTGCGGCATACGTAAAGATCATTCTTGAGGGGCTTAAGAAAAAAGGCTACTACAGTGAAAAGATAACTCCGAAATATATAAAGGACGTTGTAATGTCCGCCCCTCTGCATGATGTAGGCAAGATCAACATCACCGATACAATACTCAACAAGCCTGGCAGACTCACTGATGAGGAATTCAGTATAATGAAGACTCACACATCATCAGGAAGAGTTATCATGGATCACGCCATAAGCACTGTTGAAGGCGAGAGCTATCTGAAGGAAGCACGCAATATGGCGGCTTACCACCACGAAAGATGGGACGGCAAAGGATATCCGGAAGGACTCCACGGCGAAGCTATACCGCTTTCAGCCCGCATAATGTCCGTTGCCGACGTATTCGACGCACTCACTTCAAAGCGCGTTTACAAACCGGCCTATACTCTGGACAAAGCACTTGAAATTATAAAGGAAGGCTCAGGCACACAGTTCGATGCAAAATGCGTCGAAGCATTTATGGATTCACTGCCTGAAGTAAAGGAAATACTGAAAAAATACAACGGCATGGAAACAGAGGTGAACGGCGTATGAGTGAACTTTTGACTGAACTGCAGCTTCACCTCATGGTGGCGCTGAGCGGGGCCTGCGGTACTATTGCAGTCTTCGTCCTTATTGCCAGAAACATTCCTCTGCAGCGGAGAATAGCACTTATGCTTCTGGAAACGAGCTGCATGCTCCTGCTGTTTTTCGACCTGCTCGCCTATTCATATGCCGGAAATACCGATCATGCGGGCTACATAATGGTCCGCTTTACCAACTTCATGGTATATGAACTGACCCTTATGGTGGTGCTGGCGCTGAATCTTTATCTTTCCGATCTGATGAAGAACGAAGCAAGGCTGAAGGAACTGCCGAAAGGGCTGACTGCCGTCAACATTATCATCTGCGCAGGATTGATAATGGTAGTTGTATCACAGTTCAACGGACTTTACTATTATTTTGACGATCAGAACTGCTACCACAGAGGACGCGGATTTCTGATAAGCTACATTTTCCCGGTATTCGCTCCGGCTATACAGCTTTATGAAATCATCAGACACCGCAAAAGTTTCAGCAGACGCATACTGATCTCACTGATACTTTTCATAACGATCCCTGTGACAGCTGCGTTTATACAGATATTCACATACGGATTATCCGTTATCAACATCTCAATTGTAGGCGTGGCAATTTTCGTCTATGTGGCCACACTTTATGACATCGACAAAAAGATAGAGCGAGCAAACAACCTGGAAATCCAGTTTCTCCAGGAAGAACGTAAAAGCATGCAGCGTCTGTTCGACCAGACGGCATCTGCCTTTGTAAATGCCCTCGACGAAAGAGACGGATATGCAAAGGGACATTCGGCCCGTGTTGCTGAATATGCCGGTATGATCGCACGTGAAAGCGGAAAAAGTGAAAAGGAATGCGACGAGATCTATTTTGCCGGACTTATGCACGATATAGGCCGAATAGGAGTACCGGAAAGCATTATCCACAAAGATGGAGAGCTCACCTTTGAGGAACACAAGGTACTTGAACAGACTCCGGTCATCGGTGACAAAATTCTTTCAGGCATCACGGAATATCCTTTCCTGCGTACTGCAGCCCATTACGTGAATGAACGCTACGACGGCCTCGGTTATCCGGACAGGCTGAAGGGCGATGAGATTCCTGAGGTGGCGAGAATAATCGCAGTTGCCGATCACTACGCCACAATGACAGCAAGTCAGCATGACCGCGCCCCTTATCCGCAGATAGCAGTAAGAGAAGATCTTATAAAAAACTCCGGCACTGTTTTCGACCCGCGCTTTGCGAGAATAATGGTAAGCCTTATCGACAGCGACCCTGAATATCTTATGCAGGATCACGGTGAATATTTTGCTCATGAGACTGAAAAGGAGATAAAAGTTAAGGAATACAGATCGAGCGTATCCCGGGGAATACTCATCGAGCAGTCGATAACGGAAATATCATTCTCAAGCCGTCCGGGATCTGACACGGAAAATGAATACTCAACGCCGTCACTTGTGATCTTCGACTCATTTGACGGACGCACCCACACCGATGCAGAGACCATAGAGGCTTTCAGCTATCTTGAATACGGCGAGATCTGGCCGGACGGACATATCATATGCACCGCTGCAAGGAACATGGAAGTTACCGTTACAGAAAAGGAAAAAGGCGGTGACAGCAGTGACCAGACCGGAGATTACACCATTACCGCCGGACGTTTTGAAGACCACGCCCGCATAGTGATCGAAAGCAAGGCAAGAAAAGCTGAGATCATCATCGCTCTGCAGGACAGCTCAAAGTACGCATACATCGGACTAACCGGTGAAAACTGCTGCATTGAAAACATTAAGGTTGAAAAGAAAAACGTGGAATTATGGTCAGATGACATACCTCGTATAGCTCCGAAGATCACCTATACCGATCGTCTGGAAGGCGATATACCGAACATCCAGATCGACAGTATCCGCTCAGCTGCTACCGAAGGAATACCGCTTAAAAACGATCTGAAGATCGAATTCCATGCAATAAGTCTCCCGTCATCCCACCTTATCTGGCACTGTCCTTACGTGATTCTGTACACTGCTGAGGATAAAAAGGTTTTCGGCACTGACTACCGTGAATACGCCGTAATCAAATTAAACGGCGAATCGGCTGGTGATAATGATATCGCAGAAAACACGATAAACGTAAACAAGGATGAGTTTGGCGGCTGGGAGCAGTGGAAAAGGCACTGCAAGGAAGGCAGAGAGTGTACCGTGAACTTCCAGGTTAAGAACAACACGGTAATCACCACCCTCCTCTTTAATGATCTTGTTATAGAGAACACAACGGTCATAAAGGCTAATGCAAACGCGAAGGATCTTCTTGTTTCCCTGTCCGGCGACCAGTGTGCGATAACTGATATCAGGATACTATGATCAGCATGGGGCACGGGGCGAAGCCGGATTGCTGGCTTAATCAGTGTTTTCTAAATTTACAAATACAAAAATACGGCGTACCGCAATGGTAACGCCGTATTTTTATTATATTATAAATTCTATTCAGTTTTTATCTTCACTGTACATCTGGTGCGGGCTTTGTCATCGAAGACAACGACCACTTTGCCGCCCTTCTTTTCAGTTATCATTCTGACTGCACTTGCATTAAGCGTGATAGTGCCGTTTTTAACAGATGAATAGGTCGATGTTAAAAGATCAGTCTTTCCAAAGGTCATTGATGCAATACCGGAAGCGGCCTTTTCGCCTGTTCCCGTATCGTAATCTATGGCTATCTGTTTGGTTTCGCCTGATGTGATCACGTATTCTGAAATTCCAAGCCCCGGTGATCTGTCTGTATCGAGAGTGATCTCGCCAACAGTATCTGCCGGATCGTTGAATCGAAGCCTCAGCACACCGCCGTTACGTTCTCTGGCATATTCCAGAAACTCAGGAGTGAGTGTAACGGTCTGACTCTGGTCAGAGAATATCAGATAATATCCGTTCCAGCGAAGATCTCTTTCCACACCTTCAGGAGTTACGTAGTAAGCAGTGGTTATGGCATCTGCCGCCTTGTCAAGTATACCGAAGCTATAGCTTATCTCGACAGGATCGTCACCTGCAACGGAGACTGTTTTCTGTGTGACTGCCGGCTTGACAGATTCAGCAAGGCCGACGTTCCAGATTATCGAAACTGAAGGGAAATTATATTCCGTGTCAGGATCCCAGTCGGCTTCCCTGCTGCATTCCCCTTTAAGTGTCAGCGTAAACTCACTGAACTCCGTATTGACGTCCTTGTTTTTCGGTTCCGCCTTAAACTCCGCAAGCTCGCTTTCCGTCATCAGTTCCAGACGGTATGTTCCCGGCCCGTCATATCTGCAGCAATACGCTCCCGGACATCCGGCTATGGAGGATGTTATTATCTTCTCGTGACGGTCAAGTGCCGCTTCCGCCGGATCATCGCTGCTCTGAACGGCAAGATATATTTCCGGTTTTTTCGAATCTTCCCAGGCTGTATTATCCGCAAGCGGAACCTTCACGCCTTTGCCCTCGCTGTATTCCGTAAAAATACGTGCAACTACGGAAACTGCGCATGAACTTTTGTTCACGACCTTAAATGGTGCGCTCGTGCCTGTGTAGCACTCCTTGCTTTCACCCGCTCCGTCGGCTATCTGTCCCCTGGAAAAATAAACGTTCGAATTCGGATCAAACCATGAGTTTTCATAGGCAGCATATCCCGTCCTGCAGATAAGCCCCTGCGGATCGGCTATATATTCAATGTCCGTGCTCTCCACCGGCAGACTTACTTCAAAAACTTTCCTGTCAACAAGCCCTTCGAGTCTTCCGTTGACTCTTATCATGCTCTGGGCAAGCGCTTCGTCGTCCACGTCGGCAAGAGGTATTACCGGCTCTTTTTTTATATCAGGCTTTTTTTCAGCCTGTTCATTTTCCTCAGTACTGCTTACATCCGGCTCTTCCGTTACGGCTTCAGAATCAATCTCCCAGTTTTCCTGCTCGCCGATGGCATCTACCGTATCAGTAAGATATCTTCTGTCTCGTTTTATGCCGCTTTCCTCAAAATCCTTCAGCACCGTAAGCGAAAGATCCGCAATGGCGAATATCAGGATAAGCAGTATCGCAGCCATTCGTTTGTATTCATTCATCCCTTATCATCCCCTGGTATTTACCAGACTGTTTTTCGTCTAAAGCAGATCAGCTGAGTACAGTTATTGTCAGAGCAATCTGCAGTTCCCCTGTAATTGTTTTTCCGCCTTTTCCAAGCATATGGTACTTAAGTACCGAATTGTACTTTCCTGCAGGAAGATCAGTTTCAAGTGTAATGTTCTCAATATGGCTTCCGACAGGAAGAACAGGTGAAGTGTACACCGGCTGTTCATATCCGTTTACCGTAATGTCAAACCAGACATCGTTCACATTGGAAACCGGATTTTCCACATAAGCATCGCCTGACGGAACAGTACCTTCCTTAAAGGTCCAGTCCCTGTTCATCTTTACGTCAAAGCTTTCGATATTATCGACATCCACACCATCCAGTGAAGATCTGTCAAAAGCCACGTCCGTAACAACAGCATTCCGCACAGCATTATCAGCAGGCTCTGTCACCGCCGGTTTTCGTATAAACTTAAACCAGATATGAACCCCCAGCAGCCCGGCTGCTATTATCATCAGCAGTATTATAATGACTCTCATTACTGTTTTAAGAACTTTCCAGTTTTTATCCTGCTCAGTCAAACATGATCCCCTCCCTGCAGATGATATACTATATTAATTTTAACATGTGCGCCCCGGTATGTCAACGAAATTATGTGCAAAATGCGTAAATTCTAACAAATTCAAAAAACTATTGACAAACCTTAATCAAGGGTGTACAATATCATTATTAAACGCGTTTAATAATTCAACGGAGGTACTATGAAACGGGATCTTGAAAAGACAAGAGCCGCTCTTATCGAAGCGGCGGAAAAACTGATGGGACAGTGTGATGATCCGAATGAAGTGACGGCCCGTGCTATCACTAAGGAAGCCGGAGTCAATCTTGCGATGATAAATTACTGCTTCGGTTCACGCGAGGAACTTCTGTTCGAAGTATTCTCGATGCTGGAAAAGAAGGCACTTGAACTGGATCCGTCATTTGCCGAGATATTAAAAAGCGGACTTCCGCCTAAGGAAATGCTTGCGGAGATACACTTTCATTCAATGAAACTTATGCTTGAATACTTCCAGTACTGCTCTGCGCTTACCAGACATATCCTCATCACACGAAAGATAGGCGACAAACGCTCCTCCGCAGGATTTATAAAGATGCACTTCGGAGACAGAAAAACCGACGGTGAATGCCAGCTCATCGCCTTTGAGCTTTCAAGTCTTCACGAACTGGCTGTGCTCCGTCACAAGGAAATAAAGGAAGTATGCGGCATCGATCTGAAAAACGACGATGACCTTAGAAAATACGTTTATGATAATGTAAACAGGATGCTGGGTGACTGATATGTATATTTTTGATTTAAAAAATGCCAGAGGAAACGCTGTCGGCGGAAAAGCCGGATCTCTCGGAGAAATGCTCCGCATGGGACTGCCTGTGCCGTCAGGATATGTCATAACCGCAGATGCATTTGAAAACGGAGACTTAAAAAGTGCTGCTGCCGCTGAACTCATAGATCTTTTAAACAAACTGCCTGCAGCTCATACTTATGCGGTTAGATCATCTGCGATCGGCGAGGACGGAAGCGAAAATTCATTTGCCGGAGCATATGAAACTGTACTTGACGTGAAAACGGAAGATATAGAAAAAGCTGTTCTGAAAGTGGCGGCATCTGCGGAAAACGAACGTGTTGATGTATACGCAAAAGAGCGCAGCGCGGAGACAGTCGGCACTGCTGTGGTAATTCAGCAGTACATCGCTCCGGATCTCGCCGGTGTCATCTTCACTGCCGATCCGATAAGCGGCAGCAGAGGCAGGATGACCGGAAACTTTGTAAAAGGTGCCGGTGAAAAGCTTGTTTCCGGCGAAGGCATGGACGGAGAATTCGTGATAGATGCTGTTAAATACGCTTACAGCGGAAACAGCGAAATGACTCCCTACGCTAAAAAGCTGTTTGGCTATGCGAAAAAACTTGCAGCAGACGGTGTTCCGAAAGATATCGAATGGGCGGTATCCGACGGTCGTGTGTATCTTCTCCAGTCAAGGCCGGTAACAACGCTCTTCCGCAACAATTACGATGATTTCGATATCAATGATTCGCTCTGTGGTGAGCTTCTGTTATCCAAAACTAACGTCGGCGAAATATTCCTTCGTCCGGTATCTCCCGTCACCTTCGGCATGGTAGATATGGTCTCCAAAGTTCTCGGCATCCCGCTCATATCCAACGTGTGCGGTCAGCTTTATCTGAATATCAGTGGTATCTGCTCGATGCTGATGGCTTTCGGAGTAAAGAAAGAAAAGGCCTTCGGCATGATAAAGGAACTGGCCGGCGGCATACCAGACACGGAAGTTCCGGTCTATCCTTTCGACAGAAATATCGTTCTGAAGGCTGTAGGA
The DNA here is from genome assembly GCA_017438745.1 of Oscillospiraceae bacterium. Lineage (GTDB taxonomy): Bacteria > Bacillota > Clostridia > Oscillospirales > Ruminococcaceae > HUN007. The sequence goes on along the minus strand of JAFRUS010000073.1, from coordinate 20,434 downwards.
AACATCATCAAAAACAGCTTTAAGAAGAAAGACAAGAAATATCATCCGAAGAAGATAAAAGGCCGTTTCACTGAGTTAAGTCTTGAGCTTACCGAAAAAATACGAAAGACAGGAAGCAAAAGCGAACTTCTGCAGATATGGAATGACGACTGCGAACCTTTCATGACCGGTGTTCTTTCTGCAATAACAACAGGGCTGGATGTAAAATCGCTCTTCGGCACAAGGGATAAACTCGAAAAGATATGCGGAACTGAACTCGCCGACAGGCTGATGTCCGACTGCTCAGGAAACGGAAACATCGAAAGCCTCGGTCCTCTCCTCGGTATTGCCGACGTTATTTCCGGTAAAATGGCCCGTGAGGAATACACGATAAAATACGGTCACCGCGATGCCGATGAAATGGAACTTTCGATGCCGTTCCCATATGAGAACCCTGACTTTCCGGATAACGTCATTGAGGATTACAAAAACTCCGGCATTGATGCATACGCAATGAAAGCAGCACAGGAAAAGCGTCGTGAAGAAGCGGTAAATGAGTTCAAGGCAAAATATCCTTCTCACAGCGGAAAGCTCGATCAGATGCTTAAGAAATACTCCGACGCCGTTGCTGGCAGAGAGATAATCAGAAGCGATGCCCTCAGAATATTCTGTATCATCCGTGAATATCTGCTCCGTGCAGGATCTCTTACCGGACTCGGTGATGATATTTTCATGCTCTACACAGATGAAATAAAGAACCTCCTCGCCGGTAACGAAAGCTGCAGAAATAAGATACCTGTAAGACGTGAAACATACGAAAAACAGATGAAAATGCCAAACTTCCCGAGCATGATCTGCGGACGCTTCACCCTCGAAGAATGGCAGGCATCCGGCAGTCCGGGCGGATACTACCGTTTCGGTGAAACAGCTGCACAGAGCGGTGACAACGTAATAAGCGGAGTTGCCGGTTCTGCTGGTCAGATTGAAGGAACTGCAAGGGTACTTAAAAACATCGATGACGCAGCAACCATCGAACAGGGCGATATTCTTGTAGTCCCAGCAGCCAACATCGGCTGGGTACGCGTCTTCCCGAAAATATCCGCCCTGGTTACCGATGTCGGTGCTCCCCTCTCCCACGCAGTAATAGTAGCAAGAGAACTCGGCATTCCCGCAGTAGTAAGCTGCCAGAGTGCATCCGCACAGATACATACCGGCGACAGGATACATGTTGACGGAACACTTGGAAAGGTATTTGTCGTATAAAAAATGGGGATGTTAAGAAACCCTCCTTAAAAGCAGATCAGCATCTCTAAACCTACGTATTTACGTAAGTACGAGATGCTGATCATGTTGTATTCAGGACTTTTTTAACATTCCCCATCAGTAACACAGCCACCTCGGCGAGGTGGCTGTACCTTTTTTTCAGTAAGTATCGTTTTTCATAACATCCATATGTCTTCTGTATCTTTTAGGAATATTGATACCAACAAGATAACCTATATCATGCAGAAAACCCGAAATAACATTAAAGCCATCCTTATAGAACGCTTCTATTCTTTTATCCTTGTAAGGAATATTCTTATAATCCGGCGGACAAACAAAAGTCCAGTCTGCTCCGCTCTGATCAAGTACGATCCGGAAAAACTTATCTATATCAGTATCTTTGTATCCGCATTTCATCAAAATCATATGCTCGGAAACTGCTTCATCTATCTGACACATAACAGCCTTTTCACCGTCAAAAGATATAAGAACAAGCAGCGGTTCATCATCGCGCATAGCAGTAGCTACTGCTTCATCGGAAGGATATTTAATTATTTCCATTACTGATTTTCCATTCCTTTCAACACATATTTCTTATTTAAGAGTATAACATAAACACGTGTAACGGTCAAGGCGAAATATGTGCGCTGTCGGCGCACTATCAGCAGCACAGCCACCTCGTCGAGGTGGCTGTACCTTTACTAACATAAAAACGCCCCGCAGACTTTTGATCTGCGGGGCGTAATTTAATCTTTATAACGCGTACTTTAGGTTATCAGATTATAATGACTTGTGGCAAGTTCTCTTGATAACGTCAAGCTGCTGTTCCTTTGTAAGGTCGATAAATCTTACAGCGTAGCCTGATACACGGATTGTGAAGTTTGCGTATTCTTCCTTCTCCGGATGTTCCATAGCGTCGAGGAGCTTTTCAGTACCAAATACGTTTACGTTGAGGTGGTGAGCACCCTGTGTGAAGTAACCGTCGAGTGTATTAACGAGGTTCTTAACTCTTTCAGCTTCATCGTGGCCAAGAGCGTCTGGGTTGATTGTCTGAGTATTTGAAATACCGTCGAGAGCCCATTCATAAGGAATCTTAGCAACTGAGTTGAGTGATGAAAGGAGACCGTTCTGTTCTGCACCGTAGCTTGGTGAAGCACCTGGAGCGAATGGTTCGCCTGCCTTACGTCCGTCAGGAAGAGCACCTGTAGCCTTACCGTAAACAACGTTTGATGTGATTGTAAGGATAGATGTTGTTGGTTCAGAATCTCTGTATGTGTGTCTCTTCTTGATCATTGCGATGAATGTCTTGAGGAGGTCTACACCGATCTGGTCAGCTCTGTCATCATCGTTACCATACTTAGGGAAGTCGCCTTCGATATCGAAGTCAACAACGATGCCGTCTTCGTTACGGATTGTCTTAACCTTAGCATACTTGATAGCTGAGAGTGAGTCGATTACGTGTGAGAAGCCTGCGATACCTGTAGCAAATGTTCTTCTTACGTCTGTATCGATAAGAGCCATTTCAGCTGCTTCATAGTAGTACTTGTCGTGCATGTACTGGATGAGGTTAAGTGTATTTACATAGAGTCCAGCGAGCCAGTCCATCATTACGAGGTACTTCTTCATAACTTCATCGTAGTCGAGGTATTCAGAAGTGATTGGCTGGTACTGAGGGCCTACCTGTGCGAATGACTTTTCATCAACACCGCCGTTGATAGCGTAAAGGAGGCACTTAGCGAGGTTAGCTCTTGCGCCGAAGAACTGCATTTCCTTACCTGTCTGTGTAGCTGATACGCAGCAGCAGATTGAGTAGTCGTCGCCCCAAACCGGCTTCATAACATCATCGTTTTCGTACTGGATAGAAGATGTTGTGATTGAGATGTGTGAAGCGTACTTCTTGAATGTTTCAGGGAGGTTCTTAGAATAGAGAACTGTGAGGTTCGGTTCTGGTGAAGGTCCCATGTTTTCGAGTGTGTGGAGGAAACGGAAGTCGTTCTTTGTTACCATGTGACGACCGTCAACGCCGATACCGCCAACTTCGAGTGTAGCCCAAACCGGGTCACCTGAGAAGAGTTCGTTGTATGAAGGAATTCTTGCGAACTTAACCATTCTGAACTTCATTGTCATGTGGTCGATAAGTTCCTGAGCTTCCTTTTCTGTGATTGTGCCTGCTTCGAGGTCACGCTGGATGTAGATGTCGAGGAATGTTGATACACGGCCTACTGACATAGCTGCACCGTTCTGTGTCTTGATAGCTGCGAGGTAACCGAAGTAGAGCCACTGAACAGCTTCCTTAGCGTTCTTGGCTGGCTGTGAGATATCGTATCCGTAGATCTCAGCCATCTTCTTCATGCCCTGGAGAGCCTTGATCTGGTCTGAGAGTTCTTCTCTGAGACGGATAACGTCATCTGTCATTGTTCCGTCGCCTGTGTTAGCCTTGTCGTTTTCCTTTTCCTTGATGAGGAAGTCGATACCGTAAAGAGCAACTCTTCTGTAGTCGCCTACGATACGGCCACGGCCGTATGTATCAGGAAGACCTGTGATAACGTGGCTCTTACGGGCAGCACGGATTTCAGGTGTGTAAGCATCAAATACACCCTGGTTGTGAGTCTTGTGATATTCGTTAAAGATCTTGTCGTACTTAGCGTTTACTGTGTAGCCGTAGCTTTCAGCAGCCTGCTGAGCCATCTTGATACCACCGAATGGCATGAAAGCTCTCTTGAGAGGCTTGTCTGTCTGGAGACCTACGATCTTTTCAAGATCCTTGAGTGATTCGTCTATATAGCCAGGGCCGTAAGCTGTAAGGCTTGAAACGATTTCTGTTTCGCAGTCAAGAACGCCGCCCTTAGCTCTCTGTTCCTTGTAGAGTTCCTGGAGTCTTCCCCAGAGCTTGTCTGTAGCTTCTGTTGTACCAGCAAGGAATGATTCATCGCCGTCATATGGTGTGTAGTTCTTCTGGATAAAGTCGCGAACGTTGATTTCCTGCTTCCACTTGTTACCCTTGAAGCCACTCCACTGTTCAAATTCTACCATGTTATATAACCTCCTGTAAATTCGCTTAAGACTTAATGTCTTAATACATTGTCTTCAGCCAATTCAAAACCCGGCCCCTCTTTATTTAAAGAAGCCGAACAACTCGTCACGCTCTTCGCATGAATATAGGTAAAACCGTTATTAAACAAATTTTACCGATACCTGAGGTTCCGCAGTACTTAATGCCGGAAACTTTATTTTCCGTTCATCAGGGCTCTGCTTCATTGTCAGATACCGGACCTTATCCTGTATTAACCGGATGTGTCACATTCGTTCATACAAAATGACGATTTTGCTCACCGGACTCTTTATTGTCTTTATCCATTTTATCACACATACATTATATAGTCAATCGACATACTGCACTAATAGCTTATCCTAACTATGTCGTAATTTGGCTATAGTAACAAATAAGCGCATATCAGATGAACTGACATGCGCTTTACGCTGGTTTTTATTTGTAATTACCCGAATGCACGTTGATACGGTTAAGGGCTCTTTTGAGTTTAAGCTCTGCGTAGAGCAGCTCTTTATCGCTTTCCTTCTTCTGTATTTTCTCACGTGCTTCCTCGGCAGAACGGTTTGCCCACTCGATGTCGATCTCGTCAGCCCACTCAACCGCCTCGGCGATTATAGTGGTCTTGTCAGCAGACACCTTGAGCACTCCGGATGAAAGAGCTGCCACACGGTACTTGCCGTCCTTCATGATCCTTACAGGCCCTGAAGGAAGTGCACCTGCAAAGTTTTCGTGTCTTGCAAGCACACCCATCTCACCGTCGGTAGTCCTTACTATAAGACGTTCAGCCTCATCATCGTAAAAGATCCTGTCCGGGGTAATTATCTGGAGTCTGAATGAAGCCATTATTCATCACCCTTTGAAGCCTTAGCCTTTTCTATTGCTTCGTCGATAGTTCCGACGAAGAGGAATGCTGATTCAGGAAGGTCGTCATGAAGTCCTTCGATGATCTCCTTGAATCCTCTGATGGTTTCTCTGATCGGTACGTATGTACCCTTCATACCTGTGAACTGTTCAGCAACCGAGAACGGCTGTGAAAGGAAACGCTGGATCTTTCTTGCACGGTTTACGATGAGCTTGTCTTCGTCTGAAAGTTCATCCATACCCATGATAGCGATGATATCCTGGAGTTCACGGTAACGCTGAAGAATACTCTGTACGCTTCTTGCTACCTGATAGTGTTCTTCGCCTACTACCTCAGGGCTTAGGATTCTTGATGTACTTTCAAGAGGGTCAACCGCAGGATAGATACCGAGTGATGCGATCTGTCTTGAAAGAACTGTTGTGGCATCAAGATGAGCGAATGTTGTAGCAGGAGCCGGGTCAGTAAGGTCATCGGCAGGAACGTATACAGCCTGAACTGATGTGATGGAACCCTTGTTTGTTGAAGTGATTCTCTCCTGAAGGGCACCCATTTCAGTAGCCAGTGTCGGCTGGTAGCCAACGGCTGAAGGCATACGTCCGAGTAGAGCTGAAACCTCGGAACCGGCCTGTGTGAATCTGAAAATGTTATCTATAAAGAGAAGAACGTCCTGGCCTTCAACATCTCTGAAGTATTCAGCCATTGTAAGTCCGGAAAGACCTACTCTCATTCTTGCTCCCGGCGGCTCGTTCATCTGGCCGTATACGAGAACGGTCTTGTCAAGAACGCCGCTTTCCATCATTTCGTTGTAAAGGTCGTTACCTTCACGTGTTCTTTCACCAACACCTGTGAATACTGAAATACCGCCGTGCTGGTTTGCTACGTTGTTGATAAGTTCCTGGATAAGAACTGTCTTGCCAACGCCGGCACCACCGAAAAGTCCGATCTTACCACCCTTGAGATAAGGAGCGATAAGGTCGATAACCTTGATACCTGTTTCAAGTACTTCAGAAGCAGCTGTCTGTTCTTCGTAGCTTGGTGCCTCACGGTGTATAGGCCATCTTTCCTCAGTCTGAGGTGCTTCCTTTTCATCTACCGGTTCACCGAGAAGATTGAAGATTCTTCCGAGTGTTTCACGGCCTACCGGCACCTTGATCGGGCTGCCTGTATCGATGGCATCCATGCCTCTTACAAGACCGTCTGTTGTACTCATGGCGATACATCTTACAACATCATCACCTATGTGCTGGGCAACTTCGACTGTAAGCTTTGTGCCATGGTTGTCGATCTCTATGGCGTTAAGAAGACGAGGCAGACTGTTCTTCGGAAAACTGATGTCGACTACGGCACCAATGATCTGTACAATTTTTCCTATATTCTGCATAGTTTTAGTCTTTCCTTTCAAAAGGTTATGTTATTCCTGTGAATTGGCACCGCTGACGATCTCAGTGATCTCCTGTGTGATGGTTGCCTGACGTGCTCTGTTGTAGAGAAGTGAAAGGTTGTCTATCATCTCAGTAGCGTTGTCAGTAGCATTCTCCATCGCTATTCTTCTTGACGCCTGTTCCGAAGCAAATGCATCAGAAACTGAACCGTAAATAACACCGGCAATGTACTGTGGCATGATTATGTCGAACAGCTGCTCAGGTGAAGGTTCATATGATGTCTGAACATTTTTCTTCTTTGCTTCCTCCGCCGGCTTTTCAAGCGGAATAACACTCTTGAATTTCGCCTCCTGTAACAGAGGAGAAACGTAATCTGTGAAAATGACCTCTACCCTGTCCGCATTACCGTTCTTGAAGGCCGCCATAATTTTTGAGGCGATCTCCTTGGCAGAGTTCATACGAATATTTTCTGCAATGTTTTCATAACGGGCAACAACTCTGTATCCTCTTTTGGTAAAGTACTCAACAGCTTTCCTGCCTATCGGGATAACCGCTGTTTCACATTTCTCCGATGCTTCGTCTATTCTTTTCTGTGCAAGCTTTAAAACGTTCGAGTTGTAGCCGCCTGCAAGACCTCTGTCTCCGGCGATCACAACGTACAGAACTGTCTTTACTTCACGTCCTGAAAAGTAGATGGAATCGAAGGTGGAATTTTCAGCTGTGATCTCCCACATGGTATCATAGAGCGCGTCGAAAAAACGCTTGGCACTGTCGGCCTTTTCTCTTGCTTTTCTCAGTTTTGAGGAAGCAACGAGTTCCATGGCTTTAGTGATCTGCATAGTGCTCTTTACGCTTTTTATTCGGCGCTTGATATCTTTCATATTAGCCGAAGCCATTTATCTGTCACCTCCGGTAAGGACAGCTGATCATTCTTTACCAGCCATGAATTTTTCTGTGAATGTCTTGAGTACTTCCTTAAGGGCAGCTTCATTTTCCTTTGTAAGTTCCTTAGTCTGGGTAATGGAGCTTATGATGTCCGGATGTGATTCATCGACGAATGTGAAAAGTCCTTTTTCAAATTCAGCAATTCTTTCAACAGGTATCGGCTTTAGGAAATCATTGATAACCGCATAGATGATGATTACCTGATGTTCAACCGTTACCGGTGAGTTCTTGCCCTGCTTGAGAACTTCAACTATTCGTTCACCCTTTTCAAGACGATCCTTTGTATCCTTGTCAAGATCTGAACCGAACTGTGAGAAGGACTGGAGTTCCTTGAACTGTGAGTAGAGGAGCTTAAGTGATGATGAAACCTTCTTCATAGCCTTGATCTGGGCTGCAGAACCAACTCGTGATACTGAGATACCAGGGTTTACGGCAGGTCTTACACCTGAATTGAAGAGGTCAGTTTCAAGGAATATCTGTCCGTCTGTGATAGAAATAACGTTTGTCGGGATGTATGCTGATACGTCGCCGGCCTGTGTTTCGATGATCGGGAGAGCAGTAATTGAACCGCCGCCGTAGTTCTCGTTCAGGCTGCACGCACGTTCAAGAAGTCTTGAATGCAGATAGAATACATCACCAGGGTACGCTTCACGTCCCGGTGGACGCTTAAGGAGAAGCGAGAGGGCACGGTAAGCAACAGCGTGCTTTGAAAGGTCGTCGTAAATACAGAGAACGTCCTTGCCCTTGTTCATGAAGTACTCACCCATTGTAACGCCTGCATAAGGAGCGATGTACTGGAGAGGAGCAAGTTCTGAAGCTGAAGCTGCAACAACGATTGTATAGTCCATTGCCCCTGCCTTGGTGAGTGTTTCAACTACGTTTGCGACAGTTGATCTCTTCTGTCCGATGGCAACGTAGATACAGATAACGTCCTTGCCCTTCTGGTTGATGATAGTATCAAGGGCGATAGTTGTCTTGCCTGTCTGTCTGTCACCGATGATGAGCTCACGCTGACCGCGTCCGATAGGAATCATGGAGTCGATAGCCTTGATACCTGTCTGAAGAGGCTTGTGAACTGATTTTCTTGTAATGATACCAGGAGCGATCCTTTCGATAGGCATGCTTTCCTTTGTGAGGATGGCACCCTTGCCGTCGATAGGAGCACCGAGAGCATTTACTACTCGTCCCAGCATATCGTCACCTACAGGAACTGAAACGATCCTGCCTGTTCTTTTAACTGTAGAGCCTTCCTTGACACCGGCATCAGAACCCAGCATAACCGCACCTACGAAATCTCTTTCGAGGTTGAGGGCCATACCGTAAACTTCGCCTTCAAATTCAAGGAGCTCGTTTGACATACAATTGTCAAGTCCGTGAATATTTGCAATACCGTCACCGACAGTAACTACAGTACCTACGTCTGTAAGCTCGATCTTGTTTCTGTAGTTCTTTACCTGTTCCTTAATGATGCCGGTAATTTCATCAGGGCGTAAATTCAATCAATACACCTTCTTCTTATAATATTGTCAGAGGTCCGCCTCAGCAGCACGAAGCCGCAGAGTTTCCAGTCCGGAACGGACACTGTTGTCGATTCGCTTGTTGTTGTAATCAATGATTATACCATCGATTATCGAAGTATCTGTTTTCTCTTTAAGAACCACTGTCTTGCCGAGCTTTGCCTGAAGCTTGTCCACAAGTTTCTTCCTAAGATCCTCAGTAAGAGGAACACTTGTTGTAACATGTACGTCAACGATGTTGTTGACTTCATTGTACTTTTCGTTGAACACTTCAGTGATCTCTTCAAAGTAAGCAGCTCTTCCCTTTTCGCAAAGGAGACAGAGAAAATCATAGATAAGACCGTTGTCATCAAATATTTTGGAAACAACGGAAATTTTCTCGTCAGCTGTAAGCAGCGGGGCTGAAAGAAGCGTTGTAAGATCCGGATTTGTTTTGAACACTTCAGCATATTCATTAAGCTGTGTGTGCATTTTCTCATCCGAGCCTGCTTCAGTAAATAATTCGAACAGCGCCTCTGCATAGAGCTTGGCTACTTCTGCTGCCATACTTCATCACCCACATTTTCAATAAAATCATTGATCAATGCTTCATGATCCTTCTGGTTTATTTCCTTTTTAATTATCTTTTCGGCCATCATCATTGCGATGCCGGAGATCTCGTTCTTCATTTCGCTCATTGCGCGCTGCTTCTCGCGTTCGATATCCTCGTTTGCACGTGAGATGATACCGCTTGCTTCTTCCTTGGCATTGCTTATGATCTCATCTGAACGATCCTGTGCCTTCTTGGTGGCTTTCTTTACGATCTCTGCTGATTCATCCTTTGCAGATGCAAGAAGCTCGTTGTAGTTAGCTTCGAGTTCCTTGGCATGTGTCATTGACTTGTCAGCTTCCTCGTAAGTCTTTGAAACATCGGCCTGACGGGCTTCGATGATCGCATTCACTCTTCCGAAAAGGAAATGCTTAATAACCAGGAAAAGAATTAAGGTGTTAATGAGTACGAGTATGATTGTGCCATAGTCAATCGACAGGAATGATAAAAATTCCATATGGTCAACACCCTTTCAGTTTTATTTGTTATTAAAGTTTTCCTATGAACGGATTTGCAAAGAGGAGGATGAGTGCGATAACGAGACCGTAGATACCTGTTGATTCCGCAACGGCACATCCGATGAACATTGTTCTTGTAACTGCACCTGATGATTCAGGCTGACGTCCGATAGCCTCACAGGCCTTACCTACTGCGTAACCTTCACCGATACCAGGACCTATACCTGCGATAGCCGCAAGACCTGCACCGATTGCTGAAGCTGCTAATACAATTGCCTTTTCCATAATAAACTCCGTTTCTCCGCAGAGTCAAAATTTTTCAAATAATAATTATTTCTCATTTACGTGCTGCATTTCTGCGGTATATGCAGTACATTACGTCCTTCTCAGTGAGCCTCTTCTTCATCCGGATATGCTGAACCAACGTTCGCCATAGTAAGCATTGTGAAGATAAATGCCTGCATGAATCCGGTGAAAAGGTCAAAGTAGACTGAAAGGACCGCCGGTATACCGATGGTGAATACCGGGAAAGTGCTCATGCCAAGCCCGTGTGAGAGCGATGTCAGAGCGTAGTACAGAAGCTGGGTGATTACGATACCGCTGGCAACGTTACCGAAATGACGGATACTCATTGAAACAGGAGTAGCCAGTTCACTGATAATGTTGATCGGTGTGAGAAGTGCGATCGGCTTGGAAAATCCGACTATGTAGCCGAGAACACCGTCATTCTTGATCTTAGCGTACTGGATCATGAAAAACGTCATGAGAGCCCACGTAAGTGTTACGCTGAAATCACCCGTTACAGGTCTCAGACCAAGCACACTGATAAGGCTTCCGCAGATCGAAAACGAAAAGATCGTGGCCATGTACGGAGCGTACACAAGATTCCTTGACCCCATTGAATCCCTTACCATTCCGTTGACCGTTTCTACGATCCACTCTGCAACTATCTGTTTCTTGCTTGGATGATCCTTGGACATGTTGTGTGTCATAAACAGTACGAGACCGATTATGACGGCCATTACGACCCAGCTGAGGATCACCGTTTCGGTAACGTTGAATCCGAAGACTTTGAACGCCACCTTAGGTCCGTTTACAACAACTTCTTCTGCACCTAATTTGAAACCCGAGTTTGAACCCAATACTTATCCCTCCTTCTTCTTGATAAATAATGCTTTGGCCGGAAAAATGACTTTCGGATAAAGCAGAGGAACAGCCGCACATATGAAATTCATGTGAGGTATTGCCAGTGCCGCGTAAAGTCCGGCTCCGAGGAACAAAAGTCTCAGAATATACTGTGATATCATTTTTGCAGATCCGTTTCTGCCCCTTACCGCTCCGCGCACCACGCTGTGAACTGTAAGTGAGATGAAGAACAGGTCGGCAGCAAGCAGAAGAGTCCCGAAAAGTGCTCCTGCAAGTGCATCAGTAAACGGTGTAAAAGCCGCAGCCACAGCCACAAGTATGATATCTAAACATAATGAGCATATGACAGTAAACCTGATTTCCTTTAATAATTCCTTGTTTACCAAAATTTACTACATCCTCCCTAAAAGCATATGTTTATTATAGCACAACTGCTTAAAAATATAAAGCCCTGAATCAGCTTTTTTTCTAAAAATATATAAATTTCGCGGGCAGTAATCCGGAATTCCGCTGAAATACGTTGTCAGGTCAATATGATGTACGGAATAATTATCTGATATACTATTGGTTTTGTCGGGGTTTTGTGTAAAGAAGCACTACATTTTCCATTAAAACGCTGATTTGTTTGAATAAGTACTGGAAATCCGGGACAAAGCAACACATTTGCCTCTGACAAAAATCCGGCAAAGATTTATCATTATTACTGATCAGTTTTTCTGAGTTACTCTTGAATTACCGGCCTTGCTGTGGTATAATATGGGTAAGTTGATTTATAGTATAGGAGGGGAAACTATGATCAGTAAACGCAGGATATGTAGCCTGTCCGCTGCACTGTGCATGCTCGCATCCTGTCTGTGTCCGGCAGGCACAGCAGCAGACAGAGCCGAGGCTGCAGCGACAGTAACGATCGGATACTATACCGACGTTCCTGAATTCCAGTCGGGATCGTCAGACGATGAGAAAAAAAGCGGGTACGCTTACGAATACTGCCAGATACTTTCAGGATACACAGGCTGGAGCTATGAATATAAATACGGAACTTTCGACGAGATGCTCGAGGCACTCAAAAAAGGTGATGTCGATCTTGTTGCCGGTATTTCCGGCTCATTTGATCCCGGAACAGGTGCTGACAAAATACGTCTCACACCGTACAGAATAGGTACGGAAAACAGTATTGCAGCCGATCTTCCGGGAGCTGACAACGACAACTATTTTATCGCTGTTTCCTCTGACAATCCGGAACTTTTCAGTGCCCTTCTCGAAGCACAGAAACAGATAAACGAAAAGGAACCGGCTCTGTGCGAGCAGCTCACACGTAAATATTTCGGAAAGAGAAAATCAAAAGGCTATTCACAGGCCGAAAAAAAGTGGCTCGGAAGCCACTCCACCATCCTTATAGGATATCTCGACAACTACATGCCGTACAGCGACAAGACCGAAAAGAAAAACGAAGCTGACGGTATCATGGCCGATCTTTTCAACAGTCTTGCGAAGGTTTCCGGAAAAAGCATCTCTGCTGTAAAATACACGAACTATACTGATCTTTACGATGCGCTGGAAAACGGAAAAATAGACGCAATGTTCCCGGCTTACCGTGATCTGTGGAGACTTGAACGTGAAAACACCGTATCCACAGGAGCCGTACTGACGGACAGAATGGAACTCATAACGCCGAAGGGTGCCACGGAACATAAAAAGACCGCCGTCATGGCGACAAGCCCTGTCGAGGCGATGTATATATACGACAACTACCCTGATACCGAGATCATCCACTTCAGCAACTTTGATGAGTGTATCAGAGCTGTCCGCAAAGGCGCTGCCGACTCGTTCATAGTCGAGGAAAACGTTCTGAACTACTGGCTCAGTGACGGCAATGACTTAAGTGATCTTGACATAACCGAGCTTGAAACGGCTATCGAATTCTGCTTTGCCTCCAAAAAGGATAACTATGTTGTCTGTCGTATTCTCGAAACTGCGCTGGCATCAGTTGACCAGAGCGAGATTGACAGTGCTGTAAAGAACAATCTCCACCGTGAAAACACATTCACATTTTCCGAGTTCTTCAGTCACAATATTGCAACAGTTATTATTCTTGGCATCATACTGATTACAGTGGCATTTCTCATTCTTTTCCGTCACAGACGCACGCTTCGCCGGAAACAGAGCGAGATCGAAGATGCTCATCAGGAAATTAAGAAAAGCAAGCAGGAAACCACAAAATACAAACATAAAGTCGAGCACGATCATCTTACCGGTGTATTTTCAAGAGCATATTTCCTTGAAATGGCCGAAAAGAAGATAAAGGGACACCGTCCGAATGATACGCTGCAGATTGTCATGATGGATATTGACAACTTCAAGAGCGTAAACGACACCTATGGTCACGACAACGGTGACGTTGTACTGAGACGTCTCGGCGAGATCCTGAAAGAGATATCGCGTGTCAACGGATTTGCCGGACGATTCGGCGGCGAGGAATTCTTCATCTTCCTTTACGGTGAAGATCCTCAGATACAGCAGCATATCATTGAAAAGGTATGCCGGAAACTGAAAGAAACTGACTTTGACTTTACCGACAGACATATAACAATGAGCGTCGGCGTTACAAAGATAAATGACGGCGATACTCCTGAAGACTGTATCGAACGTGCAGACAAGGCTCTTTACTACTCCAAGAACCACGGCAAGGATCAGGTAAACTGGTACGAAGATATAATTGACAAATTATAAAAAAAGTAATATAATTTTTATGTTACCCTAAACGGTCTTATTGTGCCGACAGGTAAGCAAGGGAAACCTTCTGACTGTCGGCATTTACTATGAAAAATACAAAATCGGAGGAATACAAATGAAAATCGAGACCCAGTGCCTTCACGAAGGCTATTCACCTAAAAACGGCGAACCAAGAGTAATGCCAATCTACCAGAGCACAACTTATGTATATAACTCAACTGACGCAGTTGCAGACGTTTTCGACGATCCGCAGCTCGGAATGATCTATTCACGTTTTGAAAACCCTACAACAGATGCTGTTGAAAAGAAGATCGCCGCTCTCGAAGGCGGTGTGGCTGCAATGTGTACATCTTCAGGACAGGCTGCTTCAATGCTTTCAGTTCTTAACCTCTGTAACGCAGGCGACCACTTCATTTCAAGCTCATCTATCTACGGCGGTACAGTAAACCTCTTCGCTTTCACATTCAAGAAGATGGGTATCGAATGCACATTCATCGATGTTGATGCTACAGAAGAAGAGATCAGAGCCGCTATAAAGCCAAATACAAAGTGCATCTTCGGTGAAACTATCGCAAACCCAGCACTTACAGTTCTCGACATTGAAAAGTGGGCAAATATCGCTCATGAAAACGGACTTCCGCTCATCGTGGACAACACATTTGCAACTCCTTTCCTCTGCCGTCCGATCGAATGGGGCGCAGACGTTGTAGTTCACTCTACATCAAAGTACATGGACGGTCACGCAGTTCAGGTAGGCGGCGTTATCGTTGACGCTGGTAAGTTCGACTGGGCTAAGTCAGGCAGATTCCCTGATTTCACTGAACCTGACGAAAGCTATCACGGTGTTATCTACACAGAAAAATATCCTCACGCACCATACATCATCAAGGCAAGACACCAGCTCATGAGAGACTTCGGATGCTACCCTGCTGCAAACAGCTCATTCCTCCTCAACCTCGGCCTTGAAACACTCGCAGTAAGAATGGAACGCTACTGTGAAAACGGAATAAAGGTAGCAGAATATCTTGAATCATGCGATCTCGTTGAAAAGATCAAATACGCAGGACTCAAAAGTGATCCTCATCATGACAGAGCAGAGAAGTATCTCCCTAAGGGATGCTGCGGCGTAATCAGCTTCACAATCAAGGGCGGCAGAAAGAACGCTGTTAAGTTCATGGATGCTCTTAAGCTCGCTTCAAACGAAGTACATGTTGCTGATATCAGAACATGCGTACTCAACCCTGCAAGTGCTACACACAGACAGCTCACTGAAGAACAGCTCGTTGCTGCAGGTATAGATCCTGGTATGATCAGATTCTCAGTTGGTATCGAAAACGTTGAAGATATCCTCGCTGATATCAGGCAGGCATTTGACGCTGTAAGAAACGGCTGATCAGCGAATAATTAATCGTTAAGATAACTCAAAAAGCTCCGGCTTTCCGCTAAGGAAAAACCGGAGCTTTTTGCGATTATAGTGTTTTATTAATAAAAATCGATATAACCGGAATCTATCCAGCCGTAGTGGTCGCCGTCATCTGTGTCATAACAGTCAAACCATACTTTACCGTGAGAATAACATTTTCTCTTTGCAGTAATATGCCAGTCGCCCTCAATCGGCCACAGATCTTCTTCCGGACCATAGTCGATAACGTACGAATCCGGATAGCCGTTGAGTGTATTTTTCTCTCCATGGGCTTCGCCTTTCAGCAGAGCATCAAGATCATACATTTTCACTTTTTTGTTTATCGGTAATATATAATCCGGATTAAGTGTGTCTTTATCGATATTTATAGTAGCACCGTTTCCGAGTGTGACTTCATCGATTTTATCGAAAGAATCGGACCAGCCAATGTTAATTACAATACTGTCATCATACTGTTTAAACTGATCACCGAAAATATCTGATACGCGAAGACGTTCGCCTGTGTTCCTGTCAAAATAAGTGTAATTAAAAAACAGAGCATTAATGCCTGCATAATGATCATCAGACGTCCTTGGGTGAACGAACCAGTTTAAATGTCCGCTGAGATAGGAATAAGGACCGTCTTTTTTGTTCTTCTTCATCTCTTCCAGGATCTCATTGGCACGATCACAGGCTTTTCTCATGGCACTGATCTCATCATCAGTATGAAAAGCAGAATTAATAACAGGCAGTTCTTTCTCCGGATATGCCGGTGTCTCGTAATACCATTCAGAATTATCTGTCTCATAAGCTGAATATCTGTCATCCAGAAGCGTGGTTACATCATAGTATTCCGATACAACACAGGTTTCATAATACTCTTTTATACTTTTGCTGAACGGGACCAGCACATTACCGTAAATATACGGATTGCCAGTGTCAATTCCAGCACTTGAAACGGTAAACTTCGAAACATCTCCTGTAACACCGTAATAATCCGTCCACAGTGTAGGAGCGGCAAGGGAGATACTCTCTCCTGTAACCCTGTTTACAAACGGCATAAAATCGCTGTCCTTGTAGAACAGGTCAGAAAACTTATCTATTTTCTTTTTGCCTGTCAGATCATAATTCAGAGTTACTATTTCATCTGTATAATACACTGGTCCGTTTCCGGTAGAATCGGATTCTGTGTATATCACCACACTCATATATCCGTTAATTATCTTAACATCAACAGTATAGTTATTATTTATCATACTTAGTGCTGAGCCTATTTCTTTATTTACAGTATCCTGAAATCCTTTATCTTTTAAGAATCCGATACTGTATCCTGTACTTTCGCTGCTTTTACTTATGTAACGGTCACTATAGTAAGAATAGTAAAGAGAAGGTGATGAATTCTCTGGTTTCGGCTTTCCTGTACCTTTTGAAGAATAAAGCTTCTGCATATTATCCGGTAATTCAGGATTTTTCACAGGGATAAACCCGCCTGAGAGAACATATTCCTGACCTTCATCTGAGGTAATGAATTTTATAAAATTCATTACCTTTTCCCCGGCGCTTTGTCTGTATACAACATCCAGTTCACTTGTCAGAGGATATAAATCGTCTGAAATTGACCCTACAGAAGGAACAACATCGTCAACAGCAATTATTTTCACGGAATCAGAGTCCTTAAAAAGCTGTCCTGCAGTAGAATACACTGAATATCCTATCGCTCCTGATGAATTATCATAATTTGCTGTACCGTTTGCCTGCTCTTTGTTTCCGAGTATCGTCGGAGGATCCGTAAGTTCTGTACCATTCATGAATTTTTCCATGTAATACTGACTTCCGTATTCAGTTTCAGTCTGGAAAGGAACTATTCTCTCGTCATGTCCCCCAACTTCTGACCAGTTTGTAATCTTTCCGGAATAAATATCCTTTAACTGCTGGCTTGAAAGTGAATTTACCGGATTGTTTTTATTTACGTAAAAAACTAATCCTTCCTTTGCAACAGGAACACTTTTCAGACTAACTCCGGCTGATTCGGCCGCATTCTTCTGTTCATCAGAAAGCGAAGCTGAAAACATAACATTGTCACCGGTATAGGCAATAAATCTCTTAAAGATAGACTCCGTATCTTCTTCAAGCCTGTTACTCTTTGATATTAACGAAGACATGCTGTGTATATCAGCCAGAACCCTTCCTTCATACTTATCAAGATAGAATAATTCTGTATTTAATGCTGATTCAAGTGAAACCGCATACGGCATTGAGACGATCGGAGGCAGGTCATAATAACCCCAGAGCCTTTTATTCATCAGAACATGTCTCTTGACCAGATTCAGATCCTCTTCGTCGATTTTTCCGTTCTGGTCAATATCATCATTGCGGTATAAGTGTTCATGTTCGGTCTGATTCAGAATATCCTTTTTAAATCTTATAACATCAAAAACATCTACCATCTCATTGTAGTTGTAATCTCCCGGTCTGCCTGATGCATTAAGACTGTGCATAACGATAGTGTCATCAGGAACTCTCGCCTGCACTTCTGAACCATTAAATACTGAACCCGCTGCACATACTGTCGCTGCAAGCAAAAATGCAGCTATCCTAACTCTTTTTCTCATTCTTCTTATAACTCCTTTATATCATATAATGATGGAAACACTGATTTGCGAGAGGCGGAAAACGTTGCTTCGCCTCACACCCCTGCATTTATTGATCAGTCCTTCCAATAATAAAACCATTATACACACCAATAATAAAACCATTATACACATAAAAAAAGAGAAAGTCAAATGAATTACAGTAAACGATATAAATCTTTTATCTGTTCACTACAATTTACATCTGACTTTCTCTGTATTATCAGTATCCATTAAGGTGATAGGTCTCCATTATGGTCTTATAATCAACATAGGACACGTCGAGATCCACGTCATATCCTATGCCGTCTATCCTGCCGGTACATGAACGCTGCCATATGCCGCAGACTTCGTCAGGCTCTTCAAGTGACTTTGAATAGTTTGCGTACCAGAAATCGAATTCATCTGTCAGGCGCTTCTTTTCAAGATAAAGCGTCGGGAAATTCTTGTTCGAATAGAGCATTGAGTAGTAACCTGCATTTCTCATGCCGTCAAGGAACGCATAAATTATATCTGTGCAGAGTTTTCTGTCCTTTGCCATAGGATCGTTTTCGAGATCGTAGAAACAGCGGTACTCAAAGTCGTACACAACCGGGAATTCCAGCTGATACGGTTCTATCGTCTTAATGCACGCTTCCACCTCAGCAGCGACTGACTCAACGTCTCTTGCAGATGAAAACCAGTAGATACCGCACTGAATACCAGCGTTCTTGGCACCTGTAATGTTCTGAAGGAACTTCGGTTCGACTTCCGTTCCCTCTCCCGCTTTTATCATTACAAACTCAACGCCTGCATTCTTTACCTTTTCCCAGTCAACGTCTCCCTGCCATTTTGAAACGTCAATGCCGTTCTGTACCTTCAAAGGCACTGAAAGATCTTCATGCTGGCCGAAAGTGAGCAGCCAGTCATTCATCCTGCCGATCACTTCTGCAGCAGCGACATCACCGCCGGGAACTTTAGCGGCAGCTTTCCAGTTCGTTACCGGAAAGCCTTCCTTCGTACCTATAACATTCTGTTTCAGATGTATCTGGTCAAGTACATTTACAAGCCCGTCACCATTCAGGTCGCCGTAAACCGTAGATGTTGCGGCATCAGCCACCGGCAGACTGCATGTACTTCCAATCATTCCTGCAGCACATGCGATAACCGTCATGAATGCAGTAAACTTTTTTCTCATAGTCATAAACTTCTCCCGAATCTAATTTTCATAAAAAATTATAGTGAACGCCGGAACAGTTCTGACGTTCACTATTTAATTTTTCTATCAGTTCAGAGTGCAAACACCCTGTATCGCAGTGGTTGCTAAGATATTAATAACCTAACTTTTCACCAACGATAATAACCTTGATTCTGTCCTTTTCTCTCTGGTGACCTGTAATGAGGTAATCACAGCAGATTCTTGCATCTGATGAACATCCTTCAGTGATATTGTTTATACCGTTTGTAGGAGCCTGGCAGCATCCTCTTTCGTAGCAGTATGTAGCACATGTAAGACGCTGTGTATTTGCAGGTGCAGCTGTTGATTTTACTCTGTTTACAGCTTCATCAAGATTGTTTACGATCTTGTTGTAACCAACAACAACGATTACTGACTTAGGACCGTAGCAGATAGCAGCAACACGGTTACCTCTTCCGTCAACGTTGAAAAGTTCACCGTTTTCAGTAACTGCATTTGCACTTGTAATATATGCGTCAGCAGTAAATGAAGCGCGGTAGAGCTGGTCGATTTTGTCGTGGTCTATTGCAGCCTTGTCAAGATATTTGTACTTGTCTGTTCTGAGATGGTCGATAACGCCGCATTCTTCAAGTGTTACTGATCCGCCTGTAGCAACAACGTCACCGTTTTTCAGAAGGTTACTGATTATAGTAAGTACTTCCACCTTTGACTCGGCATAGTGAAATTCCATATTGTTTCTCTTAAGAGCTTCCGCTGTTCTGTTAATGCGGTTGAGTATAACGCTCTTCATGTTCTCATTCATTTTTAAAACTCCCTCCATAACGCCCATGGCATCATTTAATATTACATTTGAAATATATTAAACAACAAAACTGTCGTTTACTATCAGCCATAATGCACTTTATCACATAGAATATGCTCATGTGCAGTGCAATATTAATAATTTAATTATAGCCAATCTTTTCGTTTTTGTCGAGGGTTTTCACATTTTTATTTTGCTATTTAAAGCAAGTTTTACAATTCTTATAATAATAATGTCGAAATCTTATGCATGTTTGCTATTGATTTTTGCATATCAGATATCAAAACTCTTTAAATATTTTTCCATTTAGCAATATTCTGCCACTTTTCGCAGTAACAGAAAACGGATCAGTCATCATTATTCTGATCATCTTTAATGCCGTCCTCGTTATCCTTCTTTGTATCGTCTTTTTTCTTCGGACGGCGTTTCATCTTTGCTATCGGAATACTTTCCGCAGCGGACTGCTTCTGGTCATCGGAAAGATGGGTGTAGATCTC
>JAFRUS010000072.1 GCA_017438745.1 Oscillospiraceae bacterium | reverse complement strand
CGACTGATTTGCTGAACATCTTTAAGGATTTATGAAGGAGAAACAACATTGGGAAATTTCTATACATGTACGCAGATATTAAATGACCCACCGTTAAGCAAAGACGATTTTCTGAAAAAATTCTGTGAAGCAATGAAACGGGAAGGATATGCGGTCTGCGAAACTGGTGAAGGAGAAAAGGAATATTCATTCTCATTCTCTGATGAAAAAGGATGCAGATGGGTGGCTTTATACTCTGAAAGTTATGAAGATGGAAATCAGAAGGCAAAGGCCGATACATCCCGTATTGCCGGAATGCTCGGAACATTCTGCATAAATACAACAGTTATAGACAGCGATTGTGCTATCCTTGAACTCTATGACAAAAGCGGCAGTAAGGTCGATAATCTGATCATGGGAAGAGCTGAAGATTATTTCGGTGAAAATATACCGGAACCAGAAAGAAACGCATGGGAACCGCTTCTGAATAATGGAGTGAGCTGGGAACAGTTTATTGAAATTGTTCATGGTGATTATGTTTTTGTTGAGGATGGACTGAGTAAGTTATCTGAAATAATCGGATCAAATGATTTAATATTTGATGAGATATCTTCGTCAGAAAAAATACTTGCGTTTAAAAAAGAAGTGCAAAAGGAAAAGAAGCTAACAGTCAATGCTGCATTTAAGAAGATATTTGGCGAGATGTTGATACCTATGGGTTTTGTTAAAGCCAAAACTAAGATACCGTACTTCATGAGAGTTGTCAGTGATGAGATCATTCATATTGTTGGTATTAGAAGCCACAGCACGGGAGTTTCAATTGTAAGCGGAGTTGTTACGGTATATCGTAAAGATATCAATTTCAACAGCAATCAGCCATATGACAGCAGCTGGCTGAAACCAATATCAGAATTCTACAAATATCATCACAGATATGATTCTGACCGGAAACAGGAATTAAGCATGATGTGGTTCAGTTATCAGAAAAGTGATTCTGGTTCTCTGATAAGTGCATTACAGCAGGCATCAGAGAAAATGAACGAGTGGGTTTTGCCTGTACTGGACAAGATACAATCTACTGATGATATGATCGGATATATGTTTTCGATGGGTGGATATGTCTATCCTGCGCTGTCTGAAAGATCAAATCCAGAAGATGGATATCCGTGTAGCGACGGTGCGCTGATGTTGACTTTAGATGATCCGTATCTATTTCCGGAACGTGAAAAAGAATTTTGGCTCCAGTGTGCTTTATATGAGTGGAAGCATCATGTAAACGATCGTACAGAAGAACAGTATAAAGCCGCTTGTGAGCGTATCTGTAATCAGTATGAAAAGAATAAGGCACTTCTTTCACATATGCTTGAGAAGCCTGATGATTTTGAAAAGTGTCTTGATGAAATTAGTAGGAGAAGGACAAGAAATACAGAAATTCTTGAGTCATACGGTTTGAAAATATAGGAATTTTTGTGATAATAGCACGCCGAAGGCGTACCGTTGAAAATGTGGTGCCTGCGGCACAATTGAAAAACCAGCCGCACAAGTGCAGCTGGTTTTAGAAACATCATAAGTGGGAAGATATGAACAACGTAGTTATGAAAGGGTAATATGAAATGTTTATAGGAGAAGAACCAAAGACATTAGAGGAATGCTTTGATAGACTGAAAAAAGGATGTCAGAGACTAAGCGATGAATGTGGATATTCAGACGATTATTCTTTTTTCAACGAACCGGCAACTGATTGAGAATTTAAATAAAGAAGCTATAAACAAGAATGAGGAAAGTAAGAAGTAAATTCAATTATTGATGAGAAAATAAGAAATCACATTAATAAAGAGATGAAACACGTAATATGGAAAGATTAAATAAAATAACATCATGGAGTGATTCAGCATTTATTGCTGCCAAAGAACGATGGGACAGTATTGCAAAACCACTTGGCAGTTTTGGCGTTCTTGAAGATATGATAATGAGGATAGCGGCCATTCAGGGTACTGCGGATGTTGATATTTCAAAGAGAACTGCGGTAGTTTTCTGTGCGGATCATGGTGTGGTCGCTGAGGGAGTGACTCAGTGCGGAAGTGAAGTTACTGCAGTCTGTGCGAAGGCGATCGCTGAAGGAAAATCAAATGTAAATGCAGTTGCTGCGGCATTTGGCACTGACGTAAAAGCTGTTGATGTCGGTATGATCTCGGATGTGGACAGCAGTCTTCTTGTTAAGCGAAAGACATCTTACGGAACTAAGAATTTCACAAAAGAACCGGCCATGACAAAAGACGAAGTGACCGAAGCTATTGTCACAGGAATGGATACTGCCAGTGATCTTAAGGAAAGCGGAACAAAGATCATCGTTTCCGGTGAAATGGGTATCGGAAATACGACATCTGCTTCAGCGATAGCATCTGTTCTTCTCGGACTTCCACCGGAAAAAGTGACCGGCAGGGGAGCAGGTCTTTCCGATGACGGACTGAAAAGAAAAGTTGATGCGATAAAACGCGGTATTGAGCTTCATAAACCTTCTGCAGACGATCCGCTTCATTTGCTTCAAACTCTCGGCGGATTTGAAATAGCCGCAATGACAGGTCTTTTTCTCGGTGGTGCAGTATATCAAATTCCGGTTGTTATTGACGGAGTGATATCTGCAGTCGCTGCAGCGGTAGCATTTAAAATGAACTCTGACTGTGCGGAATATATGCTTCCGTCTCACTGTTCCGGCGAACCAGCCGCCAAAGGTCTCCTCAATATGATGGGACTTCATCCGGTGATCGACGCAGGTCTTCGCCTCGGTGAAGGCACAGGCGGCCTTCTTCTACTTTCGCTTCTTGACGGAGCACTTGCACTGTATCAGAATTCGCATACATTTGATGAGGAGAATATCGCAAAGTACGAGAAGTTGTCATAAAGGAACGATCAGATAATAAGGAACTGGAACATTTATATGCTCTTATACTGGAAGCTATAAACAGAGAAACAGTAAATGCTTTTGATTTTTAAACGGATTATTGTATTTAACAGGAGTTATTATGTGGAATATAAGCGAAGAAGTGAAGCGTGCAGCTGATGTCCTGGATATTAATATAACTGAACTTTCACGGGATGTATCGTTAGAAATAATAAAAATAATAACAGAAAAGTACACCGTAGGAAATAGCTGCTTCCTATGGGACGACCTGACTGATTATGTATATGTTAATAATTCAGATGCATGGAGCTGGATTAATGAATATATTGGAAATACCGAAGTGATAATGTTCTTTAACGAAAGTGATGAGAAAAAATCATTCCTGTTTAAAAACGGCGATGATTTAGTAGCTGTTTTAGGTGAGACATATGGATTTGAGTTTTATGTAACCAATAAAGAAAAATCTTATCTATTGGTTTTTAATCATCATGATATTTTGATGGCATGCGGCGATGCCAAAAACTGGCTGAATACAAAGAAGTGATTATTACGGACATGATTAGCGCGAGAAAAATACTTATAGAAAACAGGCTGTTGAGAAACAGTGAGAAAATCGAATTGTTCGAACGGTCTGTTTTCAAGAGCACGCCGAAGGCGTTCAATTTCTCCGTGTAAAATTATAAGGAGCAGGATTATGACCGAACAATTAAAACTGATTATTCAGTCAGTTAAAACAGAACTTGATAAAGATCCGAATGGTATTATTGCTGGAAAAATAAATGAAGGAACTACGATTAAAGAGAAAAACTCTGATCCTGCTCTTCAAATATATTATGATTTTCTTAGCGAATGTAATGGTGCACGGTTTGGAGCTATAGATTTATTTGGAGCAGAAATACTTGAAAAATATCAGTTTATGGTTTCCGATATTCCTGGTGGTGACGAAAGATGGTTTTACATCGGTCAGATCCTTTATGAGCCAGTTCTGATCAATAAGAATGATTTAAAATTATATCTTTTTTATCGGGAAACTGAAGATGTTGATCCGGCTGATTGTTTAGGATATCTGGACGATTTTTTGATGAATTATGTGTTCGGTGCAAAATATGCAGATATTATTCCGGATGCAGATAATGATGAGTGGTATCAGTTGTTAAAGAAATTAAATATGGTTGAATGTGGGTAGAGAAATGGGAAAATATTTGATAACTAAATTACATGAAGAATATATTAGCCTCTTAAAAGATCCTGAGGTAATAAAGGACTATTGTAGTTTTTATTCATCGGTAGTAAACTGGATAAAACAGAAGAAAAAATACTTTACTAAGGAAATTATGGAGAGAAACAGATTAGATGTTCTGGTGAATTTAGATCCGAATGAATACATTATAGATGAGCCAGATATTGTGTTAAGTACAGTAGCTTCACGCTTTGAGAGTAATTTTCCAGATAAAATAGATAACTTAGCTATGTTAATCGGAGATACACTTTGGGATATGGTTACGATTTATTCTGAAAAGGATTGTCCTGTATGTGATGACGGATTGAGATATATATTGGCGGAATTAAATTACGGTAAAAAAATTGTTTTAGAATGTGATACCTGCGGATGGTGTGAATATTTGGACGGAACCACGTGGAATGAAGGGGTTGCAATGTGCATTCCCGCAAACATAAAGGATTTGATTGAATTTGGTTTGCTTTAATGGTAGTATTTAACCGAAAAGTACAACAGCCGTCGAATGACGGTCTGTTTTCAAAAGCATGCCGAAGGCATACAATAAATCCCCCGATACGGAATGTCCGTACACGGGGGATAGTTCGATTTTATGTGTTTTAATGGTAAAAAATCAATTGTTGTTCCTCGCTTTTCTCATTTGTGAAAATATATGCACTGATATCAAATGAAAAAATGACATTAATCAGTGGCGATAGTTATTTTCACATTTAAATCTCTTATAAGTATAATAATATCACAATATCAGTCAAAAGTCCAGTGCGAACAGACGTTTTTTATTTCCTGTTGAAAGAATTTGAATCATATGTTATACTAATAGATATCATTAACGCAGAAAGATTCGGGGATTTATCTGATGCTGCGTGTATTCAACCGATCTGAAAAGGGGCACATACAATGAATACTGAAAACTCAAAACGAAACACTGTCAGATGGAAGATCTGCTTTGTTCTTAATATTATCATAATTATTTTTACCATAATCGGTATGTACTATATGTTCCTTACTGATAAGGATGGCGGTGCGCTTACTTCTAAAGGAATTTACAATCTGAAATACTTCACTGTACTTTCCAATATCTTTTGCGGAGGAGTAGCCGTCGCAAAGATTGTAAGCGATATAAAGGGTAAAACGCTGCCGCTGATATGGAAACTCCTTGCTGCCACGGAAGTCGGAGTAACATTTGCTGTTGTAGCTTTTTTTCTGCAGCCGGCATATCCTGATCTGGATATGTACAAAGGAGGAAACCTGTATTATCATCTTTTGGAACCGCTTGTGGCAATGACTGAGTTTGTTATACTTAAGACCATATCTGAACGTATTCCGTTCAAAAAGACATTTCTTGCTATTATCCCGACTGCGGTTTACGGATTTTTGTATACCGGAAATATCATTATAAACGGAAAAGGCGAATGGCCGGATACAAATGATTTTTACGGTTTTCTTAACTGGGGATACGGCTTCGGAACGCTTATTTTTGCGGGAAATGTACTTGTTTCATGGATAACAGCACTGATCCTGCTTCATTTTGATAAATTAATAATTCTTAAAGTTCCCGGAAGCAGAGGCCGTAATATGTGAATACGGTAGAAGAAATATCAATTAAAGACAAACTACTATTAACACTATGATGATACTGATTACCGGCGGTTCGAAATGCGGGAAGTCCCGTTATGCCGAATCGCTGTTTGCTGAGTTTTCCGGCAGGAAATACTATATGGCAACCATGATGCCGTTCGGGGAAGATGCTCATGAGGCTATTGACAGGCATCGGAAAATGCGGGCTTCAAAGGGGTTTAAGACTATCGAGAAATATACCGATGTGTCAGACGCCGATATCGAACCTGGAAGCGCAGTCCTGCTCGAATGCCTTGGGAACCTTGTGGCAAATGAGATGTTCGGCGAAGGAAATTTTCCGGCGGACTGTAAAAATAAGATATTCTGTGATATAATAGAACTGAAGGACAAAACATCACTTCTTGTTATCGTTACAAACGATGTCGGATCCGATTCGCTTTTCTATGAATCCGGTACAGAAAAATTCATCGAAGTACTCGGGCAGCTTAATACTGAAATTGCCGAAGCCGCCGATAAAGTCGTGGAATGTGTCTACGGCATACCGGTCGTGCTGAAAGATAATTTTATTCATTCGGATAATTCAGTAAGCGAAGCGGACGACATAAATGATAATCAGAACGGATGTGATCACGGAAAGGGGGAGTGCGGATGTTAAAGTCGCTTCTTTCTGCATTTCTCATGTATTCACGCATACCGGTGATGCAGGTGGAATGGAAGGAAGAAAACCGCAGATACGCACTCGGATGGTTTCCGCTTATCGGAGCAGTCATCGGCGGATTTCTTCTGCTCTGGAGAACGTTCTGTACTCATTTTTCCGTTTCACAGTTTCTGTTTGCCGCCGTCGCGGTGATAATCCCTGTACTCGTTACAGGCGGCATCCATATTGACGGATTCTGTGATGTTACCGATGCGCGTTCTTCATATGCTGAACGTGAAAAACGTCTTGAGATAATGGCAGATCCGCATATCGGATCATTCGCAGTTATTCGCGTGTGCCTTTATCTTATACTTCAGACTGCACTGTTTTCACAGCTTGATGATATACGAAGCGTGGCAGTGGTATCCTGCGGATATATACTGTCCCGTTCGTTAAGCGGACTTTCTGCAGTAACTTTCCGTTGTGCAAAAAAGGACGGTACACTTCAGGATTTTGTCAAACCATCTTATCGTTCAGTAACGATAACAATGATAACGGTATTCGGAGCATCTGCTTTCGTGCTGATGCTTTTTATAAATACAATACAGGGGCTGGCTTCATTTGCGGCCGCGCTGGTCTCATTCTGGTACTATAGAAAGACCGCATACAAAGAATTCGGCGGAACTACAGGAGATCTCTGCGGATGGTTCCTTCAGATATGTGAAATATCCGTTCTGATCGCATCAGTTTTTGCCGGTATTATGATGGAGGTATTATTATCATGACACTCATTACAGGACCTGCTTTTCAGGGTAAACTTGAATATTCAAAGAAACACTGGCCAGAAAGCATTGAAAAATATTTTGACGGTGAAGACTGTGACTACGCACTCGCCAAGGGTGCTGATGTCATCAACAATTACCATCATCTTATCAGACGACTTCTTGACCACTCGATAGATCCTGTTACTTACACAGATGAACTTATCAGGATAAATCCTTGCTGCGTAGTTATCATGAACGATATCGGCTCAGGAGTTATACCGATAGAAAAGAAAGACCGTGTATGGCGTGAAGCAGTCGGAAGATGTGGCTGTCTTATAGCTGAACATGCCGACAGAGTGATCCGTGTTATGTGCGGAATTCCGACGGCTTTAAAGGGGGAACTTCCGTGAAAATAACGCTTATACGTCATGGCATGACGCTCGGAAATCTTGAAAAGAGATACATCGGAAGGACGGACGAGACACTTTGTCCGGAAGGCATTGCAAAGCTTGAGGAAATGAAAATCGAAAAATCAGAGATCCTCATAAGCAGTCCGATGAAAAGATGCATTGAGACAGCTGAAATACTCTTTCCGCGCCAGTCTTTCGAGATATGCGATAATATGCGTGAAAGCGACTTCGGCGATTTTGAAAGGAAGACTTCAGAAGAACTGAGCAGCGATAAACGCTATCAGGAATGGATCGACAGCAACGGCAAAATGGAGTTTCCGAACGGCGAACTGCCTTCAGATTTCCGTAACAGATGCTGTCTTGCATTCGAACAGATAACTGAAAAATACAGTTACGCTAAAAGTATCGCCTTTGTTGTGCACGGCGGAACTATAATGGCGATCATGGCTAAGTATTCCGAGCCTCATAAAGACTATTACAACTGGATGACCGGCAACGCATCCGGATGGGTATGTGACTTTGACGGTCATGCACTTACGAATCCGGTGAAAATATGAAATTTGTTTTAGCATCTCTTCCTCTGATAGCAGGATTTATCCTTGACTGCCTTATAGGCGATCCATATGATATGCCTCATCCAGTCAGACTGATCGGTAAGCTGATCTCTGACACGGAGGGCTTTGTGCGGAAAAAGTTTAAGGACCTTTTCAGAGGGGGAGTATTTCTTGTTATAACGGTTGTGCTGATCACGGCAGCAGTTTCAGGTTCATTGCTGTTTTTAGCGTATCATATCCATCCTGCCGCAGGCGTTATCGCCGAAAGCATTATGATTTTCTATCTGCTTGCAGCACGGAATCTGCGCGATGAAAGCATGAAAGTATTTCGCGCTGCGGATGCCGGAGATACGGAAGGTGCAAGAAAGGCAGTATCAATGATAGTCGGTAGAGATACATCAAAACTTGACCTTGACGGCATTGTACGTGCTGCTGTCGAAACAGTTGCGGAGAACACTTCTGACGGAGTGACCGCACCGATGTTCTGGATAGCGATAGGCGGAGCAGTCGGCGGATTTGTCTACAAGGCAGTCAATACAATGGACTCAATGATCGGCTATAAAAATGAAAAGTATAAGGACCTCGGAAGAACTGCGGCGAAACTCGATGATGTACTCAACTACATTCCATCACGTTTTACGGCTCTTCTGATGGTATTTTCATGTCCTTTTATCAGGCTGGATGGAAAAAATGCATACCGCATCTGGAAACGTGACAAAAGAAAGCATGCAAGTCCGAATTCAGCCCAGACAGAATCAGCGTGTGCCGGTGCACTTCATCTTCGTCTTGCCGGAGATGCCTGGTATTTCGGCGAGCTTCACAAAAAAGAGTATATCGGCGATGACGACAGATCGATAGAACCAGCCGATATAATACGTGCAGGCAGACTTATGTATGTTTCTTCAGTTTTTATGCTTGTTCTATCAGTGTTATTCAGAGGCTTTATTTTAACAAGGTGGTTTCTATGAGGATACACGGCGGTGACGTGACAGAAAAAAAAGTTATTTATGATTTTTCAGCAAATCTGAATCCTCTCGGTATGCCCGAACAGGTTATCGCAGCTGCATCTGCGGCCGTTTCAGAATGTACCCGTTATCCTGATCATGAATGCCGGAAACTACGTAAAAAGCTTTCCGTTTACGAGAATATACCGTATGAAAATATAGTCTGCGGAAACGGTGCGGCTGATCTTATCTTTCGTATAGTCCATGCATTCAGACCGGAAAAGGCTGTTCTCTGTATTCCGTCATTTTCTGAATACAGATATGCGCTTGAAGAGGTGGATTGTCAGATCACTGAATACATAACCGAAGCGTCGGATGATTTTACTGTAAATGAGGGGATACTTGATTTTCTGACGGACGATGTGGATATTATCTTTCTCTGTACACCGAACAATCCGACCGGAAAACTTATCTTACCGGATCTGCTCCGGAAGATATCTGAAAAATGCCTTGAAAAGAATATTATCCTCATATGCGATGAGTGTTTCATGCCGTTTACCGGAGCATCGGATGAGTACAGCCTCCGATCCTGTTTGAATGAGAATTGTATTGTTTTAAAAGCATTTACCAAGCTTTTTGCCATGCCGGGTCTGAGACTTGGATACGCACTTTGCGGAAGTGCTGAAACCGCTGCAAGAATTCATAATTCCGGACAGTTCTGGAGCGTTTCCGTGCCTGCCGAAGAAGCAGGTGCAGCAGCGCTCGATGTGAAGGACTGGAAAGAGAAAACGGTCGCTTTCATCACAAAGGAACGGGAATATCTCACCGAGAAACTTTGCGAATGCGGACTTGAAGTTACCGGCAGTTCGGCAAATTTTCTTCTTTTCAGATCACGCGATGATCTTGGAAAACTTCTTCTGGAAAAAGGTATTATGATACGTGAATGCACTGACTTTTGCGGACTCGGAAATGGATATTTCAGAACGGCAGTACGTACACGAAAGGAAAATGAGATTCTTGTCGAAGGGATAAAGGAGGTTTTATCATGACCGGAGCGATAATGATACAGGGAACCATGTCGGGTGTCGGCAAAAGCCTTCTTACCGCAGCACTCTGCCGTATATTCAGACAGGACGGCCACTCAGTCGCTCCTTTCAAGTCACAGAATATGGCGCTGAATTCGTACATTACTCCAGACGGACTTGAGATTGGAAGAGCGCAGGCTCTTCAGGCGGAAGCTGCCGGAATAGAACCGTCGGCACTTATGAATCCGATTCTTCTCAAACCTACGACCGATATCGGTTCCCAGGTCATAGTAAACGGAAAAGTACGCGGAAATATGCGGGCACGCGAATATTTTTCAAAGAAAACCGAACTTATCCCGCACATACGCAGAGCCTTTGAAACTCTTGCTTCGCAGTACGACATCATCGTTGTTGAAGGTGCCGGCAGTCCGGTGGAACTGAATTTAAAAAAAGACGATATAGTCAATATGGGACTTGCGGAAATGCTGAACAGTCCGGTGCTGCTTGTCGGAAACATAGACTGCGGCGGCGTGTTTGCCCAGCTTTACGGAACTTATGCGCTGCTGGAAAAACACGAGCAGGAACTGGTAAAAGGACTTGTGGTGAATCGTTTCCGCGGTGACATCAGTCTGTTCGATGACGGCGTTTCAATTCTTGAAGAAAAATGCGGAAAACCGGTGATTGGAGTTATCCCGTTCGTTAAGCATGATCTTGAAGATGAGGACAGTCTTTCGTCACGTCTTGATAAAACTGAAAATACCGGTATTATCGATATTGCCGTGATACGTTTCCCGAAAATATCTAATTTTTCAGACTTCGATGTGTTCAGTCAGCATGAAGGTGTATCTGTACGGTATGTGTCGGAACCGGAACAGCTTGGAAATCCGGATCTGCTTATCCTGCCGGGGACAAAGAGTACGATAGCAGATATGGAATGGCTGAACAGAACCGGATTAAGCAGAAAGGTTACAGCGCAGGCTGAGCGTAAAACTCCGGTTTTTGGAATCTGCGGCGGATTTCAGATGCTTGGGGCTGTTATTTCCGATCCGGATGAAACTGAATGCGGAGGAACGATTGACGGCCTCGGTCTTCTTCCATCATGCAGAACAGTTTTTCACGGCGAGAAAACTCAGCGTCGTACTGAAGGACGTTTCCAAACCGTTTCCGGTTTCTTTTCATGCCTAAGCGGTGCGTCATATTACGGCTACGAAGTCCATATGGGTAAGACTGAAGGAAACGGTGAACCGCTTACGGATAACGGCGGATATTTTAACGGTAATGTGGCAGGCTGCTACGTTCACGGAATTTTTGACAGTGCCGGAGTTTCCGGAGCTCTTGTTAAAGCTCTTTATGAAGTCAAGGGACTTAAGTTTAACGGTACGGTCACGGACAGAAGAATGCACCGTGAAAAACAGCTCGATGAACTAGCTGATGTTGTCCGTAACAGCCTTGATATGGATATGATATATAGAATCATTCAGGAGGGCGTATGAACCTTGAATATGTGCTTCCGGCTGATATTGAACGCCGGAGTTTTGAAATAATCGAGTCAGAACTGGAAACTGAGATACCTGAGGAAATAAAGCCTGTTGTAATGCGTGTTATTCATACGACCGCAGATTTTGATTATCTTGATAATCTGTATTTTTCAGAAGACGTGATGAATACTGCTATGAAAGCTATATCTCAAAAAGCCGTGTTTGTAACAGATACAAATATGGCGAAGTCAGGTATAAACAAGGCTGCACTTGCAAGGCACGGATGTTCGTGCGAATGCTTCATGGCAGATCCTGATATTGCTGAAACTGCAAAGGCAAACGGTACCACAAGGGCGACAGCGTCAGTTGACAAGGCATCTCGTCTCGGCAGACCGGTCATCTTTGCTGCAGGGAACGCACCTACGGCACTTGTAAGACTTACAGAGCTTATACGTTCCGGTACATTCATTCCTGAACTTGTCATCGGTGTACCGGTCGGATTTGTAAACGTGGTCCAGTCAAAGGAGATGCTTATAGATACCGGTGTACCGTGTATAGTGGCACGCGGCAGAAAAGGCGGCAGCAATGTGGCGGCGGCAATATGCAATGCTCTGCTTTATCTTGCTGACAAAAAACTGTAGGATGTGCCGAAATATTTTTGTTCTTATTGAATTTCACATCCGTTTGTGATACAATTGGATTTGTTAAAAATGAATATAAAGTATGTGGTGCCTCTGTTCATATTTCATAGAAGCAGAGGGTAAAAGGGAAGCAGGTCTGAGTCCTGCACGATCTCGTCACTGTATTTGCGGAGCGGTATGCTGTTACATGGTCACTGGAAATCCGGGAAGGCTTTGTATATCGCGTTGATGCATAAGTCAGGAAACCTGCCTCGTACTGGTACAGAGCTTTTAGCTCAGATCACGAGGAATTGATCGTACTGCTTCAGACTCTCCGTTTCCGGATGGGTCTGTTTGTGATGCTTTCTTCCGTTCGGATGAAGGCATTTTTTATGCGGTTTACCTCTTTATGAAAGGAAGCTTATTTAAAATGAAAAGAAAGATCGCTGTAATTATGAGTATTGCAATGCTTGGATTTGTTATGTCAGGATGCGACAGTTCTGCTCCTTCTGCTGGTAATTCAGCAGTAGAAAACAGTGTCGCAGAAACAGAAGCAGTAACTGAAGAAGCTGCTGAAACAGAGACTGAAGAAGTTACTGAAGCTGCGGCTGAAACATCTGCTGCCGAAGAAGTTGAAGAAGAGGATGAAGAAGAAAACTACGACACAGGTGATGCATCACTTGACAACGTTCGTAATCAGGATGAGATCGGTGAAAAAGAACTTCTCGTTCTCAGCTTCGGTACAAGCTACAACGACAGCCGTCGTCTTACTATCGGCGCTATCGAAGATTCACTCGAAAAGACATTTCCTGACTACAGTGTACGCCGTGGATTTACAGCAAATATCATTATAGATCACGTAAACAAGCGTGACGGTATTCTTATCGATGACGTTGACGCTGCTCTCGACCGTGCAGTGAAGAACAACGTAAAGACACTTGTTGTACAGCCTACACATCTCATGAATGGTCTTGAATACAATGATCTTCTTGAACAGGTCGGTTCAAAGGCTGATGCATTTGACAAGGTCGTATTCGGCAAGCCGCTCCTTACATCTGACGATGATTTCAAGCGTGTTGAAGAAGCTATCGTTGACTGGACAAAGGATTACGATGACGGCAAGACTGCTATCTGCTTCATGGGTCACGGTACAGAAGCTGAATCAAACTCAGTTTACAAGAAAATGCAGGATCTCCTTACAGCAGACGGACACACAAATTATTTCGTTGGTACAGTAGAAGCTGAACCTTCAGTAGAGGATGTTCTTAAGCTGGTTCAGGCTGGCGAATATGAACGCGTTGTTCTTGAACCTCTCATGGTAGTTGCAGGCGACCACGCTAACAACGATATGGCTGGCGACGAGGAAGATTCATGGAAGTCTGTATTCGAAGCTGCAGGCTACAAGGTAGAATGCCTTGTAAGAGGCCTTGGCGAAAATGAAGCTATCCGTCAGATCTACATCGACCACGCTAAGGAAGCTATCGATTCAATAGCTGAATAATCGTAAATACATAGTTAGCATAATGCGGACAGCAGACGTAATTTGCGTATCTGCAAGGCAGTATTAATAAATTAAAGCAGCATATCATTATAACGTACCGTATGGGGTTATGATCTGCTGCTTTTTTATGAAGAGCAAAACGCTGTTCATTATTTTTGGAGGGTTTAATTTGAAGAAGTTAATTATAATATCTGCAGTTCTTTCTGCACTTATTCTGACAGGATGCAGTACTGGTGCCGGAACAGAAGAAAACAGCGGTTTGGCCGAAATAACACTTACGGTTACTGAAGCAGAAGTTACTGAAGCGGAAACTGCAGCAGAAACTGAAGAAACAACACAGGCTGAGGTAACAGAACTTGCGGTTGCTTCCGGCGATGATGTAATAGAAGCTGATGAAGTCGGTTTTGAGGGAATGGAAGAGATAAGTGCAGACAAAGTTAAGGACGGCACCTATCATATTGACGTAGACTCCAGTTCATCAATGTTTAAGATAGCTGACTGTGAACTTACGGCAGCTGACGGTACTCTTACAGCAAAGCTTACAATAAACAGCAAGAGCTATGATCATCTTTTCACAGGTACAGCAGAGGAAGCAGCGCAGGCAGATGAAGCATCTTTCATAGAACCTGAAGAAACTGATGAAGGAAGAGTATTTACATTCCCTGTTGAAGCTCTCGACAGGAAGGTAAACTGCGCCGCATTCAGCCACAAGAAGCAGCTCTGGTACGACCGTGTACTTGTTTTCCGTGCTGATTCACTTCCTGAGGGTGTTGTTCCGGAAAATGAAAAGATCACTGCATCAACTCTTGGAATTGAAGACGGTGAATATACCGTCGAAGTAAAACTCGAAGGCGGCTCCGGTAAGGCATCAGTAGAAAGTCCTGCAAAGATCAGTGTTAAGAACGGCGAAACCACAGCAGTTCTTAAGTGGAGCAGTGACAAGTACGACTATATGATCGTGGATGGTGAAAAGTATCTTCCGGAAATAACAGACGGTTCATCAGTTTTTGAAGTTCCGGTAAGCTCATTTGACACTAAACTTAAAATGAATGCAGATACAACAGCAATGAGTACTCCTCACGAGATAGAATACACATTATTCTTTGATTCATCAACAATATCATGAGATCATTTTATATCAGCAATATCGGGATCCGGCTTAGCCGGATCTTTGATTTTAGAGGTATTAAGAAAAAAATGAACTGTAGGGGATCAAAACAGCTGGCTTTGTTTTTTATTCTGCCGGTGATGATCATTATTTTATCCGCATGTACATCAGAAAATGATGCGGGTCAAAGTACCGGCCGGAACGAAGCGGTGCCCGGAGTAACCGGACATATGGAACTTGAATACGCTGATCAGTTTTCCGTGGATTATCTGGAAAGCGGATGCTCGCTTATAACTATTGATTCCGATCAGTTTCTGTTCGTTCCCGAAAAATGCCCGGTTCCGGAGGGCAGTACAATACCTGTGATTCGTGAACAGAGCGGTGATATTTATCTTGCTTCATCATCTGTCATCGATCTTTTCGATGCCATCGGCTCACTCGATGCAGTTTCCATGACTTCGACCGATACTGAGAGCTGGATGCTGCCGGACGTAAAGGAAGCGATGAATGCCGGTCGTCTGACGTTTATCGGCAAATACAACGCTCCCGACTACGAAGCACTGACCGAATCCGGCTGTACGCTTGCCATTGAAAACACAATGATCACGCACAGTCCGGCGGTAAAGGAACAGATCGAATCTCTCGGCATTCCCGTTATCGTCGAACGTTCCAGTTACGAACAGCATCCCCTCGGACGCATGGAATGGATGAAACTCTACGGGCTTATCCTCGGAAAAGAAGATGAAGCAGAAAGATGTTTCGAGGATAAGACTGCCGGATTCCATTCACTCGATATTCCCGATGTTCCGGAAAATGAACGTCTGACAGCAGCATTTTTCAGCGTGACCGCTAACGGATATGTAAACGTAAGAAAACCGGGGGACTACATTTCAAAGATGATAGATCTTGCCGGCGGCAGATATATATTTACCGGAGAAGATCTGGGAGTGGAAGACAACGCACTGTCAACAATGAATATCCAGATGGAAACCTTCTACGAATGTGCGAAAGATGCAGACATTCTCATTTACAACAGCACCATAGAAGGAAAACTCAAATCCATCTCTCAGCTTCTCGAAAAATCCCCGGTATTCGCAGATTTCAAAGCCGTGAAGAACGATAACGTCTGGTGTACCGAACAGAACCTCTTCCAGCAGACAACCGGCGCAGCGGATATGATAACGGACTTGAACAGCATTTTTACCGGTAATGCAGACAGAAAGGATCAGCTTACGTATCTGCAACGTATTCACTAATTATAATTAAGCTATCAATACAGAACACAGCACCTGAATACAAACGGGTGCTGTTTTTGGTTGAATGAGTAAGGTATATATGTTATACTTAAAATACATTCTAAAAAACAACCTGTTCAACATGGAGAAATAAATGAAAAAAGATATGGACAAACAACGAAAAATACGTGCTGTGACCGGATTTGCTTTGCTGGTTATCGCTGCAGTGATACTTTTTATTCTGAGCCTTGCGTCCGGAAGCAGCAGGATCACGGCTGATACGGTTTTTGGAGTGCTTACCGGGCGTATCACTGATCAGTCTGCACACCGTATCATTATGGATATTCGTATGCCGCGTGCGCTGTCTGCACTGATACTCGGCGGAGGGCTTTCAGTTTCGGGATTTCTTCTTCAGAGCTTTTTCAGGAACCCGATTGCCGGTCCGTTTGTGCTCGGTATTTCATCCGGTGCGAAACTCACTGTTGCCCTGATCATGATAACTTCTTTACGGTACGGATTTGCCATGAATTCATGGATGATGATAGGTGCGGCATTTGCCGGTGCACTTTTGTGTATGATGACCGTGCTTCTGTTTTCCGGAAAAGTACGGAATATGGCACAGCTTGTTATTTCCGGCGTAATGATAGGATATATCTGCAGTGCGCTTACTGATCTTGCGGTGACTTTTGCAGATGACGCAAATATAGTCAATCTTCATAACTGGTCGAAGGGAAGTTTTTCAGGAGCAGACTGGCAGGATATACGTGTGATGTCTGTCATGATCTTTGCAGCGTTTATCCTTACATTCCTTCTGTCTAAGCCGATAGGTGCCTATCAGCTGGGCGAAGCCTATGCTGAGAACATGGGCGTGAATATACGCAGTTTCCGCGTGTTTCTCATACTTCTTTCAAGTATTCTTTCCGCAACAGTGACTGCGTTTGCCGGACCGGTGTCATTTGTCGGCATTGCTGTTCCGCACCTGATGAAAGGAATGTTCGGAACTTCGAAACCTGTTATTCTTATACCTGCGGCATTTCTCGGAGGCGGAGTTTTCTGTATGGGATGCGACCTCATTGCTCGTATGCTCTTTGCTCCGCAGGAACTGAGCGTAAGTACCGTCACAGCCGTTTTCGGTGCGCCGGTTGTTATCTGGATTATGCTTCACCGTGCGAAGGAAAGGAGCATGTCATGATAAATAAAGATCAGAAAAACAAAGCCTCATCTTTGCATACGGATAGCCTTGGTGCCGGATACGGTAAAAAAGTCATCGTCGATGGTATTACGATCAGTATTTCGGCAGGCGAGATATGCACACTTATCGGACCGAACGGAGCCGGAAAATCCACGGTGCTTAAAACCATTGCCGGTCAGCTTCCTGCCGCATCCGGAAAGGTATTTCTCTGCGGCGATGAACTTGCCGGGCTTAAGGAAAAGGATGTAGCCCGAAGGCTTTCAGTCATGCTTACCGGAAGACTCACCACAGACAGGATGACCTGCTTTGACGTAGCCGCCACAGGCAGATATCCATACACAGGAACGTTCGGCATACTTGGTGACCATGACAGGGAGGTCGTTCATGAGGCACTGAAACTTACCGGAGCTGATCATCTCTGCGATACTGATTTCAACAGGATAAGTGACGGTCAGCGTCAGTCTGTCATGCTTGCAAGAGCAATAGCCCAGGAACCGGAGATCATGCTTCTGGATGAGCCTACTTCGTTTCTTGATACAGGTCATAAGCTGCATCTGCTTACTCTGCTGAGACGACTTGCCAAGGAGAGGAATATTGCAGTTGTACAGTCACTGCATGAACTTGATCTGGCACAGAAGTTTTCTGATTCAGTCGTTTGTATACATAACGGAAAAGCGGAACGGTACGGAACTCCTGAGGAGATCTTTTCCGGTGATTACATAAATACTCTTTATGAAATAAAGGACGGACGATACAACACTTATTACGGAGCGGCTGAACCGGACGGAATAAAAGGTGAGCCGGAAGTTTTTGTAATAGGCGGCGGGGGAGCGGGAATTCCGGTTTACCGCAGACTTTACCGTGAAGGTATTCCGTTTGCAGCAGGTGTTCTTCATGAAAATGATGTGGAATACCCTGTGGCATCAGCCCTTGCTTCGGTTGTCATTTCAGAAAAGGCATTTGAACCGATAAGTGATGAAGCAGTAAACAGAGCTCTTGCCATTATGGAAAAATGTAAAGATGTCATTTGTACGACTGAAAATTTTGGTACAATGAATGCCGGAAATCTTAAACTCAGAGATAAGGGCCTATAAAAAAATATCGATTGCAGAAAATTCAGCATAACCTGTCAGAAAAATACGCAGGTTATGCTTTTTTTAAAACAGAATTTTAGCGTTGCGTTAAATAATAAAACGATAAAAAGTCTTTATGTGTGTAGAAAAATCTGCTCTAATCCATTGATTTTTTTGTGCAGAAAGTGGTATAATGTAAGATAAGGATTGTGTCCGGAAATTCAATTTCGGGACGATTGTAATGTAAACGCGAAAGGTGCGAGGTTATGAAAAAGAAATTTATTAGTGGCCTTATCTCGTTTACCATGGCATTTTCTGCAGCAATGGGAGCTTTGCCGGGTACGGGAAACAAGGCGTCAGCAGCACAGACTGACTGGAAATTCGATCTGGGCGGTTCAGGTGCAGCCGGAGGTTTTACAGGAGTAAGCGCATCGGACGGATATAACGCCGGCAGAGGTTACGGATTCTCCGGAAAAGTAGCCAACGTAAATGCACAGGGTTCGGGTGCAGGAGCTGACGCAGTACAGTTTACCGGAGGTCAGTTCAATGTTGACCTTCCGAAAGGTCTTTATCAGGTAACAGTAATGACCGGTAACAGTCCGCGAACAACGATCAATGTTGAGGGAATGCCTCAGATGATCAATCTTACCGGAAACAATGCCGTTGAATCTATACAGGTCCCTGTAACAGATGGACAGCTCAATGTGGCAGCGGTAGCCGGTATGAACAATGCTGCTTATACTATTTCGTCCATCGAAATAAAGCAGCTCAACACCACCGGTGAGATGAAACCGACGATCTGGATCTGCGGTGACTCCACGGTAGCCAACTACTACAATGTAAAAGATACTGCACAGCACGGCTGGGGACAGTTCCTTTACAAGTACGTTGATACAAATACCTACGAGATCCGAAATCAGGCATCCAGCGGACAGTTCGCAAAGGGATTCTACACCAGCGGACAGTTTGATCCGATCAAGACTTACGGAAAAGCAGGAGATTACTACATAATCTCCATCGGTATCAACGACAAGAATTATTCAAACGAATCAGAGTATTACGAAGTAGTTACCGATATGGTCAAGACCTGTAAGGCAAAGGGTATGAACGTTATCCTTGTTAAGCAGCAGGGAAGACGCGGTGACTTCAACAGAAATCCTAAACTGACCGGACGCTGGTTCGGCGGTGAACTTGACAAGGTGGGAAGCGAACAGAACGTTCCCGTAATGGACCTCTTCAATGCATGGCAGGACTTCGGCTTCAGCATCGGCGGTTATGATGCAATGCAGTCCTACTACGCTATACAGGCAAACGGTTCTGAAGATGATCTTCATCAGAGTGCCAAGGGTGCAGACAAGAACGCCGAGATCCTTCAGGGACTTATGAAGATCGGTGAAGCTCAGCCAGAACCATCACCTTCTCCGTCTACTGATCCTTCACCGGATCCTACACCGTCTCCGTCGCCATCACCTTCTCCGACACCGGAGCCGTTAAATATGGGCGACTGTAATTCAGACGGTAAGGTAAACATTGCAGATCTTATTGCTCTTAAAAATACTGTTCTCTCCGGCGAATATGCTGCAGCAGCTGATGTTACAGGCGACGGTGAACTTAATGCGGAAGACGTTCAGCTTCTTCAGAAATATCTCTTCGGTGAAGATGTGACATTCACAGAACCTGCTCCGAAGGAAGATCCGGACAAGAAATACTTTGCAGTTGATCAGGTCTGGGACGAAGGTATTATTGAAACAACAAACTCAGGATTTACAGATTCCAGAGGATATATCAATCTTGACAACACAGATACAAGCAATATCACATTTACAGTAAACGCTGCAAAGGACGGCAATTACATGACTCATATCCGGTTTGCAAACGGTACTGATACAGACCGTGCAATGAAGATCATTGTTAATGGAAATGAAAGCGAATACTGGATGCAGTCATTTACCGGAACAGGCGCATGGACCACATGGGCTGAATTCGGAATCGTGCTTCCGCTTGTAAAGGGTGCAAATACGATCAAGATGATTTCTACGGTAGCTAATCAGGGTGGTCCGAACCTCGACTATATCACCATCGGACTTACTGATGAACCGATAGCTGAGACCTATGATCCGAACGCAAACCAGACTCCGACAACAAACAGTAATCCTACACTGTTCATACTCGGTGACTCAACAGTACAGTCCTATCGTGAAAGCTACGCTCCGCAGCAGGGATGGGGCTACTACCTCGGCAATTACTTCACATCAGATGTTACAGTAGCAAACCATTCAATGGCAGGACGAAGCTCCAAGAAAGCCTACGATGAAGGCAGATGGCAGACAATAGCCGACAGCATGAAGACAGGCGATTTCGTAATGATAATGTTCGCGATCAACGATGCCGGCAAGTCAAATGCAGACCGTTACGCTCCGGTTTGCGGAAACGTAGACAATCCTTCATCAGGATCATACGAATGGTACATGACACAGTTTATTAACGATGCAAAGAACAAGGGCGGCACTCCGATACTCGTTACTACAGTAATCGGAATGAAAGCCTACAGCAACGGAAAATTCACCAACAGTTACACTGATTACTGCGATGCATGCAAGAAACTCGCATCAAAGTACAAGATCCCTTGCATAGACCTTAACACCATAATGGTGAACCACTACAATTCAGTAGGTTACGACACGGCTCTTTCATACCACCTTATGGGCGCAGTTCAGGGCTCAACAGACGGAACACACTTCTGCGAAAAGGGTGCAAATGTTGTAGCCGGCCTTGTAGCCAAGGCAGTAAAGGATCAGCAGATCTCAGGCCTTTCACAGTATGTAAAGTAAATCTAATAGCAATACACAAATAAACGCCTCTCCGGCAACGGAGGGGCGTTTGTTTTGCTCATTCAGTTTTTGGAGAGGAGATTTATTTGCTCACTCAGTGTCCAGAGAGGCGTTTTGATTCACCCATTCCGTTTTCAGTGAGCCGTAATGCTTTCCCCCCCTCCCCTCGGGGAGGGGGCAGGGGGTGGGGGATCATATTTCCGATTATAAAGAACAAAGGCGCTTTGCCTTCTTTCAAAAGCAAAGCGCCTTGTTCGTTGTCTTAATATATTTTTTTATCAGAGAGTATCCATATCGAGGAATGGGATCTGGCCCGGCTGAGCAATACCGCTCTGGTTGAGAGTATCCTTAAGTGCCGGAAGAACAGAAGGATCGATTCCTGTGCTCTTCTTTACGATTGATGCTCTGAACATTGCGTTTACAGGACCAGCTGCAGTTGTAATAGGTCTTGAAAGTGCACTGATTGTCTGGTCAGCATATGTGCAGATTCTGCTGCTGCCCTGGAGTGTACCCTGTCCCTGCATTACTGCTACGAATTCGTCTGAACCTGTACGGTAGAGATCTGCGCCTTCGAGGCTTGAACGGATAGTATTTGCTACGTTTGCGAGTACTTCGTCACCAATATCTTCACCGTAGAGAATATTGATAGCACTGAATTCTGAAATATTGAACATCATGAAGTAGTAAGGATAATCAGGTGCATCCGGTACCTTGCCGCGCTCGAAGTCGTTAGTGAATGATACACGGTTCTTGCAGTCTGTAAGCATATCCTGGAAGATAGCAGAGTTGAGTGACTGCTTTGTTTTCTGTGTCTTCTTGAGTGACTTATCAAGTTTGTATACTGTTTCTTCCTGCTTCTTAACGAGATTGTAGAAGAAGATAGCGATAATGATGTAGATGATTGTGAATACTATAAGGTAGATAAGCATGTTTATAGGAAGTCTGAAGAGTTCACTTGAGTTTCCGTCAATGATGAATACCTGACCCATATAGCCAAGATAGCTGTAAATTCCGTAGTAGCTCTTGCCGTCACGCTTGAATGTAAATGTTCCGCTCTTGTTTTCAGTTGTAGCAGCAAGTTCTTCTGCAAGTTTATTGAATTCAGGAGATACATTTTCATCAATTACAGTATTCATAAGTTCTTTGTTCTGTGCAAAAACATATTTCTTGGAATGAACATCGACCATGTAGTACTGTGAATCGCTTGTAATCTTTGTATTTCTTTGATCAAGGTCTTCAACGATACCTTCTGTGTAGATACCAAGACCAACAAGACCTACAGGCTTGCCTGCGTCATTGAATATTGCCTTGTACATTGAAATAATCTGCTGCTTTGATGCAGGAGAGATAATGATTCCGGCATTGTAAATGTTG
Source organism: Oscillospiraceae bacterium (assembly GCA_017438745.1). GTDB lineage: Bacteria > Bacillota > Clostridia > Oscillospirales > Ruminococcaceae > HUN007. The sequence continues at coordinate 6,842 of JAFRUS010000072.1, read as the reverse complement.
TTGTTGTGGGAGTTGAGCATGCCGTTGTGGAGTTCATCAAGGGCACCCTGTTCAGTTCTTGTTGTGATACCTACAACTGCCGGATTGGTATGAGCAAGAACGTGTGTGTTCCACTCAGATACGTAAATACCTTCAAGGTTGCTAAGCGTTGCAGATATTTTCTCAGTGTACTTCTGAGCTGCTGCTACAGCATCCGGATCATCCGGATGCTCGATTACATTAATGATCTCATCAGCTGAACTGTAGTTGTTGATGATGGTTGTTGAGTTTTCCATGTAAAGTTCGAGTTCAGCACATTTTTCTTTGGTGATTGCAGTGTTGTCGTTCACGATCATTTCATCAATTTTTGATGTTACAACCATAACCATTATGAATGTAAGAATAACCATGATCGCAACCTGTGCAATTATGATAAGCCCCATTTTAGAAACATGTTGTTTCTGTTCTTCATTTAGTTTTGCATTTGTTTTCGCCATAAATAAACATCCCTTTCATAAAAAATATTAATTAATCTTCATCATCGTCATCGTCGTTGAGAAGATCATTAAGCTTGTTTTTCAGAGCACTTGATTTCTGTCCGCTGCCGGCAGTATAAGATTTTACACCGATACTTGTCGTAACAGAATTTACAGAATTCATGTAAACGGAATTATTCATTGAGCCGTTAATAGCACCGCTCATCTGAATTGAACCACCCCTGTAAGGTGACTGATTCATTGCCTGACTGTTCATGTATCCTGAAGTATTAGGATTCATGTAGGCTGAACCGCCGCCCTGCATTCCGTTGTTTATCATGCCGCCGCCCTGCATACCATTGTTCATCATTCCGTTATTCATCATGCCGCTGTTCATCATGTTCATTGACTGCGTCTGACCGGAATTCATACCGTTATTGTGTCCGAGGAAATTCGTGATAGGAATAACACCTGTCGGAGTAACAATAACTGTGTTGATGTTTCTGTAGTCAATTGAAAGAATCATCTGAAGGCATCCGTTGCACGGAATGATCGGAACACGGTTGAATGAGTCGAAAACCGTAATTGCTCTGATCATTGACTGACCGTCTGCCCGGAGGCTGTTTACTGCTGCAACTTCAGCGTGAACGTTGTCACCGTTCGGCATTTTGTTGTTGTAGCCCTTATAAACTGTACCGTTTTCAGAACAGATCAGACAAATAGTGTCACCTGCTGAAGGCGGTGCGCCTCCTGCATATCGTTTCTGCAATTCGTCATTGGCAGAGCTGATTAAAAAATCAAAATTCATTAACTAACTCCCTTTCTGTGATGGATTTTTTGATCGTTAAATCAAAATATGTGCACAATGATAAAAAATATATTAAGATACTTGATCTGTGTGTATATTATAACATATTCTGCTTAACATTTCAATATAAATTTAGGAAAAATTTTAGTTATAGTCGGATATTTTACTATAGCATTAAAGCACGCATTTACGCACTTTGAAGTACGTAGAGAATGATAACGGTATTGAATTTATAATTTTCTGATAAAAATTATGCGGCATTATTTATAAAAATCTCTTTTAATCGGGAACGATTTATGGTATAATTAAACCGTAGATTTGTATTGTTTATTATGATATAAAAGTCTGTCAGGGATTATGGACTATAGGAGATTAGCTGATATATGAACGAAACAAGTAAACCACTCTGGAAGTTTGTTTTTCTGATCGCTGATTCAGTGCTCAGTGCAGGACTTGCTGCGGCTTCCTTTATTGCATCTACAAATTTTACAGGAGACAAAAGAAAATATGCTCTTATTGCAGCATCGTGTTTTATTGTCTGTCTCATTATCTCGCTGATAAGCATTATACGTTATAAGAATGAACGTAAGGGAGTAATCTCTTTATGCCTGGGACTTCAGCTTTTTGTTCTCATACTTGCCTTTACGGCAGCGAAGTTCTTAAACGGATTTTCGCTAAGTGCAATGATAGTATGGGCTGTCGGTGTTATTTTTGAGGGAGCTATCATAGCCGGATACGTGATCCAGCAGAAAAAACTTGATGAAGCTGAATATGAGAGCGAAACACCACAGGATAAACCATCGGAACCTGAGGAGCCCGTCATCGAGATACGTCAGCCGGATATCCCTCAGGTTCCTCTTAAACAGGTGACCTACGCTAAGAAAGATGTTCTGTATGCGGGCAGGGAAAACGACCTCATGTTTGATTACGATAAAGTAAAGGATAAAGTAACTGAGGAATACTGCCTGGCAAATGACAAGAACCGCGAAGCTCTCGGCGACTACGATGATATGAAGATCCGTAACTACGCATGTACACCGGTATCCTATCTTTTCATGTGGGCAGCCAGAAACGGACATCTCAGTGAAAGGCTTCTTGAATGTATTGATACTAAACCGCTTCTTGCAGATGATGCCGAACCTGCTGCTTTCATCCGTGAAAAATTAAAGTGTCAGGTAAGCAGCCGGGATTTTGCTGATGACATTCAGGGATTCCTTGAGGACTATTACAGATCCGGCAGCACTGTGTCAGGTGACAGCGGAAGAAAATTCGAAAACGATTATTACATTCAGATAAGAAATCCATGGAAAGTTTATTACTGTATCGACTATACTCCGGACATCTATAAAAAGGTGGAGGAGAAGATCGAACAGGCATTCAGAAACTACAAGATCACAGTAGAATGGGATGCTTCCGGACTCATGGATGAAACGGATTCAGATGAAAAAAGGTATTCCGAGACCTTTGAACAGGAGCTTGTAATCTGTAAAGCACCTGGACTTTACAATGATTATTTCGATAAATGCGTCACTCAGGCATGCAATATGCCGGACAGTCTTGTAAAAAAACTTTCTGACAAACTTAAACGTTTCCTACAGAATTCAGAGATGACAGTCAAGTTTTCAGGTGACGGCAGAAGCTTTATAAACAAACTTCATTCCGGCAGACTTATCATTCCGCCTCCGCACGGCGGAGATACGGCATACGTTCTTCTTTTTGAAGCAGATTTTATTATGGAGGACAGCGTTTGTATCGTAATCCGTGAAAATGAAGTTATTAGTATCTGTCCGAGTGCAGATGCCAAGTCTCCGTGGGAATATGAAAATGAACTCAGGTACAGTATAATACAGAGTCTCAAGCTTACTAATGTAAAGGATGTAGATTCACTGGGTAAGGCGCTTCGCAGTTACAGTGACGGTTCAGTTGAACAGACTGTTATAGTTCCTGAGTTTACAGGAGCTCCTGTTCCTGATGAAAACCGTCTCTTTGTTCCGCTTCCTGTTGCAGAACTGAAAAACAGGAACGATATCATTGCAGAAAAAATGCTCAGTGACGGTTCAGCAGACAGATATGAATGCGTTCCTGTCTACAGCGATGGAAGTTTCATTCCTACAGATCTTAACATGGCTCTTTACAAGGGCGCTCAGAAGGTATTTTCTTCAAAAGTTTCAGTGTGGTAAGTGTCTGAACTGTTATCAGAGAATTTATAGTAAACGAAAAATTTATTTTTCGTTTACTATTAGCCGATATGCAGGGAGCAAACGTAGTTTGCGGATCTGCAAGGCAATATAAATGAATTAATTATAGTGAACGTATAAATCTTTTATGCGTTCACTATAATAAAAATTATCGGCATATCCCTGTATAGTTACGGATAGGGATATGCCGATTTTTGGTGTTATAACATATAAAAAATCCGGCTCGTTTTATGAACCGGATTATGTTTTTATTTTGTTACAGCATTAACTTTCCAGATACCGCCTTCATCGACGATCTCAATAGTGTATCCTGTGGCTGCTGTTTTGAATTTTCCTTCTTCCTTGCCTGTAACTGCAAGTTTTATAGTTTTGTCAGGATTCTTCTCCCATTCAAATCCCTTCGCCGGATCATTTCTTCTTTTTACGTAAAGACCGTCGTCAAATTCCTTGAAAACAGGTGCATCGCCGTCGAGCATACCGCTGTATCTTTCTTTAAGAAGGGAATCGGTAACGCTGACTTTTACGTATGATTTCAGATCTGAAAGACTTCCGAATGACTTGTCGTTTACCTTATAGTATTCGACACCGTTTTCTTCACGTTTTATATCAGCGTTTTTAGTAATGGTACACTGACTCATTTTTTCGATCTTGTCAAGTACAGTCAGTAAATCATTACCGACTTTCTGATAATCTTTTTCAGAAGCGCTGACTCCTTCATAAAAATACTTCAGTCCTTCTGACTGTGAAACAACAATAGGGTTTTCCTTACGCCCTGCGTTCTGAGGAGCATCTTCCGACAACGAAACCTGGATCGAATCGGGCTTTTGATTTTTGTCAACAATTAGTTTAAGCTCGACACAGCCTGCAATAGCCACCAGTAATGTAACTGCAATAATAACAGTTTTTTTGTTCATACTATCTCTCCTCGTAAATTCTAGCTTTGAGATTTCTGTTATTGATGAGGATCAGTCAGTTACTGATCATGATTCGGGAAACACTGAGAAAATACAAATCAGTGTTTTATTAACTTTTACTTTCATATTATAGCATATTACTAAGAAAAAATCTATAATACGTAACGGATATTGTATAAAACAATGCTTTTAAAACAGAAAAATGGAAGAAGATAGCAGAGAAAAATAAGTGAAAATTGTACGTAAAGATATATCAGACAAATATTTGTATGTTTTTAAATGTTACGTTTTTGACGATTTGCACTAAACACATAAGATTATTTCTACATAACCGAACAATGTGCAGTAATATACACTTATAATGAATGTGATGTATGCTATGCATTGTCAGCGATTTATGAAACTCTGAATTTATAAAAATATGCTGGATTTTCTTATGTATTTATGATAGAATAATATACGTGAGGAAAAGCTGATTATTTATAATTCAGTGTGAGGTTCGGGCGGAGTCCCGCCACATTTCCGACATGATAACAGTTATATTAAGGAGTTAAAAGCAATGAGCAATTCTATGATAGAAATAACACGTAAAATGAAGGCTGACAGCTATAAAATGGCTGCCATTGATATCGATACAAGAAACAAAGTCCTTTTAAACGTAAAGGACGCTCTTATTAAATCTAAAGACGAGATCTTTGCGGCAAACAAGCTTGATCTTGAAAATGCCGAAAAGAACGGTATTGCACAGTCGGTAAAGAAGAGACTTAAGTTTGACGAGCATAAACTGGAGGATGTCTGCAAGGGTATCGAACAGCTTGCTGGTCTTGCTGATCCGATCAATAAAGTAATGCTTGAACGTGAACTCGACGAAGGACTCGTTCTTAAGAGAATTTCATGCCCGATCGGCGTTATCGGAATTATCTTCGAAGCAAGACCGGACGCTCTTGTTCAGATCTCTTCTCTCTGTATAAAAAGCGGTAACTGTGCTGTACTTAAGGGCGGTAAGGAAACTGTAAATACTAACAAGGTTCTTTTTGAAGTTATCTATAAAACAGCAGTGGCAAGCGGAGCACCGGAAGGCTGTATGTATCAGGTTGAAGGACACAGCGAAGTTGACGAGCTTCTCGCATGCAACAAGTCAGTTGACCTTATCATTCCAAGAGGATCAAACCAGTTCGTTCAGTACATCATGAACAATACAAAGATCCCGGTAATGGGACATGCTGATGGTATCTGTCATACATACATTGACAAGGATGCCGACATCGAAAAGGCATGCAGAGTAACAGTTGACGCCAAGATCCAGTACACAGCTGCCTGCAACGCTACTGAAACTCTTCTTGTTGACAGAGCATTCGGCATTGAAAACTTAAAGAAGGTTGTTGAAGCTCTCCGTGAAAACGGTGTTAAGGTTCGCGGCAGCAGGGAAGTGTCTGAGATCATCGGATGTGAATCAATGAATGACGACGAGTTTGCCACTGAATACCTTGATCTCGTTATTTCAGTAAAGCTTGTTGACGGTGTTGATGAAGCCATTGAGCACATCAATAATTTCGGATCTCATCACACTGACAGTATCATTACAGAAAACCTTGAAACAGCAGAAAAGTTCATGAACCTTGTAGACTCAGCAGGAACATATCTTAACTGCTCTACAAGATTTGCAGACGGATTCCGTTATGGTTTCGGCGCCGAAGTTGGTATCAGCACAAGCAAGATACATGCAAGAGGACCGGTTGGTCTTGACGGACTTACAACTTACAAGTACAAGCTCTACGGCAGCGGTCAGATAGTAGCTGACTATGCAGAGGGTAGAAAGCAGTTCCATCATAAAGATCTTTAATTCATTGTTAGCTACGGGTCGAATCCCAGTAACTCCAGTCCTCAGTACATTCACAAAGGACGAATGTACAGTTTCAACTTTATGAATAAATTGTAAATTATTCAATTTCTATTGACAAAGTAAAATTAGTGTAGTATAATAATAAAGCTGTCTGAAAAGACAGCACACACTAACGAGGCGTAACTCAGTTTGGTAGAGTGCTTGGTTTGGGACCAAGATGCCGCAGGTTCGAGTCCTGTCGCCTCGATGTGCTGGTGTAGCTCAGTTGGTAGAGCAGCTGATTTGTAATCAGCAGGTCAGGGGTTCAAGTCCGTTCACCAGCTCTTATGGAAGAGTTCCCGAGTGGCCAAAGGGGGCAGACTGTAAATCTGTTGCTTTCAGCTTCGGTGGTTCGAATCCACCCTCTTCCACTCATTAAAGACTGCAAAGATGTTTTGCGGTCTTTATTTTTTTGCATTATAAAAAATCCGGTCACTCTGTATTGAACAGAAATGTCCGGATTTATCTTTATTTAAGGAAACACTGATTATATCGGAAATCCGGCTTCGCCGGATTTCCGGAGGTGGGGTTTGCGGGGCGTCGCCCCGGTGCCCCCACGCTGATTAATGAATAAATAAGCGTTTT
>JAFRUS010000071.1 GCA_017438745.1 Oscillospiraceae bacterium | reverse complement strand
ATGGTAACCCATATACTGTCGAAGAAATATTTGCTGAATGTGAATAAGAAAAAATACAGCACCATCAGGCCGGTAATAAAACCGGTCCAGTGGTGTTGTTTTCTTTTGTGCTGGGAAAATTAGGCCGTGAATAGTAACCAGTTACATCTGTCACCGAATAAAATGACAGATGACATCTTAACAATTTTGGTCCTTTACGCTATAATAAAAATAAAGAAGGCAGTAAACTTATCGGCTTATTGCCATTGAACAGTAGTTTACTTATCTGATAATGTGATCTTACTGCAGGATACAGTGATAATATTTCGTAGAAAAGGGGCAGGATAATGAATAAATGGTATCATATCTCAAATTCAAAATTGTTTATCGTTCTTGGAATATCTGTCTTATGGATAATTGCAGGGATCTTGATTTATGAATTTATAGGTTCAAAACACGGACCTGAGGGTGGACTTGACAGTATTGCAAATGCTATTGTCTACGTATTTTTCTGGAGGATCATTATATACGGAATCCCGGTTCTTGTTTCAGCCGTAAGCATTTTCCTGTGGCTTTTTCAGAATCACCGGAAAGCATTTGTCTGTGTCATCGCAGCGATCATCGTCTGTATTCTGGCATCTGTTGTTTATAACAAATGTCTTAAGAAACATGTGAACACTCCGGAGCGGGTAGCGGAAAATCTCCAGACATATGAGGAGTGGTACAAGGAACAGAAGAGCCGATACGGATTAAATGAAAAATATACGGAATCGGATCTGATATGCGATTACGTACATGATACTGTCTACGATGCACTTACAGAATACCGCATCATGTACAGTGAAGATGATCTCGCTTTGAGAACAGAGTACGTAAATGCTGCTTTGGAAGCGCGCGGCAGTGAGATCCCGCACGTTGAAAGCTGGGAGTACATTCCTGATATCAGGACACTTATTCCTCCGCGAAGCGACGGAGACGATGAATTCTTATTAAATAATTCTGAGCTTTGCACTGTTGCGGAGCATTATAAAAAAGAACTCAGAACAGATCACTGGTACGACAGATATCAGTTCAAAGATTCGGTCATAGCTGAATGGTATTCATGGATGCCGATGTGTGCAGTAATCTATGACGATGGCACCATGGATCTTGTGATCACTACCGGATAAATTATACTGAAAGCCCAAAGAATATTGCTTTCAAACCCAGAAATCCCGGAAACAGTTAGTACTGTTCCGGGATTTCTTCTTTTATGAAAAAGTCTTTTTAAATGCAAGATAATTCCGTCCGGTTTCCTTGCCGTAAATGGCAAAGCAGATGTTTTCAAACAGTTTTCCGTAGCCTTCATCGATAATGACTTTCCGGAAGTATTCTGAAACATCTTCCGGCTTGTTTCCGAAAGCTCCGCAGCCCCATGCACCTAAAACAAGATTTTTATGATCGTTTTCGGCAGCTGCCGCTAGCATTATCCTGATTCGTCTGGTCATGGTTTCTGCTATCTTTGCTCCGGATGCCACGATGGCCGCACCGCGTCTGTTTGGTGCCGGAAGCGTTATAACTGCAGCGGTAAAAGGCGAGGATAAAAGGTTACATTTGTTGTCGCGGAACACACATACATTCGGAGAATAGAGCATGTAGTCTGATTCTACCGGATTTATGCGGGTATTATTGTGAACGTACATTTCTTTTGCTGCATCCGAAGTGATCGAAGCATACAGTGTGCTGCAGCGGCAGAGCGCTTCTTCTTGTGCATTTGCTCCGAGACGGAATCCGCCGCCCGGACAGTGAGCATTTGCGAAGTTCATTACAAACGGACGTTCAAAGCGTCCGGATGCTTCGAAGGAATCCTCAGTCGTCACTGTTATCTGACATACCGGCGCATCCGGGATCACAGTTTTACAGACAAGTTCCGTACCTTTTTCAGGTGAATACACGATAACCGCAGCATAGTCGCATTCAGGGAGACTGATCTTTTTTTCGTCTTTCTCATAGCAGCCTTCGGCGGTTATTTTTATGGTTTCATTTGCAACAGCAATGTTATTCATGTTCATTGCAGACAACAAGGTCTGCACCACACCCCTTTCTCATAAACAGTTGTTACTATAATTTTACCATAATAAGTGACAGGTTTCAAGAATTACAGTGAATGTAAAATATATTTTTTCGTTTATTTTAAACAGAAATATATAAATAAACCCTTTTAAATTGATAAAATATGTGCTATAATAATTTTATTATTATATTGACTTGCAGATTAAAGGGTATGATATAGAAAAGGGGAGTCAGATATGGGATTAAAGTCAATAAGGGCGAAAGTTACGTCACTTACGCTTTTCGGAATAATTATCGCAGTTATGACATCTGCTCTTCTTGGCATAGCGGTGATAAAGCGTACCGGCGACAAATATGCCGAGCAGAGTCTTATGCTTTTATGTGAAACCGGTGAGAAGAATCTTGATTATTATTTCAACAGTGTTGAGCAGTCGGTCATAAATGTTCAGGCATATGTTGAAGCAGATCTTAAATCACTTGACAAGAAAGATCTTCCTGAGCATCTGGAAAGGGTGCGCGGCTTTTTCAACAGAACTATGGGCGCGACAAACGGTGCGCTCACATATTACTACCGTATCGATCCTGAAGCTTCAGACACAGTAAAGGGATTCTGGTACACAAATCTTGACGGAACAGGGTTCACCGAGCGCGAAGTAACGGACATCACGCTTTATGATACAAGTAATACAGATGAACTTGTCTGGTTTACTGTACCGAAAAATACCGGCCGTCCTATCTGGCTGCCGCCGTATGTGACTGATAATCTTGACGTCCGCGTTATATCGTATAATGTTCCTGTTTATCTTGGCAGCGAATTTATCGGAGTTATCGGTATCGAGATCGACTGTTCCACTATGAGAAACCAGGTGGATAATATCCGTCTTTACGAGGATGGATATGCGTTTATCACCGATGATTCAGGAAATCTTGTTTATCATCCGTTTATAGATACAGATGAAGGCGCTGATGCTGAAAGCCTGAAGATATCAGAGGCTCTGACAAAAGATGATGAGATCATAAGGTATACTTATAACGGAGTTCAAAAGGAAGCAGTATGGAAGCAGCTGCACAATGGCATGCGACTGACTGTTTCTGTTCCGGAATCTGCGACCAATAAACTTTGGCACGATCTTATGGTTCAGAATATTCTGGTAATGATACTTCTTATGACCATGTTCATTCTTCTGGCAACACGACTTACCGGACACATAGTTGCGCCTCTTCACCGTCTTACCAATGCGGTAAGCAAGCTGAGTTCCGACAGCTTTGATTTTTCTCTTGATTACAATGCCGAAGATGAGGTCGGAATACTGACTCGTACATTCCGCAAGTTAAGCGAGCATCTGAAGCTTTATATTACCGCAGTGGAATCGGATTACCGTTCCATTTACCGTGTTGATCTTGACGCTGACCGGGCTGTATGCTACCGTTCGGATGATCAGTACAAGGAATACTATGATCTTAACGGTATTTCAGGCTCTTTCAGGGATATGTCACATCGCTATGCTGAAAAATATGTTTCAGAGCCGGACAGGGAGGGGATACTTGCATTCCTTGATCCTGAAAACATTCGTTCCAGTCTTTCCTCCGGATCAAGTATTTCATACAGATATCAGACTGCGGAAAACAAGTATGAAATGATCAGGATCATCGACCTCAGTAAAGCAGAGGGGCAGAATGACGGCGGAATACATACAGTTGAGATTGGACTTTCCGATGTTGACAGGGAAACCCGTGAGGAACTTATCAAAAATCATGCACTCTCAGATGCTCTCAGTCATGCGCGTGAAGCAAGTGCTGCCAAGACATCGTTTTTAAATTCCATGAGCCATGAGATACGTACTCCGATGAACGCGATCATCGGCTATAATGACATTGCACTGAAGGATCAGACGCTTTCAGAAGAGACGAGAGGTCATCTGGAAAAGATAAAAGCTGCAGCTGCACATCTTCTCACTCTTATAAACAATATACTGGACATGGGACATATCGAGAGCGGACGTATGACCTTAAAGTCAGAGAATTTCCGTTTTGGTGATCTTCTGAAACAGGTAAATACAATGATCGGCGCTCAGTGCGAAAGCAAGGAAATCACATACATCTGTGAAATCAACGGTAATGAGAATGATTTCTATACCGGAGACGACATGAAACTCAAGCAGATATTAATTAATATTCTGTCCAATGCCGTGAAATATACACCCGCTGACGGTACTGTAATATTCACAGCTGAAGAAGCTGCGCGGTTTGAAGATAAGGTCACGCTTCGGTTTGTTATCAGAGATACCGGTATAGGCATGGACAAGGATTTCATTCCGAAGCTGTTTGAACCGTTTGCCCAGGAAGAATGCCAGTGCGGAGGCATGTTTGGCAGTACCGGACTTGGTATGGCGATCACCCGAAGTATGATCGACATGATGAACGGAAAAATAGAGGTCGAAAGCGAAAAGGGAAAAGGTTCGGTATTCACTGTTACCGTTACGTTAAAAACTAATCCGGATGCCGGAATATCAGCTGAAGACACTCAGTCTGGCTGCGGAGAAAAGAAAACAGAGACTTCAGATGCGGAACTGACAGGCAGACATATCCTTATGGCGGAAGATATGCTCATCAACGCCGAGATACTTAAAAATATCCTTGAATCATTCGGCATGGAAGTGGATCACGCACCTGACGGAAAAGCCTGTTTGGATATGTTCAGTGAAAGTTCTGCCGGCAGATATGATGCGATTCTTATGGACATCCGCATGCCGGTAATGAACGGCCTTGAAGCAGCGGAAGCAATCCGTTCACTCGACAGGGAAGATGCCCGCACCATCCCGATAATTGCAATGACGGCCAATGCCTTTGACGATGACGTAAAACTGTCTCTTCAGGCCGGTATGAACGCACATCTTACAAAACCGGTCGAAGCTCCGCGCCTTATCGAAACTCTGCAGAAGCTTATAAAGTAAATATAAAAAAATACGGTCACATCATACTGACCGTATTTTTTTTCAAAACCCCTTGATTTTGTTTTTCGTCTGTGTTATAATACTTTAGGAGTTAAAAGCGTAACACTTTAAACCGATAAAGTATAAATACAGAATGGAGCAAATACAATGAAAGAATTATCTAACTTACTTAATTTCAGAGAAAGCATCAAAGTCGTTGATGCAACACTTCGTGACGGAGGTCTCTGCAATGATTTTTATTTTACAGACGAATTCGTAAAGAAATTATATAAAACAAATATCGAAGCTGGTGTTGACTACATGGAAATGGGCTACAGAGCTTCAAAGAAGGTATTTGACGAAAGCAAGTTCGGCAAGTGGAAGTTCTGTTCAGATGAACACATCCGTGAGATCGTCGGCGAGAACAACACAGATCTTAAGCTCGCTATCATGGCTGATATCGGCAGACACGACAAGGATGACTTCGACCAGAAGGCAAACTCTCCGGTTGACCTCGTAAGAGTTGCAGCCTACATCCACCAGATGCCGGAAGCTATCGACATGATCGAAGACGCAGCAAAGAAGGGTTATGAAACAAGCTGCAACATCATGGCTATCTCAACAGCTCAGAAGGAAGATATTGAAGTTGCCCTCAACATGCTTGCTGATACACCTGTAAACTGCATCTACATCGTTGACAGCTTTGGCTCAATTTATCCTGAACAGATGGCAAGAATAGCTGATCTTTACGTAAATGCCGCTGCAAAGAAGGGTAAGAAGGTTGGTATTCACGCTCACAACAACCAGCAGCTCGCTTTTGCAAATACAATAGAATGCTGCGGAGACGGTGTTGACTGGCTCGATGCTACTTATCTTTCAATGGGACGCGGTGCAGGTAACTGTGCTATGGAGCTTCTTCTCGGATTCCTTAAGAACCCTAAGTATAATGTTTACCCGGTTTACAAGTTCATTGAAGAAGAAATGATCAAACTTAAGGAAAACGGCGTTCAGTGGGGATATGACATTCAGTACCTCATGACAGGTCAGCTCAACCAGCATCCAAGAACAGCTATAGCTTTCACAAAGGATAACAGAAAAGACTACGCTGAATTCTACAAGGAGATCGTAGGTTAAGGAAACACTGATTAAGCCGGATTGCCGGGATGGGGAGATTGCGGGGCTTCGCCCCGAACCCCGCGCTGCTTTATGAATAAATCAGCGTTTAAAAAACAAATTCAGGCATTTAGAATATAGAAAAACAGGACGCAGATATTTCCGTTGTGAAGTATCTGTGTCCTGTTTTGTTTTAGGGTAAAAAAACAGACCCGGCAGAACTGGATCTGTTATATGATGTTATTTATGATTTACGAAATCAGTTTTTAAAAGAAAAGCTGATCAATAGAGCAATTCTATCGAAACATCCTGAAGGACTTCACTGTCAGTATCAAAAGTGAATCTGTATCCTCCGTAAACCTCGCCTGGGTTTTTGTATTCTGTGCCCAGCTTTTCATCAGTAGGATCACCGCTGTTGGCGATAAGTTCGCTCTTCGTAAGTGTAAGAGGGAATGCGAATGAAACATGTTTTGCTGCAGCTTCAAGGTCAGCTTTAAGTTCCGCATTACGTTCTTCATCATATGCTGGTCTTGGAATCATAGCCCACCATCTTGCAAGCTCAAGCTTGCAGTCTTTCAGCTTGATATTCGTGTCTGTATCGTTGACGAACATTAACTGTAAGTTGGAATACTTTGAGTCATCAACATGTAATGTATAATAATCTGATGTATTTCCCGATTTTACGTTGTTGTCAGCGTCGAGAAGATCATCTTCGCTGAATGGAACACCGGCATCAACAAGATCCTGGAATGTGCTTTCGCCGAGTCTGAGTACTTTACCGTTATATCCGAACGCTCTGTTATCAAGATCGGCATAAACGCTGCTGAAACCTTCTGCTGTCTTGAATTCTTCAGTTTTTTCATCCTTCTTTTCAGCTTCGCCTGAAACTTCTGTTACTGCTGATACTGTTGTTTCTGCTGTTGTTGTGACTTCTGTAGTAACTACTGCAGTAGTAGCTTCTGTTGTTGTTTCTGCTGTGGTTTCCTCAGTTGTAGCTTCTGTAGTTTCTTCAGTTGTTTCTGCAACTGTGGTTTCTTCTGCTGCATCATAGTTTTCTTCAGCAACATCAACATTTTCTGTAGGACCACATGCAGTGATGCTGAGTACTGAAGCAACGAGTGCGGCTGCTATAAGAGACTTTCTCATTTTTATTGACCTCCTGTATATTATAATATGTTCTCCTGAATGCGAAAAATAAGCGCTCAGATACGAACGCTTAAGATTATATACTAATAGTCATCGGGTGTCAAGCCGTATATTGCTTTTGTATTAATTTTTATAGAGCGTGACGTATAGTTTCACCATAATAAAGATTTTATTGTTCAAAAGCACAACGGCAGCGAATATATTATAGTAAACGAAAAATATATTTTTCGTTTACTATTAGCCGATATGCAGGGAGCAAACGTAGTTTGCGGATCTGCAAGGCAATATAAATGAATTAATTATAGTGAACGTATAAATCTTTTATGCGTTCACTATAATTCTTGCTTTCGATGGCTATATATTGCGGACTTTAATTTTTCACCTTTTTTTCACACAGAAACACGTATTTTCTCATTCTTCGCGATAGAATTTCACTTTCGTTCCATAAAAATATCATACTTTTGAGATATAATGCAATTGGAAAGAGAAAAAACCACAGGGAACTACAAGGAATATACTGGAAGGCGATGAATTTATGACAGGTACTTTGCAGAATCAGAAAACATTTTTTGCGATGGGAACAGTTAATACCATCACCGTGTTTGAAGAAGCGGATGAGGCACTTGCGGCGGCGAAGGACCGAGTGAAAAATCTCGAATCAAAGCTGTCGGCGGCTTCACCGGACAGTGAAATAAGTGTGATAAATAAAAACGCAGGGGTTTCTCCGGTTACGGTTTCTCCTGAAACTTTCAGGCTCATAAAAAGGGCGTTGACTTACTCGGAACTTACCGACGGACGTTTTGATCTGTCAGCCGGCCCGCTCACAGGACTCTGGAACAGAGCCCTCGAAGATGGTATTCTTCCGGAGTTTGATGAGGTTATAAAAGCAAAAAATCTTGTTGATTACCGTGACATTATTCTCGATAATGAAAAGCGGACGGTAATGCTGAAAAACAAAGGGCAGATGCTCGATACCGGAGCGGTAGCCAAAGGCTATGCAGCCGATGAAGTACGTAAACTTCTTGAATCATACAATGTACATGATGCAATGATAAACATCGGCGGGGTAATTATTAACACCGGCACTTCACGTGAGATCGGCATCCAGAAACCATTTGCCCCTGAAGGACATTACTTTGCTTCGCTTGATCTTCCGGAAGGAAAGGCTGTGGTGTCCTCAAGAAACTACGACCACGCCCGCATGATCGATGACCATCTTGTCCATCGTATCACTGACCTGCGTACAGGCCTTCCGTCAAAATCAGGTGTAGTTTCAGTTACTCTGATAGGTGAAAGTGCGGAAGAGCTTGATGCCTATGCTACTGCTTCAATGATAAACGGAGCCGAACAGAGCATTAAGATCCTTGAAAGCAGAAACATAGACGCTGTTTTCATAACTGATGAACGTAAGGTCTATGTTACTGAAAATCTGGAAGATGAGATAAAGATAAAAAAAGGTCTTCCTCTGCTTCGAAGAAGATATCATCTATGCAGATGATGTAAACCAGACTCATCTAACATAGTATGTAAAAAAACTTATATATAAAACCTGAAGGCAGTCGTGATCACACGTCTGTCTTTTATTGTTTGTATCAAAAAATGCAATTATATAAATATGTAATAGAATTTTGGCTTTCTGACTGAATAAACTATATCAAACGACAAAAATTCTATTGAGTAAAGACTCTTTTTGGCGCTTAAAGCACGCAGATGCGAGGCTTAGGAGACGTTATTATGCACTTTGACTATTCCGTTTTACTTGACAAAGTATACTAGTTATGATATAATTCTTTTTGGTTTAATAGCATAGTTATTTCGTTGAATATTTGTGGAATTTCACATAATGTTAATGAGAAAGCTGCTTTTAATCGGTATGTGAAAAACAAATCGCTGACAAACACTTAAAATGTTATAATTATAGATGAATGTATATATCGGCATTCATTTGATATTCATTTTAAGGATTGTTTACACTATATGATATTCGTTTGATTCTTTACGGGGATAAATTGCTTGGATTTATTTTGTTAAAGGTGTATTTCGTATATTGAAATACACCGTTTTCATGAATAAATACATATATAAAGATTGATGAGGAGAAAAGATAATGAAAGAAATGAAGAACAAACGTGTATTTGTTACAGGAGCTACAGGCTTTGTCGGCGCACACATTACAAAGCACCTTGTTGAACAGGGTGCAGTTGTTACAGTACTGATCGAAAGATGTGACAGCAGCAGCTATTTCAGTCTCTGCGGACTTGATAAGAAGGTCAATGTTTACTACGGTAACATTACTGACGGAAATCTCATTGAACAAATCATAGTAGAACAGAAAATTGAAACGATTTTTCATCTTTGCGCTATTGCTCTCCAGGATCTTGCTTACAAGATGCCAAAGGTTACTTTTGAAGTAAATATTGTAGGTACATACAATATTCTTGATGCAGCAAGACTTCACATGGATACAGTAAACAGCGTACTTGTAGCTTCAAGTGACAAGGTATACGGTGACAGTGACATACTTCCTTACAAGGAAACACTTCCGCTTCAGGGAAGCAATCCTTATGATGTTTCAAAAGTGTGCCAGGACATGCTTGCAAGAAGCTTCTATCACAGCTACGGACTTCCAGTAGTTGTCGGCAGATTCGGCAACATTTACGGACCTGGTGACAATAACTTCAACCGTCTTATCCCTGGTACTATCCAGAGACTTGAACTCGGCGAATCACCACTTATCAGACGTCCAAAGAACGGTGTATTCAAGAGAGACTTCCTCTACATCAAGGATATCGTAAATGCTTACATGTACATGTTATACAACATTGAAAAGAAGGATGTAGTAGGAAACGCATTCAACTTCGGTACAGGCATTGCTACTGATGTTGAGACTGTTGTAAACAAGATCAAGACTGTTATGAATCTTGAAAACATTCCTTCAAACGTTCAGGAAAGCGAAGTTTCAGAGATTCTTGCACAGCAGCTTGATCCTACAAAGGCATTTGAGAGACTTGGCTGGAAGGCTGAGTACTCACTTGATGCAGGACTTGCAGAAACAGTTGCATGGTACAGAGAAGCATTAAATAAGTAATATTCACGGGGGAAACAAAATGAACAATACAGCAAAAAAGATCCTTGTCGTATGCGGAATTTTTCACGGCCATTTTACAACAAGCGTTGAAGTTGTAAGAGAATTAGTGGCTTTAGGATACGACGTTACATGTTACGTAAATGAAGAATTTGCACCAAGATTAAATGTCGAAAACGTAAAGAAGGTAGTTTATTCTGATGATGTAAGCGATATGAAGAGTTTTATCCCTGCGGATGCACCAGCGTTTGCTATCAACTCATGTCGTGTCGGAAGAGCTACTGACAAAGTAATTTCCATGATAGTTGAAGAAAAGACACAGTATGACTATTATGTTTTCGACCTCTTCTTTGAACTCGAAGAAATGAACAAGGTAATGAAACTTGATCCTGAAAAGCTTATCAGCCTCTATGTTTCTTATGTTCTTACTGACTATGATCAGAACGATCCGCGCAGAGCATTTGGTCTTGTTGCTACAAACAAGAAGTACAACATCAATCTTATTGACTTTGTTGCATATATTTTTATTCCTAACAGATTCAAGAAGCTTATACCTTCATCAAGATATTTCCACTTAAGAGCAGAAGATACTGATGATACATGCTACTTCATCGGTACCAATATTGAAAAGAGAGATCCTGATCCGAATTTCTCATTCAAAAAGGAAGAAGGAAAGAAGCTTCTCTACGTTTCACTCGGAACTATTTTCGGTAAGGACGTAATGTTCTACCACCGTGTTATCGAAGCATTCAGAGATTCTGAAGAATATCAGGTACTCATGTCTGTAGGAAGACATGTAAACATCCCTGAGACATTCAAGGATATTCCGAAGAACTTCACAATTCTTAACTATGTTCCTCAGACTCAGCTTTTACCGGAAGTTGACGTATTTATCACTCATGCTGGCTATAACTCAACAACTGAAGCTATGACAGCAGGAGTTCCACTTGTAATGGTTCCTCAGGCTGTTGACCAGTTCGACGTTGCCAAGGTTACACAGAACCTTAATGCCGGAATCGAACTTAACAAGCTGGAAATAGACATTACTTCTGATATCATAAAGAAGGCAGTAAATGATGCTTACGATAACAGAGAAACATTCAAGAAGAATATGGCAGTTATCGTTGAATCACTCGCTGAAGCAAGAAGCAAGAGACCTGAGATATTTGCTGAGGTCTTCGCTTAATTTCATATAATTCTGATCACATGATATGATCATAACAGGAACCCTTCACGTAGCCGTATACGTGAGGGGTTCTCTTGGTTTATATGTTCGATTTATAAAAGCTAATATCAAATTCTGTCATAAACAATGTGGATAAAATATTGTTATCGTGACCACGTTGATGTATAATAAAAGTATTATCGAATAATCAGTGCGTATTTACAAAATGAGGTGACAGTTTTGAAGATCGGATTTATCGGGGCTGGCAAAGTCGGCTTTACACTTGGAAAATATTTTGCGGAAAATGGAACAGAGTTATCCGGATATTACAGTTCATCTGTAGCTTCAGCGAAGGAAGCTGCGGAATTTACCGGTTCGAAGTATTTTGAAAATGCAGAAAAACTTATCGGTGCAAGTGATGTTATTTTTCTGACAGTACCGGATGGTGCAATAAAAGATGTATATCTTTCACTGCCTCGTGAGATACTGAAAGGCAAACAGCTTTGTCACTGCAGCGGTGCTCTGTCTTCGAAAGATGCTTTTCCGGAAATAAATGAATACGGTGCAAAGGGTACGTCGATTCATCCTCTTTTTCCGGTGAGCAGCAAATATGAGTCATATAAAGTCATTGACAGTGCTTTTTTCTGCATTGAAGGTGACTGTGCGGAAGAATGGAGTCGAATTCTTTCCGATATGGGCAATCCGGTGCGTATTATAGACAGTGAGATAAAGATAAAATATCATGCGGCCTGCGTAGCGGCAAGTAATCTTGTGTGCGGACTTATAGCAGAGAGTACGGAACTTCTGACTCAGTGCGGATTTTCTGAAAAGGAGGCACTTGATGCCATCAGGCCTCTTGCAATGGCTAATATAAACCGAATTTTTGATACTGATCCGGTCACGGCTCTTACAGGACCAGTCGAACGAAATGACGTTTCCACTGTAAAGAAACACCTTGATGCGCTGGGCGAAGGTACTGATGCGGAGATCTACAGATCATTATCCCTAAAACTGACCGAAATGGCTGAAAAACGCCACAGTGATGCGGATTATTCCGAAATGAGGGCAGTGCTTAGCAATAAAAGCTTGAATAATATTTAATATGGGACTATATGGACGTGTTTGAAAGTAGCATACAGGTACTTAATTTGACTATAAAATAGGTGCGAATACAGTATTTTCTGCAAGTATTATCGCTTCCGAAAAGGGAATGTTCGTCTCTGCGTGACGAACATTGCTATTGAAAAGGGGCTGTTAAAAAACAGCTTACTCAAAAGGCACCCAAAGGGTGCCTTTTCTGGTAATAGTACGCCGAAGGCGTTCATTAAAAATGGTGGTGCCTTCGGCACAATAAAAAAAATGCAACTATGCTTTACGCACAGCT
>JAFRUS010000070.1 GCA_017438745.1 Oscillospiraceae bacterium | reverse complement strand
CCTCCCCAGGGAGGGGGGAAGTGATTCTCCCCTAAAGGGAGGGTGGATCCGTCAGAGCGGAGAAAACGCCTACCGCCGTCAAGGATTCTCCCCTAAAGGGAGGGTGGATCCCCCCCCGAAGGAAAAGATGGATTCTCCCCAGAGAAGAAGTCCTCAAAAAAAGAGAACAATAAAAATCCGCAGGTCACGTAGGGTGATCTGCGGATCGATAATAGGGAAATGATTATTTCATCTTTTCCATAAGTTCTTTGTAGTAAAGAAGCACGCCGTTTTCAAGGGATGTTTTCTTTATGACTGTGTCGGTGTACACACCGTTCTCAACTATATAAAGCAAGCTGTCGTCTCCGTCCTTCTTGTAGAATTCAAGAACGTAGTCCTTTCCGTCCTTAATGTCGTAGACTATTTTAGCTTCAGGCTTCTGGCTTTTCAGATTGGTAAGCGTTGTTTCGCAGACCTCATCGAAGCACATACCTGTTATTGCATTTATCATATTGTTGAATGTTTCAAGAACGGATTCGTCCTCACGGTTGATTTCTTTACCGTTTACCTTGTATGAAGATGTCTGGCCTTCAGCAACAACGTAGTTGTATTCGATGTTAATCTCTGTTCCCAGTATATCCATCTCAAAATTACTGATGTTTTCAAAGCTTTCCTGATGGAGTCTTTTGTAAAGAATATCTTCAAGCTTTGTTCCGAAGAATCCGAGTTCAGAAGTCTGGAATATAAAGATCTGGTCGATCGCTCTGTCGTATGCATAGATGTAGTTTCTCGCATCGTCATAGTAATTGCCGAAAATAACATTTACGCTTCTTTTGTCAGATGAAACTTCGATCTGGTAGGACGGATTGTCAAAACCGAATTTTTTCAGATCGGTAAGTTCCTCATTTATAAATGTAACACACTCGGCACGTATGAGCATTGATGTTATCGAGTTGACACTTGACGCATTTACTTCTCCCTGCGGGAACGGTGATTCAAGCTTCCACTCGCTGCCGCTCTTGTTAATATCATAAATGACTGTACCGTGATCGATGTACTTGAGATGGGTGATGTCATCAGTTCCTGAAGCGTCAAACAGAAGTCTGTCCTTCATGTCATCAAGTTCAGCGCTTATGCTGTCCTTAACATCTGAAGATACTATATATATAGTATCTTTTTCTGCGGTCTTAAGATACCACGAGGAATCTCCCGGTACCTGTTTTCCGATTTCGGCTGTGTATTCTTTTCCGTCATTCAGTTTGAAGCCCAGTCTGACCGGATCATTCAGTCCGTAAGCCGAAAGATCATCTCCGCCGTTCTCGGTAACGATTTTTGTGGCATTCAGCTGGCTCATTCCGGTCGCCATTTCAACGATCCTGTCAGCACTGAATCTGAAAGGTTCGCCCTTGGTGATCTCCCAGCCGTTTCCGGTAAGCTGGAAATAATATTCGCCGGAGCTGTTTTTCACGCTCATGTTGGTTATGTCCATCGGATCAAAATCAAAGATCTTAAGCTTCTGGATCTCTTCATAAGCTTTCTTCGCGTCATTGTTCTTCTTTACAAGTACGCCGAAATAAGCGCCTGTTGCAATAACTGCTGCAATAATAAGTCCGATAAGTAATTTCATGTACCGCTTTATCATGCGTTATGCCTCCTGGCCCATACTATTACACCTGAAGCTGCAATAAGTACAGGTAATGCTATCATAATTACAAGAATAATGTTTCCTGTTTTTCTGTCAGGAATTGTTATGTAGTCTGTTGCCGATACCCTTGTAGGGAAAGCATCGCTGGAATTCACCTTGTCCATCCAGCTTATCGCTGAAAGGAAGAGATATGGTCCGAGTGAAGCCGCACCGGCATCTGCTATCTCGCTGTTGAATTCATCACGCAGGAAATCGTATGAACCTGAAAGGAAGAGCTTGCTTCCCCCGCGGGCTGAATCTTCCGCGTTAAGTGCTATAAGGTACTGGCCGCCCGGAGATTTATAGTCTGCATCTGCTCTGTTTCCTCCGTAAATCTCATCAAATGCAGTATACTGGTACGACGTTGATTCATCGAATATCGATGATACAAGGAATTCCTGCTTAACAGAGCTTGTTCCTTCATTTTCGTCGCCGCTCTGAGTTGAATAGAAGCTGCGTGAGTTCGGCATGAAAAGTGTAGGCTGCAGACTCTTCAGAGCAGATGTGAAATCATTTTCCACGAACTGACAGAGAATTGCGTAACGGTCATCTTTCCAGCAGTTTGCCGAGCTTGTTTCGTAGATCCTGTTATAGTTCATTTCTACCTGATATGTTGCAAGAACAGCTTCGATGTTTACAAAAACTGTCTTTGATGCCACCGGAGCAAGGAACAATGAAAGATTTCCTCCGTCCGATGCATAGTCAAGGATTATATCCTTTTCTTCAGCAGTAAGATCCTTCTGCGGTGCAGCCATTACTACAGTAAGAGCATCTTCCGGTATCTTCTTTTCTGCCGCAATATCAAGAGTTTTCACTGCATAGTTATTGCCTGTTACTGCGCCGACAAGATTGTTACATGTGTCCGGCTTTGCTTCATCGTGTCCGGTAGTGAAGTAAACTGTCGGTGTGATACCGCTCTGCAGATAGCTTATAGCACCGAGAATTGCATTTTCGCCGTAAAACTCAACGCTTCCGGTCTGTTCGTTGGTTTTGAACAGAGTCATGAACTGGATCGAACGCTTTCTTCCGTTGCATTCAAGTACAATATCGCCTGCACTGAGATTCATAAGGTTGTCCGGATCAAGTTCCTCGACTTTTCCCGGTTCACTTACAACGTCTATTTCACTGAGGTTTATCTTGTCGAACTTCTCCATCTGGCGCATGGTCTTAACAAACATGTCGGCCATCATGTATTCTGCTTCGCCCGGTTCCGATCCTTCGTAAAGAAGATCCATGTCGTAAAGAACTGTCATGTTTACCGGTTTTTCAAGATTTGAAAGTGTTGCAGCCGCCGAGTCACTGAGTGAATATGCGCTGAACGGTGTAACGTCAATGCTCTTGTCCGCCTTTGTAAAGATCAGATTAAGCGGTACTGCAACTGCAAGAACGGCAGCCGCCGCGATCCACGCAATGGTGTTTACCTTCATTCCTTTTTTCATAGCCACTCTGCTCACCCCCTGCTCCAGCGTCTTTTTTCAACTGAGATCATTGTCCAGCAGAGGAAAACGCCGATGAATGTTATGTAGAAAACAACGTCTGAAAGGCGGAAAACGCCTGTGGCAAAGCCTTCAAACCTTGACTTTGGTGACACAGCGGTAAGAAGTGATGAAAGCACCGGCTTTTTCTGCATCCACTCGATGCTGCTGAAACGGTCCATGAACCAGAGAACCAGCATTGCAGCCTCACCGAAAATCGCAGCGATGATCTGGTTTTCAGTAAATGAGGAAACAAGCATGCCGACTGCAATACATCCCATACCCCAGAGGAAGAATCCGAGGTAGCCGCACACAAGGCTTCCCCATCTAACTTCACCGTAGATGGCTGTAAGTATCGGATAGAGGAAAGTGAAAGCCATGATCATGGCAAACACAACACCGCAGGCCAGGAACTTGCCCATTACTATTTTAAATACATTGAGCGGTGTTGACATGAGCAGAACTTCAGTGTTCATTCTTCGTTCCTCGGCGAAGGTCTTCATAGTGAGCATAGGCACGAGGAAGATGAAGTAGAAGAACTGGTTGTAGAAAATTGCAGGAAATGAAAACTGCAGGTTGAGCTTCGTAAGTGAGGTTATCCACTGGATGAAGCTGAGAGAGTAGATAAGCACGAACAGCGCGCTTATTACATAAGCCAGCGGAGAATAGAAGTACGACTGCACTTCCTTTTTAAATAACGAAAACATATATAAAATTCCTTTCGAATATTTTATTCACTGTCAGACTTTTTCTCGTCGCTGTTTTCAGAAGCAAGACCGGAATAGGACTTTCCGCGGGTAACACTTGCAAATACATCTTCGAGTGAAACAGAGATCTTTCTTATCTCGGCAATGGAGAATCCGGCTGCTATCATGCCTGAAACAACAGCATTTCTTGTTTCCTCGCTTTCGAGTTCGATCTTGAACTCACTTAAGTTCTCATCGAGGAAGTTGATCTCCATGATATTCTTTATGCCGCCGATCTCCTTAAGGGCCTTTTCAGCATCGGCACAGGCACCTTCCACACGAAGCACATAAACGATATCGTCTGAAGAACCCGTAAGGTGTTCCTTGGTGTCGACTGCCTTGATCTGACCCTTGTCGATGATGACGATACGGTCACAGACTGCACTTACCTCCTGAAGGATATGTGAGCTGAAAATAATAGTATGATCCTTGCGGAGCATGTTGATGAGATTACGTACCTCCATGGTCTGGTTCGGGTCAAGACCTACTGTCGGCTCATCAAGGATGAGTACCTGCGGATCACCGATAAGAGCCTGGGCAAATCCGACACGCTGTCTGTAACCTTTGGAAAGGTTCTTGATAACACGATTCTTCATATCGGTTATCTTGAGTCTGGAAAGCGCCCTTGCCACCTGATGCTCGCGCTCCGCCTTCGGAACTTCCTTTATTCCGGCAACAAAGCGGAGATATTCGATAACCTTCATGTCGAGATAAAGCGGAGGAAGTTCCGGCAGATAGCCTATCTTCTTCTTTACCTCCCTCGGGTTGTCGGCCATGCTCATGCCGTCGATAAGGATCTCGCCGGAAGTCGGCGGAAGATATCCGACGATCATGTTCATGGTAGTTGACTTTCCGGCGCCGTTCGGTCCGAGAAAGCCTAAGATCTCGTTTTTGTTGGCCGTAAAGCTTATGCCTTTAACGGCTTCGATCTGACCGTAGTTCTTGGTCAGGTTCTTAATTTCGATCATGTTATGCCATTCACGCCTTTCTGCTTTGTATCAGATAAACTGAAATATTATATAAAAACCATTTGTGTACTGCCGCTATAGTCCGCAGTACGGTTTAATATTATACCATATAAATGTGTATAATATGTGTACAAACGGCTTTCTGCCAAGAAAAATTTATATAAAATCACAGTGAAACCCGTGTTTCGAGAAAGTTAAAACATACACTTATACAATACAAATTTTCATAAAAATCAATAATTTAAATCCAACTATACGCAAAATGCTCTATAATGAGCAGTGTTTTTGTTGAATAGCACAAAAGTTGCTTTTTAAGAGGATGTTTTATAATACAATATTATCCGATTTATCTAAAATATTTTTTTGAAGTTTGTATATTTATCGGGGGTTGACAAACAAATATTTGTGTATTACAATAATTAAAGAGAATTATGATAAATAGGTGTAATTTTTTATACACTGAATTATCACTATTCTGCACGGTACGCATTATTTTTTAATAATCCAAAAATTTCGAGAGGAGAATTATGAAAATGGTTCTTAAGAAGACAAAAAAAGCAATTGCTTTCGCGCTTTCTCTTTCAATGCTCGCTGCAGTAGCTTCACCTATCACAGCTTCTGCTAAGGTAAACGGAAAAGAAGGCAGAACACTTCCTGAAAAGTTCGGCGACGATACTTACAAGAATATGTTCGACTCACTCTATGATGACGTTGTAACAAACGGTACAGCTAACGGCTACCTTTCAAAGGACGGCGTTCCTTACCACGCAGTTGAAACAGTAATCGTTGAAGCTCCTGACTACGGTCACGAAACAACTTCAGAAGCTATGTCATACCTCGTATGGATCGCTGCAATGAAGGATAACCTTTCAGGCAAGTCCGGCGAACTCGCTAAGGCATGGAAGACAATGGAGGTTATGATTCCTTCAGAACAGTCCGGCTTTATGAAGAAGACAGAACCTTCTGCTACATATTCAGACGAATGGGAACTTCCTGAAAAGTATCCTACAGATATGGCTTCAGGCAACACAGGTCTTAACCCTATCCACAAGAACTTCTGCTCAGCATACGGTTCAGACAATGGTCTTTACCTCCTCCACTGGCTCGCAGACGTTGATGACTGGTACGGATTCGGCGGCGGCAGCGGCAAGTTCACATTCATCAACACATTCCAGCGTGGTGAACAGGAATCATGCTTCGAAACAATCCCACAGGGCTGTGTAGAAGAACTCAAGTACGGTATGGAAGGCAGAGGTATCAAGGGTGCTTTCACAACTGAAGACAAGGTTGCTGAACAGTACGCTTACACAAACGCTCCTGACGCCGAAGAACGTGCTATCCAGGGTGTTTACTGGGCAAACAGATGGGGCGTTGGTGACGCTTCAGTTGAAAAGCTCGCTGGTAAGATGACAGACGAACTCCGTAACGACATGTTCGACAAGTACTACAAGAAGATCGGCGAAACAACAACAAAGAGCGATTCTTCAGCTGGTTACGAAGGTGCTCACTACCTCATGTCATGGTATACATCATGGGGCGGCGCTCTCGACGGTGCATGGACATGGCAGATCGGATGCTCACACTGCCACCAGTTCTACCAGAACGCTCTCATGGCTTACGCTGCAAACGATACAAAGTACAGCTGCATCAGCTCTAACATGAAGGCTGAAGGCGCTGCTAAGGACTGGAAGGAATCACTCGAAAGACAGCTCGAATTCTATGAATGGCTCCAGACTCCAGAGGGTCCTTTCGCAGGTGGTGCTACAAACAGCTGGAAGGGAAGATATGAACCATATCCTTCAGGCATCGCTACATTCTACGGAATGGCTTACGTTGCTCACCCTGTATACGCTGACCCTGGTTCAAACGGCTGGATCGGTAACCAGGTATGGTCAACACAGCGTATAGCTGAACTTTACTGGGCTGCCAAGGAAGACGGCAACACAGAGATCGCTAACAGAGCTAAGGCAATGCTCGACCTCTGGGTTAAGTGGTTCACAGACAACGTTAAGTGGAACAAGGCTGACGAAGACGGCAAGCAGGTACCATTCCAGATGCCATCAGTTCTCAAGTGGGGCGACAACGCACAGCCTGATACATACACACCAGGCAAGAAGCCTGCTAACTCAAACCTCACATTCACAATCGACGGCTACGGCTACTCAGACGTTGGATGCTTAAGCTCACTTTCAAACACAATGCTCTGGTATGCAGCTGCTGAAGGCGTTAAGCCAGGCACAGGCGACGGTTCTGAACTTGGTATCAAGGCTTACAACCAGGCTAAGGCTCTCATCGATGCTATGTGGGTATGCTACCGTGACGATATCGGTGTATCAAACACTGAAACAAACGGAAGCCTTTCAAGAATCTTCGAACAGGATGTATGGGTTCCTGAATCATACAACGGCAAGATGCCTAACGGCGACGCTATCAAGAACGGTATCAAGTTCATCGACATCAGAACAATGTACAGAGATGACGCTGAATTCAAGAAGCTCGAAGATTACTACAACGAGCACAAGGATACTAAGAAGTTCGAACTCAACTACCACAGATTCTGGCACATCGGTGACTACCTCATGGCAGTTGGTACAATGGCAACTCTCTTCCCTGATGCAGTTCCTGACAAGGACTACGCAATGGACAAGGAAGTTCCTGAAGATCGTTACAACAACACTACGGAAGCTAGAAAGGGTGGCGATCCATCTCCTACAACAGCTCCTACATCTACAACAGAGCCAACTGCAGATCCTACAGTTTCACCTGATCCTACAGTAGAACCAACAGAAACACCTACAGTTAAGCCAACAGAAACAACTACACCAACTACACCAGCTACAACAACTACACCATCAGAAACAACAACTCCAGATACTGGACTTCTCGGTGACGTTGACCTCAGCGGTACTATCGACGTAACTGACCTTTCAACACTTTCACTCAGCCTCGTTGACAAGAAGGAACTCACAGGTCAGTCATTCAAGAACGCTGATGTTACAAAGGACGGTAAGGTAGACCTTACAGACCTTGCAACACTCAGACAGTACCTCTCAAAGAAGATCACAAAGTTCTGATTTTCTAATCAATAAAAAACTTATAATTTAGTGTTTTACGCTGTATCTGACTCGTTCAGATACAGCGTTTTTTATTGTCATCTTTCCGAATGTACAAATCGGCTAATAGTAACCGATAAAATTTCTATATCGTTTAATATATCTGTATAGTGACTTTTAGGCGGGACTGTGATATAATATAATAGCGTAGGCAAACAGACAAGGTTTGCAGAGTTACGGCAGTTTTTTTGATTTATGGAAACGCTGATTTATTCATAAATCAGCGTGGGGCACGGGGCGAAGCCCCGTAATCTCCTCACCCCGGCAATCCGGCTTAATCAGTGTTTCCTTATTTATTTATTTTTTTCATTGATCGCGGAGGTTTAAGATGGCGGGCAGCAGTTCGGGAAAAAAGCCTGTGGCACGTAGGATCCACAAAGGCAGAGTCGGCGGATGTTTAACAGTATTCGTTATTATTTTCATTCTTATCAGTACACTTATCAACGGATGCACAAAGAAACATAATCTTCAGAAACAGAAGGAAACTTCGGAAACAAGCGTTTCAACTACAGTAAATGACCATTCTTCTGAAACTGAAACTAAAAAAAGTGAATATATAATAATCGTCGATCCCGGTCATGGCGGTGAAGACGTCGGAAGTGCGAACGGCGACCGTCTTGAAAAGGTTGACAACCTGCGCTATGCGTCAGTTGTTTATGAAGAACTTCTGAACCGTGAAGGCATTAAGCCAATCATAACACGCCAGTCAAACGACACCTACATGAACAACGAAGACCGTGCAAAGTTTGCAAACGACGCCGGTGCTGATCTTTACCTCGCCCTCCACCGAAACAAGAGTGACGATCCGACTGCAAACGGACTCGAGATCTGGGTACAGCAGGATGCCACAGTTATAGATGATGTCCTCGGTTACAAGCTGAAAAATGAACTTACCAAGGTGGGCGTTCAGAACGACCGCGGTGTTCAGCACGGTTACACAAACGACAAGCAGAACAATTTCCAGATAATCGAATGGACTGACATGACTGCCTGCATTATTGAACTTGGCTTTATTTCAAACGATGAAGACAACAGGCTTTTTGATGCACACTACAAAGATTATGCAAAGGCTATCGCAGATGCTGTAGAATCACTGTGCAAGGAAGGCTATCTTGATAAAGTAAAAGAACCGCAGTAATACTTTAGGAGGTATCGTGGAAAAGTATTTAAAGAAATACCGGCGGCTCGTTTTCCTGCTGGTATTTACTGTTGCTTCTATGATAATCGGCATTATTGCAGGGCTGATATTTATCAGACCGGTATTCACCTCGTCAGCATCCTTCCTCGTAACCGACACATCCGGACTGCATAACGAGATCGTACATCCTGCCGAGATAAGGAAGTTTTTTGATCACGATTATTTTCTGTCTCATCTTGCAGAAAATGAAAAAGTAAAGGAAAAATTCACTTTCGGCGAACTGAAAAGAATGGTGAAGGTCACTGCGAGCAGGACTTCCCCTACTTTCAGGGTCAAAGTTACCTGTAAGAATTCCACTGACGTTTATTTCATCCACAAAGTGATCGAAATGGCTCCGCGGAGACTTACAACAGAAATGTCCGATGAAATTTTCCTTGTTATTAATATCGAAAGTGCAGATTTTCCTGAAAGTCCGAAAAGGCCGGGATTTCTGACACTTGTATTTATATTCGCACTGCTTGGTGCTGCAGGTGCAGTATGGTTCATCCACACACATGAGCCGATGTTCCGAAACACATCCGTGGTCGAATCAGTTGCCCGTTTCAAGGTGCCGGTAATCGCGAAAATACCGACACATCAGGGATACGGTTTCCGTGCTGAAACAAGTGAGTTCACAAAGAACTTTCTGAAAAAACAGACCATTGTTCCGGAATCAGCACGAAAGACTGATACTTCAGCCTACAATCCTGACCGGAATACAATAATGATCAACTCAAAAACAAGCGTGGAATTCTTTGACGCTTTCAGAAACTTCTACACAAACCTAAGCGAGATGAACGAACCGCAGAGTGGTCTTATCCTGTTCACAAGCCCGGAAATAGGCGACGGAAAGACAACAGCGGCCATAAACCTCGGAATCACAGCAGCAGCCCAGGGTAAATCGGTACTGCTTATCGACTGTAATCTCAGAAACAGAAGACTCTCACGTGCCTTCAACGTTGACAAGGACTCTCCGGGGCTTTACGACATGGTGTTTGAGCACGTTCCGGTAAAGGATGCGATCCTGTTTACCGAATACCATTCACTCTTTGTTCTCCCTCAGGGCAATTCGAGGAACATCAATCCTCTCGCCCTTCTCACACGTCCTGAGACGCTGAGTCATCTGCGTAACATAAAGAACATGTTCGATTACGTGATAGTAGATACCCCGCCTGTAAACGCGTACTCAGATGCTCTTGCAATTACCGACGAAGCTGATCTCGTTTTTATGGTAATAAGAAGCGGCGTGACGCACGACGATGAAACCGAAAGAGCGCTTAAGAGCCTCGAACTTTCCGATGTAAAAGTAAACGGAATAGTCCTCAACGACGTCCCGCTCTTCAGCGAATCCCACACCCCGCTTCCCCCAGACCTTAAAAACATAAACAAAAATAAATTCATTTCCGGTTTCGGAATATAAAAAATCCGTCTTTCATTAGAAAGGCGGATTTTTTGTTTATAGTTGTATGTTCATCATTTCGATGGCGGTTTCTCAATTTCGGTGATGGTTTCCTAAATTCAGTGGTGGTTTCTCCGTTTCGGTGATGGTTTTCCGAATTCGATGGTGGTTTCCATAATTCGGCGGCGTTTTCCCACACCCGATAATCCGGGTTGATGGGGCGAAGCCCCCTCAGCCAAAAGCCCCCTCCCCATGGGTGGGGGTTGGGGGTGGGGATAATAACCCCTTATTTACCTGTCATAAGATCGCAGATCATATTTGAGAATCCAACCGGATCTTCAATTGACATGCCTTCGATAAGAAGTGACTGTGTGTAAAGAAGTTCAGTGTACTTTTTGAGCTTGTCCTTGTCATCATTGTAAAGCTCCTTGAGCTTGCCGAAAATATCGTGATCAGGATTGATCTCAAGTACCTTTTCAGCCTTTACCTTGTTGTCTGTAGGCATAGCATTAAGCACCTTTTCCATTTCAAGTGAAAGATCGCCGTCACTTGTAAGGCAGCAAGGATGTGACTTAAGACGCTGTGAAAGTCTTACTTCCTTGATCTTGTCGCCGAGAGTTTCCTTCATGAAAGCAAACATTTCCTTGCTTTCCTCAGCCTTAGCCTTGATTTCTTCCTTTTCTTCAGGTGTTTCGATGTCAAGGTCGCCTGCTGAAATCGACTTGAACTGCTTTTCCTTGTATGTGTTGAGCATCTTGATAGCGAATTCATCAACGCCCTCTGTGAGGTAAAGGATCTCGTAGCCCTTGTCGAGAACCATTTCTGTCTGCGGGAGGCTCTTTATTCTCTGGATGCTCTCGCCTGTTGCGTAGTAGATGAACTTCTGGTCTTCTCTCATTCTTGAAACATATTCTTCAAGTGTTGTGAGCTTTTCTTCGTTTGATGAGTAAAACATAAGGAGATCACAGAGAGTATCCTTGTTCATGCCGTATGATGAGTAAACGCCTGCCTTGAGCTGGAGACCGAATGCCTTGTAGAATTCCTCGTACTTTTCACGTTCGTTCTTGAGCATCTTTGAAAGCTCGTTCTTAATTGTCTTTTCAATGCTCTTTGCAATAAGCTTGAGCTGTCTGTCGTGCTGGAGCATTTCTCTTGAAATGTTGAGTGAAAGGTCTTCCGAGTCAACAAGACCCTTGACGAAGCTGAAGTGGTCAGGGAGAAGATCAGCACACTTGTCCATGATAAGAACGCCGTTTG
This sequence comes from Oscillospiraceae bacterium, assembly GCA_017438745.1. Lineage (GTDB taxonomy): Bacteria > Bacillota > Clostridia > Oscillospirales > Ruminococcaceae > HUN007. The sequence continues at coordinate 9,449 of JAFRUS010000070.1, read as the reverse complement.
CATAAAGCTGAAGTCCCTTTTCAAACTCTCTTGTGTAGTAGTCATAAGGAGCCTTGGCCGGGATGTAGAGAAGTGCGTTGTATGTTGCAGTACCTTCTGTCTTTACGTGTACGTGTCTGATCGGGTCTGTATAGTCAAAGAACTTTTCCTTGTAGAAGTTATTGTAGTCTTCATCCTTAAGTTCATTCTTGTTCTTCTTCCAGATAGGAACCATGCTGTTGATGGTCTCGCGCTCGATGAATGTTTCGTACTCGTCCTCAGTGCCTTCCTTCTTGCGTGAGTGTTCAACGTCCATCTTAACAGGGAAACGGATGTAGTCCGAGTACTTCTTGATGATGGACTGGAGTCTGTACTGTTCGAGATATTCGCTGTACTTTTCCTCTTCAGTGTCGTCCTTTACGCTGAGGATGATCTCGGTACCTACCTTGTCACGGTCGCATTCGTCGATAGTGTAGCCTTCAACGCCTTCCGACTTCCATTCGTAAGCCTTGTCTGAACCGTAAGCCTTTGAACGTACTGTTACTTCCTTGGCTACCATGAAAGCTGAGTAGAAACCTACACCGAACTGACCGATAATGTCAACATCCTCGCCGAGTTCATTGTTTGACTTAAAGTCGAGTGAACCGCTCTTTGCGATAGTACCGAGGTTGTTTTCAAGGTCGTCGCGTGTCATACCGATACCGTTATCGGTAATTGTGATCTTTCTGTTTTCCTTGTCCACATTTACAAGGATCTCGAAATCGTCTTTATTCAGGCCTACTGCATCGTCTGTAAGTGACTTGAAGTAGAGCTTATCAATAGCATCACTTGCGTTGGAGATGAGTTCTCTTAAAAATATCTCTTTATGAGTGTATATAGAGTTGATCATCATCTCAAGAAGTTTTTTGGATTCTGCTTTAAACTGTTTTGTTTCCATTAGTAATTCACTCCATATAAAATCAAATTAGCACTCGAACACTCCGAGTGCTAATTATTAGTATAGTACATTTTTCTGAAAAAATCAAGGGTTTGATAAAAAATTATTCTTCAAGAGCCTTGAGTGCCTTGATCTCGTCCTTGTTTACCTTGATAACTGAATCCTTGATAATGGTAACTTCACTTCTGTCGATGATAACAGGAACTGCGCTGTCGTTTTCAGGACGAACTTTAAGCTTTCCTGTAATAATGTTAGCCTCCTCAACGTATCCCTTGACTTCATTCGGCATACGGACATAGGCTCCGGTCTTAGGTGTGATCTTAAGAAGCTCCTCATATGTGTTCTGCTCGTACTTGAGGCAGCACATAAGTCTTCCGCAGGTACCGGATATCTTTGTCGGGTTGAGTGAAAGGCCCTGTTCCTTAGCCATCTTGATGGAAACAGGCTGGAACTCGCCTATGCATCCCTTGCAGCAGAATTCACGACCGCATATACCGAGTCCGCCGAGTATCTTGGCTTCGTCACGTACACCGATCTGTCTGAGTTCTATTCTTGTTCTGAACACAGCAGCCAGATCCTTTACAAGTTCACGGAAGTCAACTCGTGTCTCGGCTGTAAAGTAGAACAGTATCTTGTTGTTGTCAAAGGTGAACTCAACATCGATAAGGTTCATTTCAAGGCCGCGTTTCTTTATCTTCTGCTGACAGATGGCAAATGCATCTTTCTCTTTCTGTTTGTTTTTCTTTACCACTTCAAGATCCTCCGAAGTGGCAATTCTGATAACTTCCTTGAGTTCGGAAGTAACTGCGCTGTCATCTATCATACGGTTAGGGATAACGACTTCGCCGCATTCCACACCGCGTACAGTCTCGACAATGGCTTTCTGGCCTGCCTCGGCCTTTATCTTTCCCGGAGCGAAGTAATATATCTTTCCGTTTTTCTTGAATCTTATTCCGACTATTTCTACCATGTTATTATTCCTTTACCTTATACTTAAAGCTGTCTGAAAGCCGTGATCTCACCGCAGAGAACTGACGCGATCAGCTTGATATTTACATTTTTATCGATAAGCGAGTACGCTTTTCCAAGTGCTTCGTGCATCTTTTCACAGGCATTCATTGTCGTGCCGGAAGACAGTTCACGGGCTCCGCTGCTGTAGCATCCGGTCATGCTGTCAGGATCATAGCGCAGAGCAAGCGCGTCACGGATGATGCTGTCGAGCATTCCTATGACGGTTTTGAACATATCTTTGTCGGCTGAAGCATCGGTAAGATTCTTCAGAATGCCGTACTCGTCCCTGTTAATTATACAGTCTGTGACCTTTTTTGTCAAATCAACAGCGTTCTTCATGACATCGGAACTGATATACTCCAGACACTTGCCGGCATTACCGCCGAAAGCAGATGCCGCTTCTTCCGCATTCGCGCCTGAAACACCGTTTTCCGCCAGTACTTCCATCAGTTCATCACGGCTCAAAGGCGCTGCATTCAGCGAGATAACTCTTGAACGAATGGTCTCAAGTATGATGTTTCTGTCCGTCACCGTAAAGATGAAATAGGCATGATCCGGCGGCTCCTCAATGAGTTTGAGCAGCGAGTTCTGCGCCTGAACGGTTATCTTGTCGGCGTCCGTGAAAATATAGATCTTCTTGTCACCGTTATTCGGTTTTATATACGCATCCGAGCAGATCTCCCTGACCGTATCGACAGAAAATCCGCCCAGCTTGCCGCTATGCTCCGCATAGATAATATCCGGATGGGTGTGCTCGGAAGCAAGATGGCATGACCTGCACGCAAAGCACGGCTTTTCCGCACTTTCACACACAAGAAGTGCCGCCAGCCAGTCGGCAATGGTCTTCTTTCCAAGCCCCTTCTCACCGCAGATAAGGAACGAATGAGCCATTCTGTCCTTTTCGGACATGTTCTGAATTGTATCTTTTATTAGTTTATTTCCGTAAATTTTCATTTTTCTCTATCATTTGATTTCTTTCAAAATATCCAATAGACTTTTGACATCTAAACCACTATTCTTTTTTCCATATTTAAGTTTGTAACACCATGCTGTTGCTGCTATAAGGAGCGTGGTTACAATTATGCTGTTTCGTCTTCTGACAAAAACTTTGTAACTCTCGTACTTAGGATATATAATATCGTTGGCATTATGATTATTCACTTTAATCGTCAATTTATCACCCTTATTAAAATCTTCCTTATAATTATCCAGCAGCAATACCTTGTGCATTCCGTCAAGATAACTGAGCGACAAAAAAATACATGATGTGCCTCCACTTCTGAATCCGCCTCTGTTACCAACAAATGAGACACGTGAAACAACTGCAGTTGTTTCTTCCCATTCATCGTAGCTTTTATTATCAACAATGATACATATCATCACGCACACAACCACTTCAATGATAATGAGCAGTACAGGCATCAATATTTTTTTCATGGAATTCTCACTTTCTTATGCTTTTACTACTCTGACTTTTTCGATACCGAAGCTCTGCATTATTTCTGCAAGTTCTGCGGTCATGAGTTCGCCGCTTACGGCTATCGGTACGGCCGGCGGACACGGGAGGTCGAGGGAGGCACAGATGCGGCCGGCGGCTTTGGTTACTGGTATTTCTTCGTAGCCACGGAATGCGGCTTCACGGATGGTTAGTATCTTCTGCGGAGGAGGAAGGTGAAATTTTTCTTCCTTCGGATATTCCGGAATGAAGTCTGCCTTCATGAGCACATCCGCCACCTTAAGATATGCGTCGTGATCGTCGCACGGTGAGAAAAGCATTACTATGTAGGTATCGTCTGCGTATTCGTATTCGATGCCGTTCTCACGGAGATATGCGGCAAGTGAAGCTCCTTTTATGCCGCTCTTTGCAGCATTTACTGTAAAGTGAAGATCTTCCCGGTCGAAGGCCGGATATGAGATGACATAACGTTTTTCCACTGTCATCCTGAGTTCATCTGTCCATTTTACAGCATCTGCAAGCCTTTTACGTATCTCATCCGCGATATAGCGGTTACAGAGATCAAGCGAGCAGGTAATGAGGTAGGACGGACTCGTGGATGCGAAAAGAAGCATGGCTTCCTTTACCTTTGAAACGTAGCGTTCATTGCCGACATGCAGATACGCCGCTCCGGTCAGTGCCGGAAGCATTTTATGCGCCGAGTCGCAGCAAAGATCTGCCCCCAGATGCACCGGATGACGGTTTTCGCTGTAAAACGGAAGCAGTCCGCCGTGTGCGTTGTCCACAAGAAGTACCGCACCGTACCGGTGGCACAGATCTACCAGTGTCCTGATATCCGCCATAGCACCGAGATAATCCGGCGAAGTCACGTAAAGGCATGCGTTCGGATACGCCTTAAGCTTTTCTTCGACAGCACCAAGCGGTATCTGCCCTGAAACGTAGGTGTCCGTATACTCCGGCATTATCCACTCCGGATCAATGTCAAGGAGCGTGCAGGCGCTGAGGAACGCACGGTGAACGTTGCGCACCGCAATGACTTTCCTTCCCTCGCGTTTTACCAGGGCGAGCATGGTCTGTATGCACTGGGTCGAACCGCCCGTGGAATAGAACGTGGCCTTCGTTCCGAAAAGCTCCGTCGCATTTCTCTCGCTTTCAGCTATTATCCCCTCATCAGAAAACAGATTTCCGGCATCGGTTATCTCGGTCAGATCCAGTCTGAATATTTCCGACAGTTCATTGCCGGTTTTCTTCCCCTTGTGTCCCGGCATATGCATACGCAGCGTGCCGCTTTCAGCATATGAGATAAGGTAATCATAAACCGGTGTGTTCATTGCTCTGGCTCCTGTAAAAATATTTAAGTTGACACTCCCTGACATCCGTATTCACCGTGATGATCCATTTATAAAGCATATTTTTTAAACGATAATTGATTCATAGTAATTCTTATATTTGTAAACACGCACTGATCACCTGTAAGTGCCGCATAGATAACGTCGCTTCCGTCCTTTACTTCCGTAACGTTCCTTATCCATACTCCATTGTTTTCCGTTTCCGCTGTGATCCTGCTTCCTTCCCTGGTGATCTTCAGAACGCAGTCGTAGCCTTCACGGTTCTGCTTTATCCAGCTGTCCCAGTTTTCAAAAGCATCCTTCTTTTCAGCATCGGTACAGTTGTCAGCAAGTTCGTAAACTTCCGCTTCCTCGCCGTCAAATCTGACAAGGGCATATTCACGGTAATCATGACCGAAAACAGAACCGTCAGATGAGTAGTAAAGCACCATAAACGGACAGTGCCAGATAAGTCTGGCCGTCGGCAGGCTCTTTGTATGGAACGTTATCTCAGTAACGCCCTCATTCAGATAGATCCCCTCTGTTGCAGACATACGGTATCCGTCTATCTGAACACTTGGAATATCTCCCTCAGGGCCGTCAATATAGCTTATCTCGTCGGCTATTCTCGGTATAAAGTCATCACCGATCTCATCATCCGAGCGCTCTGTTACAATGTCTGTGATACGGCAGTTTTCACCCGTCAGTACCAGATAGGCATAGCGCGAACTGTCCGGAAGAGCAATGATCCAGCGGTCAGTACTGTCAGAATCAGTGATATCGATACGAACATGATCCCTGAAACGCACAGCTGAAATACTGGACACTTCAGCACCTTTTTCTTCCGGAATGATACCGTGACCATCCTCAGTTTTTTCATTCTGCATCTTTCTTGCGCCCGTAAGCACGGAACGCCCGTCAAATCTTATTTCAGCGTACTCAAAATAATTGAGGTCACGCATTTCCTTTTCATTGGTATGCACACGTTCGTCAAGCGAATCGAACAGAACCACTGCAGGTCCGGAGTTTTTATCTTCCGGATGCACTTTCATTCTGATCTTCACACTCTGAGGTGTCAGCAGAATGCCTTCTGAAAATGTGCCCCTGTACTTTTTGCATACGATCGAATTCTTCACGGACAGTTCAGAGCTTTCCGCCTTTTCCTTCATGTCATACGACGTATCGAGGTCGATAAGATGAAGCATGATCTTCGCGTATTTAGGATCAAACTGCGTGCCGGAACATTTTATGAACTCCTCGCGCACCTTCTGCTGCGGGATAGGATCACGATAGCTTCTTCTGGATGTCATAGCATCGTAGGTATCTGCAGCAGCTATGATACGGGCGATCTCAGGTATTTCCTCGCCCTTCAGACCGTCAGGATATCCTTTTCCATCGTAACGTTCGTGGTGATATTTCGCACCGATGCTCAAAAACGGATATTCGCTTATACTGTCGAGTATCTGTGAGCCTATAACAGGATGGCTCTTTATGGTCGCATATTCCTCGGAGGTAAGTTTTCCGTCCTTGGTGATAATGCTTTCCGATATGCCTATCTTTCCAACGTCATGAAGAAGGGCAGCATAGTACACATTTTCGCATTCGCTGCGGCTCATTCCGCCCATTTCAGCAAGCTTTCTTGAATATTCCGCAACTCGTGCCGAGTGACCGTGAGTATATCTGTCCTTGGCATCGATAGCATTTACAAGAGCTGTTGCCGTCTGGTCGAACAGTCTGTGAAGATTGCGGTACTCCTCCTCTTTGAGGAACAGGTTGTTCTGGTAGGAAAAAATAGCGTAGATGACCGCGCCTACTATAAGGAGGCCTGAATATGTATCAAAGAAGTTTCCTTCCCTGGTGAATGCCGTTACCGTATCAGGATATTTATATCCGACCTGGAAGAAAACCGCCGTGATAAGAATGTTGAGTACGATCATCAGGTATTTGGTCCTGCCTTCAAGAATGAGGGCAATGTATATCGCACCGAGAATAAGCCATACAGGCGTACCGCCTTCGACGCCGCCGTTTGTAAAGAACATGGCCGGCAGGAAGACCAGAACAAGTATGACTGAAAGGACTATCTTCGCCTTGCTTACACATTTAAAATGCACTGAAAACCATACAAATCCGGCAAAGAACACAGTTCCCGCCACCGTCGCCAGCGATGAAAACAGCGGCTCATGCATAATTATACCGCCGCATATACCGCCGAAAAGCGCCGCCAGCGCCGCTATGGAAAATATAACAAATGATCTGTCTTTTATATTTATCGAAGGGTCGTATACGTAATCCTTGATACGCTCCCTTATTTTTCTGTAATATTTAAACATATCACTTACCCCTTGATCTCATGCCGTTATCTGACCGGATAACAGCATATTTCACTAATCCCTGTACAGAAAACACGTCAGTGTTTTCCTTCCTAAATCAACAAAATCATATGTCTATTATAGCACATCCGCGGCCTGTCTGCAAGGAAAACAAAAGCGGATGCTACTTAACTTACCCATTAAGTAACATCCGCCTTTTTTACGGATATATGCTGTTTCAGTATTTTGCCTAAGTGTTTTGCTCATCAGATGTCGGCATCGACTTCATCGAGGTCAAGATGCTGACTGTCAGGTCTGTCACCTACGATTGCTGTCATTATGCAGAGAAGTGCAGGTATACAGATGAAAGCTGCATTGAATTTGCTGCTGTCCTTTCCTACATACGATACCGCTGCAAATGTAAGAATGCCAAGTACAACTGATAAAACTGTCATGAACTTTCTCATTTTTAACTCCCCGCTTTCATAATCATAAAAATATAATAAATATCTCCTTAACCGATCGTTTCCGATGTAAATTATATTATCACAATAACTTTAATTTGTAAACCGGTAAGAAGAAATTTTGTTTAGTTTCACAATCGATGTATCTTTGGTTCGGTGAATATGAATAACGTGGAGAGGTGTTTAACAGAGAGAAAGTGTCAGCTGCTGTTTTATCGATGCGGCTTTCTACACCCAGTTCTGAATTTCATGATTCCATTTCCTGTTAAACCGAACACCAGCTTCAACAGACTCTACAACCGGCGAAAATAGCTTCTCAATCACCGTAATAGTTTCTTCAAGAGATACAGTGATCATAGCTTTTTTCTTCTTTACAAATGCCTTCCATCTTGACTGACGAAGTGCATCGTCTGAAAATCCGTTTTCAAAAGCAACTATCTCACTTAATGAAGTATGCCTGTTTTCAAAAGTTTCTTTAACAGCCTCAAGCAACTCATTACCATCAAAATCATAATTCAGTGCAATAACATATATGTCATAGTAATCTTTAAAACGTGAATTATCATAGGCGAGAGATACAATTGCTTCAAATTTCTCTGCGACAGATGAACTAAGTGAATAAGCGTAAATACGCGGAACTTCATCACTTAACACAACAGGAAAATCCATCATCACTTTATCAGGATATATCGTATCGCCAAATCCTATGTCTATGGAAACATCTATTTTGGTTCTGTCAAGAAAAGCTTTTACCGATACATTCACTCCATGATATTTCTTGAATTCTGTGATAGAAACAACATTCAGAGTATCAAGATCAAATCTCAGAGGGTCATCAGTTTCCATAGAAAATATTTTTCTGAAAACAGTTCTGATATTCTCTGTTCCATTATCAATTTTACGTGCCAGCAGGTCTATATCCGTAGTTGCTCTTGCGTAGTTTCCTTCAAAAAGTGCATAAAGAAAAATACCGCCTTTAAGAGTAAAGTTTTCAGCATATCTGGATTTTGAAAGTCTGTAAATCGTTCTTTCAAGTCCGTAGTTCACAAGAAGTTCCTGCATTGTTTTCCCGCATTTCCTGCTTAAATTTTTTAGTCTGTCCTTTACAGACGCAACGCTGCTCACAAAAGTACCTCCAGATAAGTTCCAAGTATCTTAGCACATCCGAGCGATTCTGCATATCTGCGAAGTTTTACAAGGTTTCTTTCTTCCCTGCCAAGATAATTTTTCAGTATTTCCTTTGTTTCCTCGATACCGATTTTATTACGGTAATAAATAATATCTACAACAGTTTTTTCTATATCATAAATTGCAAATCCTTCTGAATTTTCAAACCCGACAGTAACACCATTATCGTATCTTTTCTCCGGAAAATACCAGACATTTATCTGAGGCCAGTCCGGAAGCACAGAAGGCTTCATATTTCTTTCTATAGCAACGTCAATACCATCCGGAAGATAAGTGGTAAGTCCGTAATACCGTGCCGCAGTCATCATGCATATCCTTCCTTTCGGAATAACAGCACTGGCATAGCTGTAATCTGAGTCATCACCGTTAAACTCAGTATTTTCATATATTTTCTTATTGAGTTTTATGAGTTTGCCTTCTGAAACAAGTTTGTTTATCTTATAGTACGTCAGTCCGTTTTCAAGCAGTTCCGCAACAGTGTAAAAATGTTTATCCGCCTCAAATGGTTTAGTCATGATATTCACCTCTTTGAATACATTATTGTTTAAATACAGTATAACATAAACAAGCTGTGTTTTCAATATGTTTCTGCATTTTTTAAATATTGCGGAATTTAATTTAAAAAAAGTTGAACCAAAAAGGGGCTGTTAAAAAACAGCTTACTCAAAAGGCACCCAAAGGGTGCCTTTTCTGGTAATAGTACGCCGAAGGCGTTCATTAAAAATGGTGGTGCCTTCGGCACAATAAAAAAAATGCAACTATGCTTTACGCACAGCT
>JAFRUS010000069.1 GCA_017438745.1 Oscillospiraceae bacterium | reverse complement strand
GGCTCGATTTCTGTCACCTTTACAGTCTTTGTATATTCAGAAATTGTACGCATTTCAGCCTTCGGAGGTTCCGGAGGAGTGTTGTCCGGGAACTCGGTGATTGTTCCGAGGAGATACTTCTGAAGGTTCATTGCGTCTTCAGCATTTGTTTCGCCGCTGTTGTCAACGTCACCGTTACTCTGAGCTGACTTGTTTGAGAATCCGTTAAGAACACCGCTCTTAAGAGCTACGAGGTCAGCGATTGAAATTCTGCTGTCAAAGTCAACGTCGCCCTTGATCTTTGTAGCCGGCTTTACAGATGACTTAGGTCCGTCAATAGATGTTCCTGCAACGCCTGCGATAACTTCATCGATGTAGAAATCCAGTGTGTCTGATGTTGTTTCAGCGATGAGGTAAAGTCCTGAAGCGCCTTCCGGAATCTTATAATTTGGATTGTAGAGCTGAATAAATTCGCCAGGGTTACCGGATACCTGAGCTATCTTGTCGTAGCTTGTTTCGCCGCTTGCGTCAGTGTACTGAAGTGTGAGCTTGTATTCAACGGCATCGTCACCCTTAGGTGCGTTGAAGCATGCGCTGAACGCGTATTCTTCGCCTGCCTTGAAAATTTTTGAATTCAGTGTTTTCTGGGCACCGTTCCATTCAGCTTCACGTCCTGTGATGCTGAGTGCCTTGCTGCCTGCCTGAGCTGCACCGCTGTCTGATGAAACCTTTGCTGAACCTCTTCCTGACCAGCTGTTTGTTCCGTCTTCAAAAGTATCGTGGAACCAGTATCCGTTCTCGTCTGGTTCAAGAACAACAGGTGTACCGCTGAGCACCTTGCTTCCGTCGCAGCCGTTCCACATCTGGCGGTCGTACTCGAAGAAGTCGATATCAGCATAGCCTCCTGTAGACTTGGTAGGATAGCTGTAAATACCGCTGCGGTAGCCTGTGAAGAGCTTGAGGTCATAACTCATCGAGAGTTCCTGACCGAGCTTGTTCCAGTTCTGACCGTCGAATGAATAATAGAAGTTAGCCTTGTCTATGTTGTTGGAAGAGCTTCCGTCAGAGTTCACGTTTGCAAACTTGAAGTCGACCTTGAGGTAAACCTCGTCGCCGCTCATGTTCTGCTCGGCAACTATCTTGTTTGAGGAAGTTCCTACATCGTTTCCGCCGTTTACGGACATATATACTTTCTTCTGACCGCTGTCTGTTACATAGACACCGATACAGCCGTACTTGAGCTGGAATGCTGAAAGACCTGCGTGGTCGCCCGGCTTCATATTGGAAGCGTCAAGCTTGATGTAACTGCTGCATGCAGGACCCTCTGTACGCATTGTAAGAGTATTTCTCGCGTTGAGCAGATGTGAAGCCATGTTCTTGTTCTTCAGACGGAGCCAGCCCGGACGCTCTGTTACAGACCATGCTGTGTTATCAGGGTTATGGTTCCATGACCATTCAAGTGCAAGATCGTTGGAGCTGTAGTCGAAGCTGTCATCGCCTGCAACGTCGGTACCCTTTGAAGCACCGAGGTCGAGAGTAAGAGGAGCCTTGCCGTTAACACCCATCATCGGCCAGTCGTTCTGCCATGTTACAGGAACGAGAACAGGGATACGTCCTACAGAACCGTGATCCTGGAACATAAGACCGTACCACTTGCCGTCCGGAGTATCAACGATGCCGCCCTGTGCAACACCTGCACCGTATGAACCGAGACCTGAATCGAGGAGGGTCTTGTTCTCCCAGTTGCCTGTGAGGCTCTTGGAACGATAACAGAACTCAAGTCTGCCGTGGCCTGAAGGCCATGCAATACCGAGTATATAGTAATAACCGTTTATCTTATGGATATGCCAGCCCTCACCTGCGAGGTTATCGAAGTTGGTCTTGAAGAGGCGTCTTTCCTGTGCGCCCTGAGCCCAGCCTGTCATATCCGAATTGAATTCCTTGATGTTGCAGGTGCCGCCTGCACCGTAAACGAGGTAATTTCTTCCGTCGTCATCGAAGAGCATGGAAGCGTCGTGATACATACCGCCCAGCTCAACGCGTGACCACTCGCCGTTCTCGATGTCATCTGTCGAGCAGATGTATGACTTGTTTGAGCCGTAGCTTCCGAAGAAAGCATAGTACTTTTTCTTCTTCTCATTGTAGCGAAGGCTTGTTGCCCACTGACCGTGTGAGTAGTCGTTCTTGCCGTTTGTGAGATTCTGAACATCACCGTTAGCGTACGTATCGAATACGTAGTTGCAGATTTCCCAGTTAGCGAGGTCCGTAGACTTCATTATAGGAGCGCCAGGGCTGAAGAACATTGTAGTGCTTACCATATAATAGGTATCGCCTACACGGATGATGTCATCATCAGGAACGTCTGCCCAGATGACAGGGTTAGCGATCTGGCCGGCTGCATGTACAGAAGCTGTCATATCTGGTCTGTTGCTGCCAGGCAGAGCGACCGCAGACGTAAGTACAGCAGCTGCTGATAACAGCGCAGCTGTTGTTTTTACTGATTTTTTAACTTTACACATTTAAGATTCCTCCGTTCAGATTCTGTTTGAATTCAGAGGAGCACTGATATATCAGTCATTTCATATTTTTCAGACATTCAGCGACTCTGAATAATCTTACACAATAATTTTACACAATCCACGCATTTTATATATATTAAAATGATACCATATTTGTTCCATTTCCTCAACCCACATTCTGCACACTGAGTGGATAAAACACACAAATCCGGACACCCTTCAAACGAATCCCCCTGTTGCAGTGTACAACGGGGGGGATAGTCTGCAGGGAAATATTTAAATAAAGGCTAAACTTTAATAACACTGATAAGGCTTAAGTCCGGTTCCGCAACGGATCTCCGGTTTTCTGCCGCTTCAGTACAGATCAGTTTCCTTCGTGGAAGAACGAAGGAAGAATGTCATATACGTAATGTCTTACATATCCCCACCAGTGGGTTTTGCCCTGGGCTACAAGATAGTAGAAATTACCCTTTGAAAGATCAGAAGTATAAACAAACTCGCTCATCTTCTTCATTTCATCGATCTGCGGTGTTACATTCGGATAAGCTATGTCATCCGAACCTGTTGCGCACATGATGAAGTATTCGTTCTGCTTGAGTCCTGCAGCATGGATAGCGTCGGCAACCGACTTAGCCTTGCCGTATCCGCCCTGACCTTCCCAGTGATCACCGCTGAGAGGCAGCCAGTATGCACATACATCAAGTCCGCCGTGAACCATGCCTGCCCATGTTGAAACTGAACCCATTGAGAATCCGCCGTTTGCACGGTGATATCTTGAAGCCTTGAGGTCAGCCTGTGAGGTTGACTCAGCGTATGTTGAATACTTGCCTTCAACGAACGGAATAAGGCTCTGGAGCCATTCCCTGTAGAATGTCTGGGCTTCGCACTTGTTGAATGTAGGAGTTACAACGATAAGCGGTTCAAGTTCTCCGTTCATAATCATGTGGTCGAACATGTTTGCCATCTTTGCATCGTCATTATAGAAAATGGTGTTTTCATTCTCACTGCCCTTATAGGCCGCCGAGAAAGAATATTCATTTCCTGCTGTAAATGATGCAGAGTCAAGCGGAATCATAATACCGTTCCATTCCTCTTGGCGCCCTGAAACTCCAAGGCCTCTGCTTCCCTTATAGGCATCACCTGCTCCGAGCGTACAGCCGCCCCGCGCTGAAAAAGCTGCTGTATCACTTTACATATCGTAATACATGTAATAACCGTTTGCATCTGTACTGCGGTAAAGCACGTATATTCCGCTTCCCTCAAATACATTTGCTTCGGATCCTTCTGCGGCATAAACCGTATCTGCTGATAGATGCTGGACAGACGTTGTCTGAAATACCGCAAATGTGCCTGTGGTGAGCGCAATTGCGGAAAGAGCAGCGCAGGACCTTTTAAAATTAACCATTTTAAAACATCCTTTCCAATACATATGTCTGGAGATCTTCCTTAGCAAATTGCGCTATAATGAAAATATGAATACTTATGTTTTTTTCTGTCTGTTTATTTATATACAATAATCCTAACCCGGCTCCAATCGCGACAAATTTCGTTCATGCCGGCAAATTGGTTTTTAAGAAAGAAACGCGCAAAGTTGTATGCATACGCTTTATATCTGTACGGTATTGCATTTACAGCCGAAGATCAGTTTGTGATGTACCAGCCATACATCTTTCTTTTTTTATTTAACTAATCTGCGATTTGCACAATAACTCTCTTTAATAACGCAATTCAATAATTTAATAATACCATGCACCGGACACACAGGCAACCCATATTTTATATATTTAGTGGAGAAAACACACTTTCGTCACACATTTGTACATGTTTATTCACATACAAATACACATTAAAGCACAAAAACGTCGTATATTCACCCGATGTAAACAAAAATCCTCAGAAAGCAGAATACTTTCTGAGGATTTTTGTTGGTTCTTATATAAAAATTTAAGAGGCTTAAAGATAATTTCGTTATAATGGCAGGAAAGAAGCAAACACAATAAAATACACATTGTACTGATGTAACTAATTAATCGGTAAAGTGTTTGTATACATTTCCCTTTGCTGTATTTATAATATCATATAATTGAAAGTGTTACAACCCACATTTCACATAATTGGTAGATAAAATACACATTCAACCTGTTTTTTGCAGAAAAAATACCGGTCTCCAGATATCGGAAACCGGTACAGTTATAATTTGTATTCAAATATTGTGCTTAAACCATACAAATTTTGCGGTGTGCTTTATGAAAGTGCATTCTTGAGCATGATAAGATCGATAACTGAAAGCTTGTTATCGCTGTTCATATCAGCATTCTTGAATCCGTCACCGCTGATATCTGTTTTGCCTACAAGGTGCTGGATAAGCGCAACGATGTCTGCTGTATTAACTGAACCGTTGTTGTCAGCATCGCCCTTTGTGTTCTGCGGCGCAGGTTCTGTTACTGTAGTTGTAACTGCTGTAGTTGTCTCAGCAACTGTAGTTACAGGAGCTTCTGTTGTTGTGGCAGCTGTTGTAGCTTCAGTAGTAACAACTGTTGTTACCGGAGCCTGTTCTGCAGGTCCGTTTATAGCGGTACCAGCCTTTGCAACGATAACCTCATCAACATAGAAGTTCATTGTTTCGTTTACTGATTCAATAACGAGTGCAATGTCAGATGCTGCATCAGCAGGGATCTGGTATTCTGCATTATAGAGCTGTACATAGTGTTCCTTTGTACATGTCTTTGTATCAATGTTAGCATACTTTGCAGTTCCTGAGCTGTCCTTGTACTGAAGTGTAAGTGAGAAGTCTTCAGTATCAACATCAGCATCGAGGAAGTTTACACAGGCACTGAACGCAAACTTTTCGCCAGCCTTGAATGTTGTAGCATCAAGAGTCTTCTGGATACCGTTCCATGATGCTGTACGTTCTGAAATAACAAGTGCTTCTGTACCTTCATAAGGTGTTCTGCCGCTTGCTTCAGTCTTTACTGAACCTCTTGCTTCCCAGTTGCCTGTACCGTTTTCAAATGTATCGTGATAGTAGTAACCGTTTGCGTCCGGCTTGAGTGGTTCCGGTACATATGCTGCACTTGAACCGTCACTCTTTGTACCGTGGTCACCGCTTATTGTACATACGAATGTTGAAACTGAGTTTGCAGGGAGCTGAGCGTTGAATCCGCCGCCGCTTGTAGCCATTCCGAGTGTTGCTGCAAGGTTTTCCTGTCCAGTTGTTCTGTATCTGTCAACATTTGTAAGTGTCTGTCCGCTGATTGAGAATGCCTGGTTTACTTCTGATGAGCCCTTGTTTACAGCTACGATAACAACTTTGTTGCTGTCGCCCTTGTATGCAGAAACGAGAACGTTGTTCTGCGGCTGTTCTGTTACTTCAGTTCTTCTGTAGCCTGGTCTTACCCACTTTGAGTACTGAGCCATCATGTAACCACGCTTTGAAGGCTTGCCGTCTTCTGTAAGAAGGCTGTAGCTTCTTCTGATGTACCACCATACGTAAGCACTCATGTTACCAACAACGAGACCGTTGTGGATGTTTTCTGCTACCTGAATAGCTTCAGGCCAGTTGTTTGCAGAGTTTGCGTTTGAGTTTGGAACGTAAACCTCAGTCATCCAGATTTCCTTGCCGCTGTTTTCAACTGTAGGATAATCCATGCCGCTGCGCTGTGTTCCGTAGAAGTGTGTACCGAAAAGATCGCAGTTAGCCATTGCCTTTGAGTTCTGAATGATCTTCTTGTAGTACATTTTACCATGTCCTGAACCTTCGTAACCGTACTGGAAACTTTCAGGAGACATAAGGAGTGCCTTTGTTCCGCTCTTTACAGCCTGACCGTAGTTAGCAATGAAGTTTGTTGTACGGTCCGGTGACCAGTATGTCCATTCCTGTGAGTAGTCAGGTTCGTTCTGAACTGATACTGAATAAAGATTGATGCCCTGGCTTTCGATGTACTTTACATAGTCGTTAAGATGCTTTGCATAGGAACCTTCTGCACCGTCATTCAGTACGTAAAGACCGCTTGTAGGCTGCTTACCGCCGCCGTGACGCATGCTTGCCGGAGGATTCCACGGTGTGGCAAATACTGTAGCACCAAGTTTCTGAGCCTTCTGAGCTGTCGGAACTGCATTCTTCCATGCGTTTTTGTCATCACTTACGAAAATACGGAGAATTGTAAGTCCGAGCTGGTTGGCTCCGTTTCCGAAAGCCGTCTGGATCTCTGAATCTTTCATGTCACCGCCGCCGTTGTAGCTCTGCCATTCCGGATGGTTCATACCGCCGAATCCGCGGATGTACTGATATGTCTTTGAAAGATCTACTGTTGCAGTTGACGCCGCCTTTACTGAAGCTATTTCCGCATTGTCATTGCCCGGTAACATAGCAGCCATTCCAGCGGCCATTGTCGCTGCTGTCAGGCCTGCAACGCCTGACTTCAACATTTTTTTAAAATTAACCATACTTACACAAATCCTTTCCACTTTTGCTGTAAACATTAATTCGTATCATGTCCTGCACTCCTGCGTTTCGCTGCCGGAGATAGTATGTTTTCGCAGAAACTGCAGTAAAAAGAACAGGGGAAGGGGGATTTACCGCAGGATCTGTTTCCGCTTTCTGAAAAGTCTTCCATACAATTCCGCCAGGATTTGTCTGCTGTTTGTCCGGAAAACGATAACATAAAACAGGACCCACTTTAAATTGATTTTATCATTTAACATAAATTTAAGCAACCCACATTCCGCACATTTTGGTAGATAAAACGCACATTTCAGTATTGACCTGCGCTCTTTTATATGTTATAATCTTATTGACATAATTGTACGTAAATCAGGATTGTAATGACGTAAAAACGACGTTCAGTGTTCATAATTAACAACCGGCATACATGTGGAAACAGACGGGTTTTCATTTATGAACATTTAAGAGGTGATTGTTATGCAGAAAAAGCGACTTACTTTCGGAGTTGTTGCTGCACAGGCATCGGATATAGAGCAGCGTCGCATTATGGAAGGGATTATTGAACAGGCCAAGGCACTGAACATTGATACGGTTGTTATTTCGAACATATACAATCCTGACAAGTCGGTATACACTCTTGACTGCCGCAAGGAAAACAATATCTACGAACTTCTTAACTCCTCGGGCTTTGACGGATTTATTCTTATTGCTGAAGCGATCATCAACTCTGATCTTCAGAAAAGGATCAGCGAGGCTTTAAGCAGAAGGCCTGAGATACCGGTCGTGGTCGTCGGTGCTCCCGGCGATGATCTCATGCAGGATTATTTCGAAGTGATAAACACGGATGATGCCGCTGACATGGAGGATATAACCGATCACATGATCGAAGTTCACGGATGCAAAGATATTGATATCCTCACGGGAAGACCGGACATGGAAGTATCCGCACAGCGCGTGGAAGGATACAAGCGTTCCCTTGAAAAACACGGTATCCCGTTCGACAGCAAAAAGGTAATATACGGCGATTTCTGGCTGCCGTCAGGCGAAGCACTTGCCGGTCAGTACATAAGCGGCGAACGTAAAAAGCCTGAAGCTCTTATCTGTGCCAACGACTACATGGCCTATGGACTTCTCGACAAGTTTGCGGAAAACAATATAAATGTACCGGACGATATGCTTGTGACGGGGTACGAATACATATTAAAAAGAATATACCACTACCCTGTCCTGTCAACATACCGCCGAAACAGATTTGCTCTCGGATCAGAAGCTGTAAGCATTCTTTACTCCAGAACAAATCACACGGAATACAAACCGCAGCTCTCGCTCAAAGGAAAGTTCATCACCGGTGACACCTGCGGATGCGGAATTGACCGTGCCGAGTACAGGACTGAGCTGAACGAGGAAAACGCAAAGAAGAAATACCGCTTCTTCAATCTGTTCAGCGATTTTGCGGAAAGACTGACTGTCTGTACATCCATGAGCGATTACGTGTCAACTCTTTCAAACTTCACATACATGGTCAGAGACCTTGATGCCATGTATCTGTGCCTTCTTGAAGACTGGTACAACAGCGAACCGTCGGAAAGCACACCGGGAGCAGTTATGAACTGCTATACTATTAAAAATGATTTCACAAACGAATACAAGACATCGTTTGTTACGGAGAATGATATTTCCTCTATACTGTCCTACTGCAGCGAGCCGTGTGCATACTATTTTAATCCGCTGTTTTTCAGAGACAGATATTTCGGATATATCGTAACAGTCTACCGCAATCCGGACACATATGATTCGATATTCCGCAGCTGGCTGAAAACCGTTTCAAATGCACTGGAAATGCTGAGACTGAAAAACGACATAAACTATCTTACACAGTGCCGCGGACTGTCACAGCAGCACGACACAAGCACAGGCATGCTCAACCGCTCCGGATTTGAAAGCGCCGTAAAACGCGCTGCTTCATCGGCACCGACGGGCAGCAGCATATGTTTCCTGCTTCTCAAGACTGAGCTTTTCTCGGAAAACATACAGTTTGAGAAC
This sequence comes from Oscillospiraceae bacterium, assembly GCA_017438745.1. Taxonomy (GTDB): domain Bacteria; phylum Bacillota; class Clostridia; order Oscillospirales; family Ruminococcaceae; genus HUN007. The sequence goes on along the minus strand of JAFRUS010000069.1, from coordinate 21,146 downwards.
CATGAATCAAGACTTGTGACGCTGAACGAAATAGCAGGCATAATGAAATCACTTTCGGGAAACCGCAATGAATTATGCGGACGCGTTTCGGAAAATACTTATGCTTTCGCTGCTTTCGGCAATCTTCCGGACAATTACTGTGAAAATCTTACCGACAGACTCAACTGCATGCTGCTGCATGCTTCGTCATACATCTCGGAATACGGTACGAACTCATTTGTATGTATTTCGGACACCTGCAGTTCAGATGATTTCAACTACGACTCAATTGTAGCTGAAATGAATGAAAGGATCAAAGCCGAAGCGGCTGCAAGAACTGCCCAGCAGAGACAGCCTCACTTTTCAGAGTTTCAGAATCTGCGTGACAGCATCTATCTTGAACCGTCAGAGGCTCATTACTCTGACGAACTCTGTCAGAAACTCTGCTTAAGCACAGGATACTTCCGCAACATATACAAAAAATATTTCGGAATAAGCTATCATCAGGACTGCATAAAGAGCAAGATAACCCTTGCCAAGTATCTTTTATGCACATCTTCAATGAGTATAACCGCAATAGCATCAAAGTGCGGTTACGACGATGAGAAATACTTCATGAGGCTTTTCCAGCAGAATACTGCGCATACACCGAACAGATACAGAATGATGTTTCAGTAAGCTTAAACACCGTCGCAACCGCGTGACGGTGTTTTTTAATGTCCCCTCTCCTGTTCAGCGCGGGGTTACGGGGCGAAGCACAGTAAATCCAGTCTCCTGAAATCCGGCTCACCGGATTTCAGTTTTGAACAGTGCTTCCTTAATGTTTCTGTTTCTTTTGTTACTGGAATTTATCACCTTTGTAACTAAATCTTAATTGCTTTTGAACCCTCCTTATGTTATCATCAAAGTGTAGAATAAATGAAGCTGTATCAGCACAGATACAGGCTACCGAATATGATAACAGAAAGGACAATGACAGGATGAAAAAATTTTTCAGGAAATTTTCTGACTCACTTGACGCGTACATAGAAACAAAGCAGTTCAAATGGTTCAGAAGACTGATCATTGCTCTCGGGTTCACCGTTACCGGTTGCGTATGCTTCCTTGCCGGATTTTTTCTGAACCGAAGCGACAACATGATCTATAAAAGCAATATAAACGCAATGACAAGGGTCATCGAAGCTGATCCTGCGGCAGCTGCAGCAGGCGCAGAACAGTTGGCTGAAAACATAAATCCTGAGATCACGGAGGAAACAACGGTAACAACAGTGGTGACCACCACACAGGCTCCGAAGGAAACACTCAGCCGTGAACTTCTTGATTCATACATCTACGAAGATCTTAAATTTCAGCCTTACGCTTACCGCTACAGCAACACAGCGGCTTTCCACAACAGGACTACTATTGAGGATTTCGGTGTTCCGCTTACCAAGAAGTCATTTACAATTTCCTATGAAGGTGTCATAACAGCCGGTTTTGACGCTGAAGATATTATTGTTGAAAACGATGATGACAACTACATCATCCGCATCACCTTCCCGGAAGCATATATTATCTCACACGAAATTGACGAAGATTCCTTCGAACTTGAAAATGTTCAGGACAACTTTTTCAACCCTATAACAGACTACGACCTTACAAGCACATGTGAAAGCCAGAATTACCGCATGGAACAGCAGGCGATCGCAGGCGGTCTGTACGGAAGTCTTTACAGAATGGCTGAAAACAGCATCACTGAATATCTTAACCGTGACAGCATCATCGGTGCAAAATACCGCATCGAATTCATAAGACCGGAAGAGCCATATGTTATGATGTAACATCAGAAAGCTCACCGGGTTTTCCACAGTTGCAAATTTCCCTCCATTTATTTTTCAACTGTGGGAACCCACGGTCGCATCACAAAGCACACTTATTTTAAACTTTTTACAAACAGGTTTCCACACAGTTTTCAACCGTCTGTTGAAAACTGTGTGGAAACCTTTGTTTTTTGATTAAACTTTTGCAAACCCGCACCCGAAAAACAGACTTTCGGGTGCATTTTTACGTCCTTATACAGCAACTTATACTGACAAAGCAAGAACTAATATATAATTTTTAGTAAAAATAATTGAAACCCGTAACCATTTGTGATAAAATATATGTATATTTTATGGAAGCGCTGATTTATTCATAAATCAGCGCAGGGGTTCGGGGCAAAGCCCCGTTCCCCCGCCTCCCGCATATCCGGCAAAGCCGGATATGCGATTGAATCAGTGTTTCCTTTTATACAGGGAGGGTCAACATGGCTGACGTAAACATCATAACCGAAGATTTTATTAATTCTTCTGCGATCAATTCATCCGCACTTGCAAACGCAAAAAAGATATCGAAACAGGGCGGATTCAAAAAGCTCTGCATCACCGCAGACAACACACTTATTTTCGGAGACTGCTACGGAAGCGGCAGTAAACCTTACAACTCATCGGTAGACTGTTCAGGTGAAACACCGGTTTTCCGCTGTTCCTGCCCGAGCCGACAGATACCGTGCAAACACTGTCTCGCACTTATGTGTGAATGGACAGCAAAGAAAACATTCACAGTCGATGAAGTGCCGGAGGACGTTGCAAGGAAACGTGAAAAAATAGAAAAGCGTGCGGAAAAAGCTGCCGAAGCGGCAGAAAATCCGAAAGTCGCTCCGAAGCCGAACAAGTCAGCCGCAGCGAAGAAGCTTAAAAAGCAGCGCGAAGGCCTTGACCTTGCCGAAAACTTCGTACACGACATACTGAAAAACGGAATAGGTTCAGTAAACAGGGCTGCTGCCAGTCAGTACGCAGCACTTGCCAAGCAGCTTGGTGACTACTATCTTCCTGAGCCGCAGGCAATAATGAACAGTATTATAAAGGCTGTAAACCAGCTTTCCGAACAGCCGGACGACCGTGAAACAAACAATATAATCGCACTCCTTGTAAGACTCGGCTCGACCATAAAGAAAAGCCGTGCCTACATCGACTCAAAACTGGAATCGGGAGAAGTACTTCCGGAGGACAGCATTCTCTATGAGGAAATGGGCGGCATATGGAAACTGACACAGCTTAAGGAACTCGGCCTCTACCGTGAGAACGTAAGACTCATCGAGCTTTCATTCACACACGTAAACGACGAGGTAAGGCAGAGCGTGACTGACGAAGGCTACTGGATGGATCTCGGCACCGGCGATATTTTCCGCACCGAGAACATAATACCGTACAAGTCGGCAAAGTACATTAAATCGGAAGATGCACGCTTTGAAGTATATGACGTAAATGAACTATACCTGTATCCGGGTTCACTTAACAGAAGAATACGCTGGGAAAGTGCCTCATCATCCCCTGCTTCCGGAAAAGAATACTGTGAAGTGCTTGAAAAGGCGGAGGAAAGCATTTCTGCCGCTGTTAAAAAGGCGAAAAACGAACTTAAGAACACTCTGTCACGTTCCTACGCGGCAGTCCTTATAAAGTTTGACTCGGTAGAATACGCAGAAGACGGTCACGGAGTCATGAAATGCGGCGACGAGACTATCGCACTTAAAGAATGTGAATTCTACGCAGATGCATGCAGTACACTGAAGCTCATCGCCGGAAATCTTGAAGGCGGAGCAGTTTTCGGCGGACTTTTCTACGACGCATTCGATCACCGCTTCACATTTTCACCGTTTTCGGTAGTCACAACGAACGACATAATCAGACTGTAAGGAGGCCGCCATGGAAATCAGAACAAATCCGTTTTACGAACTAAGGACCAGACTTTACGCATCGGCTGCAGCCGGATGTGCAATAATCGCCGAGGACTTCCGTCTTAAGCGTGCCGTGGAAGCCTTTAAACCAATGTCTGAAGCAAACAAGGTCTTCGGAAAACTGTACGACATGTGTAACGCCCTTCTCACATCTGCTGATCCTGCCACCAGTATAGTAGACTGTATCGCACTTGCTGACGCACTGGCGGTTACTCAGGGCGTATTTGCCGATGACTCGGAGACAAAGCCGGCACCGAGAAATGAAAAGATGAAACCGGCACATCTGACCTGTGCAAAAATAGAAGAATACAAGGAACTCATACGCAAGTCGCAGTATGACAAGCAGGATTTTGAGGATGGCTTCTTCCGTGACATTTCTGATCCGCGTATTCTTACATCTGTCATGAACGTCACAGGCAAAAACGGTATTGGTATAGCTTCACTGCTTATTCAGATCGAATCAGTATGCGGCGAGGAGATAATACCGGCTCTCTTCGATTCGGTAGATCTGTCAAACAAGAACGCCACCGGAAACCAGATACGCTTTATAAGCTCGATTTACCGCGAAAAATACAATGACCGCTACATCGAATTTGCGGAAAAGGAAGAAAATCCGCAGGGCGTGCGCTGCGCTGCAGTTGAAGCAATGATTTTTGCGAAGGAAAATGAGGACAGGCTTTTAAACATTTTCCGCATTTCAAAAGGCAAGGTAAAACAGTCCGCTCTGCTTGCACTGGCAAAAATGAATTCGGCACATGCGGAACCTGAAATTGAAAAAGCGGTAAAGAACCTTAAAGGCACACAGACTGAACTCATTACCGAATCCGGCCTGAAGGCAGCAGTGGATTATGCGCGTGCTGATCATGAGATCATACTGAAGAACGGAGAATCCTCACGAGGCACGAACCATCCATTTTCGATCTCGTTCATGTCAGAGCTTAAAAACAAAAAGGACATTACCGACATATTTGAAAAATGGGGCGAAAAATATTCACGCGAACCGATCACGCCATCCCACTCATCACCTGTTTTCAGACATATAAACGAGGTACTGGTATCCAATCTTTACGAACATCCGGAAGATGAGGACTACCGCTCACTTATAACCGATCTTTACAGGAAATATCCTGACATTTATCTGCCGGCGGCATTTACACTTATGCTCATGACCGATCCGGAACATGCATGCGGAACAATGATAACTGACCACCGCATATACGACAGAAATGCCTTTGAAGAGCTGTTCCGCATTTTCACAACACCGGACGGATGGTACAGAATAAGGAGAAACCGCTACTCGAACGAATCGGACTATTTGAACGTAAAGCTATTTAAGTCCATTCCGGAAGATATTCTCCGCTTCCTTTCTGACACGTCGGTCATTTTCCCGGCGGCTGACTTAAAAAAATTGTTCCCGAACGGAAACGACCGTGACATAGCTGTGGTAAACATGAGACACCGCTGTCATCTGCTCAGGGCTTTTTACGAAATGAGTTCAGGCGACGACCGCGAAAGAGTGAAAAAGCACGCTGAAAAGTTTGCACTTGCAATGTGTAAGAACTACTGCAGTGATGATGTTCTGGCGCTTATCGATAAGGTCTGTGACACTCTGCCTGAGGGTACCGCCTACAGTTTCATACGTGATTCAGTTAAATATTCAGCCACCAAATACTGGACATACACCTTAAACCATTACCACGTTCCTGATGAAACAGTAGTAAGCGAAGGAAACAAACTCATAGCAGACCTTTCAAAGGAACCTGACAGTCAAAAATACATAACAGAGATAAAACTCATGCTTAAAAGGTACGAACCACAGTGATAAAGCACTGACCCACGGATCAGTGAGGGACACGGGGCGAAGCCCCGCTCTACCCATCCGCAGTTCCGGCGCAGACGGAACTGCATCAGAAAAGCACTGATCTGTTAATCAGCGCAGGGGCACGGGGCGAAGCCCCGCTCTTCCCCCATCCCGCAGTTCCGGCGCAGCCGGAACTGCATCAGAAAAGCACTGATCAGTTAATCAGTGCGGGGGCCCGGGGCGAAGCCCCGCTCTCCCCGCCCAGCAGTTCCGGCGCAGCCGGAACTGCAATAAAATAAAAAGGAGTATAGAATGGAAAAGGAAATTCTCAGGCTGTCAGCTGAACAGCTTTACAAAAACGAAATCGACGCACTTATCAAAAATGAAACAAATCCGGTACCGAAGGGATGGCAGATGTCACCTAAGTCGGTACTCACATACATATTAGGCGGAAAATCCGGCGACACCACAATAACACCTAAGTATATGGGTGACAGGAAGGTAGTCGAGATATGTATCGCCACACTGGTAACTGACCGTGCCCTTCTCCTTATCGGCGAACCGGGTACTGCAAAGTCATGGCTTTCCGAACATCTCACTGCTGCTATAAACGGCAACTCATCACAGGTAATTCAGGGTACTGCCGGAACCACCGAGGAACAGATACGCTACTCCTGGAACTACGCAATGCTTCTTGCCAAGGGTCCTTCATTTGAATCACTGGTAAAGAGCCCGATATACAACGCAATGGAAACAGGTACTATCGCGCGTTTCGAGGAAATTTCAAGATGTGCAAGCGAAGTTCAGGACGCACTTATCTCGATACTTTCGGAAAAGAGAATATCGATACCTGAACTTTCAGAGGAAGTGGCTGCGAAAAAGGGATTTTCAGTTATCGCGACTGCCAACACACGCGACAAGGGCGTAAACGAGATGTCATCTGCTCTTAAGAGACGTTTCAACATCGTTATCCTGCCGCCTCCGTCAGATATGAATACAGAAATAGATATCATAAAGACCAGAGTTGCACAGATGTCATCTGACATGGAACTCGGTGCCGCAATGCCGACTGACAGCGACTTTGAAAAGATCGTTACAGTATTCCGCGAACTCCGTACAGGAAGAACTCTCGACGGTCAGATAAAACTGAAGCCGACAAGCGGCGTGCTTTCATCGGCCGAAGCTATCTCGCTTATGGTAAACAGCATGGCACTGGCAGGAAGCTTCGGAAACGGAAAGGTCACTGACGCCGAACTTGCTGCTGCACTTCAGGGTGCCGTCGTCAAGGACGATGACAAGGACAAGGCTGCATGGGAGGAATATCTCGAAAACGTTATGAGAAAGAAGGGTGCGGATTATGCTGCCCTCTATTCCGAATGCAGGGAGCGTAACGCATAATGGCTGAATACTACGGCGTAAGACATCTGTCGCCGGCGTGTGCGTTTTACGTCGGAAAATTTCTTGACCGTACAAAGCCGAAGGCTGTACTTATCGAAGGTCCGTCCGACTTAAATGAGCTTATCGACGGACTCTGCGATCATAAGGTACGTCTGCCGGCTGCTATACTCGCCTACACGACTGAGGCACCGGTACGTACTGTCATGTATCCTATGGCCGAGTTCTCACCGGAATATCAGGCAATGGTCTGGGCTAAACGAAACGGTGTTCCGGTGGAATTCTGCGATCTGCCTTCGGGTAGTCTGCTTTACAGGGATGAAAAATCCGAAGAAAGCACCGAAGATGAACATGATGAAGAGATCCCGCATGAAAAAAGCGTGTATGAAAAGCTTGAAGAAATCACAGGACTAGATAATGATACATTCTGGGAATATCGTTTCGAACATGCAAACAACTTCGACGATTTCATGGCAGCCGCAGAAGAATACGGAAGATCAATTCGCGAATTCTCGGAATCGGATGAACACAATGAACTGCGTGAAGCCTATATGCGAAGAATAATTGCAGAAACTGAGGAAAATCACGGTCTGACCGCAGTCATAACAGGTGCTTTCCACACTGCCGGAATAAAGGACAAACCTTTCTCGGACAAGGACAGAAAACTTACAGACAAACTGAAAACAGTGGATTCCAAATCCACGCTCATGCCTTATTCTTACTACCGTCTTTCATCCCGTTCGGGATACGGAGCAGGAAGCAAGGCACCGGGCTACTACGAAATACTGTGGAGAAACCGTTTGAACTCCACACTTGAAAATACAGCTCCGGAATATCTTTCAAGACTTGCCGCATATCAGCGTAAAAACGGATATACAGCCTCATCGGCTGAAGTAATAGAGGCCATGCGCCTTGCAGAAACACTTGCGGCTATGCGAAGCGGAAGACTTCCGTCAATGAACGATCTTCGTGATGCAGCTGTTACCTGTATCGGACACGGCAGCTTCGGTGAGATCTCGCTTGCCTGTGCCGACATCGAAATAGGTACTAAAATAGGTGAACTTCCGGAAGGAACCGTCTGCACATCAGTGCAGGAAGACTTCATGCACAAACTGAAGGAACTGAAGCTTGAAAAATACCGCAGTGCATCCGCCGAGGAGCTGGCGCTCGACCTGCGTGAAAACCTTCGTGTAAAGTCTGAAAAATCGGCTTTTCTCGACCTTCACCGCTCATTTTTCATGCACAGACTTCTCGAAGCCGGCATTCATTTCGGTGAACTTCTGAGGAACACACAGGATACAGCAACCTGGTCGGAAAAATGGACAGTAAGCTGGACTCCGGAGACCGAGATCCAGATAGTTGAAGCTTCACTTAAGGGCGATACCGTTGAAGAAGCTGCAAGGATCTCACTTAATCTTGAACTCGCAAATTCCGAGACCTTAAGCAAAACTGCAGAAACACTGTACAGAGCACTTCTCTGCGGTCTTCCGGACTGCATAAAAACTGCGGCTGCCAGTGTTCAGAAAATGGCCGTTGACTGCGCATCACCGATGGAAGAAGGTACTACGATCGGCACACTTTCAACCATCGTTCGTTTCGGAACCATAAGAAAACTCGAACCGAAACCACTGGAATCTATAATCAGCCAGCTGTACCTCAAATTCTGCCTGCAGATATACAGTGCCTGCATCTGCGACGACAACGCTGCAGCAGAAATGATAACGGCACTGACCGCAGTACACGACGCCTGCCTTGCTCACGAATTTCTCGAAGACGAACGTTTCGTAAAAGTGCTTCTGAGCATCGCCGACAGCGACATGGTAAATCCGCTCCTTTCAGGATTTGCATGCGCCCTGCTTACGGAACGCGGAAAAATCGCTCCGGAAAAGTTAAATGAAATGGTGGCGCGCCATCTTTCGAGAGGAACTCCTCCCCCGGAGGCTGCTGCCTGGTTCGAAGGCCTTGCAAAGCGTAACCGCCGCAGTCTCATAGGAAGAATAACTCTGTGGGAGAGTCTGTGTAATTTCATAAGTGAACTCGACGACGAGGAATTCAAAGCCGTGCTCATTGCTTTGAGGCGTACATTCTCTGATTTCTCACCGGCGGAAAAATCGGACATTGCCGAAAACATCGGCGAGGTTCTCGGCATTTCCACCGAACAGGCGGCCGAGATAATATCCGCTCCGGTAACGGCCGAGGAACAGCAGACGATCGACGAGCTTGACGACTTTGACTTTGGAGATATATGATATGGATAATTTACAAATGCTCAAACGCTGGAGACTGATACTCGGCGAGGAGTCACAGAAAACTCTTGAAGGACTCGGCGGGCTGCCCCTTTCTGAGGAAAATCTACTTATGGATTCAGCCCTGTCGCAGATATACGGCTCCTCCGGATCCGGCAGCGACGGTGCAGGAAAAGCCGGCGGCAGAGGGCGTTCGATACCTCATCTTACAAAATGGCTTGGCGATCTGCGAAGCCTGTTCTCACCGATGGAAATAAAGGTAATTCAGAAAGATGCCATCGAAAAAAAGGGACTTAAACAGCTTCTTCTTGAACCGGAAATGTTAAACGACCTTGTACCTGATGTTTCAACGGCTTCGCTTCTTATAATGCTCAAGGATCAGATACCGGAAAAATCGAAGGACAATGCACGTCAGTACATTGCAAAGATAGTGGAAGACATAAACCGCAGACTTGCGGATGACCTTCGCCGTTCGGTAACTGCGGCTCTCAACAAACGCGAGCACTCACCTATCCCGTCGGCGGCAGCTCTTGACTACAAGCTGACCATAAGACGTAACCTTAAAAACTACGATCCGGAGAGAAAGGTTCTCCTTCCGGAAAGGTTCTACTTCTACGAACGTGCATCGAAATCTGCTTCAAGAACTGTAATCCTTGATATCGACCAGAGCGGTTCCATGGGTGAATCGGCTATCTACTCGTCGGTAATGGGATGCATCCTCGCAAGCATAAGGGCGGTAAAAACGCACATCGTTGCATTTGACACCACCGTTCACGACCTCACGGACCTGTGTGCCGATCCGGTTGAACTCCTCTACGGCATCCAGCTCGGCGGCGGCACGGATATCAACAATTCCGTTGCATACTGTGAAGAACTCATCACCGAACCGGAAAAGACCACAATGTTCATCGTTACCGACCTCTACGAAGGCGGCAACAGAGCACAGCTTATCCACCGCTTAAGCGACCTTAAAAGTGCCGGCGTAAACGTGATAATCCTGCTTGCCATTTCCGACAGCGGTAAACCATGCTTCGACTCCGGTCTCGCAGAAAAAGCCTCCGAACTGGAGATCCCGTGCTTCGCCTGCCCTCCGGAAAAACTTCCGGACCTGCTTGACGCAGCCCTCAAACGCCGCGACCTGAGAGTATTCGAAAAGACGGCGTATGACAATAAGCGATGATCATCAGAGCAATCCTGTTTGGTATGGAAATCATGCAGGATATTTCACCAACACTGCTATTAACACACGGACAAAATTATTATATCAAAATATATAATTACAGCCAAAGAGCATGTGATTATAAAATAACAATAACCTGAAAGCGAGTGGATTAATATGGGTAAAAGTCTAACATCCGGCATTGCCATCTGCTTATCTTTGATGTTTTCTTGTGTTACTGTCTGCGCTGAACCCAGTGAAAATGAAATACGCAGCATCACGGTATCAGAAAAAGAAGAAAATACAATAACTGTTTCCGAAGGAGAAAGTGTACAACTTATCTGGGAATCAGGGTTTGATATTTCTGATATAAGATATACAGGATATCTTTCACATCACAAGACTGCCATTTCTCATGACTTAAAACTTATCGGACACAGTGCTGGTGAAGATTATATCTCTCTTTATACTGAAGCCCGGTGCGAACCATACGATAAATATTTACACATCAAAGTCAAAGTACTGCCGGACAATAATATCCCTGCAGATAATCGCAGAGAAATTGATCGTTTAAATGAATTTAAAGATGATGATTACGTAAGAAGAAAGATCGAACTGACCGGTGCTCTTCCTGAAAAATACAAAAGGCTGAATCTTGATAAAGTTCATGAGATCATTGACAGTACAGATGATTTTAAGATCATGTGCAGCAGGTTCAATGAGTATCACGGTTTCCCGGATGTAATTCCGGAGAATTTCGGACACACATCAAATATTTACTGGCTTGATGAAAAAGGAACTGAAAGTATAGAGATAAATATCAGCGAAGAATTCATTACATATTACGTAACCGACGAAAATGGTTATGATTACGCTTATCAAACTTTATATCCTGAAGATTACGCCACAGAATTAAACGAATTTACTGTAAAACCTATAAATTACCAGTACATTCAGTATAATGAAATAAGCATTCCTTCTGACGTAACCTGCGGTGATATTGATCTGGACGGAAAAATCGACATAACTGACATATCAGTTCTTTCACTGGCACTTATCGGAGACAGTACTCTATCCGTAACAGAATACAAAGCTGCAGATGTAACACATGACAGACAGGTGAATGTTACCGACCTTGCAGCATTAAGGCAGTATGTTTCCAAGGTTATAAATTCTTTTGATATCTATGCATGAACATCTTAAAAATCATTTTATTCCTCGTTACCACTTGACAATACCATATATTTATTTTACAATATAATTTGACAACTTTATTAAAGGACGGTTTTTATATATGTTAAAAAATGCAGATAAAACTATGGATAAAATCGTAGACCTCTGTAAAGCCAAGGGCTTTGTTTACCCTGGTTCAGAAATCTACGGCGGCCTTGCTAACACATGGGATTACGGCCCGCTCGGTATGCAGCTCAAGAATAACATCAAGGCTGCATGGCTCAAGAAATTCGTTCAGGAAAACAAGTACAACGTAGGTCTTGACAGTGCCATCCTCATGAACCCGCAGACATGGGTAGCTTCAGGTCACATCGGCGGCTTCTCTGATCCTCTTATGGACTGTAAGGAATGTAAGACAAGACACAGAGCCGACAACCTCATCGAAAACTTCGACGGAACCAATCCAAGCGGCTGGTCAAATGAACAGATGCTCGCATACATCAAGGAAAAGGGTATCTGCTGTCCTGAATGCGGCAAGCAGAACTTCTCTGACATCAGACAGTTCAACCTCATGTTCAAGACATTCCAGGGTGTAACTGAAGACTCAAAGTCAGAGATCTACTTAAGACCTGAAACAGCTCAGGGTATATTCGTAAACTTCGCTAACATTCAGCGTACAACAAGAAAGAAAGTACCTTTCGGTGTAGCTCAGGTAGGTAAGTCATTCAGAAACGAGATCACACCTGGTAAGTTCATCTTCCGTGTACGTGAATTCGAACAGATGGAACTTGAATTCTTCTGCAAGCCGGGCACAGACCTTGAATGGTTCTCATACTGGAGAACATTCTGCAAGGACTTCCTCTTAAGCCTCGGTCTCAAGGAAGAAAACTTAAGACTCCGTGACCACGATCCGGAAGAACTCTGCTTCTACTCAAAGGCTACAACAGACTTCGAATACATGTTCCCTTCATTCGGATGGGGCGAACTCTGGGGCGTTGCTGACAGAACAGACTACGACCTCACACAGCACATCAAGACAAGCGGCAAGTCACTTGAATACTTTGACCCTGAAACAAATGAAAAGTACATTCCATACGTTATCGAGCCTTCACTCGGCGTAGAAAGACTTTTCCTTTCAATCCTTTCAGAAGCATACGACGAAGAAGAACTCGTAAGCGTTGACAAGAACGGCAACGAAAAGAAGGACGTAAGAACAGTTCTTCACTTCCACCCTGCTCTTGCACCGTTCAAGTGTGCAGTACTTCCGCTCGTAAAGAAGCTCTCACCACAGGCTGAGGAACTCTACACAATGCTTTCAAAGCACTTCATGGTTGACTTCGACGAAGCTGGTACAATCGGCAAGCGTTACAGAAGACAGGATGAGATCGGTACACCGTTCTGTATCACATACGACTTCGACACTATCGAAAAGGACAACTGCGTAACAGTTCGTGACCGCGATACAATGGAACAGGAACGTGTTAACATCAACGACCTCGTTGCTTACCTCGAAAAGAAAATGGAATTTTAATTTCAAGGCAGCACCGGCTTCGCCGGCGCTGCCTTTTGTGTGATCAGATGCTGTTTTTGAGCGAACAGCACAAGGGGTTCAGGGGCGAAGCCCCGCCCTCCTCTGAATCGCAGTTCCGGTATACCGGAACTGCGATTTGACCAGGATTTCTGAAAATAGTGAAACTATATAAAACAGGCCCTTTATTTTTTCGATAATATTTGAATTTTAACTATTGCTTTTTACCGCTCAAAATGGTAAAATTATATTTAGACTGATTGCATGGTCGTTCCATGAATCGTTTTTTATTACATCAAAATCCAAAGCAGCGTCCGTGTCTGTTGCTTTCGTTTTATGTTCGTATATTATCAAAAATTATTTTTCGGAGGTACATTACTATGCCAAATATTAAATCTGCAATGAAGAGAGTAAAGGTAAACAAGGTTAAGGCTGCTAACAACAAGGCTACAAGATCTAACCTCAAGACAATGCTCAAGAAGGCTGACGCAGCAGTTGCTGAAAACGCTTCAGACAAGGAAGCAGCAATCAGACTCGCAATCAAGAAGGTTGACCAGGCTGCAGCTAAGGGTCTCATCCACAAGAACAAGGCAGCTAGAAAGAAGTCACAGCTTGCTAAGAAGCTCAACGGCTAATTTCTTACATTATATTGCCTTGCAGATTCGTAAACTACGTTTGCACCCTGTATATCGGCTTATAGTAAACGAAAGATATAATTTTACGTTTACTATAAATTTAAGCACATTGTTATCAAATACAAAATAGCGCCCTTTTTAACGGGCGCTATTTTAATGCATCTTCTTTTTTATGTTTATGCTTTCAATCTGATGTTTCCATTGAATATACTCTTCTGAATCCAATACTTCATTTCTTGGTTTAAAGCAATCATACAGCTTTGAAACATCTATCGATTTCTTTGAGTTATCAACGATTAATTCATATGCTGAATCGATATTCGCATAGCAAAACTGCATTGCTGTTACGTTATAAAAAGGCTCCAGATAATTCAGGTAATCTGCTATTATTTTCTGCATGCGCCTTTTGACTTCATCTTCAGAACCGCTAAAATTATCATATATTCCTAATAGATACACTTTACAATACCATCTGTTTGCGTTTTCACCATCGATACTAATACATATATCTAAGCTTTCCGGAAATACAACTGTATTCTTATACTGCTCAATGAAATGTATTCTATCGTTTTTGTATTTTTGGTTTATAGTTTTACATTCTACTTCATTTACCTCATGGTCTATTATCACATCACGTTTTAAATAATAATCTATATTTCCAGCAGAATATTTAGAATTATAAAAGTCATAAAAAGCTTGATTAGAGACTGTGTCGCTGTTCTTGTAATTATAAATTTTAAAACGTGCAATAAAGAGTCCTATTATCGGAATATATCCTCCCAATGTATATAACAGTATTATTAATATTATTACTACAGATACAATAACACTTTTTCCCTTTTCCATTTTACTTTTTTGATTTTCATCTCCTCCATAACATACAAATTTACTTTTATACATAATCATCTTATATTCTTCAAACAAGCAAGTCTCAAAACTATTTTTGAAGAACACCAGACTTTCAATAAATACATTATACAAATAAAACCATCAAAAGTCAAGCAATTTCATCTATTTTGATGATCTTAATAACAACTTAATAATCTCCTATTAGTATTACCATTTAGATGATAACCGGCATCACTTTTGACTAATAAATATGTGTGTATTTTCAAAAACAGTTATAAAACGCTGATTTTTCCTGTCAGTATTGACTTTCAATGTTAAAAGTAATATAATAAATCACGGACTCTAAAGGGATTATGATAGTAATCTGAAAGGAATGTTTTGAATGGATTATATTTTATTCATCGCCCTCATTCTTATGTCAACAAAAGTCCTCGGACTCATGACCAAGAAGATCAATCTTCCTCAGGTAGTCGGAGCTCTTGTTGCCGGTCTTGTTCTCGGACCTGGTCTTCACCTCGTTGAAGAGACCGAATTTATCAAAAACATTTCCGAGATCGGCGTAATCGTTCTTATGTTCTCCGCCGGTCTTGAAACAGACATAAAGGAACTTAAGAAGTGCGGACTTGCATCTTTCATAATCGCACTCATCGGTGTTATCGTTCCGCTTGCAGGCGGTTTCGGAGTTGCACATTTCTTCAACACCGAATCTGATCTTCCGACAAGCCTTTTCCTTCAGAACATCTTCATCGGCGTTATCCTTACAGCTACTTCAGTAAGTATCACCGTTGAAACACTTAAGGAACTCGGAAAACTTTCATCAAACGCAGGTAATGCCATTATCGGCGCTGCGCTCATCGATGACATTCTCGGAATCATCGCTCTCACACTTGTAACAAGCCTTGCAGACCCGAACTCTCCGAGTATCGGACGCGTTCTTCTGAAGATCCTCGGCTTCTTCGTATTCGGTGGACTTTTCGGAGTTGTCTTCCACATTCTCTTCGTAAAGTGGACAGACCGCACAACAGCAAAGCTTCACAGATACAACGTAATGAGCTTTGCGTTCTGTCTCCTCTTTGCTTATGTTGCTGAAGAAGTTTTCGGCGTTGCTGATATCACAGGCGCATTCCTTGCAGGTATCCTTATCTCAACAAGTACCAAGATCAAATACATCTCATCAAGATTCGAAACACTTTCCTACATGCTTCTTTCACCTGTATTCTTCGCAAGTATCGGTATCAACGTAAAGCTTTCGAAAGATGACATGAACTCAACTATAATCATCTTCTCGGTACTTCTTCTTATAATCGCTATCCTTACAAAGATCATAGGCTGCGGCATCGGAGCAAAGCTCTGCAAGTACACAACAAAGGAAAGTATTCAGATAGGTATAGGAATGGTTTCACGAGGCGAAGTTGCCCTCATCGTTGCAAACAAGGGACAGGCAGTAGGCCTTATGGATGACAGATACTTCGGTCCTATCGTAATCGTAGTTGTTATCACAACGATCATTACTCCTATCCTTCTTAAAATGGCCTTTGCCGACAAGAACGGCAGCACTCCTGCCCCGGTCGAAAAGGCTGCTAATTAATGAAATAATCAGATAAAACATAAATATAAACAATGAACGTCCATCCGTATGTGAATCAAACGGATGGACGTTCTGTTTTTACATCTGGCTTATGATTTTCGCTGCCTTTTTCAGTTCTTCCTTGCGCTTTCTATGATCCGGCATTATGCCGGCCATAAAGTTATAGAACGCAGGAGAATGATCCTGATGAATGAAGTGGCTGTATTCGTGGCAGAATACGAATTCTATCAGCTTTTCATCGTACTTTATCAGCTCGCGGTTGATACTCATTCGGAATTTACGCGGGTTGCAGCTCCCCCATCTGGACGTCATCTTCTTGAAGGAATAGTCCGGTTCGTGGGATACGTAGTTTTTAAAACGCTCGTACATAAGGTGTCCGTAGGCCGGAAGCACACGTTTACACTGATGATCGTACCAGGCGTTGATAATAGCTGTCGTGTTGTTCCCTGCACTGTAAACAATGAGGTCGTCGCCGTCTATGGTCACCATGTTCGATGATGCCTTCTCCACTTTCACTGTAAGCGGTCTGCCAAGCAGATATACCACGCTTCCGTCCTCCACCTTAACAGGTACCTTCTCAGCCTCATGGGTTTCAAAACGTTCCAGCATCTTCAGTATTTCCGCTTCCCTGATTCTGAAAAGCTGATCCACATATTCCGGATCCACCCGCTTGTTTGCAGAAACATGGATAACTCCGCCCGTCCTTACACGAAGGTTGATGTTCTTGACATTTTTGAATTCCAGCTCATACTCGATTTCTCTGCCGGAAAGCATTATTTTTCTCAACATATAATTCTTTCTCCTGATCTCCTCTAATGGATTATATACCATATTATACTATAGAATTATCTGTTTTTCAATAGTAAAACAGAAAAAACTTCCACAAATATTCCCAAGAATTTTCGTGGAAGTTTCTGCATTATCGCTATAAGTCGTCTTATCCAGCCAGAAGCACGGCTGTCTGAATGAACAAGTTCCTTATTCCCCCTTTCCAAGGGAAGGGGGACATGGGGATGGGGAATAAATCACCCAACTTAAAACGGCGGGTTGAAGGGGCGAAGCCCCTTCACAAAAACACCCCCTTCCCAGGGGAAGGGGGCAGGGGGATGGGGATAAAAACTACCTATTAAGCAGCCTGCTCATCGAGGTATGCAAGCGCCTGTACAGCGTCCCAGAAAATTCTGTCTTCGCCGACCTTTTCAATAAATCCGGCACGTTCAAGTGTACCGCGTACACGAGGCTGAACGCCGCTGAAAAGGATGTTTACACCGTTCTTTGTATAAGTATCGAATATCTCTTCAAGCTCTGCAATAGCTGAGTCATCGATGGTAGGAACACCACGCATTGAGAATACGATAGCCTTTGAATCTTCGAGCTGTGAAAGGCAGTCTGTAAGCTTATCCTGTGTACCGAAGAACATAGGACCTGCAAGATAAACAAGCTTTGTGTGCTTGAGAGGACTTACAAGTTCGTGGCCTGCATCTGCAAGTCTCTTCTTGTCAACGTTGCTGATGTCGATACGGAGCTCACAGTTCTTGAGGATGAAGATGAGCATTGAAAGAATGATACCGATCGCAATAGCCTTTGTAAGGTCGAAAACAACTGTTGCGAGCATTGTGATAATGTACTGAAGTGCTGAGTTCTTGAGTTTCTTGTTAAAGATATTTTTGATTGCCGGCCATTCGTTCATTCTCCATGCTGTTACCATGAGAACGCCTGCAAGAGCTGCAAGCGGGATCTTTGACATTACAGGTCCGAGGATGAGCATTGAAGCGATGAGTGTGAGTGAATGGAACACGCTTACGAGTCTTGTCTGACCGCCTGATTTGATGGCAACGCTTGTACGTGCGATAGCTGCTGTTGCAGGAACGCCGCCGAAGAAAGGAATGAGCATGTTGCCGATACCCTGCGCGATAAGTTCACGCTGTGCATCGATCTTTTCGTTCTTCATCTTGCCGGCAGAAGCACCGCAGAGAAGGCTTTCGATCATACCGAGAGCAGCAACTGAAACTGCAGGTGAAAGATATGTATCCTTAAAAGCCTTAAGATCTGAGAAATTTGAAACGATGGATGAAGGATCGAGTCTTGTGTCGAGCATAAGTGACTTAGGAATGTCGCCTACCTGCTTAACGTCGAACCTGAAGATGAGCTCAACCACGAGAGCCACAATGATTGAAGCGAGTGAAGCCGGGAACTTTGCGTTGAGCTTCTTAGGATAAATAATCATAAGGAGCACTACCATAGCACCGAACATTACTGTGTAAAGATCTGGTCTGAAACCAAGTTTTCCATATGAGATAAGCTTTTCAATAGCACTTGAACCTTCAGAATGTGTACCGAAGAAATTGTCGATCTGTCCGAGTGCGATGATTACTGCGATACCGGAGGTAAATCCTGTGATTACCGGTGCAGGAATATATGAAACGAGCTTGCCGATCTTTAAGAGAGCTGCAAGAATGAGAATGATTCCTGAGAGGAATCCGGCAAAAAGAACACCTTCAACACCGTTCTTGGCAGAAAGTGAAAGAAGAATAGCTGCCATGGCACCTGTAGGGCCTGAGATCTGGTAAGAAGCACCTCCGAGGATTCCGATCACGATACCTGCAATAATAGCAGTAACAAGACCGGAAGCCGCATCTGCACCGGAGCTTACACCGAACGCAAGAGCGAGAGGAAGAGCAACGGCTGCAACCGTAAGGCCGGACATGAGGTCAGCGGACAGTTTTTTTCCGTTGTAACCTGAAAATTCTTTTTTCAGGTCAGAAACATACTTTTTCAGCATTTGATACATCCTTTTCTTTAATGTTGTAAACGATATTCGTTTTATATAAAATCTTCACTGTAAGCAGACGATTTTTACCCTCAAAAATTCCCCCTTATCTTCTCTTTTAAGAAGCCGGGGGTAAGGGAAATTTCCGCGTGCAGTGATAACAGACAACCTTTGATATTATACCACTTAATATAGTATGTTTCAATGATAAGAGTAAACAAATTTCAGCCCCGCACAAATTCTGATTGACTGCAATTTGCTAAAAAATTTACAGCACATTCCGAAATGGTCTGTTCAGTCATACCAAAATCACGGAATATCTTGATTTTCCGTCGGTTTTAGGTTATAATTAATTTGTTATATGGTATCAGGGGGATTTATTGAAATCCGGGGTTTTCATTTGATCAGTTAATTTGTACTTATTTTTTATAAAAAAGGAGTTCTGATTTTTTGGAAAACAGAAACAAGCTGAAATGCCGCAGCATAATTCTCATCGTCGTACTACTGATTGCTTACGCATGCTTATATCTGCTTATTTCATTCGCAAATCTGGAAAAGTCGCATGTGGACATTCCTTATTTTAAGGATCCGTTCTTTGTTTCAAGTTTCAAGGGCGTACTCACTTCTCTTCAGATGCTGGTCTGCATAGTATTCGCAAGTATGCGTGAAAAAACTGCATGTGTACTCGCTCATCTGCTTCCTGCTTTTACGATCATAACATCTTCGGCACATATGCTCCGTTTCCACAACCGCGAAGTTATTCCGGGACTGACTACAATGTGCGTATGTCTTATAGCTGTTATTGTAATCCACCATCAGATAAGCAAACAGGAGAAAGATGCTCTCACCGACTATCTGACAGGACTAAGCAACAGACGAAGCATTTCTGAACAGCTTTCAAGAATGACTCATTCTTCTAAAGCTTTCGGTGTTCTTTATATAGACCTTGATGATTTTAAATCTGTAAACGATAACTATGGTCATAAAGTCGGAGATGAAGTTATCCGCACGACGGCTGAACGTATAAACGGGATAATCAGCAGCAAGGATTCACTCGGCAGAATCGGCGGCGACGAATTCATCCTGATAGTAAACGGAGTAAACAGAATAAACGAGATATCAGCTGCTATCTCAGAATCACTGAAAAAACCGATCAAGGTCGAAGAAACTGCTTCACAGGTCTATGTTACGGCAAGTATCGGTATTTCAAAGTATCCTGAACATGCTGAGAAATCCGCAGATCTTATGCGCTGCGCTGACATGGCCCTCTACAACGTAAAGACATCCGGCAAAAACGGTGTCACAATTTTCAGAGAAGAATTCAGGAAAACAATGCTGAAAAATGCATATATCGAATCTCTGGCTAAAAAATATCTGGATGAAAAAAGCTTTACTTTTGCTTATCAGCCACAGTATCATACCAACACCAAAACGCTCCGCGGTTTTGAGACACTTATAAGAATCCGTCCGGAGGACTGCGAAACGGTACCGATACAGGAACTCATCGACGTAGCTGAACGTTCAGATATAATATACTGGATAGACTGTTACGTACTCAGATATGCCCTCGAAGAATTCAGGGACACAGCACTTAAGCATCCGGAACTTATTCTTTCGGTCAATGCATCAGCCAAGCACATCTCCAAAAAGGGCTTTGTCGAACTAGTCGAACAGGCACTTGAAGACACAGGCTTCCCGCCTGCATCACTGGAGATAGAGATCACAGAATACTGCCTTGCAGGTTCTCCGAATCTCACAATAGAAAACATGAACCGCCTGAGAGCCAGGGGCATCAAGATAGCACTTGACGACTTCGGCACCGGTTACGCTTCCCTTTCAAATCTTTCAAAGCTTCCTGTTAATCTTCTCAAGATTGACAAGAGCTTTATAGAAGATCTTGCCGTTCAGAACAACGCCAAGGAAGGAAGCGCAGAAGCATTTATCTCCGCAATCATCTCAATGGGCCACACCCTCGGTCTTGAGGTTATTTCCGAAGGCGTAGAATCCCAGAACCAGCTGGAAATCCTCAAAGAGAAAAACTGCGACTTAGTACAGGGCTTCATCTGGGGCACACCTCTTGAGATCGACGCAGTACGTAGTCTATGCGATAAAACTGAATAAAAAATTCAAGGGGCTGTTAAAAAACAGCTTACTCAAAAGGCACCCAAAGGGTGCCTTTTCTGGTAATAGTACGCCGAAGGCGTTCATTAAAAATGGTGGTGCCTTCGGCACAATAAAAAAAATGCAACTATGCTTTACGCACAGCTGC
>JAFRUS010000068.1 GCA_017438745.1 Oscillospiraceae bacterium | reverse complement strand
TGGCGGTATTTGAGGAGACAAGCAGGAGAGACGCCGAACCGTGGGAATGTTTCAGTGCAGCCTGCGGTATTGCAGTCTACAAAAAATCAGAAGGCGATACGGTTGACACTGTTTTCAAGCGTGCTGATGATAACATGTACGAAAACAAAGTGAAGATGAAAGCCCAGCGTACAGACTGATATAATAATAAAAAGCTGTGAGAGTTTAAATGCTCTCACAGCTTTTTTGGTATCGTCTATTTATAAATTCAGGTTATAAAATCGGGACAAAGTCCGGTATCTCCGCAATCGTAAATCCGGAAAAGGCGGATTTGCGCAGTTTCAGTGTGAAAATGTACCTGTAATATGACCGTATGAAATAATATTTCCAACTGAACCTGATGAAGTTTTGTCAAGTGATTTTGCAAGGGTTTCAATTCCAGCGTTTTCATCATCAAAATTGCCCTGCATAGTCTTAACAGCATCCTTTAATGCAAATACATAGATCTCATATGTATGTGTGCCTGACGGTGGATACGGACCAACATATTCGCTGCTCTTTGCCCATCCCTGTTTGAGTTCAGTGGAAGTTACGTTAGCTGACTTCCAGTGCATCCAGTTTCCTGCAGATGTATCGATCATGTAAATCGCATAGCAGGAAGCACCTTCGGCTGCAGCCCATGAAAGTTCAGGTGAAGCATTAGAACCTCTTGATGTATTGGAAATCACGTCATCCCATACACCTCCGTTAAGGTTCTTTGAAGTTACTTCAAACTTTGCGGCTGTTTTAATATTGAAAGGCTTTGCCGTTTCAACTGTAGTCGTTGTTACAGCATTGGTAACAGCAGGTGTAGTTAAATTAACTGTAGTTTCAGCAGACTTTGCTGTAGTAACAGGTGCTGTTGTTATGTGTGTCGTTTCAGCAGGAACAGTAGTTATTACCGTTGCTTCAGTAACCGCCGGCTTTTCAGTAACTATCGGAACTTCTCCTGTAGTCACTGCCGGAGCAGCAGGAACTTCACCAACGTTGTTGTCGTACTTGATCTTGTTTTCTTTAGCGAACTTTTCTGCGTATGAGTCCTTTGGGCAGTGGATAGTAAGTGTATTTGTACTGTTCGAGAAAGTGCCCTTATGTATTGAAGTAAGGCTAGCCGGAAGAGTAACGTCTGTAAGCACGTCGCAGTAGCCAAAAGTTCTGTAATTCAGTGTTTCGCATCCTTCACAGATGTATACTTCAGAAAGTGATTTGCAGTACTGGAATGCATCTCCGCCTATTGTTTTTACGCTGCCAGGAATCGTTATGCTCTTAAGCTGCTTACAGTATTCAAAAGCTCTTGAACCGATGCTTTCAGTTCCTTCCGGAATGATGAATTCTTCGAATTTTCCATACTCATATTCCCCTGGAGCTATTGCTTTTCCAGTTTCGGAAGGTACATATTTGGACGGGGTAAAATCATATTTTACCGGAGCCCAGCTTTCTGATCTGATCAGGGTGTTTTTTGCAATCCATTCGGCGTCTGTGTCTTTTCCTTCGCAGGCTTCTGAGAGATGGAGCTTAAGTAAAGGGCAGTTGTCGAATTTATCGCATATTGGTTGTGATTTTTCATCTTCAGTAAGCTTAAGAGTTGAAGGCAGGTTTACATCCTTAAGTGAAGGACAGCTCCATGTAAGAGTGCTTCCAAGAGATTCAACGCCTTCAGCAATATCTATGAATTCCAATCCGCTGCAGCTCCAGAAAGCGCTTTCACCAACTGTTTTAACAGTACCCGGAATATAGACGGCAACGATATCATCGTTACTCCAGAAAGCACGTTCAGCGATGAATGTAACATTGTCAGGAATCTTTACTATTTTGTCCTTTCCGTTATACTTTACGAGCACACCGTCTTTGATTTCAAAATCACTGGCTGCAGCAGCCTGAACGATCGTGTTTTTGAAACTGATATAGTCGATTATATTGATCTTACCGTCTTCATTGATATCAAAAAGTGTGACTTCACCGTTTTTCTCGTCACCATGGAAATACTTTAACCATGATAAAAAATCGGCAGCATTTACTTTGCCGTCACCGTTGATATCGCCCTTTACTGACTTTGCAGATGACAGGTTCGATACGGAGAAAGAAGATGTCACAGCTGCTGAAGCAAGGCATAATGATAAGATAGCTGTTGTTAGTTTTTTCATTGCAAAATACTCCTATTCATAAATGATAAATAGAATTATACCATCATGGAACATTCAAGTCAATAGAATTCCGGCATTTTTCGAACCAAACTGAAAAATGATGACATTTGTCATTGTGACGTGAGGAAACATGATAAAGCAGCACTGTGATACTTAACGCAGATACTGCACAGCAAGATATATGAATTAATCAGAGATATTTGCACGTTCTGTTCAACAATGTTTACAAAAAGGTTAAAAAATCAGAATTATTATTGAAGGATTTTCATAAGTGTGATATACTGAGTACATAATTTTTAAAAATTCACTTAAGGGAATACTGTTTGATTCATGAATAAGAGCAGGTGATCGTTTTATGATGCTCTGCATTTTGTGAAGATCCGGTTTATCAGTATTACTTAAAACAAGCATTTAAGGAGAACCACACTATGAAGTACTCAAAGATCATTGCGGCTGTTTGTGCTGTACTTATGCTGACATCATGCACTGCAACTGCAGGAGGGAACAATGGCAGCGGCGATTCAGCTTCACAGAATCAGAACTCAGCCACACAGAGCCAGACAGAAAAATCCGAAGAATCGAAAGCTGAACTTGATTACAGTAACTTATGCATGCAGCGTTTGTCCATCCAGACTGTAAGTCAGGATCCGAATGTAATGGATTTTGTTACAGTCCCTGTTACCAGGTTTGTTGCTGAATCGAAGGCCTCATACACTCCTGGGTATACGATCCCTGCCGAGCCGTATTATGAAGCCTGCACAGTTACTCTTCGCGACCCTGACGGATCGATCCTCATTGACGGTGCTGCTGCAGACGTTAAAGTTCGTGGTAACTGGACTACAGATTATGATAAAAAGCCTTTAAGGATAAAGTTTAATGAAAAGCAGAGCATAGGCGATCTTAACGAAGGAAAAGCTTTTAAAAACTGGGTGCTTCTTGCTGAGTACAAAGATGCTTCAATGCTCCGCAATAAAACAGCTTTAAGTATGGCACGTGAAATATTAGAAAACGACGGGCTGTATGCATCTGATGCAGAGCTTGTTGAAGTTGACATCAACGGAGAATACCGGGGCGTTTATCTTCTTGCCGAATTTCAGCAGGTCAATGAAAATCGTGTGAATATCAATGATCCGGAAAAGGATTATCAGGGAACAGACATAG
>JAFRUS010000067.1 GCA_017438745.1 Oscillospiraceae bacterium | reverse complement strand
GGTAACCGTATGCCCCCTTGGATACGATCTCGCCATTCTCAGCGAAAAGCCATGTTCCGTTGAAACCTGCCTTCTCATGTCCTATGCGGACAAAATTATCCATTATTGTTTTCTTATCCATAATATTTTCATGCAGCCTGAATTGCTGCGTTTCCTTTCTTCACAGTTATTATTTGCAGTGACCCGACGATCGCGCATTCAGCATAAATGAGCAAAAAAATGCCGTGACGAAGACGCCACGGCAATCAAAACATATGTCCTGTCAAACTAAAATGCACAAGCCGAGGTCATCACATCATATTCAGTTACAGCTGCAAGTTTTATTGTAATCATTATCGATGACCTCCTTTCTTTATATTTTGCGTTATTATTATAACAGACAGTGCTTGTGAAATCAACACTGTGCATACAGCTTAAATACTTAGTCAGACATTATTTCTTCCAAGATAGACTGTTTCTTCTGATCAGAAAGTTCCTGCTGACCATCAGATTGATATAAGAAAACGGTTTTGGCGTTTTTATATCAAAATATGTATAAGTCGATGCCCCCCGGGTTCGAATCCCCTTCTATTGTTTCGTCAGATAAAAAAGCATCCACCAAAAGGTGGATGCATTTTTATCTGGTGGAGCGTAGGGGATTCGAAGGGACCGGGTATTTTTCGGAGTCTGAAAACCATTGAAAATCAAGGAGGTCAGACACGCTGCCCAAAAGTGTAATCAAAATCGGTCTTTTTTGCTATTTTTACCTGCCTATGACCGTACGATCCAGTTTGCTCTTCAGAAACCATCCTATGCATAAAAGAGCCATTCCAAATCCGACACAAATGGCCTTCTTTGTGCTGTCAGGTGCATAAACCACTCCCAGTATTATACCTGTTCCTGCACCGGTCAGAATATCATATATCAGTCTCTGCTTATTGACGCTTTTATTGACCGTAAACACGTCCATAACATTTTCATCTGCTTTATCTTTATAGTCTTCGCCCAGACGCTCGCCTGAAAGTAGTTCGTTCACGGTTATATCCAATTCATCGCAAAGGAGCTGTATTGTATCAAGATCAGGCATATACATGCCTGTCTCCCAGCGTGACACGGTCTTGTTCGTTACTCCCAGCTTTTCACCAAGCTCCTCCTGAGTCAGATTCTTCTGTTTTCTGTTTTCAGCTATAAATCTTCCTATCTTGACCTGATTCATTTCTGTTACCTCCTTCAGTTTCTGACGTAAAAGTACCACAGATGAACCATTTTGTATTCCCCATAGAAAGCGAATCACTATTATTTAGCTTTTCATGCGCCTGATTCCGCTTCATCGATATGAGCTCTGATCTCTTTCTCATGTTTCAGGCAATACTCATAGGATACCTGCATGAAATCAGTCATGCGATTCTCTTTATACAGATTATCAATAACGTCCAAAACTGGTTTTCCATCAATCGTCATATCTAGAAAATAACTGTAAACACAACCTCCCTGCTCACGAGGGAAATATGGATTGATCGAGCTCAACCGTTTATC
>JAFRUS010000009.1 GCA_017438745.1 Oscillospiraceae bacterium | reverse complement strand
TACAAAAGAACATTCAGATTATGTGCGTAAAATCGAAGATGACAGGAAAAACGAAAAAATTAGTCAGCTTGAAAAAGATAACAGTCAGTTGAAAGAAGATAAAAATCAACTGAAAGAAGAAAGTGAGCGTAAGGACAAAATCATTGCGGAAAAGGACAGACAGCTTGAAACAGCTGAGAAATCCGGAAAGATAAAGGCATTTATCGAACTCGTTAAAGACGGAAAGTTTTCAGTTTCCGAAGCTGCAAAATATGCAGGCATGAGTACTGAAGAATTTGAAAAACTGATGTAAACAAAAACAGCGGGAGTACCGGTAATATAAATCCGGTGCTCCCGTTTGCTTTTGTATAATGGTAGTCTTCACCCCTGCGGGCCGAAGACTGCTATGGAAAAACCGAGCTCAGCTCGGTTTGTATAATCGCGCCGAAGGCGCCACATTTTTCATTCAGGTGAAAATTTGCTGAAAACCCTTTTAAACACGCCGAATAAATGTTATAATATAATTTGGCTGATTATAACTATAATTTTTTCAGATGAGGTAGATCAATGAATTACTGTTTAGGAATAGATGTAGGTTCTACGACTGTCAAGACAGTTATTACCGATGACAACAAAAAGATAATATATTCAAAATACCAGCGCCATTTCTCAAAGGTAAGGGAAACTGTCGCTGAGCAGATGGAAATAATAAAGAATGAATATCCGGATGCTTCATTCAGACTTGCTGTTACCGGTTCTGCCGGACTTGGTCTGGCAAATGCAGCTGAGCTTCCTTTTGTTCAGGAGGTAAATGCAGCATTTATCGCAGTTAAGGAAAGCTATCCTGATACTGACGTCGTTATCGAACTCGGCGGTGAGGATGCAAAGATAATCTTTTTCACCGGCGGCGTTGAACAGCGAATGAACGGTTCATGTGCCGGCGGTACAGGTGCGTTCATCGACCAGATGGCTACCCTTCTCGGCATAACTACCGATGAACTTGACAGACTGGCACTTGAAGCTGAAAAGATCTACCCTATCGCTTCACGCTGCGGTGTGTTTGCAAAGTCAGACATACAGCCGCTTCTCAATCAGGGAGCAAAGCGTGAGGATATTTCCGCAAGTATATTCCAGGCCGTAGTGGACCAGACCGTTGCAGGTCTTTCACAGGGCCGTAAAATAGAAGGAAACGTGCTTTTCCTCGGCGGTCCGCTGTTCTTCCAGCAGGGACTCAGAAAAGCATTTGTAAATACACTCAAACTTGATGAGAAAACAGCCTGTTTCCCGGATGAAGCTCCTGTTTTCGTGGCTTACGGTTCAGCACTTTTCGCAGGAAGCAGCGAAAGCGAACTTATGACAGCCGACGAGATCGTTAAGCGTGTTAAGGAAGCAAAGACAACTGACAGTGTTGTTACCGGAGAAAGGCTTTTCAAGGATCGTTCCGAGTACGAAGCTTTCATAAAGAGACACAGCGAAAACGACCTTAAATATGAAAATATCGAAACATATACAGGTGATGCATACCTCGGTATAGACGCCGGTTCAACAACTACCAAGATGGCTCTTATCACACCGGACGGAAAGCTCCTTTACCAGTTCTACGCTTCCAACAAGGGACAGCCTCTTGACAGAATATCAAAGAAACTTAAAGAAATATATGAACTTGCCGGCGACAGAGTGAACATTGCCGGTTCTGCCGTTACAGGATACGGCGAGGATCTCATAAAGGCCGGTCTCCACATCGACCACGGTATAGTTGAAACGGTTGCTCACTACAAGGCAGCTGCCTTCTTCTGTCCGGATGTTGATTTTATCATCGACATCGGCGGGCAGGATATCAAGTGCTTCAAGATAAAGAACGGCGCCATCGACAGCATCATGCTCAACGAAGCCTGCTCATCCGGATGCGGATCCTTCATCCAGACATTTGCACAGGCACTCGGATACGACATTGCAAGATTCTCAAACCTCGGACTTTTTGCCGAGCATCCGGTTGATCTCGGATCAAGATGTACCGTGTTCATGAACAGCTCGGTAAAACAGGCACAGAAGGACGGCGCAACAGTCGAGGATATCTCTGCCGGTCTTTCATCTTCAATAATCAAGAATGCAATTTACAAGGTAATAAGAGCGAAGTCTCCTTCCGACCTGGGACAGAATATCGTTGTTCAGGGCGGTACCTTCCTTAACGATGCCGTTCTCCGTTCATTTGAAATGGAACTCGGAAGAAACGTTACCCGTCCGGCTATTGCAGGACTTATGGGTGCTTTCGGTGCGGCTCTTTACGCAAAGGAAAACTCGGCCGGACATTCCTCACTTATAAGCCGCGAAGAATTAAAGGATTTCTCGTACACATCAAAGGCTTTCCAGTGCGGCGGATGTACTGCAAAGTGCAACCTCAACATGATCACCTTTGCTGACGGTGAAAAATTCATTTCAGGAAACAAGTGCGAACGCGGTGCCGGAAAGAAGCGTACTGCTGAAGGCTTCTGCCTCTACGAGTACAAGTACGACTTGCTCATGAAGACCGAACTTAAGCCGGAAGGCACACCGAAGGCGAGAATAGGTATTCCGATGGTACTCAGCTACTTCGATCAGCTTCCGTTATGGAGCAGATTCTTCCGCGACCTTGGTTTCGAGATAGTCCTTTCGGACGAAAGTTCAAGAGATATGTACTACAAGGGTCAGCAGACCATTCCTTCCGATACAGTCTGCTATCCTGCGAAGCTTGTACACGGCCATGTGGCTGATCTTCTCGAAAAGGGTGTAGACTTCATTTTCTATCCGTGTATGAGCTACAATCTTGAAGAGCCTGACACGGACAATCACTACAACTGTCCTGTCGTTGCCTACTATCCTGAACTTCTGAAGGCAAATATTCCGGAACTTAACGAAGATAATTTCAAGAATCCGTACCTTGACCTGAACAGAAAAGAGCACGTAGCTGAAGTAATGGCAGATGTGCTCGGAAAATACGGCATAAACAAGAAGCAGACGCTTGAAGCTCTTGAAAATGGATTTGACGATCTGGAAATGTTCCGTAAGGAAGTTGAGATAGAAGCAAAGGAAATAATCGAAAAAGCCCGTAAGGAAGGCAAAATGATAATCATCCTTGCCGGAAGACCATATCATCTTGATAAGGAGATAAACCACGGCATCAACAAGCTTATCACCAGTCTCGGAATGGCTGTTGTCACCGAGGACAGCGTAAGCGGATACGGTGATATGCCTGACCTTGATGTACTCAACCAGTGGACCTATCATTCAAGAATGTACAGGGCGGCTGACTACGTAACAAAGAATAAGGACATGCAGCTGGTTCAGCTTGTATCTTTCGGATGCGGAATAGATGCCATCACAACGGACGAAATAAGATCGATACTCGAATCAAAAGGCAAGCTGTACACACAGCTGAAAATAGATGAGATAAGCAACCTCGGAGCTGCTAAGATAAGACTCAGAAGCCTTATGGCAGCGGCGGAAACAGACTAAGGAGTGAATATCAATTGGCGAAATATCCTGTATTTACAGATAATATGAAATCAACGCATACCATTCTCGTTCCGGATATGCTCCCTATTCATTTTAACCTTATAATCAGTATTCTCAGAAACTGCGGATACAAGATGGAGCTTCTGCGCACATCCACCCAGACAGTTATTGACGAAGGTCTGAAGAACGTGCACAACGATACCTGCTATCCGGCTCTTCTCGTTATAGGTCAGTTCATGGAGGCTCTTAACAGCGGAAAGTACGATCCGGACAAGACTGCCCTCATGCTCACCCAGACAGGCGGCGGATGCAGAGCGTCGAACTACATCCATCTTCTCAGAAAGGCACTTAAGGAAAAATATCCGCAGGTGCCGGTAATTTCACTCAACTTCAGCGGACTTGAAAAGGAAGGCGGCTTCAAGCTCACCGTTCCTGTTATAATGAAACTTCTGTACGCCGTGCTCTACGGCGACATACTCATGCTCCTCTACAACCAGTGCCGACCGTATGAGCTCGTTCCGGGCGAATCGGAAAAGGTGCTTAACAAGTGGGAGAAGATCCTTGAGGAAAAATTCTCGAAAAATCAGTTTTTCGGCACTGCGAAGAACTATAAAATGATCCTTGACGACTTCGCGAAGATAAAGCGAAGCAAGCAGAAGAAGATAAAGGTCGGTATTGTCGGCGAGATCTACGTAAAATATTCACCGCTTGCAAACAACCACCTTGAAGATTTTCTTTTAAGCGAAGGATGCGAACCTGTTGTTCCGTCACTGGTTGACTTCGTCCTCTACTGTGCGATAAACAACGTAAATGACGGTAAGATCTACGGATTCAAGAACAAGACCACATTTGCATTTAAAATAGGATATGACGTTATCTATGCAAAGCAGAAGCAGATGATAAACATAATAAAGAAACACGGAGTATTCGAGCCTCCGCACGACTTTGAACACTTGAGAAGCGAGTGTGACAAGTACATACATCAGGGCGTAAAGATGGGCGAAGGATGGCTCATTCCTGCTGAAATGGCTGCTCTTGCATCTTCCGGTACTGAAAACATAATATGTACACAGCCGTTCGGATGCCTGCCGAACCACATTGTTGCCAAGGGAATGGCACGTGTTATAAAGCAGGGATTTCCGAATGCAAACATAGTTGCCATAGACTATGACCCGGGTGCCACAAAGGTAAACCAGGAAAACAGAATAAAACTCATGCTTGCAAACGCAAGAAGATAAAAAAATAAAGTGAAAGTCTTAAAGCTGACTTTCACTTTATTTTTTGCGACCGGGAGATGATATGGACCGGCCGCACGTTAATTTATTCAGTTTAGGAAAACCCTTAAATTAAGGAAAACGCTGACCGGACTTAAATCCGGCTTTACGTATAGTGGATTTATGAACTGATCAGCGTTACCTAAGAACCACGTAATTTATCTGGTAACCGGTCAGTGCAGATACAGTTCAAGTACAGACTGCTTGTCGTCCTCATCAACATCACCGTCTGAATCAATATCAGCCACTCTTTTCTGAACGCTTGAAAAACGTATCATGCCTTTTATGTACTGATGGATGGTAACGTAATCAAGTGAGTTTACATCTCCGTCGAAATTGATGTCACCAGGCTTCTGGTCAATGACCGTGCTGAGTTCGATCTCTTTATCTCCGGATCGTACAGCTGCTTTTCCGAATTCGGCTATGGTGTTTCCTTCGGAATCCATGAGTGTGCAGGATACTTTTCCGTTTTCCACCCAGCTTGCTGCGTCAAATCCCTTCTGAGTGCTTCCGAGCTTTATAAACCATTCATGATTTGAAGCATAGAACTGCGGAAGATAAGGATCATCGGAATTATAGCAGTTGCTGAAATCCAGCAGGATCTTTCCGCTGTAAGGAATGAATGAACCAACATAGTCATAGATGTCGGTTACCGGAAAGATCTGTGTGTAGTGATCGGAAGCAAGTCTGTTTTTGTGCTGAACCGAGAGAAACATGTTTTCTCTGCGGTCCGTGTCGATCTCTACTGCACCGATCAGATTTACCTCACGGTTTTCAACGTCGATGCAGTAGAATATATTATATCCCTCGTCGTTTTCTTCGTCGGTTGGTATTACATTGAATATTGCTTTTCTTTCGTATTTTTCATCAGCTTCCCAGTCGTCTGAGCTGGCGCTTTTTCCGTTGAGAGCGTCGTACATGACGTACATGAATCCGTCGTAGCCCCAGAATGTACCTGTTGAATCAGCAATTTTAAGTGCGCCTCTTTCAAAAGGCTCTATGTCACCGTCATGGTTTATGTCGTAAGTGAAATTATCGTCGTAGCCAACTATTGCAACTGCGTGTGTTCCAGCTTTCGAGCCGCTGTTGTTGCCGCGCACGATAATGTGTTTCATCGAATCGCTGTAGCTGCGGTTGTTCATTGATGCAACTACGACCTTTTCGTTTGCAAGAACAGATTTTATTGTATCGAGGTCGGAGTCAAAGCTGTTCGAAACAACTGTTCCTGTTCCGCTTATGCCGAATACATTTACTTTTTTGACCCTGTACTTCAGAGCATTACGCATTGCCTCTTCGTTGTCAGACCATCTGTAGTTGTAGTCCGTACGGTCGTAAGGCATTTCGCTCATTGTTTCAGCTCCTAAGAGACTGAGTGTGCGGTATGCTGTCTGGATTGAAATACCTTCATTAAGATTGTGGTTGCTGAAGTTCCAGGTCCAGCTCGGAGAATAAGAGTTCTTTTTCGTGCTGTTTATGCAGTTTATCTTATGCATTTCATAAGTGAACTGGTAGTAGGTCGTAGCCCATGCACTGCAGCTTCCGAGTACGCCCTGTTCCCCTATAGGCGGGAAGAACGGACTTTCGCTCAGGTCCACACTTTCCGGCAGTTTTGCGGATGATGCATAGGCCAGGTCCCGTGAAAATTCCATTTCAGAGCATAGTTCGTCATATTCTCTGACTGAAAGCGCCGGAACGCTGTTCACATCATCCGGATCGTAATAATAGTCGGAAGGGTAGGATGCACTGACCGGAAGCACGCTGCTTACCGAAAGTGTAAGCTGTGCTGACAGCAATGCTGCAAGTACTTTACTGAATCTTTTCATCATAAACTCCTCAAAATCAATCATAGATAAATAGTGTAAATGTTCCCGAATATCATCTTAACGACAATTTTTTTAAGAAACTTTATCATGAGATTTGAGTGTGTATGAAGAGAAAATGTGCAAAGTAACGTTTTGAATAAATAAATTAAAAAATTGTCTGAATAAATTATACCATTTTATTATCTTCGTTTCAAGGATTTTCGAAATTAAAATTATTATCAAACTAAATAAATTTTATTCTCTATTGTGGTCAGATTACTCTTAAATGTATAAGACAGTAATTATAATACAATGTTGCTCTGCTCATATTTTGCTATGAAGTAAACAAAACAATCACATCGTACATACATTTTAACTTTACAAAAATGAGTACAAATGCATCACATAAAATGATAAAGAAAACGTTTTCTCTTTATAGCAATATCTGATTATTGTATAAAAAATAACACACAACTTTTAAAAGCTGTGTGTCAAAAATTTATACTATTTTATTATCCTGTGCTGATTAGCTGAAAGCGGTTTTCTGATTATTCAGTAAATCAGGATATCATCCATTTTGCCGGACTGATGTATTACAGACAGGCTGTCGCAGATATTGTCACAGATCTGATCATAACTTTCCCTGGTTATTACTTTCGGTTGTACGCCTTTTTTCTTCATTTCTTCGTTGCGTTCAATTATTCTTTGCCATGATAGTTCCTTGTATTTACTGTTGATTTCAAGAATAACTGTATATCCCAGCGGTTTAAGCTGGTCATATACTGACAGTACAGCGTCCGGATCTTTGAGCGTACTTTCAATTATCATGCTGTATTTTTCAGCACCTAGCTCACTGATAAGCCGTTTATTGACTATGGTTACATATTCTTTAGTATGATCACGTTCTGCATCACCATATTTTTTATAAATTTCTTCAAACCGAGGATGATACTTACGATATGAGTCACAGTCCAAAGAAGCGAAATTCGGAGTAATTTTGTTCATATAATGATTGTAAGTATCATATTTTCCTGTACCAGGCTGTCCTGCAAGTATTGTAGCAAAAGGTTTTTTTGAAGGAGCGAGTCTCTTAAGAATACGTGATTTTAATATTCTGTATTGTTTTTCAAAAATCTCATCTTCTAAATATGGAAGCGTTTCATATTCGTCTGGCAGTATCATCTTTAAGTGATCCAGTTCCTTTTCGAGTGCGTTAAAATCATTCTCATATGTTATGCAGTATGATACTCTTT
Source organism: Oscillospiraceae bacterium (assembly GCA_017438745.1). Taxonomy (GTDB): domain Bacteria; phylum Bacillota; class Clostridia; order Oscillospirales; family Ruminococcaceae; genus HUN007. The sequence continues at coordinate 52,541 of JAFRUS010000009.1, read as the reverse complement.
TTAGCATATTTACCCGTTCTCCGCAGCGAGCTATTGTATTTTCAGTGTCATTTATATCTATATTATGAATTAACAAATACCTGTCATAGCGTCCTAAAATTGCATCGGCATATTCATTCAAAAACTCAGCTCTGTCATTTGGATTAAAGTCTTTCATATCGTTTCTCCTCCTTTAAATTCAGGTACTTTCGTAAGTATAATTCATAACTTTTGCCTAATGGAATACTGATTTGATCGAAACTTCTGCGCTTTAATGAACTAACCAGTACTTCTCCAGTAAATCCGGATTACAATTCACTATTCTGTCTTTAGAAAAATCGATAGCATTCAGTAAATCCAGTGCTCTTTCAAATTTTCCTATTAATTCGCAGTAATGTGAGTCACTTCCCAGTGAAATAAGATTTCCGTTTGATTTAGCGTAGTTAAGCCAGAATTTCATTCTTTCAAAATCTCCGGGCTCGTCAGCATACAGGGTAGATTCATTTACCTCAAGTACAACATTCTTTTCCTTTGCCAGTGTTACAAGGCGGTACAGATAATCTTTGATCTCATCTGTCAGTTTTGTTTCATTATAGCCGCCTATTTTTCCGACATTGCGTTCTATATGTGAAAAACAGTCCATATCATCAGCGACCTGTTCATAGAATCTGTAAATATCATCATAGCTGAATTTTTTTACATTAAGAAGCATGCCGTGAACACCGATCATCTTCCAGCTTAATTTTTTCAGTTTATCCCATGATTCAATGTTCTGTCCGATATTAAATTCTGCTCCGCCAAGAACATGCACTTTTGTCTGAGCTCTTGCAGCTTCTTTTTCAAGATACTGAAATCTGTTTATTTCATTTATTTTATGCAGTTTCGTTCCGTCATTATAATAATGATCTGTAATGGCAATATACTTTAATCCGGCATCAGCCGCACAGTGAATGCATTCGTACAGAGTTGAATAAGCATGTTCCGAACCTATAGTATGAATATGTAAATCAGCTAAAATATCCTTTTTTTCGATCATGATAAAACACTCCTTTAAAAATATTATTACTATTACCTTACAGTTATAGTATAGCATATTGCTGTAAAAACTATCAATTGACAGTAAATAATATTTTGTCAGCTATTCAGAAATTTATTGACGAAATAGTATAGGTCATGCTATAATATTGTCAGTTTAAAACAGACAACGCTATGACGGGAGGATACATTATGAGTGAAATGTTCGATACAGGAACTCTGTCGCGGTATGATATGAGTTACGGCACATACAGGCGGCTTCAGAAAGATCACATAAGATTTGAGGAGAAGTATACTGAAAGGTTCAGTAATGGTTTTATCTGCAGGATACTTGTCAATTATATGTGCTATGCTCAGGAAAACTTTCTTGAAGCATTTGAAGGTGCTGTTGCTGAGTCTTTCACCAACAAAGAGCATGACGAATACGCAGCGGACGATCGTATCAGCTTTACAAGACAGCTGACAGATAAATTACTGGAGTTTGATTTCTCATCTGATGAGAATTTTAAAAAACGTAAACTGATAACATATTTGCTGGAGCAGTTTACTTTGCTTCCTCTTTCCGAACGTGAAAGGATCTACTGCTATGATAAATTTGAGACTTTGAAAAAGGTTATGGAAAACGGCGAGATCCTTATAGTAAAAATGACATCCGGAAAAGAATATGAGCTCAAACCGGTTGATATCAGAATAGACGAAAACACATTGTCGTATTATCTTATTGGTTATTCAAGACCCAAGGGCAGTAAAGATGATTTTGAAAGCTATGGATTTAAAATAAGCCGTATCACGGAATGCAGATCAAGGCATAGGAAATTCGAGATTTCTTATAAAGAGATTATAGATCTGAAAGAGTTAAATGACAGGATCGGCAGTGCATACATTGAGAAAAAGAATTTAGACGGAAAGGAAACAGAAAGATCTGTGGTGAGATTAACAAAGAAAGGATATGAGATCCTGTATCTGAGAAAAGTATCTCACCAGAGACCTATTCCTGTTACTGCTCCTGAGAAGATCGTTTTAAACGGTGAAGAATTCTATGAACTTACCTTTGACTGTGCGCATTATCACATCAGAAACTATTTCTTTTCATTCGGCGGGGAAGCGGAGATAATTTCTCCGGAATCTCTGAGAGAATTGTTTATGAATGAATTCAGAAGATCAATGGAACGGTATACCTAAGAACATACTGATCAATACTGGTTCAGGTGTTCGGGAAGAGTTTCACAGGCTTTTCATTCTGCAGTATCAGAGAAGCGGGCACTCCGTTTAGTTCAGTGTTATCGCTTCTGCAGGTGTGATAATGCCATCTTCTGAACGCAGGATCCTTATCTTTTTAAGACTTGTAATAAGTATTCTATCTTTTTGCGGATCGAAGCAGTCTTCAAAAATGTATTTTTCCAGTGCAGCACCGATGAGTCCGTTTATCTGGTTTATTATGTTTCTGATTCCGGTCGGGGTGTAGGCTATTTTAAGAAATTCATTTAATGCACTGTTAGTTATTCCGACTTTGATGTTTTCTTTGGAGCCAATCTCAGTCACTTTAGCACGTATCACGTTTATCATATTTTCTTCAGACAACCTGTGAAAGTTGATGACTGTTGATATTCTTCCGTCAAGCTGCTCTGTGAGTCCATATTCGATCATATCTTCGATAGTCACATCGTAAAAGTCATCATTTTGCATCTCCTGCTGTATTGCATTGAATCCGATATGCTTTTTTTCGTTTCTGCCGGTTTTTATATCGCGTATGTTCTGATACGCACCGAGGAAAACAAACATGGTTTTTGATGTGTCTACTGTTAGTTCTTTTCTGTTGTGATAAGTAAATGTGTTGTCGCACCCCTCCACCAATGAGAGCAGAGTTGCCTGTGCCTGAGCATTGAAATCGTCTCCTTCAGCTGTATAGCTTGGTGTGAATTTTTTATCAGCTTCGTCCAGAAAGAATATTCCTTCGCCGTTTGATTCATTAGCGACGAAAATATTCAGAATATCACTTGCATTTGAACCCCTGTAGCCTTCCGGTGTAATACGGCTGAGATCCTGAAACAGAACAGGTATATCTATTTCATTCAGTTTGAAGTAATCTCTTACGGCACGATAAAATTCAGTTTTTCCGCTTCCGCTGGGAGCTGTCAGAAACCAGTTCTGTTTGTTTCTGTAGTTTCCTGATTTTACGGCTTCGATGTATCTTATAACAAGGCAGACGGCTTTCTTCAGTTCGTCGCCCTGACCGATTATTCTTTTCTGACAGAAACACAGAAAATCTTTTGCCTTTTCAGGTGTGAAAAAGCGTTCTCCGGGTTTTAACTCAGGTTTCGGGCTTGAAGATTCTTTTGATTTTGCCTCTGGTTTTGATTCCGGTTTTTGTCTTTGTATTTTTAAGCAGCAAGGTTTTACCTGATAACAGCCTTCCAAAAACACTTCAATAATTTCATCGTTGTCATAGTACTGGTAATCGTCTTTGAACCATTCTTCCAGAACATCATCAAATTCATGAGCATCAAGAATTTCAGTTTTGGGTTCAGTCTCGTTCTCATAATCTTTTACATAATACAGGAATGGAATTTCTTTAAGACACTCAATTTGTTCAAAAAACTCAAGGTCTTCAAGAAATTTAATTTCTTCAGAGTATCTCAAAATATAGCTTCCAGGTACAGATGTATTGATAAATTCATCGATATCTTTTCCCTGTGGATAAAAGCGGTATATAACGCATTTTTTCTGTTCTTTCACATTTACATAGCGGAATTCATAAAATCCGTAATGAAAGTCCTCTCCGAACATATATCTGTCCAGAATAGCTCTAGGGATACCGTCGAGGAAGATATATTTAATGCCCTCGGATGGATTGCAGCCTGTGCATATTACGGCATCTTTGTGCTCATCCGGACGATAAACGATTTCATTTTCATGAAGTGGACGTCCACAGCGACAGCAGATTTTTGGTTTATCTGTGAATAGTAATTTATACATTTTTTCTTCCTCCTTCTGAAGCTTAATTTAACTTTATCTTTCAATCAAAGTATAACATGTTATCAGGTATACTTTCAATTGACAGATAATATTATTTTGTCAGTTATCATAGATTTTATTTACATAGAAATAATGTTTATATTACTTTTATGTCAGTTGATAAGTGACATAGCAATCAGATATTGATTTCGTTGGAACTTGACAAAAGAATTATTGGGTATATACTGATAACAGGAGGGATTTTTATGACAACAACTATTCAGAAATGGGGCAACAGTCAGGGTGTCCGTCTACCGAAGTATATGCTTGATAGTCTAAAATGGTCAAGTAATGAAAAAGTAGTTATAATTGCTCAGGATAATAAAATTATAATCGAGCAGGCAGGACAAAAAAAGAGAAAGACTATAGATGAGCTTTTTGACGGATACGAAGGAAATTATGTTCCTGAAGAAATAGACTGGGGTGATTCTTCCTGGGGAGAAGCAGGTGAATAAACTGTTCAGAATAATAAATAAAAACGACTCAGTAAAACAATCGTTTTACTGAGTCGTTTATCATAGTCGAGGTGACAGGAATCGAACCTGCGGCCTCTACGTCCCGAACGTAGCGCTCTACCAAACTGAGCCACACCTCGTTATTCACAACAGTTAATATTATAGCACACTATTTTGCGTTTGTAAAGACTTTTTACTGTAAAAAAATATAGATACCGGACTTTTAAATTTTATCTAAAAGCCTTGATTTTTCAGAATATATGTGCTATAATTATAAAAGTTTTTGAGACTTTTACAGAGGTTTAAGTCTCAGACTGCTGATCAATAACAGAGTTATTATCCGGAATATAGGTGTGTGGGCCCTGTGCAATGAGACACCGTGAACCATGTCAGGCGGGGAACCGAGCAGCATTAAGCGGATCGTTTTGTGTGCCGCAGCAAGCCTGCACACCTATGTTCCGGATTTTATTATCAATTAATATCGCTCTGCGGTTGTCAGTATACCTCAAAAGACGGTATGAGTTATCGTCTTCTGCAAATGATCCGAAGGGAAGGAATGTAGATGTACACTGCTTTATACAGAAAGTGGAGACCGCTGACATTTGACGATGTGGTATCCCAGCCGCACATTACTACTACCCTGCGTAATCAGATCATTAACGGTAAAACGGCACATGCCTATCTTTTTACAGGTTCAAGGGGAACAGGCAAGACCACCTGTGCGCGAATCTTTGCGAAGGCAATAAACTGTGAGCATAATTCAGGCGGAGCACCGTGTCTTGAATGCGACATCTGTCGTGATGCTGATAATTTTGCTCTTTCCGACATCATTGAAATCGACGCTGCGTCGAACAACGGCGTCGATGACATACGAGATCTTCGTGAAGGTGCAGTTTTCACACCTGAACGCTGTAAATACAAAGTATATATAATCGATGAAGTACACATGCTTTCAGTCAATGCGTTCAATGCACTGCTGAAAATAATGGAAGAGCCGCCGGAGTATGTTAAGTTCATTCTTGCAACCACTGAAATACACAAGGTACCGGCTACGATAGCTTCCAGGTGTCAGCGCTACGACTTCAGAAGAATTCTTCCGGATGACATAGCAAAGCGTCTTTTATATATTGCCTCACAGGAAAAGATAGCACTTGATGACGAAGCAGCTTTTCTTATTGCAAAGATAGCTGACGGCGGTATGCGAGATGCTCTTTCGCTTCTCGACCAGTGCATTGCTTTTTCAGATAATGTAACTGCGGAAACTGTTTCGATGGCTGCCGGTATTGCAGGCCGCGATCAGATATTCGGTATAATGGAATCTATATCGGAAAAGGATCCGGCTAAGGCTGTCTCATATATCGATGAGCTTTATGCAGGTTCCAAGGATATGTCCAGACTTTGTGAGGAACTCATATTTCAGTTCAGAAATTTAATGCTTATAAAAATCGATCAGAAAGAAACGGGACTGGTAGCCTGCATGCCGGATGAACTTGACCGGCTGAAGAAACTGGCTGAGAAGACAGAGCTTGAAGAGATATTCACAAGACTTTCCGCGCTTCAGGACTGCAGTGAGAAAATGCTCCGTGCAGTAAACAAGCGTGTGGAGATCGAAATGTGTATCATCCGTCTGGCTTCCGGAATACAGAATACAGTACAGACTTCTTCCGCACCGTCACCGGAACTTGCGGCAAGAATAAGCGAGCTTGAAAGAAAGCTTGCCTCAGGAAAAGTATCCGTTTCAGAAGAACCTAAGCGTCAGGAATATTATCAGAAACATTCAGACCCTCAGGTCGATTTTTCAAAAATGGATAAAAGCGCCGTAAAACCGGTTGTAAACTGGGCTGAAGTATTAGCAAAATTTTCTGAGACAAATCCGGCTGTTTCGGCAAGCCTTATTGATTCAAAGGCTTTTGTAAGCGGCGACGGATTGTTTATAATAGCACATAATCCTTTCTTTCTTGAGCTTTTCCACAGTAAGGAAAACAGGGCGATGCTTGGTGATGCGATAGAAAGCGTACTTGGCAAGCGTTATACCGTAAGGGCGAAATGTGACGCCCAGACTAAGGAAGAAGAAAAAAATGCTATCAGGCTGATTGAAAAGGCAGAAAAAATGCAGCTGGATGTCCATACGGAATAGTCCGGTATGATCAGCGAAACATAAACCAAATAAATATAAAGGAGTTTACGAAAAGATGAAAGCAAGAGTACCAAAGCAGAACATGGGCGGCGGAGCCCAGAACATGAACGCAATGATCAAGCAGGCTCAGAAGATGCAGGATGAGATCACAAAGCTTCAGGATGATATCGAAGAACGTGAATTCACAGCAACTGTTGGCGGCGGACAGGTAGAAGTTGTCCTCTCAGGTAAGAAGACAATCAAGTCACTTACAATCAAGCCTGAAGTTGTTAAGGAAGGCGACGTTGAAATGATCCAGGATCTTGTAACTGCAGCTGTAAACGAAGCTATCGAACAGATTGAAAATACAACTGAAGAAGAAATGTCTAAGATCACTGGCGGAGTTTCACTCCCAGGCTTATTCTGATAAATGGCTGAATCGAACGCACTGCCGATAGTTCTTCTGGCAGAGCAGTTTGCCCGTCTTCCCGGTATAGGAATGAAGACGGCTCAGCGCCTTGCATATCACGTAACATCAATGTCTGAAGGTGAAGTAAACGACTTTGCCGAGGCTCTGATAAACGTCAAGAAAAAAGTAAGGCTCTGCTCCGTGTGTCAGAACATGACGGACCGCGAGGTCTGCCCTCTGTGCAGTGATACACGAAGAAACAAAAAGATCATTTGTGTTGTCGAAGGACCGAAGGACGTTACTGCGATCGAGAGGACCGGCGAGTATAACGGACTTTATCATGTGCTCCACGGACTTATTTCACCGATCGACGGTATAACACCTGACAAGCTCCGTATAAAGGAACTTGTAGCCCGTTTACAGGCTGATCCTGAGATATCAGAAGTAATAATGGCCACCAACCCTACGGTTGAGGGCGATGCAACAGCGATGTATATTTCAAGGCTTATAAAACCAGCCGGAATAAAAGTCACGAGACTTGCTTTCGGACTTCCTGTCGGCGGTGTGCTTGAATATGCCGATGAGATCACGCTGTTCCGTGCTATTGAAAACAGAAATGAGATATAAGAAAAGAACTGTTCCCCTTTCGGAGAGCAGTTCTTTTTTGCATTTACTTATAATTTACAGTGTGAGGAATCTGGACGAAGCCTCTAATATCCTCATTCCGGCAATCCGGCGAAGCAGAATTGTCGATTTAACAGTGTTTTCTTAGATTCTGAAGAATTTAAGTCCGTTTTCACATGTCTTGTTTATGAGTTCCTGTGTATCCCATCCAAGGACTTCAGCTGCTTTTTCAGCTGTATAGGCTATCATCGAGCTGTCACAGAGCTTGCCGCGGAACGGTACAGGTGCCATGTACGGACAGTCTGTTTCAAGCATGAGCCTGTCTGCCGGAACTTCCTTGAGAGCTTCCAGTGCCTTCTTGGCATTTTTGAAAGTGAGAACGCCTGTAAAGCTTATGTGAAGACCGAGATTAATAACTTCCTTTGCTGTTTCAGCAGAGCCTGAGAAGCAGTGTACAACGCCTTTTGAAGGACGATATTTTCTTAAAATGTCCATGTTGTCCTTCGTTGCTTCGCGTGCGTGTATTATAACAGGAAGATCAAGTTTCTTCGCAAGTTCAAGCTGGCGTGAGTAAACTTCGATCTGCTTTTCACGGTCAAAGCCTTCATAGTGGTAGTCAAGGCCTATCTCGCCTACTGCCTTTATCTTGTCACGGTTTTCGGTTATGAGTTTTTCAAGTTTTTCTATGTAGTCGCCTTCGGCAGTGTCAACGCATTCCGGATGTATTCCGGCTGCACAGTACATGAAGTCGAAGTTACGGCTGAGTTCCAGTGAACGAACTGAATCCTCGTAACTTGAAACGGCGAGCATGATGTACTTTACACCGCAGTTTTCGTGAATGTTTTTTATAACATCCATTCTGTCTTCATCAAAAGCCGGGTCGGTATAGTGTGAGTGAGTGTCAAAAATATCAGAATACATGTTTATTATCCTTCCGCGTAAAATGGCTGCCATGCGGCAGCCATTGTTTTTTATTTAAGTCCTGAATCAGCTTTGAGCTGTTTGAGTGCATCCTTGTCGAGGCTGAGTCCCTGTTCGGCATTTCCCTTGGCAGCAGGTACACGGTAAGTTGAAACGTACTGTGTTGAACTGAATATGTATTCGACAGCCTTCTTCTGGTTTTCATAGTCAAGAGCTGTTATATCAGTTTCAACCAGGTCGATATCCTTTTCGTAAGCATATTCGAGCATGTCTGCTGTGATCTTTGTTGTGGTTCCTCCGAGCATATCGGCGAAGATGTTGCCGAGTGCAACTGTACGTGCATCTTCAGCGTACTTAGGGTTGGTAATGATCGCAATGATGAATGATGAATCGTTGTACTGTGTTCCTGCGTTAAGTCCCTTGAGGCCTTCAGGAATATTGAAGTTTACACCGCCGAGAGCGTCGCAGAGTACGGAAAGTGAATTGTCATCGAAGTTTACATATCTGTCGATCTTTGTGTCAAATGTCTTATTGACAGCCTTGGTAAGCTCGATGATACCGCCCTTTTTGAAGATATTGACCATCTTGTCGCTTCCGCAGAGAAGATCATTTGAAACAGGAATGAATGTGAGTGATTTACTCATTGCGGATGTACGCAGGATCATGAACGACGGACGGAGTGATTTGTCGTTCGGTGTGTATGAGAAAAGTATGGTCGTGTCATTTGCTTCAGTAGGCATGAAAACCGAATCAGCGGTCTCGCCGTTGCTTCCCATGTTTTTGTTTACCTTCTGGTTATAGAGACTGAAGACCGGTATACCGATCACGAGAAGGGTTATTACCATGCTTATGAGAAAAGGTATAGCCACACTTTCTTTTTTTCTTTTTTTAAACAATGCCATTGTTGAGTCCTCCGGTAGAAGTTTTTCAGTACCACCGCAAACGCTGTAATACTGGTTTTCTATAAATCAACATTATTTTTCATGAGTTTTCAACATGTGGTTGAAAACTATGTTGAGAAGTTGAAAGAATAATGTTTAAAACTTTAGTTGATAGCTTTCTTTACAAAGCAGTTTCAAAGTAGTATAATATACTGTAAAGCGTTTTATTCAAATTCAAGCTGTTTGTACTTCATGTTGAACGCAATGTCTGAAAGATCGGTGATGTCAGTTATGAGCCCCGTTCTGCGGGCATAGTTGATAGTCTGACCGGTACCGCTCCGGTAGTTGTTTACGAAAGCGATAAGCTTTTCGGAGTTTTCAACCATGTAGCGGTTGCGGATAGCGTAGCAGTCTTTGCTGTAACCGGCTGATGTGCATAAAACAGAGTCAGCACGGCTTATAACCGATTCATAAACAAGTCTGTCCTCTTCGGGAAAATTATCTCCCTGGTTTTCAACAGGTTTGACACAGAAAAGTTTAATGTCAGGATACTTTTCCTTCAGATCAAGTACGGCCTGTGCCGCCCAGAGGTCAATTCCTCTTGCAACACCCGAATAGAATTTTGTATATCCTTCGTGAATGCTCTGTTCGATTTTGGTGTGGAGCAGATCTTTGATAAAAACTGTTTCAGATCTGCCGGCATCACCTCTGCCCGGAAGCTTTTCCGGCCGGTGTCCTGAAAAACAAACTGCTTTTTCTGTCAAATTATTATCTCCCTGAAATACAAACTTCAGATATATTTTATTAGTATAAATAGTATCTCTCAATACACTATTTTATCATAATCAAGCACAAATATCAAGACAAGGAGCGTATTCTTTTGAAAAATCATAAAAGAGCATGGGCGAGAATAGATCTTGCCGGACTCGAAAGAAATATAAATACTATAAAGCAGCATCTTTCATCATCCACGGAAATAATGGCTGTTGTCAAGGCAGATGCTTACGGTCACGGTGAAAATGAGGTAATAAAGAAGCTTTACAGTACAGGCATACGTTACTTTGCGGTTTCCAACCTTGATGAGGCGATAAGCGTCAGGGATCTTATTTCTGACTGCGAGATCCTTATTCTCGGATATACGCCTCCGGAATATGCCGACGAGCTTATAAAGTACAACATTATTCAGTGTGCAGTTTCGGAAGATTACGCTAAGGAACTTAACAGACTCGCTCCTTCGCCGGTAAGATGCCATATAAAACTCGACACCGGTATGGGCAGAATAGGACTTAAGTTTAAAACCGTCTCTGAGTGCGCGGACTGTGCTGAAAGGATAGCTTCACTTGAAAATATTGCTGCAGAGGGACTGTTCACACACTTTGCGGTTGCAGACAGTGATGATCCTGAAAACGTGAAATATACTGAAAAGCAGGCTGAGTTCATAAAAGGTGTTTACAGTGAGCTTGCAAACCGCGGAACAAAGCTTAAACATGTACACTTCCTCAACAGTGCCGGTGCTGCCTATCATTTTGACGGAGTAAGCACACTTGCAAGAATAGGCATCACGATGTACGGACTGCTTCCTAACTATCCGCTTCCGTTGCCTTACAAGGTTGAACCGGTAATGGAACTCAAGGCTGTCATTTCATATGTAAAGACGGTCGAACCGGGTGACTGCATAAGTTACGGAAGAACTTACACCGCTTCTGAAAACCGCAGGATAGCAACCGTTACAGTCGGATACGCCGACGGATATTCAAGACTTCTTTCCTCAAAGGGAAAAGTCCTTCTTAAAGGAAAACGCTGCCCGATAGTCGGACGTGTATGCATGGATCAGATCATGATAGATGTCACAGGCATCGATGCCAAACCGGGTGACACGGTCACACTTATCGGCAGGGACGGCGACGATATAATAACAGCAGACGAACTTGCTTCATGGTATGGAACCATCGGATACGAGGTAGTTTGCGGCATTTCAAAACGAGTTCCCAGAATATACGAAGAATAATAGATCAGTGCGGGGTACGGGGCGAAGCCCCGTAAATCCCTCCTCCGGAAATCCGGCGAAGCCGGATTTCCGGTTTAATCACTGTTTTTAAGCGTACAGAAAGGACATGCACTTTAAGTGAGTGCGTGTCCTTTTTTGTGTGAATGTTGTTTTTCTGAAAAGAACAGTCGTATTTGACAAAAATACAGGTTATAATTTTTGGAAATTCATATTATATATCTATTGATTTTAAACACTGGTTTTTATTATAATAATATAGTGGTTTCATGACTGTGAAAGTGCTGATTTATATATAAATCAGCGTGGGGACCGGGGCGAAGCCCCGCAGTCTGCCTGCCTGCAGATCCGGCAAAGACGGATCTGCGACTTAATCAGTGATTATTATAAATTTAGTATAAAGGATGTTTTTTTAATGGGCGTTAAAGTAGTAAAATTCGGCGGAAGCAGCCTTGCTGATGCTAACCAGTTCAGAAAAGTTGCTGACATTATCAAGTCAGACGAAAAGAGAAAGTTCGTTGTTCCTTCAGCACCGGGCAAGAGATTCAAGGAAGATATCAAGGTAACTGATATGCTCTACAGCTGCTACGAGCTTGTAAAGAGCGGAAAAGATATCAAGGATCAGTTCGGAAAGATCAAGGACCGTTACAATGGTATCATAAGCGATCTCGGACTTAACTTAAGCCTCGACAAGGAATTCGAAGAGATCGAATACTGCCTTAAGGCTAAGAGCGGACGTGACTACGCTGCCAGCCGCGGTGAATACTTAAACGGTATCATCCTCGCTGCATACCTTGGCTACGAATTCATCGATGCTGCTGAAGTTATCTACTTTGACGACAACGGCTCATTCATGCTCGACAAGACAATTGAAGCTGTACGTGAAAGAATCAAGAACGTTGAATGTGCTGTAATCCCTGGTTTCTACGGAATCACACTCAACGACACTATCAAGACTTTCTCACGCGGCGGTTCTGACGTTACAGGTTCCATCATCGCACGTGCAGTACGCGCTGAGATATATGAGAACTGGACAGACGTTTCAGGTTTCCTTATCGCTGACCCGAGAATAGTTGAAGATCCTAAGGTCATCAAGACTATCACATACAAGGAACTCCGCGAGCTTTCATACATGGGTGCTACAGTTCTTCACGAAGACGCTATCTTCCCTGTAAGAACAGCAGGTATCCCGATCAACATCAGAAATACAAACGATCCTTCAGCACCTGGTACAATGATCGTTGCTGAGGACAATTCCGAAGAAGCAAGCAAGACAACTATTACAGGTATTGCCGGCAAGAAGGGCTTCTGCTCTATCAACATTGAAAAGTCAATGATGAACAGCGAAGTTGGTTTCGTAAAGAAGATCCTCGACATCCTCTACAAGAACGATCTTTCATTCGAACACATTCCTTCAGGTATCGACACAATGAGTATCGTACTCAATGCTGCTTCAATTGAAGGAAAGGAAGAAGCTGTTCTTTCACAGATCAGAAAGGAAGTTGATCCTGATCACCTCGAGATTGAAAAGAACATTGCTCTCCTCGCAGTAGTTGGTCACGGAATGTACAAGACAAGAGGTACAGCTGCAAGAGTATTCGCAGCACTTTCACACGCACGCATCAACATCAAGATGATCGACCAGGGTTCAAGCGAACTTAACATCATCGTTGGTATCGGCGAAAGTGATTTCGAGGATGCTATCAGATGCATTTACAGTGCATTTATCGATTCTGCTGAATAAGAATATCACGATATTTAAATAAATAAAACTGCACTCATTTCCGTGTGCAGTTTTTTGTTTTAGGGAGACGCTGGTCTGTTATGTTACACTAACAAAAAAGCTGCAGGCTTATGAAAAACCTGCAGCTGTATTTTTTATCAGATAATTTTTCTTATTAACTGATCAATTATCTTTCGTACTGAGCACCTGACGGGAGACCGTTTAAGAGTGTTTCAGCAACCTGTTTCCATGCTTCAACCTCATCCTTGTCGTATGAGATAACCTTGTCAACCCATGAACCGCAGCGGTCACATGCGTGGTCACACTTCATGCCGTCTTCGATGATAGTTCCTGCACAGAGTGAGTTTGCACAGTTGTGCTTTACAAAGTGATCCATAAATCCGTCGAGCTTCTTGTTGTCGATGTAGATCTTAGGGAAGTTCATTACTCTTCCGTAGATAGGTGCAAATGTAGGATTCATGTATTCCATGAATCTGATTCTTGGTGCTCCTGGAGGAGGACCGCCTGCTGGCATACCCATCGGAGGGCCACCTGCCGGCATACCCATCGGAGGGCCACCTGCCGGCATACCCATCGGAGGGCCACCTGCCGGCATACCCATACCTGCCGGAGGACCGCCTGCCGGCATGCCCATACCTGCCGGAGGACCGCCTGCCGGCATGCCCATACCTGCCGGAGGACCGCCTGCCGGCATGCCCATACCCATCGGAGGGCCGCCTGCCGGCATACCCATACCCATCGGAGGACCGCCTGCTGGCATACCCATACCCATTGGAGGACCACCTGCTGGCATACCGTTTGGAGCACCGGCAGGTGAATTGCTGATGCTGTCACGAACGATATTTTTTGATTCAGGCCAGTTGATGATATCGAGGAGGTTTCCGTCATATGATTCAGCGAGGTAAGCCTTTACAACGCGTTCGATAAACGGAGTAGCTCTTGTTCTGTCAACGAGCTTGAGTGAGAAGTTCTTGTATCCTGTTTCTTCTGCGAGTTCTTCATAGTAGTGAACATCTTCAGGTCTGATCCATTCAGCTGTAAGCATAGCCTTTGGATTTGTAACCTTTCTGTATGTACAGTTGATAAGGCTGAAGTCCATTGAAATAGCAGTAGGGTCTGAGTGTCCAACGAATGCACCGTGGGTCAGACGATATGGACATTCCTTAAGACAGAAGTTGTTAGCGATAACTCGCATTGCGAAGTCGCTGTCCTTGTATGTCTTCATTACTGTTCTGAGAAGATCGAAGTTTCTGTTGAAAGCGTGGTCGAGAGTAAGTTCGTCAACGCCCCAGTTTCTCCAGTATTCGATCTGCTGAATAGATACAGGGTAAGCGTAGAGACCGAGTGTTACCTGTACGTCACTGAATTCCTTCTTTACATACTTGATGAGTGAAGGAGAGTTGATAGTGAAGTAACGAACGCCCATGTCATAGAGCTTGTGGATAGTTTCTCTGATGTTCTTTCCTGCTACAGGATCGTATTCAGACTGACCCATACAGAGAGGGTTGATAAGATAATTGAAAGTGATGCCGAGGTTGTTGCAGTCCTTGATGTACTGAACAAACTGGTCATCAGAAAGATCTGAGATTATTGATGTGGCACGACCGCCCGGAAGACCATCCTGCTTGAGTTTTCCGTATAAGTTCTTGATTCTGTGCTCTGTGTCACATTCTTTGATAATGTCAAATATTCTGTTGTCAAAATTGGTGCCAACGTCGTATTTTACTAATTTAGCCATTGTTTGAACTCCTTTATAAATTTATTCACTCTTTTCATTATAACATTTTAAACTACCTAAATCAACTTGATTCCTTATGTTTGGTGAGTAAATACAAACAGTACCGTTTTTTTCGTTTTGTTACATTGATTATTAATACATTAGTCCAACGTTGGATTAACAATGTGATAGCATATAGTAATTTCGGATATCATTTGGTTTTTATGTAATACATGAGCCTGATGAAGCGAAAACAAAGAAACGGGGAGAATGCTTGGCTTCACTGTAAGAAAATCATGTTGATTTAAGAATAAAACAGCGGTTTCCTGAGAATTTTACGGACCGGAATAACAGTATTTTTATTGAAGAAAAGCCTTGAATATGGTATAATTTATATAAAGAAAAGAGCGCTGATCGGTGGATTTATCAGCGTTTTCAGATAAGATTTTTTAAAGGGGGGCGGGAATAATGCCGAATGAATTAACTCTTGTTATGCGCATCGTGATAGCTGCGTTATGCGGTGCGGCAATTGGCTTTGAACGAAGCCAGAGACAGAAGGAGGCCGGTATAAGAACTCATATAATGGTCACACTCGGAGCCTCTCTTCTTGTAATAGTATCCAAGTACGGTTTTATCGACATTGTCGGAACGCCCGGCATAAACGTCGATGTTTCGAGAATAGCAGCCAATGTAATAACCGGAGTCAGCTTTCTTGGTGCCGGTGTTATTTTCCTCCGCGGAGGATACGTTAAAGGTCTTACCACTGCCGCCGGCATATGGTCCACCTGCGGCGTAGGATGTGCGATCGGAGCCGGAATGTATGTCGTCGGGATCGTAGCCACGGCTATGATAATAATACTGCAGCTCATTCTCCACTGGTCTCTCCCGAGCTCTGAAAACATGATGGTCTCGGAAATATCGTTTCGTACGGAATACAAGCAGGGTATTATTTCCGATGTGAACGAGTACATGCATGAGCTTCACGTCAAGGTCCTGAGACTGAGCATCAAGAAGAAAAAGGACGGAACAGTACTGATCAACATGACTGTACGTGCACCGCATAAACTTATGCCTGATGAGATACTTGACGCGGTAAGCAGAAAATACACCGTTTCTGAATTTACGGCCCAGCTGTAGTGAACTGAAATATCACGGACCGGAGTTACGGTGAAACATTAAAAGGAGTGCAGGATCCCGTTCTGCACTCCTTTTTATTTTACAGGGAACACTTAAAAAAACAGCCGGACATCGGAATAAAGATCTGATGTCCGGCTTCAGGTATTTTATAGAGATTAATTGTTTTATGGTCGTTTCGGTTATTCTGCAACAGCTTCAAACTTTATGCCGTGAGCTTCTGCATACTGCTGAACGTAAGAGCCTTCCTTACATCTGAGTACGAGGTCAGGGCTGCAGTTCTTGAATGCATAGTCGCTGATCTTCGTTACGGTCTCAGGAAGATCGAGAGTTTCGAGTGCTGTGCATCCCTGGAATGAACCGTGCATGATCTCAGTAAGTTTGCTGCCGATCTTTACTTCCTTAAGGTTTGTACAGCCTGAGAAAACATCGTTTCCGATACATTCAGTATTTTCAGGTACAGTTATTGAAGTGAGTGATGTACAGTTTGTAAAGTATGTTACGCCCAATATATCATCAGGAGTGGTTATTGACTTAAGAGATGTACAGTCTGTGAAAGCGTCGATTCCGATATGCTGTACACCATCTTTAACGACAACATTTTCAATTTCCTTGTACCAGCTCATTTCTTTCCATGGTGCACGGGCAACTGAATAACCCTGGGTTCTCAGCATCCAGTCAGTTTCATCATCGCTCTTTGCAAGTATTGTCAGAGTTTTGCTTTCACTGTCATATTCCCATTTTGTGGTATTTCCGCATTCGCCTGATACAGCTTCAATAGGACATTCAGGGACGGTAAATGTTCTTTCAAGTTTTCCGGTTTTCTCGGAATAGCTTTCGTATATGATCTGATCTCTCGTATCAAGAAGTGCAAGTTTTTCCTGATATGCTTCTTCAGTACAGCTGCAGCGGTCAACCGGTATGCTTGAGAACTGACGCATGTATTCTCCTCGTGAATATCCGACTGTATCATAGTGGATCGGATAATCAAAGTCTACTTCAGATGCTACAGTTAAACCCAGAACACTTGAATCGTAGTAGTCTTCAGTCTGGTAGGCAAGTTTACTGTTGATTTCGACAAGTGCAAGTTCGTCCGGAAATTCTGTGTAGTCATTGCCGTTGTGTCCGTTTAATACAAAATGGCCGTTCCAGCTTGCAGGCAGTGTTACGGCAAACTGACCGTCTCTGATAACGATACGGATTGAGCCGTCAGGGTTTTTGGTAACTGATGTTACGGCAGCATCATTTATATCTTCCATGTGCTCGTATTCGGTAGATACTGTTGTTTCAGCCTTTTCAGTTACTTCCGGTTTCTTTTCAGTTTCAGCAGGCTTATTGTTACTCTCCTGCTTCTTTTCGGTCTGCTTTGCAGTTTCAGCGGCTGTTGTCGATGCTTCTGTTACTGCGCTCTGAAGAGCTTCGCTTACGTTTCCGGTTATTTCAGTTGACGGAACTGTAACAACGATCTTCTGTGCAGTTACCGGCTTTTCAGTTACAGTAAAATCTGTGATGCTTTCTGTTACAGCAGCTGATGTGATATCGGTTGCTGCCGGAGCGAATATTTCACTGTCCGAACGTTCCGGAAGATTCATGCCCACCATTATAAGTACAGCTGCTGCACATGCTGCGCCGCCGACATATACCCACGGCATTCTGCTGATATTCAGTGCTTTCTTCTTTGGAGCAGCTTCTGTAACGAACTTGTCTGCAACTCCGTTTAAATCATGCATAAGCTTTCTGTTTTTATTCATTTTATCACCCATCGTAATCGTCCTCCTGTCAGTATAGTCCGCGTTCTTTTATAAATTCTTTCAGGTCTGCCCGTGTTCTGCAGAGCATGGTCTTTAACGCACTTTCGGAAATATTGTTCATCTCAGCAATATTCTTTATGGACTCCATGTAAAAATATCTCTGCATAAAGCATATTCTCTTCTTTTTATCCAGACCTTCAAGAAACTCATTGAGCGCACTTATTGTTTCTTTTCTTTCTGCACATGCTTCAATGTCTTCATCGTCTTCAAAACAGTCAGCGAGTTCATCGAGAGAAAGATCAAGCTGACCACTGAATCTCATGGAAGCTTTCCTTTTTTCATAGATGTTGAGTGCGGTGTTTCTTGCGATTTTTGCTGCAAAAGCTCTGAAGATGATCGGGACATGAGGCGGAATGGCATTCCATACTTTGAGATAGGTATCATTGAGACATTCCTCGGTATCATTTTTGTCGCCAAGGATGTTTTCCGCTATTTTTCTCAGATATTTTCCGTACTTCCTGTCCGTTTCGGAAATAGCCTGTTCCGATCTGTCGATGTACAGCGAGATAATTGCTTTGTCTTCCATAACGATCTCCCTACTCTCCCGTAATGATTTGAAAAAGCCCTTTCACTTATAATGACAGGTGTTGTTCTTAAAAGGTTACATGATTACGATAAAAATTTTTGCGCTGATTTATTCATAAATCAGCGCGGGGCTTCGGGGCGAAGCCCCGCAAATCCCACCTTCGGAAATCCGGCGAAGCCGGATTTCCGATTTAATCAGTGTTTTCCTAAAAAATATGTGTATATAAAAAAAACACCAGTTTCGGGTAAGTGGTTCCGGAACTGGATTTTTTATAATCTATTTTATTTTTCAGATCTTTCTCTGTCTGTGTTTTTATTATAGTATTATTAGCAGAGAAAATCAAGTGTAATATTTCACAAAATATTAGCTGTATTTGTATTGTATTCGATTGTATTCGGGTTATTACTATTGTGTAACCGTACTGAAATAATTATACCTAATAAGTTGACAAAACAGCCGTGAAATACTATAATTTTTATATAATATGACAACATCACTTTTGCGACCAAATGCAGAAAATGGATGCAGGAATGTCTGTCACATTAAAATCAATGATCACAGGTGAGAACAGTAGTGAAATTTACCGAACTTTTAAATAATATCGACAGCATTGTCGAAAAGGAAAAATACGAAAAGAAAAAGAAAGAAATATTCAATATGAGAGAAGAAACACCGGACGAGCTCTATATAAAGAGCTGCGACGATGATGAATGAAAAGAGGGATACAATGAATACAGTACCGGTACTCCTTGCTGCGGCTTCACTGGTCGTTACCAAGGACGAACTTAACGAGATCGCGGAATACTATAATTATTTCGGAGAGATGTCGGAAGCACATTTCGATTCTGTTCTTTCCGGAAAGGAATATTCAAAAAATCAGGCGGCACTTATCTATCACTGCTGCTACCTTTACTTTGCTCTGGCAGGCAGAACCGGAAACAGTCTTGCAGGCGTGAGAAAGAAGCTGGGTCTTCCAAAGTCAGTCTACATGAACAGCCTTAAGTGTATCGGCAAAAAGCGCGTGGACTTTATCCGTGATGAGCTTTCTGCAGCCGGAAAGGGTTTTGCCGAAGTTTTCAAGGAAAACGAAAGCCATGTTGAAAAGATGCTTGTGGAAGCAGTTTCATGTGAAATGCCTGACGACAGAAAGATTCTTACCAATCTTTCGTCGTTCGAGTATGAGCATCCTACTGACAGATCCTATCTCAACAAGCTCAACACCAATGTGGTGATAGAAAAGCTTATAAAGCTTTATTCCGAATATAATTTTGAAAGAATACTTCTGGTACAGTACACAGGTTCAAACATACGTGTAACACCGAAAAATATACCTTATCTTTACAATGCACTGAAGACGGTGTGCGAAGTGCTCGATGTAAAGAATATGCCGCCGCTTTACGTTGCGCCGGGTTCGCTCAATGCAATGACTGTCGGTTCCTCAAAGCCGATAATCGTTATCTCGAGCATTGCACTCAGCCTTCTTTCATACGATGAGCTTCTCTTCATTCTCGGCCATGAAGTGGGTCACATCAAGAGTCAGCATGTTCTCTATCATTCAATAGGCAATTTCATTCCGTACATTGCGGGCGTGATAGGAAACCTTACTCTCGGTATCGGCGAGATCGCAGTAAAGGGCGTTCTCATTCTTCTGTATCAGTGGTACAGAATGTCCGAGATAACGGCTGACCGCGCAGGCCTTCTTGCGTGCCAGAATATTGATGCCGCTGTGTCCGTAATGGCAAAGCTTTCAGGTTATCCGCCGTCACGCTACGACGAGATCGACAATGACCTTTTCCTCGACCAGGCTGTTGAATTCGAAAACTTTGACAAGAACGCTTTCGACAAGCTTCTTAAGCTTTTCAGTGTGCTCTACAAGACACATCCGTGGACTGTAATGCGTGCCAAGGAGCTTAAGTCATGGTACGACAACGGCGATTATGCGAGAGTATACAATACCGAAGGACGCAGAAAGGTTGACAGAAAGCCTCAGAACATAGTTGGTACTATTTTCGAGAAGGACATTTTCTGTGCAAACTGCGGAAAGAAAATAACTTCGGCACAGCGTTTCTGCGAATTCTGCGGAAAAGAGAATATTTATTATAAATAATTTATCATTAAGGGGCTTTGCGGTCGCCCCTTAAACCCTTCGCCGCTTCGCGTTATAAATAACACTACCATATTATTGTTTTATCAGCATATAAAAACACCGGAGATTACTTTGCGTTTCTCCGGTGTTTGTTTTTTTACTTTAACTACTTTAACAGCGGAAGTTTTCCTTCTGCTGCGTGTTTTTTCATTGCCTCAAATGTTTTGTCGCTTATTACGTGTTCTATTCTGCATGCATCTTCCGAAGCAGTTTCCTCGTCAACGCCGAGACGTTTTATGAATTCGGTCAGAAGAATGTGACGTTCATATATCTTTTCAGCAGTTTCCCTGCCTTTTCCTGTAAGAGCTATGTAGCCGTCCTTGTCCATTATAATGTATTTTTCCTCACGCAGTTTTCCCATTGCACGGCTTACTGACGGTTTTGAAAATCCCATGTGGTTTACTATGTCGATTGAACGGACAGTGTTTTTCTCCTTGGAGAGAATGAGTATTGTTTCTAGGTACATTTCGCCTGATTCCTGAATAGACATATAACATCCTCCTTGTCTATAAACTTAGATAATCTGTTTATATTTTACCATACTTTCTTACATAAATCAATGACGATTTATGCATTATTTTGAAAATAACAGCCGTTCGGACAAATATTCACCGTATCCTATTGACAAGTTACCGCTCGGTAACTATAATATATATAGGGTTAGCATGAAATAACTGCGGGCTCTTATATAATATAGTGTTAACGATTTTCAATGATTGGCTTTAATAAGCGTAAGATAACGAAAGGATGATCATAATGACCCTTAACAGTGCGGTTGAAGGCAAGGAGTATGTCGTAAGTGACATACTGACAGATGACGAGGAAATGAGAAAATTTTTATTTTCACTTGGCTGCTACAGCGGCGAACCTGTTACAGTAGTATCACGCAGAAAGAAAAACTGCGTTGTATCCATCAAGGATGCAAGATACAACATCGACAGTGAGCTGGCTGAAGCTATAATTATTTGAGAAAACATCACTGGTATGAGTTTTCTTGCTGTACACTGACCGGCTGATCAGTGCGCGGAAATAAAAATATTAACGGAGGGATAAGTACCATGAGAATTGCTTTGGCAGGTAACCCGAACAGCGGTAAAACCACTATGTTCAATGCACTCACAGGGCGAAATGAAAAAATAGGTAACTGGGCAGGTGTAACAGTTGACCGCAAGGAGTTTGCGATAAAAAAGAATTATTCCGATACGTCGGAGGAACTTATCGCAGTCGATCTTCCGGGTGCGTATTCAATGTCACCGTTCACTTCCGAGGAAAGTGTTACAAGCGGTTATGTAAAAAATGAACATCCTGATGCTATCATCAACATTGTGGATGCAACGAACTTAAGCAGAAGTCTTTTCTTTACAACTCAGCTTCTGGAACTCGGAATTCCGGTCGTTGTTGCACTCAACAAGAGTGACGTAAACGAAAAGAAGGACACAAAAATAGATGAGAAAATGCTTTCGGAAATGCTGGGCTGTCCGGTCATCAAGACGGTATCAGTAAATGATTCAGGACTTAAGGAAGTTGTTTCGGCAGCTGTAAAACTCAAAGGTACTGAACAGAAAGCTCCGTATTCCGAAGGAAATATAAATCTTCACGACAAGGCTGAAGTCGAAAGATCAGACCGCAAGCGTTTTGACTTTGTAAAGGAAATGGTAGGCAAGGTCGAAACAAGAAAGGTGCTTACAAAGGAAAAGAACGGAAGCGATAAGATCGATGCGGTACTTACCCATCCGATTCTCGGACTTCTGGTATTTGCAGGAGTAATGTTCCTCGTGTTCTACATTTCACAGTCAACAGTCGGAACCTGGGTAGCGGATATTCTTGCAGGATGGATAGATACTTTCAAGGAATTTGTTGCCGGAAAGATGGAAAATGCAAATCCGCTTCTGTATGCACTTATTGTTGACGGTATAATCGGCGGTGTCGGTGCCGTTGTCGGATTCCTCCCTCTTGTAATGGTAATGTATTTCCTCATTGCCCTTCTTGAAGACTGCGGATACATGTCACGTGCAACAGTCGTACTCGATCCGCTTTTCAAGCGTGTCGGCCTTTCAGGTAAAACAGTTATCCCTATGGTTATCGGTACAGGATGCGGTATTCCTGCAATTATGGCATGCCGTACTATAAAGAACGAACGTGAAAGAAGAACTTCCGCAATGCTCGCAACATTCATGCCGTGCGGTGCTAAGCTTCCGGTCATTGCACTGTTTGCAGGTGCATTCTTCTCGGATGCAAAGTGGGTAGGACCTCTTATGTACTTCGTTGGCATAGGCCTTATCTTCCTCGGCGCAGTTCTTGTAAAGGCAATCACAGGAATGAAGTACAGAAAGTCGTTCTTCATCATCGAACTTCCTGAGTACAAGGTTCCAAGCCTTAAGTTTGCTCTTGGCTCAATGCTTGAACGAGGCAAGGCATATATCATCAAGGCCGGTACAATTATTCTCGTGTGCAACACAGCCGTTCAGATAATGCAGTCATTCAACACTCACTTTGAAGTTGTTGAAGAAGGCATGGAAGATACTTCGATCCTCGCAGCTATCGCTTCACCTTTTGCCTACGTTCTCATTCCGGTTGTCGGAATTGCAGCATGGCAGCTTGCAGCAGCGGCTGTTACAGGATTCATAGCAAAGGAAAACGTTGTTGGTACAATAGCAACCTGTTTTGCAATAACAAACTTTATCGATACAGAAGAACTCGCTCTTGTTGACGGCGGCAGTGAAGTTGCTGCGATCATGGGTATCACTAAGGTTGCAGCTCTCGCATACCTTATGTTCAACCTCTACACACCGCCGTGCTTTGCAGCTATCGGTGCCCTCAATTCAGAACTCAAGAGCGGCAAGTGGCTTGCCGGAGCTATCTGCCTCCAGCTTGCAACCGGTTACACTATCGGATTCCTCGTTTACCAGTTCGGCACACTCTTCACAACAGGTCACTTCGGTGCAGGTTTCGCAGGCGGTCTTATCGCAGTTATCGCCTTCGCAGCAATAATTGCCGGAATAATAATAAGAAACAACAAACGTTTCGATTCCGAATACGAGCTTGCAAAAGCAAAGTAAGATATATACAGACATAATTCTCATGTGATACAGTCAGACGCAGTTTACGTGTGCATGGATGTTTTCCTGTGCACACATGGCTGCGTTATATGAATTTACGGAGGTATAAAGTTATGGTAAATGTAATCTGTACAGCTATAGTAATATCCGCTGTCGGCGCAGCACTTGTATACATCCGCAGACAGAAGAAAAAAGGCAAATGCGTGGGCTGCCCGTATGCGGGCAAGACCGGATGCCATTGTGCAGTTGATAAAAAATAAAAACAAAAGATGTAAAAACGGCCTGCTCAAAAGCGAGCTCCTTTTTACATCTTTTTTTGTCCCGGTGATGTCCCGAAACGAAGTATTTGGTGTTGACAATTAATGCAGAAGAAAATATAATTTAAATATAGTAAAAAACAGATGGCAAAAGGATCAATGCGCAATATTTACTGGTGATCCGCTGTATTTGTCTGATTATTTTCAGAGAGGAAGATATAGTATGTATAGTTTTAATGCTGCCGATGCTGTAGAAAAATGTTCTGCATGGCTTAAAGACTGGTTTGAGAAAAACGGAAAAGGATGCAATGCTGTTATCGGAATATCCGGAGGCAAGGACAGTTCCGTTGCTGCTGCTCTCTGCTGCAGGGCACTCGGTAAGGACAGGGTTATCGGTGTAATGATGCCAAACGGCGAACAGCACGACATAGACTACTCTATCGACCTTTGCAGGCACCTTGATATAAAGAACTTCACTGTTAATATAAAGGACGCATTTGAAGGTGTTATGGGCGCGCTGGAAGGACAGCTTGAAATAAGCACTCAGACAAGAACAAATCTTGCTCCGCGAATCAGAATGTCTGTTCTGTACGCAGTTTCACAGTCAAACAACGGCCGTGTTATCAATACATGCAATCTCTCTGAAGACTGGGTGGGCTATTCAACAAGATACGGCGATGCTGCCGGTGACGTAAGCCCGCTTTCATTCTTCACAGTTCAGGAAGTAAAGGCTATGGGACGTGAACTCGGACTCCCTGAAAAATTCGTTGAAAAGCCGCCTATTGACGGCCTCTGCGGCAAGACAGATGAAGACAATCTCGGATTTACTTACCTTACACTGGACAAGTACATACGTGAAGGAATCGAACCTGATCCGGCTACAAAGGAGAGGATAGATACGCTCCACGAACGTAATCTGTTCAAGCTCAGCTTCATGCCTTGCTACAACTATTTTGAAGAGAACAAATAAATGATCGTTGAAAACAGGCGTCTGTCGTACAGAGCACCCGTAAATAAGCACGTTCAGAATAAGAAGGGCGTACCGATTTCGTGACCGGTACGCCCGTTTGTGTTTGTTTCCTTATCTGTTCGGAAGAATTCCCCTCAGAACTTCCGAGAGTCTGTCAGCGCATTTCTGCTGTGTTATGGCGGAAGGATGCCAGTCGGCACCGTATCCGTCGGCTCCGTTCTGTTCTTTCGAGCGGAAGCAGAGGATATTTTCGTCGGAAATGTTCTTAAACTCTGCAACGGCTTTTTCGATTTCCTTA
Source organism: Oscillospiraceae bacterium (assembly GCA_017438745.1). Taxonomy (GTDB): domain Bacteria; phylum Bacillota; class Clostridia; order Oscillospirales; family Ruminococcaceae; genus HUN007. Next base: position 27,439 of record JAFRUS010000009.1, on the reverse strand, counting down.
TAGACATTCCCGGTTCCCATCGTGCCCATTGTGCAGACGATGAAGGAATCAGGATTCTTTTCTCTGACTGTTTTAAGGAATGAAAGATAGCCTTCCTTAAATTCATCCTCATGTTCACTGGCGGCGGCAACGTAGTTGATATCGTTTGTTCCGAGAAAAACAACTACTATGTCGTGATGCTTTCTTTCAAAATTCCACAGTATTCTGAACTCAGGAAGATTACCTGCGTAAAGATAAAAGTCCGGAACCAGACGTGCATCATCTTTTATTCCGGTGTCGGAAAATGCCGAAACCACACCGAATCCGCTGAATGAAACAGCACTGTAGTCAGCATCAAGCTTCTGTGCGGTGAGATAAGCATATGATTTCATGAAGTTTTCAGTCTTTGTAGTGAACATATCAAGTTCACATTCGCTTTCCACGCCGTATGCACAGGTGATGGAATCACCGATAAATTCAATGCTGTATTTTTTGTCCGGAAGCGGTATTACCGGATCTGCAGCATATGATTCCACTTCAAGTGCCGCAATACCGACAGCACCTGACTGTGCTTCGGAAAGATGTATTATCTTTACGGAAACTGTTTTCTCGTTATCACTGTCCAGAACAGCGATTTTCTTGCCTTCAGTTCCGGTCACATCGTCGCAGATAAGCATGTCGTCCACAAACACAGCAAAACGAGGCAGCCCCTCCTTGTAAGTGTCCGAATTCACATCGCTCTTCAGTGTCAGTTCAGCCTTCGAAGCCGTAAGTTCAAACCCGGCAGCAGATCCGCTGTGTATAAGCCAGAGCACATCTCCATCGTCTGAATATCTGCCTGTAATCTTTGTATTTTTATCTGAAAGTTTTAAGTGTTTCATGTATGGTTCTCCGTGTCAGAGGAAAGTATTTTTGTTTACCTTAGTATACCATATAAACCGCGCAGATTCAATATTGAGGGAGCGGCATTAGCTGTAAATAACCGTTTTGAAAATTTTTTTCAAAAAAAGTGTTGACAAACGGTTTCTGATAGTGTATAATTAAGAAGCTGTCAAACGAGCAGTAGAGAAAACGACGAGGCGTAACTCAGTTTGGTAGAGTGCTTGGTTTGGGACCAAGATGCCGCAGGTTCGACTCCTGTCGCCTCGATAAGATGCTGGTGTAGCTCAGTTGGTAGAGCAGCTGATTTGTAATCAGCAGGTCAGGGGTTCGAGTCCGTTCACCAGCTTCCAATGTTTTTGATACTTAAGTTTGATACTGTGCTGGTGTAGCTCAGTTGGTAGAGCAGCTGATTTGTAATCAGCAGGTCAGGGGTTCAAGTCCGTTCACCAGCTCTCAATTAAATATGGAAGAGTTCCCGAGTGGCCAAAGGGGGCAGACTGTAAATCTGTTGCTTTCAGCTTCGGTGGTTCGAATCCACCCTCTTCCACCAACATTATTTCCTGCATTTTCATGCAGGAAATTTTTTATGCAAAAATTTTTTGGCAATATAATTAGTACTTTTCACAGATTGAAAAGGTTTATGGCAAGTTTCACTAATGAATTAGTGATTTTTTAGTAAAGTTTACGAAGACGACTTTCAGGAGGAGTTATTTATGGTAAGAAACGATTTAAGAAACATCGCGATCATTGCTCACGTTGACCACGGTAAAACCACACTCGTTGATGAAATGCTCAAGCAGGGCGGTGCTTTCCGTGAGAATCAGACTGTTGCTGAACGTGTAATGGACAGCAACGATCTTGAAAAGGAACGTGGTATCACTATCCTTGCCAAGAACACATCAGTTTGCTACAACGGAACAAAGATCAACATCATCGACACTCCTGGCCATGCTGACTTCGGCGGCGAAGTTGAACGTGTACTCAACATGGTTGACGGTGTTCTCCTTCTCGTAGACGCAGCTGAAGGTCCTATGCCACAGACAAGATTCGTTCTTTCAAAGGCTCTTGAAATGGGTCAGAAGATCATCATCGTTGTAAACAAGATCGACAAGCCTGATGCAAGACTTGACGAGATCGGCGATGAAGTTCTCGAACTCCTCATCGACCTCGACGCAAACGACGAACAGCTCGAAAGCCCTATCCTCTTCTGTTCAGGCAGAAGCGGCACTGCTTCACTCAGCCAGTACGAACCGGGCAAGGATCTTACTCCTCTCTTCGAAACAATTCTTGATTATATTCCGGCTCCGGAAGGCGACGAAACAGCTCCTCTCCAGATGCTTATCTCATCTATCGACTACAATGACTACGTAGGCCGTATCGGTATCGGACGCATTGAGAGCGGTTCTGTTAAGGTTGGTCAGAACATCACAGTCGGTGACCACTTCGATTCAAAGAAGCCGTACAACGCAAAGGTAGTAAACGTTCTACAGATCCAGGAACTCCAGAGAGTACCTGTTCAGGAAGCTACAGTGGGCGACATTGTATGGATAAGCGGTATTGAAAACATCACGATCGGTGATACTATCTGCGACGCAGCTTCAGAATTCAAGGCTCTTCCTGTTGCCAAGATCAGTGAACCTACAGTTGAAATGACATTCTCAGTAAACGACAGCCCGTTCGCAGGACGTGAAGGCAAGTTCGTAACATCACGTCAGCTCCGCGACAGACTTTTCAAGGAACTTCTCCGTGACGTTTCACTCCGTGTTGAAGAAACAGAAAACGCTGATTCATTCTCAGTATGCGGCCGCGGTGAAATGCACCTTTCAATCCTTATAGAAAACATGCGCCGTGAAGGATATGAACTTTCAGTTTCAACTCCAAGAGTTGTACTCAAGGAAATTGACGGCGTAAAGTGCGAACCAATGGAACTCCTCGTTGTTGACGTACCGGAAGAAAGCGTCGGCGCAGTAATGGAAAAGATGGGTACAAGAAAGGCAGAAATGCTCACAATGCATCCGCAGGGAGCAAGAATGCGTCTTGAATTCTCTGTTCCTGCAAGAGGACTTTTCGGATACAAGAGCGAATTCCTTACAGATACAAAGGGCGAAGGCATCATGAGCAGCGTGTTCAACGGATATGAACCGTACAAGGGCGACATTCCGAGAAGAAAAACAGGCTCACTCATCTCATTTGAAACAGGCGAAGCAGTTACATACGGCCTTTTCAACGCACAGGAAAGAGGCGCCCTCTTCATCGGTGCAGGTACTCCGGTATACGAAGGCATGATCGTAGGTGTATCACCTAAGTCAGAAGACCTTGTAGTAAACGTATGTAAGAAGAAGCACCTTTCAAACACACGTGCAAGCGGAAGCGATGACGCACTCAGACTCATCCCGTGCAGAAAGTTAAGCCTTGAGGAAAGCCTTGAATTCCTCGCAGACGACGAGCTTCTCGAGATCACACCAAAGAACATCAGAATCAGAAAGAGAATTCTTTCAAACCAGATGCGTGCAAAGGCAAAGGCAAAGATCTGATAATATAAAAGTAAAGTGGAAATCCGGCTTAGCCGGATTTCCGGAGAGAGGATTTGCGGGGCTTCGCCCCGGTTCCCCACTCTGATTTATGAATAAATCAGAGTTTCTTAAATTTTCAGCCCGCTTTTCATTATTAAGAAAAGCGGGCTGTTTTGGTTTTATGGCAGCAAAAAGCCGGAGCCTATTTCTACGTTAGCCCCGGCTTTTTGCTGTATATTATATTTTAGGATGGATCAAGAGAAATTACATGTTTGCTGCAGTATGTATGATAAGGTCGGCACACATTTCGATGCCGAGCTTTGAACTGTTAAGGCATAAATCGTAATTGTCTTTTGCTCCCCATTTCTGTCCCGTGTTGAGATTGTAGTAGGTTGATCTCTTTTTGTCGTGCTTTCTGAGTGAAGCGTATACGCTGTCAGGTGACTCGTTGTATTCGTTTATCGCTCTTTTGGCTCTTGCTTCAGAGTCTGCGTAGATGAAAACGTTGAGTACGTCGTCGCGTATTTCCTTAAGTATGCTGTCGGCACATCTTCCTACTATTACGCATGGTCCCTGTTCAGCGAGTGATTTGATGACTTCACGTTCCTCAATGTATATTCTGTCGTTTAAAGGAAGTGATGAAGCTGAACTGAGATTGTTCATCAGTGATATGCTGTACAGTAGGCTGTTTGCTGCAGTTTCGTCAGCGTTTTTTACATCGTCAGCTGACATATTCAGTTTTTCGGCTGCCATGTGCAGTATTTCCTTGTTGTAGAATGGAATTCCGAGTTTTTCAGAGATCAGTTTACCAACGGATCTTCCGCCGCTGGCATATTCTCTGCCAATAGTGATGATCTTGATTTTCTCCATATCTTTTTTCCTCCGTTTTCTCTTCCTTGATATACTGTTATTATAGTTTATTTTCACCATTTTGTCAACAGTGTTTCGAAAAAATATATTGAAATTTCATAATATGGATAAAAGCGTGTCGCGTAATCAGATATTACCTCCAAGTGCGCGGAAAATTGTATATCCAAGCATACCCAGCATTACGATTGCCATGAGGGGTGAGGAAAGATAGATCCAGAATTTTTTACCTTCAGATATTTCCGTATTTTTCTTTTCAAGAACGAAGCTTTCTTTGTGGTATGCGATTTCGATAATGAAAAATATAAACCAGAGTAAAAGGAAAGCTATAACGCTCAGTCCTATAGCACAGAGAAGCAGGAAGAAGAGCGGATGTTCAAAGAGAAGGTCGTAAGAGTCTGCAGTTGTCATTTCTGTTGTTGACAGACCCACCATACCTACCAGAATTGACATGAACGATCCTATCGAGTTTATTACGAAATGAACGATCATTGAAGGAATGACCGATTTTGTTTTTTCAAACAGGAAGCATGAGAAGAAGCCCATAGCCGATGCAAACAGGAACTGCGGATAGTTTCCGTGCCATATACCGAAAGTGATACCGCAGACCAGCATCATGCTTACCGTACCGTGATTTCTTACGTTTCTGTACAAAGTTCCGCGGAAGAAAAGTTCTTCGAATATAGGCGCAAACACCGGTGCTGATATGAGAATGGTGATGATGCTGAGAGCAGAATTGTCTGAACTCATATCTGCTTCTGACAGGTCCGCACCTGAAAATGTCTCTATGAGTGCAAACAGCAGTGTTGACACTACAGCGGCCGCATAGGTCGCACCAATGGTGAAGAAGATCCATTTTGCTGTCCAGCCCGGCGATGTTACAGGTTTCCTGAAGCATTCTGATATTTTAATTTCGCGTTTTCCTTTGTACAGTAGCTTGTTGATGACAAGGATGAGCGAAAAGCCTATCGGGTAGAGAAGTATGTAGAAAAGAAGGGTTTCTACATTGTGAAAAAGTGTTTTGTCTGCCGGATCTATGAATTTTTTAAGTACCGGCGGAAGTGCGGCTGCTATTCCGAAGTATATTGCCCAGAAAGCAAACAGAAGTACGGCATTTATCGCCGAGTCCCGTCTTATTTCTTTTTTCAGTTCTGTTTTTGATTCATTTTCAGGATTAAGTTCCATTGTTATCTCCTTTATCTGTTTTTCATTAAGTTGCTTATATAGTTATTATACATTAAAAAAGTAAAATAATCAACAAAGGAATACCGGATAAACTCTGATCTGAATGACAGAAAAAATGATCGCCGCAGTCATCCGTGAAGAGTAACTGCGGCGATATTATTTAAATGGAGTGATCAGAAGCTTGTGATAACTTTTGATATGAACTGACGGCATGTTGCGAGGTCGAGAAGATCGACTGTTCCGTCCTTGTTCACATCGGCAGCCTTTGTTGCTGCATCTGTCTTGAATTTCTTGCGGTCAACGAGGTTGATAGCGATCGTGCTTAAGTCTGTGATATCTATCTTGCCGTCGTTGTTTACATCTCCGAGTAAGTATTCATCTGTTCCCGGATCAGGTGAAGATGTCGGTTCAACTGTTGGTTCCGATGTCGGATCCGGATCAGCAACAGGATCAGATACTGACGGCATGAGAGTGTATTCCCAGTTGTATACCTTGTTTGAAGGCAGCTGATACTGACCGAGAGTACCAGGACCGCATGTTGCTGTACCTGTGCCCATTGAACCGTAGTTGATGCCGAGTATGGTCTCGTTGCGAGGTGTGAGCTCGTAAACGTGGTTGGTTGAGTTGATGTCATCAGGTGTGAAGTGGAGAGCCTGTGCTTCAAGCGGACTTGTAGCTTCTACCTTGAGTGATGCACCTGTTTTTGCGTTGCTTACTTCGATCCATCTTACATCAGTAAGGTTTCCTGAGTCGTCAGTTTTCATGTACGGGAAGAACATGTCTGAAACTGTGCTGTTCCATACACCCTTTCTTCCGCATGATTTTCTGTCGTTGAATGTTTCAACAGGACCGTTTCCGTACCAGGAAAGCTGTTCAAATCCTGCAGGAAGTGTAAGCTGTGAACCTACACGCAGGAAGTTGCCCATGTTTGCCTTTGTAGCGTCAACGCTTATCGATACTTTAACTTCGCCGTTGCCGTTTACTGTGTATGTGGTCTTCTGTGTCGCATTTCCTGTATCAGGGAATGACATTGAAACTTCGATGACCTTCTGGCCGCTGCTGTTGTCAGTCACCTTTACGCCTGACACCTTTGCCTTGCCTTCAGCCTTCTGCCAGTTGCGGTCAAAAAGTTTGTAGTTGCCTGAGTTATTGTCGTTTTCAACGAAACCTCTCCAGAAGTTAGGCACAGGACCGTTTTCAATCAGAGTCTTTCCTTCGTACTTGTACATCTGCATCGTTCCGGTGGATTTATTTATAGAGAATTCGAAGTTTCCGCCCTTTACGGAATATGAGGCACCTTCATCCTTTACGCTTACAGTGCTGCTGTCCACAGGATGTGAAGGCTGGGATGCATTGTTGAGTTTAAACTGTCCGAATGCCACCTCATGGCCTTCCTCGATCATGCCGGATGTGTTCTTGGCAGTTACGGAAAGATCAAGCCAGAATTCGTCTGTGTTCTGTCTGTCTGCCGGCATTGTATACGGAACGGTTATCTTTCCGCGTGAAAGCGGTGCAACGTCTGCAGTCAGTGTGCCTTCATCACACGGAACGCCGTTTTTAAGGAGTTTCCAGTTGATGTCGTATTCGTTAAGGTTGGTAAAGTTGTTTTCGTTGTATACATTGACGTTTCCGCCCTGTACTCCGCCGTCGTCAGTTGAGAACCATACGCTCTGGTACTGGTACTTGACTTCTGTAAGCTCAGGCTGAGGTGTTCTGTCCGGTGTAACGAGACCGTTTTCGCAGAAGCTGTTGTCGTTAGGTCTGTCGCCCCAGTCACCGCCGTAGCCGAAGTAGTTTCCGGCACTGAGATCCTGATAGAGATTCTTGTGGGCGTTATCTTCAGCATAGTAGTCCCATGCACCCTCGTTTGTGAGGTCGTCTGTATTGTAGTCGAGCCAGAGGAGAACTGAAGGATCGTTTGCACCGATCTTCGGGTTTGCGGAACGCTGTCCGTTGAGTTCGTCGATTGAAAGTGCCTTTGTGTAGATTCTTGCAAGTGAGATCTGACCGTCAAATTTTCTTCCTGTTTCAGGGTCGATACCGATGCCGACAGGTGTGTTTCCTCCGTTGATGCCGTCTGCAACTGATCCGGTCTTGAGCACCTTGCCGTCTACAGCGATAGTAATATTACCCTTGTCGTAAATGCCGGCTACCTGATGCCAGTTTCCTGTCCAGCCTGAAGGGAAGTCACACGAAACTGATTTCCACTTGCCGTCGTAAACGAAGAATTCAAGACCCGAACCGTTGCTCTGTGTCTTGAGAGCCACCTGAGTATCGCCCTTGGCAAGAATGACATTGTTCTGGTCAGTCGTAGCAGGGTTTACTATAGCTTCAAATGTGAATGACTTTCCTGTTCCGGAAAGTGCTGCATTGTATTTTGCGTTATTGTCCATTACGGTGTTGCCCTTTATTGCGGCACCGCCGTTGAGTGTATCTTCGCCGAGACCACGAGAGATATCACCGGAGCACTTTCCGTGTACGCCTGTTGCATCGTTTATACCGGTGCTGCTCGGAATGGTTCCGAGACTTACTGCACGGCTCTGGTCAGCCCAGTCCCATACGAAGGCACCGAGCATGTTGTCAGCGCTTCTTATAACATCCCAGTACTCCTTGAGTCCGCCTACCGAGTTGCCCATTGCATGAACGTATTCACACATAACGTAAGGCATTTTTCCTCTTCCGGCGCGGTTCTTTATTCCGTCCTGACCCGGGTACATGTTGCTTGCCATGTCAACGCCCATTGCGTCGCCCTGACCTTCACTGTGTACAGGACGTGATCCGTCGTTCTTCTTGAAGTACCAGATCATGTCGCGGAACATACCGTTTGATGTGTTTGCATCGCCCGTGTATACCATTTCGTTTCCGATAGACCACGCAACGATGGACGGATTGTTCTTTAGACGCTCAAAAGTTGTATTCGTTCTGTCCATGCCGAGTTCGTAGAACAGACCCTTGGCGTCGTTGTTGTTCATGAGGGCATGGGATTCCATGTTTGTCTCAGCCATCATGTACAGACCGTACTTGTTGCACAGCCAGTACAGGTATGAGTCGTTGCTGTAGTGAGATGTTCTGATGGCGTTTACATTGTAGTTCTTCATCAGACGTACATCTTCCTCGAGGCACTCCTGGGTGACAGCCTTGCCGTGGAACGGGTCGGTGTCGTGCCTGTTTACGCCCTTGAGGAGAAGGCGTTTGCCGTTTATTCTGATCGGTTCAAAGCTGTTTGTGGTACGCTTGTATGAGCCGTCCACCTGTGCAGGGGTGAAGTTTACTTCCCTGAAGCCGAGCTGCATTGAAACTGTTTCGACGTCATTGCCCTGTCCGTCCACGAGAGTGAGGACAAGTGCGTACAGGTTCGGCTTTTCAGCTGACCAGAGCTTTGGTGAATTTACTTTTATTTCACCTTTGAATGTGCCTGTTTTGCCTGAAGCGACCGAGTCAACTGAAATTGCGGCATCAGGAACGATGTTTGTGCCGGATTCATCAAGGATCTCGGCCTTTACGCTCCAGCCGGACTGGTCTGTCTTTGAGTTGTTGCGGATATCTGCCGAGATCTGTACGGTCGCATTTGTGTATGAATCGTCAAGATCAGTCTTTACCGTATAGTCAGATATTTTTACGAGCGGTTCGCTTGTGAGGAATACGTCACGGAAAATACCGCCGTCGTAGATCATGTCCTGATCCTCGAACCAGGTACCGTCGCAGAATTTGTGCACCTTGACAGCGAGTGTGTTCTCCCCGCTTGTAAGATAATCGGTGATATCGAATTTATGAGGACTGAATGTGTCCTCGCTGTAGCCTACTTCTTTTCCGTTCACATATACATAGTAGGCTGATTCAACGCCGTCGAACTGAATGCATACTCTCCTGTTGTTTTCGGTCATCTGAGGGTCAAGGGTGAATTTCTTCCTGTAGAGACCTACCGGGTTGTAGTTTGTCGGAGCATTCGGAACAGGTACATTGCCGTCGTATCTGCTCTGCCACGGTTCACCTACGTTTGTGTAGATAGAGAAGTCGAATCCCTGACGGGTCCAGCTGTCAGGCATTGAAACGCTCTTCCATGATCCGCCGGATGAGTTGTAGTCAGGGTTCATAAAGCCGTCTTTCAGGTACGAATCAGCCTGCTGCTGGTTCTGTACCACAGTGAGATCCCAGCTGCCGCCTGCTTCGCGTGTGAGCATCTGCAGATAAACCGAGTCTTCGCGGGCGTTGTAATCCCATACTGCAGCAGCCGCAGCTGCGCTGTCCTGGTAAGGGATGAGTGTAACCGCAGCTTCTTCACGGTTAATGCCGAAAACATCTTCCGCACCGTTTTTGCCGGTCCATTCATTGTGTGAGAATTTCTGCTTGTTTACGTCAGCTTTTATGCACGGCGTAAGGTTTTCCGATGATGTTCCTGCAGCTTTTGCAGGAAGCGCTGCATCAGGGGTACTGCAGAGCATCATTGCAGATGCAAGCAGAAGCGAGGCAATCTGTCTGTTCCTTTTCATTCAATCCATCTCCGTTTTCAAATAACTTTACACTTACAATACAATCAAACAAATGTGTATTTTTTAAGTCGCCACAAATTTATACAACTTTATATAAAATACACGACTATACTTAAATTATATGAAAAAAACTGTACTAAGTCAATATGGAAACATAATAAAGACACAATAATGGTTATCAGAGTGCTATAATAAGACAAATAATTGATATGAAATGGCATCAGATGCTGCCCGGACGTATAATTCCCCGCTTCTGCCGCCTCTGTCAGCATTGATATTGCCCTGCCGTTATGGTATAATATAGACGTATGACCAGAAACGCTGATTTCACAGATCAGCACGAAAAACGTACAGATTCCGGCTGAGCCGGGTCAGCTTTTACTGTAACTGCAGGTGTATAATTTGAAAATGGTAATGTGTAATGATAAAAATTGAACAGATTGACAGAGAGCAGGCTCTCAGATACATGTCATATAAGGGCGGCGCTATAAGCGATACTGCACTTTCGGAACTTGAAGAGTGTGAAAGGAAACTGCTTGAAACAATACGCCCGGTTTGCGTGTACCGTGTTTTTAAGATAAACGGATTCTTTCCCCTCGTCCTTGAAAACGGACTTGTTCTGGAGGGCAAAGATCTTTCGGAGCATCTTGAAGGATGTGAATATGCTGCACTGTTTGCTGCGACCGTCGGTGCTGATGTTGACATGCTCATACGGCGTCTTCAGATAACTGACATGGCAAAGAGCGTGATGACAGATGCTCTTGCCAGTGCTGCTGCAGAACAGGCTGCAGATCTTGCGGAAGAGGAAATAAGGAAGAGTCTCCCCGGAAAATTCTTTACGTGGCGTTACTCGCCGGGATACGGCGATCTGCCGCTGACTGTTCAGCCGAAACTGCTGAACGTGCTGAATGCCGGAAAGACTGCGGGAATAGTACTGCAGAAAGAAAATATGATGTCTCCGATGAAGTCGGTCACCGCAGTGATCGGAATTTCGGAAAAGCCTGTTGAAAAAAAACGTATGGGATGTGCTGAATGCCGTTCCTTTGAAGGATGTTCGCTCAGAAGAAAGGGGCTCCACTGTGGATTTCAGAAAACTACTTGATAAAAATGAATTTGTCTTTCTTGACGGAGGAATGGGAACAACATTTCTTGACCTTGGTGTTGAAACCGGTGAGATACCGGAACTGCTCAATCTGACTTCACCTGAAGTCCTTGAAAAGATTCACGGCATGTTCCTTGAAGCCGGAAGTATGATACTTTACTCCAATACCTTTGGTGCAAACAGATACAAGCTCGAAGAAAGCGGATATACCGTAGATGAGGTAATAGGAGCCGGAATCAGAAATCTTAAGCGTGCTATAGAAAAGAGCGGCAAAGAAGCCTATGCTGCTCTTGACGTAGGTCCTCTCGGCAGACTTATGGAACCGGGCGGAGATCTTTCGTTTGAAGAAGCCTACGATGTTTTTGCCGAGATAATCCGTGCCGGAAAAGATGCTGATCTTATCGTTATCGAGACCATGACAGATCTTACCGAGATGCGTGCTGCCCTTCTTGCAGCAAAGGAAAATTCGGACAAGCCGGTAATGTGTACGATGAGCTTTGAACTGAACGGAAGAACATTTACCGGATGTTCATGTTCTGCAATGGCACTTTCCCTCACAGCTCTCGGAGCAGATGCCATCGGTGTAAACTGTTCTCTCGGACCTGCTGAACTCATCCCTATTGTTGAGGAGATATCACACTGGACCCATATTCCTCTTATAGCAAAGGCAAATGCCGGACTTCCTGATCCTGTAACCGGACGCTATAACGTAAATGCCGAAGATTTTGCCGAAACAGTAGTAAAGTTTGCAGATCTCGGTGTAAAGATCCTCGGCGGCTGCTGCGGAACCTCACCGGCATATATTGCAGAGCTTAAAAAGGTGCTTGCAGGAAAGAAATTCGTTCCGCGTAAGGAAGAAGTTACGGGCGGTTCTGAGATTCCGACAGCGATATGTTCCGCTTCAAGAACCGTTGTTATCGACCAGCCGAGAATAATCGGTGAAAGAATAAATCCGACAGGCAAGAAGCGCTTCAAGGAAGCTCTTGTGAACAACGACATCAACTACATTCTCGGTCAGGCCATCGAACAGGTAAATGCCGGTGCTGACATCCTTGACGTCAACGTTGGTCTTCCTGACATAGATGAAAAGGCAATGATGGTGCGTACCGTCAAGGCTCTTCAGGGTGTAACTGATCTTCCGCTTCAGGTGGATTCCACTATTCCTGAGGTACTCGAGGCTGCACTGAGAGTATACAACGGAAAGCCGATAGTAAACTCGGTAAACGGCGAAGAGGAATCTCTTCAGAAGATCCTTCCTATTGTCAAGAAATACGGTGCATGTGTGCTGGGACTTACACTGGACAAGAACGGTATCCCGGCAACTGTTGAGGAACGTTTTGCAATAGCGCAGAGAATACTTGACAGAGCTACAGCCATAGGAATACCAAAGCGTGATGTTTTCATCGACTGTCTTACAATGACAGCTTCGACTGAACAGGCAGCAGCAATGGTGACTATAAATTCCGTACACAGGGTGAAGCATGAACTCGGACTGAAAACAGCACTCGGTGTTTCCAACATATCTTTCGGACTGCCTAACCGTGAGCTCATCACAAGCTCATTCCTCCAGATCTGTCTTGCAAACGGTCTTGATCTTCCTATCATCAACCCGAACATTGCAGTCATTGCAGGCGCAGTACGTGCATACAAGGTGCTTGCCAACATAGACAAGGATTCACGCGAGTACATTGCAGCATACAACACAGCCTCACCGCAGGCTGCGGCACCGCCTCCGTCAAATGCACTTGAGGCAACACCGGAGGGACTTATGTATGCGGTCCAGAGCGGACTTAAGCAGGACGGTGCGCGTATCACTGAAAAGCTCCTTGAAACAACTGACGCAATGAAGATCATAGATGAAGTTCTCATTCCTGCTCTTGACAAGGCGGGAGCGGATTTTGAAAAGGGTGCCATCTTCCTTCCGCAGCTGATTCTTTCAGCCGGAGTTGCACAGGCAGCTTTCGAGGTTATCAAGTCGAAGATGCCGGCGGACAGTGAAAAGGTATCAAAGGGAAAAGTCGTTCTTGCTACCGTAAAGGGAGATATCCATGACATCGGCAAGAACATCGTAAAGGTACTGCTTGAAAACTACGGCTACGAAGTTATCGATCTTGGCCGTGATGTTGAATATGAAGCAGTCGCTGAAGCTGCAGCACCGGAAGACGTAAAGCTCGTAGGTCTTTCGGCCCTCATGACAACAACACTGAAATCAATGGAAGAGACCATAAAGCTTGTAAAGGAACGCAGGCCTGATATCAAAGTCGTTGTAGGCGGCGCCGTGCTCACTCCTGAATTTGCGGAAAAGATAGGTGCGGATTTCTATTCGCGTGATGCAAAGCAGACTGTAGATATAGCAAGAATCGTGTACAGTGAGTAACAGAAAATATTCGGAAAACCCTTGAATGACAGAAAGATTTGTAGTATAATAAGATATTATAGTAAACGAAAAACTGATTTTTACGTGTGGCTATAAATCATTAATTAACAGATCATCGTAAAGGAGAGTGATGTCACATGGCTAAAAAGAAGAAAAAAGAAGAAAAAGATGTTCTTAAGTATGTTACTGTGACCATCATTGTCATAACGGGTCTTGCGTGTTTCGGTTCCATTATCTCCACACAGGCTACCCTTACGGAAAAGCGTGAAGAACTTCGTGAACTTGAAATGGAAACGGAAGAAATGAGAAGCCAGAACGAGGAATATCAGCGTTTGTTCAATGCTGATGATATAAACAGCTACAAGGAAAAGCTGGCTATTGAAAATATGAACTACGCTTATCCGAACGAGATCAGATTTTATGATACATCGAGAAACTAACCAGGAGGATAATTTTTTTATATGTCGCTTGAAACAGGAAAGATCTATGACGGCAAAGTTCGCAACATTGCAGCATACGGTGCTTTTGTTGAGATAAACCATGACGGTAAGGTATATGTAGGTATGGTACACATCTCTGAGGTTGCCAATACCTTTGTAAAAGAGATAAAGGATCATCTCAAAGAGGGTCAGGAAGTAAAGGTAAAAGTACTCAGCACTGACGAAAACGGCAAGATGAGCCTTTCAATAAAGAAAGCGTCATCTGACGATGCTGCTCCGAGATCACCAAGACCTCAGGGTCAGAGAAACGACAGGAACGGTTTTCAGAGAAACGGTGAAAACAGGGGTCCTCAGCGCGGTTACAGAGATAACAGGGAAAACAGAGAAGGCGGTGCTCCGCAGGACGGAGGTTCTTCACAGCCGCCGCAGTTCCGCCAGCCAGCAAGACAGCAGGAGAGCGGCAACAGTTCATTTGAAGACATGCTCTCACGTTTCAAGCAGAGCAGTGAGGAAAAAATGAGCGACCTTAAGAAGAACATGGACGGAAAGCGCAGAAATACAAAGCGCGGAAGATAAAAAAACAAGTTCACATAGTTCCTTTGCGGATTATGTGAACTTTTTTATCGTAAATTTATTTCGTATATAAAGAAAACAGTGAAAGTCAGGTTTTTCCGGCTTTCACTGTTTTTTGTTCTTATACACCGCATTCATCATAATCTTTCCACTTTTCATCGTAGTCACGATTCTGCTTTGTTCTCAGTGTGATCAGAGCGACTGCGCCGATTACAACTGCGAAGGACAAAAGTACAGAAGTGAAAGTACTGAAGATCAATGCTTTTTCTTCTACTTTCTTCATTGAAGATCCTTTCATTGCTTTGCGGACCTGCCCCCGTTTAAAAATCAATATCACCCGACTTTTTATGTCGGGTGAACATTTTTTTATTCTGCTACGTTAGCTTCGATGTAGTTTACGATGTCGCCTACAGTCTTGATAGCTTCAACATCACTGTCAGGGAATTCGATGTCAAATTCGCTTTCGATAGTCATGATGAGATCAACAACGTCGAGTGAATCTGCATGAAGATCATCTGTGATAGAAGATTCCATTGTGATTGATTCTGCGTCAGCATCTAACTGGTCTGCAATAATTTCCTTAAGTTTGTCAAAAACCATTATTGTGTCCTCCGTATGTGTTTTTTAGTGTTTTTATTATAATGGCGCGTTAATCACCAAAATAAGCTTTTATTCATTGTCGAGGAGTTCTTCTTTTTGTCTGATCTCAAACTCGCCAATTTTTCTAAACTTAGTATATCGTTCATTCAGTAAAACGTCAATACTTTTTTGGGATTTTTCCGCTATAACATTTAACAAATATTCTTTGATGTTTTCAGCAGTTTTGCACAAATCGATGTGTGCGCCGCCAAGCGGCTCGTCAATTATGTGCTCTGCGACCCCAAGTCTGAGCATATCCTCAGCTGTGATCTTCATCATGTTGCATGCGTCTTTTTCCCTTGTGGCATCCTTCCAGAGAATGCTTGCAAAGCCTCGCGGCGAGATAACTGAATAAATTGCGTTTGAAAGCATGGCAAGTTCATCGCATACGCCGAAGGCAAGGGCACCGCCGCTTCCGCCTTCGCCGAGGACTACTGAAATTACAGGAGTCTTCAGTTCCATGAATTCGCATATGCTTTTTGCTATTGCTTCACCCTGACCGCGCTCCTCGGCTTCTATGCCGCAGAATGCGCCCGGTGTGTCTATAAAGCATATAATAGGTCTGCCAAATTTCTCAGCCTGTTTTGCGAGCCTCAGAGCCTTTCTGTAGCCTTCCGGATGAGGCATGGCGAAGTTTACTTTCTTGTTTTCGTTGAGGTTTCTTCCCTTGACGTGTGAAATGACAGTCACAGGCTTTCCCTCAAGCATTGCAAGTCCGCACAGTACTGCTGCGTCATCGCCGTAGCAGCGGTCGCCGTGGAGCTCGTAGAACTCGTCAAAAATATGCGGGATGTAGTCATTTATTGTAGGACGTTCCTTAAGTCTTATAAGCTGGAGACGTTCCCACGGTGTAAGTGTGTTTTCGGTGTCGTTCATGATCTCTTTAAGTCCTCCGCTTTGCTTTATATCTCTTCAGGACGGTAATTGTTGAGGATCATAAGGTGAGAAAGCACGCTTCTCATTTTCTTTCTCTCAGCAATCATGTCAACGAATCCCTTTTCAAGCTGGAATTCAGCAAGCTGGAAATCGTCAGGAAGTCTCTGCTTGATGGTACCTTCGATAACACGTCTTCCGGCGAATCCTACAAGTACCTTCGGTTCTGCAATGATGATATCTCCGAGGGAGGCAAATGAAGCTGTGACACCGCCTGTGGTAGGATCAGTGAGGACGGTTATGTAGAGCTGACCTGCATCGCCGTGTCTTGCAACAGCGCCTGAGGTCTTTGCCATCTGCATGAGTGATACCATGCCTTCCTGCATTCTTGCACCGCCTGATGCTGTGAAAGCGATGAACGGAAGCTTGTTTTCCGTTGCGTACTCAATTGCACGTGTGATCTTTTCACCTACAACGCTTCCCATTGAAGCCATCATGTAGGATGCATCCATTACTGCTATGACTACGCGGATCTTTCTGATACGGCATTCACCTGTGATGACCGCGTCGCTTAACCCTGTCTGTGAACGAAGAGCCTCCTGCTTTTTTTCGTAACCCGGAAATTCTATAGGGTTTTTGCTTATCATGTCCTTGTCGAATTCAACGAATGAATTCTTGTCAGCTGTGATCTTTATCCTTTCTCTTGCAGAAAGCCTTCCGTGGTAATTGCATGAAGGACAAACCTTGTTGTTTCTGATGTAGTCGTCCTCAAATAGAGTGGTTCTGCATCTCGGGCACTTGAAAATGATGTTTTCAGGTATGGTCGTGTCTGATACGACATCCTGTTCCTTTTCTCTGTTACCGCCGTTAAATCTGGTCTTTACGACTTGAAAGATATCTTCAAACATCTTTTATGGCTCCTTTTTACAAGTCTTCGCTTGCATTATCTCTGTTCAAGAAATTTTTCTATAAAACCAACATCGTAGGCTCCGCTTCCGAAAGTCTCATTTCTGATGAGATCAAGCTGGAACTCGATGTTTGTATCTATACCGCCTACTATGAACTCGGAAAGTGCCCATGACATTTTCTTTATGGCCTCATCACGTGTGTTTCCGTAAACGATGAGCTTTGAGATCATGGAGTCATAGTAAGGGGTGATCGCATAACCCTGGTAAACAGCACTGTCTACTCTTACGCCAGGACCGCCCGGTGTGTAGAGCGCTGTTATGACACCCGGACAAGGTCTGAAATTCTTTTCAGGACACTCAGCGTTGATACGGCATTCAATGGCGTGTCCTCTGAGCTTTATGTCGTCCTGAGTGAAGCCGAGATCTTCACCGGCCGCTATTCTTATCTGTGTCTTTACAAGGTCAACACCTGTAACAAATTCGGTTATCGGGTGCTCTACCTGAATTCTTGTGTTCATTTCCATGAAGTAGAAGTCACCGTTCGTGTCCACAAGAAATTCTATTGTACCGACATTGTAGTAATTGCTTACCTTTGCTGCTGTAACTGCCGCTTTACCCATTTTTTCACGGAGTTCTTCCGTCATAACAGGGCTTGGGCTCTCTTCGATGACCTTCTGGTGTCTTCTCTGGAGAGAACAGTCACGCTCACCGAGGTGTACAACGTGACCGGCCTTGTCAGCAACGATCTGTATTTCAACGTGGCGCGGGCGTTCAATGAACTTTTCAAGATATACCGCGTCGTCACTGAAGAAGTTAAGTGATTCCTGCTTTGCTGCAGTTATCTGTGCTTCGAGTTCATCAGAATTGTTTACGACTCTGATACCGCGTCCGCCGCCGCCTGCAGCAGCCTTTATAAGTACAGGATAGCCGATCTTTTCAGCAAGTTCACGTGCTTCGTCAAGTGTCTTTATCTCGCCCTTTGAGCCAGGGATGACCGGAACACCTGCATCTTCCATGGTCTTCTTGGCATTTGCCTTGTCACCGAGCATGTCGATGGATTCAGGTGAAGGACCAATGAATGTGATGCCGCACTTTTCGCATATTCTTGCAAACTTTGAGTTTTCAGAAAGGAAGCCGAAACCAGGATGAACGGCATCGGCACCTGTGATCATGCATGCTGAAATAATGGCTTCTATGTTGAGATAGCTCTTTGATGAATCAGCAGGGCCTATGCATACAGCTTCGTCTGCTATCTGTGCGTGCAGAGAGCTTTTGTCTGCTGTTGAATAAACTGCAACTGTACGGATGCCGAGTTCACGGCATGCCCTGATGATCCTGACCGCGATCTCGCCGCGGTTGGCTATTAATATTTTTCTGAACATTCTGCTATGCTCCATTTTTTATTATTTTAAAACAAAGGAGATCTCGGCTGTAACGGCCTTTTCACCGTCAACGTGAGCAACAGCTTTTCCTACGCCTACAGGTCCCTTGATCTTGATGATCTCAACTTCGAGTGTGAGAACGTCGCCCGGCACTACCATTCTTCTGAACTTAGCCTTGTCAACGCCGCCGAGGAAGCCTATCTTGCCCTTGTGCTCGTCGAGTGAGAGCATTGAAACGGCACCGGCCTGTGCAAGCATCTCGATGATGAGAACGCCTGGTACTACCGGCTTTTCAGGAAAGTGGCCGCGGAACCAGAAATCATCAGCTTTGATGTATTTCTTAGCAACAACTCTTTTGCCAGGTTCCATTTCAACTATTTCGTCTATAAGGAGGAACGGATCTCTGTGAGGGATTACGCCCTTGATCTGTTCCTGATCCATAAGTATGCTCATATCTATATCCCCTTTTTATTTTATGATCATGATCGGCTGGTCGTATTCGACAGCAGATGCATTGTCAACGAGTATCTTTTCAACAGTTCCTTCAAATTCGCTCTGAATCTCGTTCATGAGCTTCATTGATTCAACTATGAATATAACGTCACCCTTGTTTACGTGGTCGCCGACTTTAACGAAGGCAGGCTTTTCCGGTGAAGGTGAAGCATAGAATGTACCTACGATCGGAGCCTTTACAACGTTGCCCTTTACAGCTTCTTCAGCAGGCTGGGCTTTGGCTGGTTCCTGGTTCTGTACTGCCGGAGCCTGAACAGCTGCCGGAGGAGCCATTACGCCTGTCGGTACTGCCGGCATCACAGGAGGTACCGGAGGCATCGGAGGTATTGGAGGAAGCTTTTTGTCTTCGATGACAATAGAGCTTTCGCCGTTTTTGATTTCTATTTTACCAAGCTTTTTTTCGGAAACGAGTTCCGCAAGTTCTTTGATCTCAGCGAATGTGAGACTGCAAATTCTGTTATCTGCCATAACGTCCTCCAACAATTATTTTACTGACTTGAAGCACAGAGTAGCGTTGTGGCCGCCGAATCCGAGTGAATTTGAGATAGCAGCCTTTATTTCAGTTTTGATGTTGCCTTCCGTGCAGTAGAAAAGATCACATTCTTCATCAGGTACCTTGTAGCCGACAGTCTGGTGGATAAGGCCGTTCTTCATCTGAAGGGCTGTAGCAACTGCTTCGACTGCGCCGGCAGCACCGAGAAGGTGACCGAGCATTGACTTTGTTGAATTTATCTTAAGGTTTGCAGCGTGGTCGCCGAATGCCTTTTTGATCGCTGTTGTTTCGTACTTGTCGTTAAGACCTGTTGATGTGCCGTGTGCGTTTACATAGTCAACGTCTTCAGCCTTAAGACCTGCTTCTGTGTATGCGTTAACCATTGCGCGGGCAGCTGCATCTCCCTCAGGTGAAGGTGATGTCATGTGGTATGCGTCGCCTGTTGCGCCGTAACCTGCGATTTCAGCGTAGATCTTTGCGCCTCTTGCAACAGCGTGTTCATATTCTTCAAGTACGAGTACGGCACTTCCTTCACCGAGGACAAAGCCGTTTCTTTCCTTGTCGAAAGGAATTGAGCATCTTTCGAGATCTGTAGATCTTGAAAGAGCCTTCATGTTGTTGAATCCGCCGAGTGCGAACTTTGTGATACAGCTTTCAGTACCGCCGCAGAGAGCTGCGTCGATGTATCCGTCCTTGATTTTTCTGAAAGCTTCACCGATAGCGTGTGTTGATGATGCACAGGCTGTTACTGTTGCGAAGTTATCGCCCTTGAAACCTGTCTTCATGGCAATAGTACCTGCTGCCATGTTGCCGATCATCATAGGAACGTAGAATACTGAGATCTTGCCAGGACCTTTTTCGAGGTACTTGGCATGTTCCTGTGTTGTAAGTTCAAGACCGCCGATACCGCAGCCGATGATAACACCGACTCTGTACGGATCAAGATCCTTAAGGTCAGAACCGCAGTCGCGCATAGCTTCCATAGCAGCAGTAACTGCAAACTGTGTGAAACGGTCTGTACGGCGCTGTTCCTTCTTGTCTATGCATGCATCAGGTTCAAAATCCTTTACCTGACTTACGATCTTTACATCAAAATCTGAAACATCGAATTTGTCAACATATGAAAATCCGAGTTTGCCCTGCGAGATACTTTCCCAGAACTCATCTTTATTCTTTCCGAGAGAGTTTACTGTACCCATTCCTGTAATTACTACTCGCCTCAAAATTACATCTCCTTACACCTGATAATATATTGATTTGAATGATGTGAACGTCTTTACGTCCACCTTTGTATAAGTATATAAGAACCGGAAAACGGCGATTTACATTGAAAGTCCGCCTGAGATCTCGATTACCTGTCCTGTTACGTAGGAAGCGTCATCTGAAAGAAGGAAAGCAACAACATTTGCCACTTCTTCAGCCTTGCCGTATCTTCTCATGGCAACAGCACTGAGGATGCCCTTCTTCTGTTCGTCAGTGAGCTTGTCGGTCATAGGTGTTTCGATAAATCCCGGAGCAACTGCGTTTACATTGATGTTTCTTGAACCGAGTTCCTTGGCAGCTGACATTGTCATACCGATTATAGCAGCCTTTGAAGCTGAATAGTTGAACTGGCCAGGGTTGCCGTGTACGCCTGCTACTGATGAAAGGCTTACTACTCTGCCGCCCTTCTGCTTGATCATTACAGCACTTACGTGCTTCATCATGTTGTAAACACTCTTCTGGTTTACTGCGATAACGCTGTCGTAGTTTTCTTCTGACATTCTTACGAGAAGTCCGTCACGTGTGATACCTGCGTTGTTTACGAGGCAGTCGATAGTGCCGAAACGCTCCTTTACAGCGTCAACCATTTTGCCGCACTGGTCGTAGTCAGATACGTCAGCGATGAAGCATTCAGCTTCAACACCGTAGCTGCGTAGCTCTTCTGCAAGCTGGTTGCCCTGTGTGTCTACCTGTTCCTGATTGATACAGTTTACAGCTATGTTGATTCCGTCCTTAGCGAGTCTTCTTGCGATCGCAGCGCCGATACCCTGAGCTGCTCCTGTGATAATTGCTGTACGTGCCATTGTCTGATCCTCCGTTTTTCCTTGTGATTTTTGTTTTAATCAGTATTCCAGACAGACTGCACCGTAGGTGAGTCCTGCGCCGAAACCTGCGAGTACGATCTTATCGCCTCTTTTTATAATGCCGTTATCGATAGCTTCAGTGAGTGCTATCGGTATGCTTGCACTTGATGTGTTGCCGTATTTTTCGATGTTTATAAAGAATTTCTCCATCGGAAGTCCCAGTTTTGAGGCAGCCGTCTGGATGATGCGGATGTTTGCCTGGTGAGGGACGATACGGTCTATGTCATTTACGGTAAGTCCTGCTTTTTCTATAACCTTTTCGATTATCATCGGCATTGTTGCCACAGCAAATTTGTAAACTTCCTTTCCGTCCTGGAAAAGCTGGCCGTGGTCGTTTTCATCGGTTTCCGGTTCAATGCCCTTGGCTGCGAAAAGCGGGTGAGTAACCGGATGAACGCTTGAAGCCTTAAGATAACCTGATCCTCTGCCGTCAGCGCCGAGAAAACTGCTGTAGCTTGTGTCAGAAGGCGAGATCACTGCGGCTGCGGAACCGTCTCCGAAAAGAATGCATGATGATCTGTCTGTGTAGTCAACTACTTTTGAAAGTGTCTCTGCACTCACTACAAGAACGTTTCTTGCAGAACCGGCTGCTATGTATTTCTGAGCCATATCAACAGCGTAAACAAAGCCGGAACATGCACAGTTTATATCGAATGCCATGCAGCCTTCCATGCCGAGTTCTTTCTGAATGAGACATGCTGTTGAAGGTATAAGTGTGTCCGGTGTGACTGTTGTGCAGATGATGAGATCTATCTCATCACGGGAGATGCCCGAAACGGTAATGGCTTTTTCTGCAGCGCTGCTGCCCATTTTCCATGTAGGCATATTCATTGCACAGTGTCTTGTTTTTATTCCTGTACGTGTTGTTATCCATTCGTCGTTTGTTTCGATGAATGATGTGAAATCATTGTTTTCAATGACGGTCTCCGGGACATATGAAGCAATGCCTGAAATTTTTATTCCCTGCAACAAAATTTCCCCCTGTATATAGATTGTATTATTAATAGTTTTGTGTTATGATAATTAATGTGGTCTGATATTAACAGATCCTTGCAAATTTATTCCATGAGTAAGCACTACTCAACCTCTATTTTATACTATTTTTGAAAAATTTGCAACCGGACAGTAATGCAATGCTGTTAAATCAGATCAAGTTTAAAAGTTCTGTAAAATTTGATGTACAGAGCATATTGAAAATAGTGCAATATAACTATAAGGAAGGACAATCATTTATGAACATAATTCTATTTGCAGGCCAGGGTGCACAGTACGCAGGAATGGGTAAGGATATTTTCGAAAAATATCCTGAAGCTGCTGCTATAATGAAGACCGGATCAGAGATTCTCGGATACGATCTTGAAAAGGTATGCTTCGACGAAAGCTTTACTGAACTTTCAAGAACTGTATACGCACAGCCTGCTATCATGGCTATGGAACTCATGTGCTTTGAGGCAGCAAAGAAGAACGGTCTTAAGTTTGATGCAGTTGCAGGTCATTCACTCGGTGAATATGCTGCTTTCGTAGCTTCAGGCATGCTTTCGCTCGAAGACGGTTTCAGAGTAATAAAGGCACGTGCAGAGGCTTTCGACAAGGTAGCTTCCACAACAGACGGCAAGATGGCAGCTATCCTTAAGCTCACAGCAGATCAGGTACGTGAAGTATGCGAATCTGTTGACGGGTATGTTGTTCCTGTAAACTACAACTCACCTGCCCAGACTGTAATTGCCGGCGAAAGTGCTGCAGTTGACAAGGCCTGCGAAAAGTTTTCAGAACTCAAGGCAAGAGTAGCTGTTCTTAAGACTGAATCAGCTTTCCATTCTGAGATCATGAAGCCTGCAAGCGAGGAATTCTACGAGAAAATAAAGGATATCAAGTTTAACGCTCCTTCAGTTAAGTTCTTCTCAAACCTTCTCGGTGCGGAACTCACTGATTTCTCTGACATGCCGTCACTTCTTGCAAAGCATGTTATCTCACCTGTTCTCTTCACTGATGAACTTGCTGCGATCAAGGAAGCTGGCTTTGACAAGTACATCGAACTCGGACCTGGCAAGACACTTACAGGTCTTGTAAAGAAGACTCTTACAGACGTAACAGCATTCAACGGCGACACTGCTGAAGCCATTGAAAACGCTGAGTTCTGATTATCTGAACAGAACTTACGGGGATACGGGACTACAGTTCTCGTTTTCCCTTAAATATAATAAATGAAAGGATTGTTTAAGATGCAGAAATACACATTAATAGGCCATCCTCTCGGACATTCGATGTCACCTTTCATCCACGATGAGCTTTTCAAGATAAGCGGTATCGAAGCGACATATGACTGTACCGACATTCCTGCTGAAACTTTTGCAGGCAGAATGGATGACTTAAAGAAGCTCAACGGCTTTAACATTACTATTCCGTATAAAAGAGACATCATTCCTTATGTTGATGAACTCGACGCTTCAGCAAAGCGTTACAATTCAGTAAACTGTGTTTACAACAAAGACGGAAAGTCCATCGGTTACAACACTGACTGCGACGGATTCCTTCTTTCAGTAGAAGCAAAGAAACTCAATCTTTCCGGAAAGGTTCTTCTTGCCGGATGCGGCGGTGTCGGAAGAATGATGGCGATCGAAGCTGCACTTCACGGTGCCGAACTCACTATCGGTATAATTCCTGAGGCTGCACAGGCAGCGGCTGCTCTCACAGACGAGATCCATTTCCTTGCTCCTGACTGCAAAATTCATGTAAAGCTGATCGATACAGTCAC
Organism: Oscillospiraceae bacterium; assembly: GCA_017438745.1. Classification (GTDB taxonomy): domain Bacteria; phylum Bacillota; class Clostridia; order Oscillospirales; family Ruminococcaceae; genus HUN007. The sequence continues at coordinate 3,342 of JAFRUS010000009.1, read as the reverse complement.
AGGATCTTTCGATCTTATCGTAAATGCTACTCCGGTAGGAATGTATCCTAAGACAGATGCATGCCCGGTTGCAACAGAACTTATCGGCAGATGCGGCGGCGTATTTGATGCTATTTACAACCCGATAAAGACAAAGCTTCTCCAGATAGCTGAATCATTCGGCAAGCCGGCTGTAAACGGTACTGCAATGCTCGTTTACCAGGCTGTTAAAGCTCATGAGATCTGGAACGGATCAAGCTATACTGACGCACAGGTACAGGAGATCATTGACAAGACCAATGAAATAATTGCGGGGGATTTTAAATGACGATCTATCTCTGCGGTTTTATGGGATGCGGAAAATCCACTATAGGAAAGCTTCTCGCACAGAAAACAGGTCTTAAGTTCACTGATCTTGACGACTACATTGAAGAAACTGAAAAGATGTCCATTCCTGAGATCTTCGCTTCAAAGGGCGAAAGCTATTTCAGGGAAAAGGAAGCGAAAGCTGTAAAGGATCTGTCTGCTGAAAACTCAGTAGTTGCCTGCGGCGGCGGTACTATTATTAATGACAACAGTGCCCGCATTGCAAGGGAAAACGGAACAGTTTTCTTCCTCGACATTCCGTTTGAAGTCTGCTACGGCAGAATAAAGGACGACTCACACCGTCCGCTTGTGGCAAACAACACAAAGGATCAGCTTCATGAGATCTTTGACAAGAGACATGATATTTATCTGAAAAACTCCACACTGACGGTGAACGCAGACAGAACTCCTGAACTTATCTGCGATGAGATAATAAGCATCGTCGGAAAGAAATAAGGTGATACCACTGATAATATACAACGCAAAGATCTGCACCATGGATAAGCATGGTACCGTTATCGAAAACGGCTGGGTCAGCATCAAGGACGGGAAAATAACCGGTACGGGTTCCGGCAAGAAGAAGGTCACCGATTCTGACATCGATGCAGGCGGAAGGCTTCTTATACCAGGGTTCATCGATGCACATACCCATCTCGGAATAGTCGGAAATGCTCTTGGTTTTGAGGCAGACGACTGCAACGAGGAGACGGATCCGGTAACACCTAATCTTCTGGCGGCAGACGGTATCAATCCTTTTGACTTCTGTTTTGAGGAGGCAAGAGATGCCGGCGTAACGACGGTACTCAGCTCTCCGGGAAGTGCGAATGCCATTGGCGGCGTTATCTGTGCCCTCAAGACAAATGGCAGGCGCATCGAGAAAATGATGATAAAAAATGCAGGTATGAAGTTTGCACTCGGTGAAAATCCGAAGACTGCGTACAATGACCGTGACGAAACTCCTGTAACGAGAATGGCTACTGCCGGACTTATAAGGGAGCATCTGGTCAAGGCGAAAAAATATCTCGATGATATCAAAGCTTACGAGAAGAACAAAAAGGACAACGATCTTCCGGAGTTTGACGCCAAGCTTGACGCTACGGTGCCGCTTCTGAAAGGTGAGATAAAGGCACATTTCCACTGTCACCGTGCTGATGATATTCTTACGGCGGTACGTATCTCGAAGCAGTACGGACTTGACACCATTCTTATACATGCGACTGAGGCACACAGAGTCGCTGATCTTCTTGCTGAAGACGGTGCGTGTGCAGTTATCGGTCCGGTCATTGGCGACCGTTCAAAGCCTGAACTTGCAGGTCAGGACATAAAGACGGCCGGTGTGCTTCATAAAAACGGAGTGAAAGTTGCTATCTGTACTGATCATCCGGTGGTGCCGATACAGTATCTTCCGCTTAACGCAGCACTTGCGGTAAAAGGCGGACTTGACCGTGACGAGGCACTTCGTGCGATCACTGTGAACGCAGCTGAGATATGCGGCATTTCAGACAGGGTGGGAAGCATTGAAAAGGGAAAGGACGCAGACATTCAGCTCTACAGTTCCGATCCTCTTGACATAATGAGCTCACCTGATCTGGTGATGATAAACGGAGAAACAGTTAAGGATAGGCTGATTTATTCATAAATCAGCGTGGGCACGGGGCGGAGCCCCGTAATCTCCTCACCCGTCAGTCCGGCGAAGCCGGACTGACGATTTAATCAGTGTTTTATTAAAAAAATATGCAGCAGGATCTTCTGCTGCAGCATTCCTGAAAGGAATTTTATGATATGAGTGATAATCTATTAATTAACAGAACAGTTGATGAAATCAGACGGATCTGCGATCCGCTGAGCATTATTCTGGTAAGCAACAAGGTAAATACGGAAGGCGATCTTGTAGGATTCAAGCTGGTGGTCATCGTTCCTGACGGTGATGAAAGCGTTGGTGAACTAGAATGCCGCCTTTACATGCAGATCGACAGCGACATTCCTTACGATCTTGTTCTGTACAGCCAGTCGGAATGGGAACAGTTCAAGAACGACATCGGATCATTTGCATGGAAAATTCATAATACAGGAGCTTATATTTATGGGGAGAAGTTATAGAGAAAGCGACAGCAGAAGGTACTTCGACTGGCTGTTCCACGCCAATCTTGACTTTCTTGCCGCTAAAAATCTCATCAAGGACACACGATGCTACAATTCTGCGGCGTTCCACTGCCAGCAGTGCATCGAAAAGGCACTTAAGGGGTATCTGCTGTTCAAGAAGCACAAGCTGTACGACGGTCACAACCTGACCTGGCTGTGCAAGCAGGCAGCCATGTGCGACGAGCATTTCAACCAGTGGGTAGGCCAGAGCTCATCGCTCAACCGTTTCTACATTGAAACGAGATATCCGGCCGACATTCCGCTGGACATCGACACCGAGACCATCGATAATCTGATGAACTCGATGACTGATATGCTGGAATTTATCACTGAACAGATAAGATTTGATTTTGTGAGCTATCACAGACGTAAAAAGTAAGATATCACCCTTCCGGATGCATTTGAACGGAAAGATTTGTTTGATGCACGGAAGGGTGTTTTTATTGTTATTTATCATTCCTAAAGAACGTTAAATTCAGAGATTCGGTGAATTCAGATTGCAGTGCTGATTATTGTGTTAATTAGCGCTTTCAGAGATTACATCAATGGTTGTTTTTACGATACCGGCAGGAAGAAATGAGAACTTTATATTAAAGATTAACAAACATGAATTTTTCTGAAAAAAATCTCAAAAAAGCATTGACATTTAAGGCCAGACAATGTATAATAAGATAGTCGCTTGTGGGAAACGCAAAACGACAAACGACATCAAGTATGGCGGCATAGCTCAGTTGGCTAGAGTACTCGGTTCATACCCGATTGGTCGTAGGTTCGAATCCCACTGCCGCTATTATATGGCCCGTTGGTCAAGAGGTTAAGACGCTGCCCTTTCACGGCGGAATCATGGGTTCAATT
>JAFRUS010000066.1 GCA_017438745.1 Oscillospiraceae bacterium | reverse complement strand
TGCGGCATACACCTTGTTCTGCGCTGTTATTACAAAAGAACGTATGGAAGTATAGATTTCTTCCGAACTGTTCTCGGTTCTCATAATTTCATTATCCATAGGTATCGACCTCATTTCCGGTGATATACATATTATACCATACTGGAACTATTCTTTCAAGAAACAATCCATTATTTCTGTAACGGCGTGCTGTCTAAAAAAGACATGAAGATCGCTCTTCATGTCTTTTTTTCATAATATATTGCAAATCATTTTATGATTTTTTCTATCCGGCATTCACTTCATCCTGATTTAGTTTGTCCAAATCTTTTATAAATTTATTTACATCATTAGTCATTCTTGATTCCTCTTTCTTTTTTCTTTTCTTCTATTAATTTTCTCCAATAACTCGAACACTCTTCTTTTTCTCTTTTTACTGTCTCCGAATCTTTAGCAACCTGTGCTCTTTCAAGCTCACTATCGCTAATACATCCTTCACAGTCTTCGACAAGCCACTTCATTTCATTCTCAATTTTCCACGGAGTAATCTTTCCATTATAAAATGAAAAAATCTCTTTGCTTTTAGGATCGAAAGCTATTCTCTCTCCGTCACCAACCTCTTCTCCAATAACAAAATAATATTCAGGAACCATCTCATCGCTGTATCCGCATTCTCCCAACCCGTATATTGTCATACCATTCCCCAATATCTCAGCACCATTAGAAAATCTTAAAAACTTCTTATAGTCTTCCGGCAGAACAATATCATGGCTTTCCTCATATCTTTTTATTTCTTCTTCAGTTGCCGGTTCGTTGAAAATAGAATAATCATCAGAATATCCACATTCATCGCTAAGTCTCTGACATCCTTTTTTCAGTCTTTCAAAGCATTCCTCTAATGTCTTTGGTTCTTCTCCTATAAACATCTCTAATACTCCTTTCGCCATTACGTTTTTCATCTATGCCTGCCGTCGTAGGACATGAAGTATTTCTTGTAATTCAGATGCGCTCCGTGCATCTGAATTTTCAATTGTGCCGCAGGCACCACATTTAATCGGTACGCCTGCGGCGTGCTATTTAAAAAGCAAAACAGCCGCAGATGTTATATCCCACAACATCTGCGGCTGTACTGTCAAAAACCGGATGCTCCGCTTCCAGTTACATTTTTTACTCTTCCCAATCAAGCGATAAATACATCGGTGTACACCCAAATTCATCTTTTTCAGGTGCAAAAGTCATATCAAAAAAACATAAGTTTTCCCGATAGACTCATCAAGTGCTTCATGACTTTTAATGAACTTATCGAGATATTTATTTCCACAAACAAATTTTTCGGTAACTGCAGAAAGTTCTACAGTAAAATGTTTACTTATCATCTTCTAAAACTGTCACCCTAACATTACGAGTACCATCATCATTAACTGTTACTTCAACTTTGTGAGTTCTGCAAAAATTCCTTATTGCTACGGCTTCAGGCGAAAGTTTTTTATTGACCGAAATTTCTTTATCTGTTTTTATTGGTATATTTGTTGGTACAGCGTAAGCACCCATTATGTTCGCCCTCCTTAAAAACTTACTTTATAAATTTTCTTGTTAAGACCTTATTCTTTCAATTAATATATTGTATATCTATTTCTATTATATATGATTACAAACTGATTATCAATAACTTTATAAAAAGTTGTATCGTGCCTCAGGCTCCACCTTTTTTTTACAGGAGGAAGAATAAAATCATCTTTCCTTCAGACTTTCCCCGAAGCCTTTAGTTATCGGATCAAGGAAATATTCCATTACCGTTCTTTTTCCGGTTTTGATCTCTGTCGTGCCTGTAAGGCCAGTGAACAGATTGATTTTTTCATTTGTATTGTTCAGTTTCAGCTTTACAAGATACACATTTCCGAGGGTTTCATTCTGGAATGATGAAGGGCTTATATATGAAACCTCTGCATCGACTGTTCCGTATTTGTTGTAAGGGTATGCTTCAAGCTTCACTTCCGCATTCATGCCTTTCTGAATATCAGCAATATCCATGTTCTTAACAAAGCATTCCATTTCCACTTCTGCATCATCCGGAACTATGCTCACAAGCTTTTCAGACGGTGTTACTGTCTCACCTATGGTATTGACAGCTATGTTCTGAACATATCCGCTGACAGGTGCCGTAAGGCTGTAGTATCCCTTTGAAATGTCGTACTTCCTGATATTCATGCGAACTTCCTGAAGCTTTGAGGTAACATCGGCAAGTCCTGTGTTCAGCTGTCTGCTGTAGCTGCTTTTAAGTTCATTGATACTTATATCAGCTTTCTTTACCGAATTTTCCTTCTGCTCGACATCAAGCTGCTGTGCCTGTATCTGACGTGATGTTCCTGAACTGCGGGCTTCCTCAAGCTGAAGTTCTGCTATCTTCTTATTTATTATCAGGCTTTCCTTTTCATTTTCCAGTGATTCTATGTTGTTGCGGTAACTTATATCATTGTCGATAAGCGCCTGTATAGTTGGTCTGATATCTGCATTGAAATTAGCAATATTTATCTCTGATCCGTTTTTACCTTCTTTAAGCTGATTGTAAATCCGCACCTCAGCCTCATACTGTTCAAGCTGTTTTATAAGAAGATCATATTCCACTTCAAGGTTCTTGGAATCCAGTTCGATAAGCACTTCGCCTGCTCTTACATGCTGACCGTCCTTGACCTTTATATCTTTTACTGTTCCGCTGGCAGCTGATTCGACCACATTGGTATTTCCGACTGGCTGAATGCTTCCCTGAGAAGTTATAACTATATCAACTTCTGAAAAGCAAGCCCAGATAACAGCTGATACGAGCAGAGCAAAGAAACCTGTTATTATGACCATTCCTGCCTTGTGTGCAGGACGTTCGATTATTTCAAGCAGCGATGGCATGAAGTCATACTTCAGTTCTCTGTCACGGTTACTGCTGTGCTTCAGAACATATTCAGTAAACCTGTTATCCATCTACATCGCCCCTTTTCTGCTGATTATAAAGATGACAGTAAAGACCTTTCTTCGCCATCAGGTTTTCATGAGTATCATACTCGGCAAGACTTCCCTTGTCTATGACCATGATCTTCTGTGCATCCTTCAGTGTGGAAAGACGATGAGCTATGATAAGAACCGTTCTGCCTTTGCATATCTCCTTGAGATTATTCTGAATAATACTCTCTGATTCATAGTCAAGTGCGGAAGTAGCTTCGTCAAATATGAGTATTCTCGGATCAGCAAGTATAGCTCTTGCAATGGCAACTCTCTGCTTCTGTCCGCCTGAAAGTCCCATACCTTTCTCACCGATTATCGTATTGTAACCGTCAGGAAGTTCAAGAATAAAGTCATGAGCACCGGCTATCTTCGCACATTTTATGATCTGCTCCATTGAAGCGGAAGGACAGTGAATTGATATGTTCTCTGCAACAGTTCCGTTGAACATAAAGTTTTCCTGTAAAACCACACCGATCTGTTTTCTGAGCATTGCAGGATTGACAAGTGAAATGTCCATTCCGTCAACCGATATCTTACCGCCTTCAGGAATATACAGTCTCTGGATAAGTTTTGAAATAGTACTCTTTCCTGAGCCGCTTCGTCCGACAACACCGGTTATCGTTCCCGGTTCAATGTCAAAACTGATACCCTTGATGACTTCTCCGCCCTGCGGATTGTAGCGGAATCTTACCTTGTCAAATACGATCCTGCCCTTTATCTTCGGCATCGAAGTCTGGTTTGAATTCAGTATCGGTTCAGGAGCTGTATTGAAGATATCACCGATTCGCTTGACTGACAGGGACGCCTGCTGATATTCCTGCCAGAGCTGAACAAGTCTGAGCACCGGACCGCTGACTCTGCCTGAAAGCATACGGAATGCCACAAGCTGACCGACTGTAAAATCACCATCCATTACGGCCTTCGCACCAAAGAAAAGAATGAGCAGGTCAAATACCTTCTGAATGAACTGACCTGTCGAACCTGCTGTAGCCGAAACCATCGATGTCTTATAGCTTGCCTTTACATAATCAGCCTGAAGCTCGCCCCACTTTTTTTCAAACTTCGGTTCCAGCGCGTATGATTTCACTGTCTGAACGCCTGTTATGGATTCAACAAGAAACGACTGCGTATTGGCACCGGTCTCAAATTTCTCATCCAGTCTTTTCCTGAAAAGCGGTGTTACTACAGCTGAAAGAACAGCGTAAACCGGTATCGAACAGAGAACTATGACCGTCAGCATTTTGCTGTAGCAGAAAAGAACGACTATGTACACGATTATAAAAATAAGGTCGATCATTGATGACAGCGGAGTTCCTGTCAGAAAGTTTCTGATACTGTCAAGTTCGCGTACTCTGGCAACGGTTTCGCCCACACGTCTTGATTCAAAGTACTTAAGCGGAAGTGCAAACAGATGACGGAACAGTCTGTAACTGAGCATAACGTCAATTCTGTTTGTCGTATGAGTGAACACATAATTCTTCGCGAGTGACAGTATGAGTTCATAAACATAAACTACAGCTATTCCGATAGTCAGTACATTCAGCGTTGACATACTCCTGTGTACAAGGACTTTGTCAACTACCACCTGTGTCATAACAGGTGTGAGAATACCGAGTATCTGAACAGTGAATACTGCTAAAAGAACCTGAATGAATTCCTTTTTGAATTTAAGGATAGTAGGTATAAACCATTTAAAACTGAATACCGCCTCTTTATCGACTATTCCTTTACGATTAATAAGGATAGCTGAACCGTCACACATCTCTGCGAGTTCTTCTCTTGTCTTCACTTCCGGCTGTCTCTTGTCAGCAGAAAGGATCATGAAGTTATCGCCTTCTGATTTTGCAATGATAAAAAACTCACCGTTTTTATCTTTTGCAATAAGAGGAGATCTGATATCCTTAAGTTTGTTCACATCAAGCCTGAAAAGCTTTGCTTTCATTTTCAGTGCTTTTGCAGAACTGATAATTTCTATCTCACTGGTTTTGCTTCCCGGATCAAGAACAGATAAGCTTTCCGCCTGTTCTTTTGATATCGGAATACCGTGAAATTTCATCACTATCATAAAGCAGGAC
>JAFRUS010000065.1 GCA_017438745.1 Oscillospiraceae bacterium | reverse complement strand
TGATTGCATACTGGAATAAAATGATGAAACAGTATGGTAATGAAGATAAGTATGAAGATGCTTTAAAGGACAAATTCATAGATGGTGAGATTGATATTCTTATAGTCTGCAGCAAACTTCTTACTGGATTTGATGCGCCGTTATGCCAGGTGCTTTATATCGACAAAGAACTGAAGGAACATGCACTTCTACAGGCTATAGCTCGAACCAATCGAATTTGTGAAGGAAAAGATTTCGGCCTTGTCGTTGATTATCGCGGTCTTATTAAGAAGCTTGATGATGCAATGAATATGTACAGTGGTGCAGGACTTGAAGGATTCGACGGTTCTGAGATCAGCGGAGCTGTAATTGATGTAATGAAAGCAGTTGGTGATTTAAGAAATGCGCATTCACAAATCATTGATATGTTTTCTTTAGTTAGAAATAAAACTGATGTTAATGAATTCAGTGATAGTCTTGAAGATGAAAAAAGAAGAAATGATTTTTATAATCGTCTATGTGATTTTGGCAAATCGCTTTCGTTAGTAGTTGGTTCGGAGAAGGCATATGACGCTGTTCCGGATGATTTAATGAAGAAATTTAAGAATGATTTTATATTCTTTTCCAAACTCAGGCAAGTTGTTAAACTTAGATATTCGGATGCAGTAGATAATAAGGAATATGAACCTATTATGCAGAATCTTTTAGACAGAAACCTTTCTGTTACTGGTCTTAAGAAAATAACTGCTCCGGTAGATATACTCGACTCTCAGGGGATGGAAGAGGTACTGAGCGGGCTAAATACAGACAGAGCAAAAGCAGATGCTATACGATACAGGCTTACCAGAAGTATTGCTTTGAAGCGTGATGAAAATCCTGCATTTTATCAGAAGTTTTCTGAAAAGATAGAGAAGGCGCTTGAACAATATCGAAATCAGATTATAAGCGAAGCTGAATATCTTTCAAGAATGAATCAAATTAAAAAAGATTATTCAGAAGGTAAAGTGGAAATACAGTTTCCTTCAGCTATTCAGCATAATTCTAATGCTCAGGTATATTACTACATAATTTCGACTATACTTAATGAAAGGATTAATGCTGAAATCTCTGACGATATAAAAGCAGAACTTTCGCTTGAAATCGCAAAGATAATGCAGGAAAACTGTAAGGTTGACTGGGAAAGCAACACTGAAATTAACAAGAAAATTAATCGCGAATTTGATTATGTATTCTATTGTTACAGTGACAAATATGAATGGGGCATGACAGTAGAGACACAGGATGCGATTACTGAAACTATTAAGCAGTCCGCACACGGGAGGTACTGATGCAAAGTGTTTCATCTGAATCAAGAGTAGTTAATACGGAAAACCAATCTATTAGTTTTATTCTTGAAAGAAAAAAAGTAAAAAATATAAATCTGCGAGTAACCAATGACAGCAGTATTTATGTATCTGCATCTGAAGATGTTCCTGTCAGCGAGATAGATTCTTTTGTTATTAGTCGAAAAAACTATATTCTGAAACACGTTGCTGAATTTGATTGTAACATCGCACCTTCTTCAGAACTTCAGTATGTGAACGGTGAAAATATAACTCTTCTTGGCAGAAATCATCGTCTGAAAATAGTTAAAAGCTTTCACGAATCAGTAGTATGCGATGGTGTATACGTTCAGATTAATGCACTTCGTCTGGATTATAAACCACGCATAATGCAACAATTCACTGAATGGATCGAATCGTACAGCAGATCAGTTTTTGAAGAAGTGATGCAGAATGTATACAGAAGATTTGCTTGTTATGATCTTCCTTTTCCTGAACTGAAAATAAGGGAAATGTCTTCGAGATGGGGGAGCTGTCTTCCTGAGAAAGAAACCATTATACTGAACAAACGACTGATTGAAGCCCCGAAATTCTGTATAGAGTATGTTCTTTATCACGAGTTTTGTCACTTTGTCTATCCGAATCATTCAAAGAAGTTTTATTCATTGCTTCAGGTAATGCTTCCAAACTGGAAAGAAACAAAAGCCATTCTTGAGAAAAGCGTAAATATTTAAAATTAAATTTATAAAGTGATATATAACGCATTCCCCTTGCCTTAAGAACAATAACCTCTGAGCTATAATAAAAAGCAAAATCCGGCAATGTGGAGGAGGGTGTTGGGAAAGGGTGTGCAGAGGGAAAATCCGAAGGGAGGAGGAGAAATGCCGGATTTTGCTGCGGTTTGATCGTTCTCCTCCTCCCTAAGGTTGTCCCTTTGCAGAGACCTTTGATATATGCACCAACATAAAAATACTGACAGAAATCAAAAATCGCCACATCTCAAAACCGGTAGATCCGGTGAGATGTGGCGCGTAAATTTGTTATACAGAAAATTTTTTAATTGCTTTGTTAAACTCTTCGACTGACATACCGACGCGTTTAGCAGCTTCATCGACATCTAGAGTGCCTTCCTGAACAAGTTCAAGATAGGCGATTAATTTTCCTTGCTTTTTTCCGCGTTCTTCACCACGCTTCTCAGCATTACGCTCTCTTTTTTTAGCCTCGATTTTACGTACTCTGTCAGCATGTTCCTGCGTATATTCAGTTAAGCACATATCAAACACCTCAGATCTGTATGATAATAGAATAGGTTTAATAACGGATTCGTCTGGCAAATTATTTATCGCTGCTGTAAGTGCTTTATCCAGTTCGCTTTTATCTTTACCTTTCATATAGGTTCTTACCTGATGAACGAAAAGAGAGTAATCAGCAAGTGGTTTACAGCTCTGCAACAGGAGCTGATTATGATTGTGATTGATGTTGAGCATACGAACGTTGATATCAATATCCGGCTTATCAGTTTTCTTGAAACAATCACTGAATCTGATGATTTTTTCATCCGGCTCCTTTCTTTCACCGTTGTAGAAACATATGAGTTTCGGTACAGGAAGAGTCAGAGGATGTGAACTGTAAACATCAAGCTCATGATCTTTAATATAACGGTTATATGCGTGCGCAGCGTAAATAAACATCCTGATTGGGATGTTCGGATTAAAACTTGACTGATGTTCATAGAAATTAAACGTTCCCTTGATCAGAAATGAAACATCATTTTTTACGTTGATATACAGAACATCTTTCATAGTTCTGAATTTCAGCAGAGAAGTATCAGTATAGTTGGTATGATTGATTGCATTGTAAAGTTCAAGAGTAAATTTCTTAAATGCCTCATTGCCAAACAGAAAACAGAATAAACTATCTTTATAATTTCTTTTTCCTCTTGCTCTGTATCGACCTTTGTTTTTCTTTTTACATGTGTTCTTTGCTGAATTCTGTTTGTTGTTTTTCATCTTTTCCTCCTTTAATTATAGCGTAAAACGCTATAGAAAACAATACTATGAATTTCAACATAATCATATAGTTGGTAAATATGTTATATATCCTACGAAACATATTATACCATAGCAAAATCGGAATGTCAATATACTTCCATGGCATAATCAAGAAAAAATTCGAATCAGTAACTGAATATATAAAAAGATCGCCTCTGTCAAATGAGAACAGAGACGATCTTTTTCGTTTATGATTTAATATATTTCCCTTGTAAGATAATTAAAGACTCATAATTTTTATTTGTCTATTCAATTTTTGCGATTATTTAATCTGTAATAATTAGTTGTATTCTAAACTGGCGGAAATAACGACTTATTTGTATTGAATTTACACGCAGAAGTTAGTGAAGGGTAACTTAGCATAAAATATTTCTTGATTGAGAATTACTTTTTGTTGTTATTTCCGTTTTTCCGGAAGCACAGTGTTTTTCTCTTGATATTATTCTATAGTTCATTTATAATTATAATAGGTTAGCGAGCGCTAACCTAAGGCAAACGCATTTTTATGTTTGCCATATATCAAGCGAAAGGATCTTTATAAATGAATTACGCAGAAGAATCGCTGAAGAAGCATTATGAATGGAAAGGCAAGATCGAAGTCATCTGCCGTACTCCTCTGGAGACATCTGATGATCTGTCACTTGCGTACACTCCAGGTGTTGCAGAGCCATGCCTTGAAATTCAGAAAGATGTAAGTAAAAGCTATGAGCTTACTAGACGTTCAAATCTTGTTGCCGTCGTGACTGACGGAACAGCTGTACTCGGTCTCGGAGACATCGGGCCTGAAGCGGGTATGCCGGTCATGGAAGGCAAGTGCGCGCTTTTCAAGGCGTTTGGTGATGTTGATGCCGTACCGCTTTGTATACGTTCAAAGGAAGTAAGCGATATAGTAAATACGGTGAAACTTCTTGCCGGTTCATTCGGAGGAGTAAACCTTGAAGATATTTCTGCTCCGAGATGCTTTGAAATAGAAAAAGAACTGAAAAAGTGCTGTGACATTCCGATTTTCCACGACGACCAGCACGGCACGGCTGTTGTTACACTTGCAGCTATGATGAATGCACTTAAGGTTGTCGGCAAGAAAATAGATGAGATAAGAGTCGTTACCAGCGGTGCAGGTGCTGCCGGAATAGCAATAGTAAAACTCCTTATCTCAATGGGACTTAAAGACGTTGTTCTCTGTGACAGAAAAGGCGCTGTTTACAAGGGCAGAACCGAAGACATGAATCCGGTCAAGGAGGAAATGGCGGAAATAACTAATAAACAGATGAGAAAGGGAAGCCTTGCTGACGTTATTGAAGGAGCAGACGTTTTCATCGGCGTATCAGCTCCCGGCTGCCTGACCCGTGAGATGGTAAAGTCAATGGCTAAGGATCCGATAATATTCCCGATGGCAAATCCTGATCCTGAGATCACTCCTGAAGATGCGAAGGCTGCAGGAGCTGCTGTAGTCGGTACAGGACGAAGCGATTATCCTAACCAGATCAACAATGTACTTGCGTTTCCTGGTATTTTCCGGGGAGCTCTGGACGTCTGCGCAAGTGATATAAATGATGAGATGAAGATAGCTGCAGCTAAAGCTATTGCTTCATTCGTAACTGAGGATAAGCTTAGTGCCGACTATATAATTCCGAGTGCACTTGACAGAAATGTTGCGAAAGTCGTTGCTGAAGCAGTCGCAAAAGCAGCAAGAGATACTGGTGTCGCACGTAAATAAAAATATATTTAAGGATACGCTGATTTATTCATAAATCAGCGTGAGGTCCGGTGCGAAGCCCCGCAAATCCCACCTCCGGAAATCCGGCGAAGCCGGATTTCCGATTTAATCAGTGTTTTCTTAAAACGCTTCTGATCAGCGTTTTAGTAATATAAATTTCCGGGAGGTAAAAATGGATAAGAAGAACTACGAAATAGTTGACAGCGTAGAAAAGCTGGAAGCTGCAATCGAAAGAGTCAGAAATGCACAGAAGCAGTTCGCTTCATTTACGCAGGAACAGGTCGATAAGATCTTTCTTGCTGCTGCTACTGCTGCAAACAAGAACAGAATACCGCTTGCAAAGCTTGCTGTTGAAGAAACAGGCATGGGTATAGTTGAAGACAAGGTAATCAAGAATCACTTTGCTTCTGAGTATATCTACAACACCTACAGAAACACAAAAACATGCGGTATCATTGAGGAAGACAAAGCTGCCGGAATCACAAGAATTGCAGAACCTATCGGCCTTATCGCTGCTGTAATTCCTACAACAAACCCTACTTCTACAGCGATCTTCAAGTCACTTCTTGCACTCAAGACAAGAAACGGTATTATCATAAGCCCTCATCCGAGAGCAAAGAAATCTACTATTGAAGCTGCAAAGATCGTTCTTGAAGCTGCGGTTAAGGCAGGTGCTCCGGAAGGCATTATTTCATGGATCGATGTACCGAGCCTCGAAATGACTAATCTTGTAATGGCTGAAGCAGATATAATTCTTGCGACAGGCGGTCCGGGAATGGTTAAGGCTGCATATTCAAGCGGTAAGCCTGCACTTGGTGTAGGTGCCGGAAACACACCTGCTATCATCGATGAAACTGCTGACATTATTCTCGCAGTAAACTCGATCATCCATTCCAAGACTTTTGACAACGGTATGATCTGTGCTTCAGAACAGTCTACTATTGTTCATAAGCATGTTTACAGCAAGGTAAAGGCTGAATTTGCAGCCCGCGGATGCTACTTCCTCACAAAGGCCGAAAAGGAAAAGGTCGGCAAGACCATCCTTATAAACGGCGCACTTAATGCGAAGATCGTTGGTCAGAGTGCATGCAAGATCGCTGAACTTGCCGGTGTAAAAGTTCCTGAAGGAACAAAGATCCTTATCGGTGAAGTAGACAGCACAGATCTTTCTGAAGAATTCGCACATGAAAAGCTTTCACCAGTCCTTGCAATGTACAAGGCAGAAGATATAAAGGACGCTTTCGATAAGGCTGAAAAACTTATTGCTGACGGCGGTTACGGTCATACATCTTCGATCTACCTTAACGTTCTTACAGAACAGGCTAAGCTTGAAGAATTCAGAAGCAGAATGAAGACATGCCGTATTCTCGTAAATACACCATCATCTCAGGGTGGTATCGGTGACATCTACAACTTCAGTCTTACTCCTTCACTTACACTTGGCTGCGGCTCATGGGGCGGTAACTCAGTAAGTGAAAACGTAGGTGTAAAGCATCTTATCAATATTAAAACTGTTGCCGAAAGGAGAGAGAATATGCTCTGGTTCAGAGTTCCTGAAAAAGTATACATGAAACGAGGCTGCCTGCCGGTGGCACTTGATGAACTTAAGACAGTAATGGACAAGAAGCGTGCCTTTGTTGTAACAGATAAGTTCCTCTATGAAAACGGATTTACAAAGGCTATTACCGACAAGCTCGATGAACTCGGTATTCAGCATACATCCTTCTTTGACGTTGCACCGGATCCGACACTTGCGTGCGCAAAGGAAGGCGCAGCTCTGATGACTTCATTCAAGCCTGACGTAATAATCGCTCTCGGCGGCGGTTCTGCAATGGATGCTGCCAAGATCATGTGGGTGCTTTACGAACATCCGGAAGCAGATTTTGCAGACATGGCAATGCGTTTTATGGATATCAGAAAAAGAGTATATACTTTCCCTAAGATGGGCGAGAAGGCATATTTCATTGCAATTCCTACATCAGCTGGTACAGGTTCTGAAGTAACGCCTTTCGCAGTTATCACTGATGAAAGCACTGGTGTAAAATATCCGCTTGCAGACTATGAGCTTCTCCCTGACATGGCCATTATTGATACTGACTTCCACATGTCAGCTCCTAAGGGACTTACTTCAGCATCAGGTATCGACGCAGTAACTCATGCTCTTGAAGCATATGCCTCAATTATGGCAACTGACTTTACTGACGGTCTTGCACTTAAGGCACTCAAGATCATCTTCGAATATCTCCCGAGAGCTTACGATAACGGTCCGAACGATCCTGAAGCAAGAGAAAAGATGGCTAACGCAGCTACTATGGCTGGTATGGCTTTCGCAAATGCATTCCTCGGTATCAGCCATTCACTTGCTCATAAGCTCGGCGCTTACCACCACATTCCTCACGGCATAGCAAATGCTCTTGTTATAGAAGATGTACTTCGCTTCAACGCTTCCGAAAAGCCGGCTAAGATGGGTACATTCCCTCAGTACGATCATCCTCACACTCTCGAACGTTATGCTGAAGTAGCTGATTATCTCGGCCTCGGCGGTAAGGATCCGAAGGAAAAGCTCGAAAAACTTATCGCTGCTATCAGAGATCTTCGCCACAGAATCGGAATCAAGGATACTATCGCTGACTACGGCATCTCAGAGAAGGATTTCCTTGCAACACTTGATGAAATGACAGAAAATGCATTCGATGACCAGTGTACAGGTGCAAATCCGCGTTATCCTCTTATGAGTGAAATGAAGCAGATGTATCTTAATGCTTATTACGGAAAAACATTTACTGAAAAAGAATATCCTAAGGGTTAAAAGGGGAGGAAATGAGTATGAAACCTGAAAACTGCATTTCAGAAAGAATAAACAAGAAAATCTACCGTGACGGTGACAGATGCATCAAGCTTTTCGACGAAGTGTTTTCAAAGGCTGATGTATTAAACGAGGCCCTCAACCACGCAAGAGTTGAGGAGACAGGTCTTAATGTTCCGGAACTTTTTGAAGTAACAAGAATAGACGGAAAATGGGCGATCGTTTCACAGTTCATTGAAGGCGAAAGCCTTTCGGAACTTATTGCATCCAATCCGAAAAAGTATGACGAATACATGGAAATGTTCGTTGACCTGCAGCTGAAGATCCAGTCAAAGAGCTGCCCGCTGCTTAGTCGTCTCACAGACAAGATGAACCGCAAGATCGATCTTTCAGATCTTGATGATACAACAAAGTACGATCTTCACACACGACTTGATGGTATGAAGAAGCACGTTAAGCTCTGCCACGGTGACTACACACCGTCAAATATCATCATCACTCCTGACGGAACTCCTTACATCATCGACTGGGCTCATGCCACACAGGGCAACGCTTCTGCAGATGCCGCAAGAACATATCTTACATTCTGCCTTGAAGGAAACATTGCCGGTGCTGAGAAATACCTTGAACTGTTCTGCACAAAGAGTCAGACAGAAAAGAAGTATGTCCAGTCCTGGATGCCTGTAGTAGCAGCATCACAGTCAGTAAGGAAAAAGGATAAGGAAAAAGAGATCCTTCTTTCATGGGTAAACGTAGTTGACTACGAATAATACAATTATTTCCTGAATATAAGCCGGACCGGACATTCATACTGCGGATGTCCGGTCGAAGTTTATAATAACTTCATTCATATTATCAAAATATGTGGTTATCCGGTGCATACTTTTCGTGATAGAATGATATTGATTTTTGTGGTTCTTAGTAGTATAATTGAATTCAGAAGAGTTAGAGAAAACTAACTCGTATATATAGACAGAAAAGGAGCAGAACAAATGAGCGAAAAAGAAAGAAAATTCCTCGAAGTACGCGGACTCAAAAAGAGTTTCGGCGAAGGAGAAACGAGACAGGAAGTACTGAAAGGTCTTGATTTTACAGTTGGAAAGGGAGAATTCTGTGTTCTTCTCGGCCCGTCAGGTTCCGGTAAGTCCACGCTGCTTAATATTCTCGGAGGAATAGATAACGCAGATTCAGGCGATATCATTATCAATGGTGATAAGCTTGAGGAAATGAACGAAAAGAATCTGACTCTGTACAGAAGAAAGCATCTGGGATACGTATTTCAGATGTACAATCTTATACCCAACCTCAATGTTAAGGAAAATATAGAAACAGGTGCTTATCTTTCTGACAAGCCGCTTGATATTGATGAGCTTTTAAAGATTCTTGGCCTTTACGATCATCGTTATAAACTTCCGAATCAGCTTTCAGGCGGTCAGCAGCAGAGAGTTTCCATAGGACGTGCGATAATCAAAAATCCAGATATACTTCTTTGTGATGAACCGACAGGTGCGCTTGATTACAAGACTTCCAAGGAGATACTTAAACTCATTGAAGAAGTAAACCAGAAGTATGGAAATACAATAATAATGGTAACTCACAACGAAGCTATAAAGAATATGGCTGACCATGTGATCAAGTTCCGCGACGGTAAGATAAGGCATGACATAATCAATACTGAAAAGATCACTGCCGAAGAGCTCGACTGGTAAGGGGGCTCCGGTATGGAAAAGAACAGTATTTCATTCGGAAAGCGTCCGCGTGATCCGATGGTAAAGCGTGTCTGGAAGGACATCTGGCGCGACCGCAGACGTTATATCATGATTTTTCTTATGCTGGTAACGGTTATAGGATTTGTTTCCGGTATGTATGTTGCCAATAACAGTATGCTTACCACGCTTGATGAAAATGTTACGATCATGAAGCGTGAGCACGGACATTTCCGCCTTTCGGACAAAGCGGATGAGGAAACAATCAAAGCTATAGAATCAGGTGAGAAAGCTGATGTTGTATCAGTATTCCGTGAACGTGCCTATGATGAGGCAGAGGATGAAGTTATTGACGCCGTTGAAGATGCTGTAGCGGAAGAAGTAGAAAAGCAGGTAAAGGCAGCTATACTTGAACAGGTTTCTGCAGCTGTTACCGGTCAGCTTGCACAGGCTGAGCAAGCTGGTATGGAATATTCCGACGAGGAAAAACAGGCTGCTGTCGACAAGGCTTATGACAGTGCTTTAAGCGAAAACTATGACAAGGCATATGAAGAGGCACTGAAAACTGCAAAAGAGTCTGAAGATTACGACAAAGCTCTGGACGAAGCTTTTGAAAAAGCACACAAGGAAATAGATGATAAGATAGATGAAAAATATTCTGAACTTTCAGAAAGATATGAACTGGATGAAGAATTTGATCCTGTTCCGGTCACAGTTTATGAGCTATTCTATAAGGATGTTGATGAATTACATAAGAATACCGGCGCTACTGAATCAAAGATAAGAGTTTATCCTGAAAGAAAAGACATCGATCTGTATGACATACTTGATGGTCATGCTCCTGAAAATGACAAGGAGATACTTATCGACCGTATGCACGCAGACAATGCCGGAATAAAAACCGGTGACACTATTTTTGCAGGGAATGTAAAGTTTGAAGTGTGCGGACTTGCTGCTTTCGTTGATTATTCGACATTATACGAGAGTAACACTGATACCATGTTTGATGCACTTACTTTCAATGTGGGTGTGACCACAGACGAAGGTTTTGCCAGAATCAGAAGCAATACACGTTCAAATTATGCATTTACTTACAATAACGCTCCGGCGGATGAATATGAGGAAAAAGAACTTTCGGACCATTTCCTTAAGGTACTTATAACTCAGGTGGCGGCTTCAGAAAATGAAGATCTTGAAATAAAGGATTTTGTTCCTGCCTATGCAAACAATGCAATGAATTTTGCCAAAAACGACCTTGGATCAGACAAGGCGATGGCTGGAGTACTTCTTTACATTCTGACTGCGGTATTTGCATTCATTTTTGCAGTAACTATAAGTACAACCCTTGACCAGGAATCATCGGTTATCGGTACACTCAGAGCTTCCGGTTATACCAAAGGAGAACTGTTACGCTATTACATGAGTGCTCCGCTGCTTGTAGTTGCTTTCGCTGCGATCGCAGGCAATGCACTTGGCTATTCATTTTTCAAGGATACTGTTATAGGAATGTACAATAACAGTTATAGTCTGCCTAAGTACAGAACCATATGGACTCCTGAAGCATTTATTCGTACAACAGTTATTCCTCTGGTTCTCATGCTTGTGATAAATCTTGTTGTAATTACAAAAACTCTGCGTCTGTCACCTTTGCGCTTCTTACGACATGATCTTAAGCAGAACAAAAAGAAGAAAACCATGAGACTTCCGAGATGGAACTTCCTCTCACGTTTCCGAATGCGTGTATTTCTTCAGAACATTCCGAACTATCTGATGCTTTTTGTAGGAATCACATTCGTTATGCTGCTGCTTTCCATGGTCGTTGGCTTACCGGAAACTCTATCATATTATCAGAATAATATTGAAGACGGTATGTTTGCCAAAGAACAGATTATTTTAAGCACTACTGAGGATGAAGACGGAGATACTATTACAACTGCCGCTAAGGATGCCGAGATCTTTTCCGTTTATTCGCTGGAAAGAAAATCTGATACATACAACGAAGAAATTTCAGTTTACGGTGTTGCAGAAAACAGTAAATATATAAATCTTGACAGTAAATATGAAAAGAATGCAGACGATGATGAGGTCTATGTTTCGAAAGCTTATGCTGACAAGTACGGAGTACAAGCCGGGGACACTATTGTTCTTTCTGAAAAGTATGAGCATAAGGACTACACATTCAGAGTATACGATATTTACGATTACACTGCTGCTTTAACAGTGTTTATGAGCAACGACAGATTCAACCATGAGTTCGGTAAGGACGAAGGAAGCTTTACCGGATATTTAAGCAATAACCCGGTTAATGACATTGATGAGGAATACATTGTTAAAAAGATCACTGTGGACGATATGCTTAAGATCGCACGTCAGCTGGATCACTCTATGGGTTCCTACATGGTTTACTTCCAGTATGTGTGCGTTATCATTGCTGCGATCATCCTTTATCTTCTTACAAAGATCATCATTGAAAAGAACGAACGAGCTATTTCGATGACTAAGATCCTTGGCTACAGCAACGGTGAGATTGCGTCGCTCTATATTATACCGACTGCGTTAATGGTATTCTTCTCGGAATTCATTGCAATATACCTTGGTTTCGTCCTTATGAAATTTGCATGGCAGCTAATGTTAATGAGTATGAGCGGCTGGTTTGAGTTTGTGATGCCGTTCTCAGGCTTAGTAAAGGAATTCGTTCTCGTTTTTGCTGCTTACCTGATAATTACGATTATTGACTACATTCGTATTCGTAAGATACCTAAAGTTCTGGCACTTAAGAATGCTGAATAAATTGAAACTCTCCTAATTTTGGTAACCATGATAAACATACAGCACAAAGGCTTTGCTTTAATGCAGAGCCTTTAATAGTTAGCCGTTCATAACTGGACGGCTTTTTCCTTTGTGTTTTATCTATTATGCCTATTTTAAAATTAGTGTTTCAAATGGCTTGACAAAATAGTAAGCATATGCTAACATAATAAGCGTACGCTAACCTGATAATTGGATTATCGGTAATTCAGTTTTCAACGAAAGGAGGAAACATATGTCAGTACCCGACAGAAGTATTGACCCGCGTCTGCTTGCCAGTGCAGAAGCAGAGTTTCTTAATAAGGGGTTCGTAAAGTCGGATCTGAAAACGATCTGCGAGAATGCCGGTATTACGACTGGTGCAGTCTACAAACGCTACAAAGGCAAAGAGGACTTGTTCTGTGCGCTTGTTGACGAAATAGCAGAGCGGCTTGAAGTATTTATTGAGGAACGCTCGAATATCGACTTTTCCAAACTTTTGGATAAGGAGATATACGATACATGGCAGATGACCTATGATTCGATGTTACCACTGTTCAGCTTGCTGTATAAGTATCGTAATACGTTCACCATGCTGATCGATAAGGCGGCAGGGACAAAGTATGAGAATTTCAATCATGATTTTGTAATTAAAATGAGCTATGCCTATGAACAGTACTACGAAGAATCGAAAAAACGCGGTTTAGCACAGGCTGAGGTAACACGGGATGAGTTCCATGTCCTGCTTTCTTCGTTCTGGACTTGTATCTGTGAGCCGTTTGTTCACGATATGTCCTGGAAGCAGATCGAGGAGCACTGCCGTATCGTCTGTCGGTTCTTCAACTGGAAAGAGGTCATTATTTTAAGGAAAGGCGATGTAAACTTTGTTTAACAAGATCAAGCCCTATATGGGCAGCTACATCAGGTACACTTACGCGGCGCTGTGGACAATGCTTGTTTCACTTATTGCCTCTATGGTACCATTTTTTATGGTGTACCGAATCATCAGACCGCTGATAGACGGCGAAAAGTTATCAGCTGGTTATTTAGCGATGCATATCGCTATTATTTTTGTATGTGAGTTAGTTCACGCTAATCTATATGTGCTTGGACTGAAATTTTCACATATCTCTGCATACAATACACTGAAAAATATTCGTATATCCCTGCAGAAAAAACTGGAGAGACAGCCTCTCGGCACGATCCATGACTTAGGAAACGGAAGAATCAAAAAGCTCTTTACGGATGATATTGAAATGGTTGAGCTGATTCTTGCCCATGCTATTCCTGAAGGAATTTCAAATCTCTCTATGGCACTGATCGCAATTGTCTGCATGTTCTTTGCAGACTGGAAACTTGCACTGCTTGCACTCTGTTCTCTTCCGCTCGGCCTGTTTGCAATGGGGATGATGTTCAAGGCAGGTATGGCTAAAATGAATGATTATTATATGTCTGCTGCAAAAATGAATTCTACGATCATTGAGTATGTAAACGGTATGGAAGTAGTCAAAGTGTTTGGACGCGATGGCGAATCCTACAAGCGTTATGAGAACGATATTAAAAGCTACCGTGATTTCACGCTTGCATGGTACAGAATCTGCTGGCCGTGGATGGCTCTCTATACTGCTCTTATTCCGTGTGTTGCGCTCGTGATGCTTCCGGTCGGTACAATGATGATTGCGAAAGGTACTGCTTCACTTGCTGATCTTGTTCTTGTGTTCTGTCTGACGCTGTCTATCGGAGGTCCGCTGCTGAAGGCGCTGAACTTTGCAGGTAAATTCCCGCAGCTTAACTACAAGGTTGACGAGATTGAAAAAGCCATGGACAATGCTCCGCTTAAATCTGAAAATCATCCGTTTAACGGAATTTCACATGAAGTAAAGTTTGATGATGTACATTTCGCTTACAAGGAACAGGAAGTACTGCATGGCGTTTCACTGGAACTTGGCGAGGGAACTCTTACCGCTCTGGTCGGTGAATCGGGCAGCGGCAAATCTACGCTGGCCAAGCTTCTTGTACATTATTATGACCTGAACGGAGGTAAGATATCTCTCGGAGGTCAGGACATTACAGATATGAGCATTGAAGCTCTTAATGATAACATTTCCTATGTTTCACAGGAACAGTTCTTATTCAACACGACTCTGTATGATAATATTCTTATTGGTAAACCTGATGCTACCCGTGAAGAAGTGCTTGCGGCAGCTGACAAGGCTCAGTGCAGTGAATTTCTTGAGCGTCTTCCTAAGGGCATTGATACTATGGCTGGTGACGGCGGTAAACAGCTTTCCGGTGGTGAACGCCAGCGTATCTCACTTGCAAGGGCGATATTGAAAAATGCACCTGTTATTGTTCTTGATGAAGCGACAGCGTTTATCGATCCGGAAAACGAGGAAAAAATGAATGCTGCAATAGGCGAGATTATCAAAGGTAAAACTGTCCTTGTCATTGCTCATCGTTTACAGACGATCGTTAATGCGGATAAAATATGTGTTATGAAAGACGGAAATATCATTGCTGCTGACAAGCATGAAAAGCTTCTTAAGAGCTGTGAGGAATATCAGAAACTCTGGAACAGCAGTGAAGCCAGAGCAAACTGGACGATTGGAAATGAGGTGAAAGCATGATCAGTATGATAAAGCGTATCCTTGATGTGTCGGATAAATATAAGGGAAGAATATACGGAGCAATGGTCCTGTCATTTCTAAAAGGTATGCTGATGAAGGCTCCTGCAATTGCAACATTTATGATCGTATCAGCTTTCATCGACGGAGAACTTACGAAGAAGGCGGGCGTTTATGCTGCTATTGCTCTTGTACTCAGTGTTGCAGTACAGGCAGTTTTTCAGAATATAGCTGACAGACTGCAAAGTGCTGCTGGTTACATGATATTTTCAGATATGCGTATGAAACTCGGCGAACATCTCCGCCGTCTTCCGATGGGCTTTTTCACTGAGGGCAACATCGGACGGATCAGCTCGGTACTTTCTACGGATATGGTCTTCATCGAGGAAAACTGCATGACGGTGCTTGCAGATATAATGAGCTATCTGTTCTCGCAGAGCATCATGATCGTGTTCATGTTTTTCTTTGACTGGCGTCTGGGTATTGCTTCTCTTGCTGTGACCGGCTGCATGATACTGGTAGGCAGGGGCATGGTGAAATGTGATCTTTCCCAGTCAAAGAACAGGCAGGAAGCCGCTGAGATACAGACAGAAGCTGTTCTCGGTTTCACTGAGGGTATCGGCATTATAAAGACCTATAATCTGCTCGGTGAAAAATCGAAGGAACTGACAGACAGCTTTGAACATAACTGTAAGGTCAATCTTAAATTTGAAGAGGAACACGCTCCGTGGTCCCGTGGCCTGAATATGGCATACGGTGCCGGTACTGTACTGCTGCTGGCTCTTTCAACATTCCTTTATTTCAGTGGAGCTATGCCGCTTAATTACTACATCGGAATGCTGCTGTTTCTGTTTGATATGTTCGTGCCGATCAAAGCTTTCTACAGTGAGGCGGCAAGGCTTACAGTCATGAATGCATGCCTTGACAGAATAGATGCTTTGTTTGCCGAAAAGGAACTTGATGACGCCGGCATACAGACTCTTGCCGAAAACGGTGCTCCTGAGATAGAATACCGTAATGTGACATTTGCCTACGATAAAAAAGATGTACTCAAAGATGTTTCCTTCAAAGCCGGCAAAGGCACAATGACCGCTCTGGTAGGACCTTCCGGCGGAGGAAAATCAACTATTGCAAGCCTTCTTGCAAGGTTCTGGGACATACAGTCGGGCGAGATTCTGTTAAGAGGAACTGATATCCGCAGGATCCCGCTTGCCACGCTTATGGACAACATAAGTATGGTGTTCCAGAGGGTATATCTTTTTCAGGACACAGTCTATAACAATATTGCTCTCGGCAGGCCGGACGCTGGACGTGAGGAAGTTATCGAAGCAGCCAAAAAGGCACGATGCTATGATTTCATTATGGAACTTCCGGACGGTTTTGATACAGTGATAGGTGAAGGCGGAGCTTCTCTCTCAGGCGGTCAGGCACAGCGTTTGTCAATTGCAAGATGTATCCTGAAAGATTCGCCTATAGTAATTCTTGATGAAGCGACCGCAAGTGTGGATGCTGACAATGAAAGCTACATTCAGCAGGCGATATCCGAGCTGTGCAAGGGTAAGACGCTGTTAGTCATTGCTCACAGGCTCAATACTATCGCTCATGCGGATAACATCATGGTCATAAAGGATGGTCAGATCGCTGAGTCAGGGAATCATGACAGCCTTATGAAAACTGAAGGTATCTATCACTCTATGATAACTAAACGTGCAGTAAGCACGGGATGGAAAAACTAAAATACTATATATTTCATACAGAAACTTTTAAAGTAAGCCGTTCATAATTGGACGGCTTTTTTCTTTGTCATGTCTTTAAATTACAGTTAGCATATGCTATAATATAGATGTAGTTAACCTGTGCTAACTATGCAGAACGGTTAATATATATTGATACCAGGAGGTAACCAGATGACTTCTAAAGAATATAAAGACCTGTCAGTAAAAGAGTTTACGAAAGCTGCCGAGGTTTCTGTCGCCTGCATTGTGTTGTGAGAAAAGTCAAATAGGCAGGAAATATAGTGTTCGTAGGCTTACTGACCACAATGAGATTTATACATAACAGGAGCGTGTAAATATGAAATTTGATAAGCAGGATAAAGTGGTTATAGCACCGGATGCAATGAACCATCCGCTTTATAAACTTACAAAGGCTTTGGTGGTGACTGCAAAGATGAAGGACAGTCTTATTGGCTCAAAAGAAGAAGTACTCGCAAAAGCTGCGAAAATAAATGCGAAGAACCGCAGCTTTGTAATGCCAGAGGACAGCAAAGCCCATTACACAGATCATTTGATTCAGGGAGCATATCATTGTCTTGAGATTGACATTGATAAAGCGCGTAGAAAGAATGCGGTGCTTTTTGTATTCGGCGGAGGAATGATTCTTGGTTCCGACAAGGGTGACGTAGGACTTTCAAGGAAGATTGCAGAAACCGTAAATGCAGATGTGTGGTTTCCGTATTATCCTCTTTGTCATGAACACGATATGCTTGAAAACGTTCAGATGATATATGAGTGCTATACTAAAATGCTGTCGTTCTACAAGCCTGAAAATATCGTATTTCTCGGATTTTCCTCAGGCGGAGCACTTATACTTGATCTTATTACATATATCAATGAACTCAACGACAACGGCAGCAGTGTTCCGATGCCGGGAATGCTTATACCGGTATCTCCGGGCAGCGTGCCTGTTACTGATGCGGAAAAAGCAGCGATAAAGAAACTCGACAAAATAGATATCATGATTCCTGCCAGCTATATGTATACTGCCCGCGATATCATGTCTCACGGCAGAGATATTCCCGAAAAGTATCTTGCGACGGCACACGGAGATTTTCGAAATGCTCCGTTTACACATTTTTATTACGGCAGTTCCGAAACACTGTTTGCTTTTGCGCCGAGCTATGCGGAAAGCTACAGAAAAGCAGGTGCAAAGTGCATGATCCATGTAGGAAAAGGAATGCATCACTGTTACGCACTTCAGTATTTCATTCCAGGCTGCAAGCCAGCCTTTAATGAGATTATGATGATCATAAAAAAATATTTCAGAAAAAGAGGAAAAGATAATGGATAATAAATGGAACAAAAAGAACGCTTTATTGATGGTAATTTATGTTGTCCTGTATGTTGTTATGACAGTTATAGTATGCGTACTTGGATCGGTCCATCCGTTTTTCTTTGTTTGCTATCAGATCACTGCGGGATTGATTGTAACAGGTGTAGCAGCAAAAGCGTTTGATAAAGTCAGAGCGCCCGGAGCTGCATGCTGTTTGTCACTTGGAATGATCCTGACGTTCCTTGCAATGCAGGATGCGAATATGTGGCATTGTCTTCCTGTAGTTATCATTGCAGTACTTGCAGAGATTGTCCGTATTATGTTTAAGTATAACTCAGTTAGCAATATGATAGCCGCGGTTATCATGTCCTTCTCATCTTTCGGATATTACGGACAGATCTGGTTTAACCGTGATTATACTTATGAATGCGCAGTAGAGGAGATGCCGGTAGGATATGCTGAATCTCTTATGAATCTCAGCCCTGCATGGGCTTTTCCGGTTGTAATTATAATTGGAACAGTATTGGCATTTGTTAATTACAACATAACTAAAAAACTGTTTAAAATTGATTTTTATAGATAGAAAATAAAAGGAACTCTGATTTCTTCAGTAGTGTACGACAAGGAAGGCGAGACTTATGAACGTTTCTGTTATCATCATTGATATGATTGTTTTTGCAGCGTTGTTTACGATCATGTGTTTCAAAACAACAGGCGGCAACACCACGACACAGGTAGAAAACTATCCGCCTGATATTCAGGAGGAATACTTTAAAACTCATGAACGGATCCCGACTGCACCGCTATCAAAGAGAGTTATCATTACAAAATCAATCGCACTGACAGGCTTTGCAGTAATACTTGTTATTATGGCACTTCTTGCCGGAGCGGTAACTTTCAAACAGGGCTTTCTGTTTGCGTTCGGAATGATGGCATGGATCGGAGCGTTTGATACATTTTTCATCGACTGGGTGCTTTTTGCAAATATGAAGCGATTCCGCCTCGAAGGTACAGAGCACATGGATAAGGAATATCATCAGAAATGGTTTCACCTGAAAGGAATGCTGTTTCCTGGATTAGTATTTGCTCTTATACCGTCTGCAGTTGTCGGATTGCTTGTTAGTTTGATAAGGTGATAGTGATGCTGATTCTTCAATTATTCTTATACTGTCTGCTGTTCACAGCGATGGTCCGATATTCCGTCATAGGTGGTGCGATCAATGGACTGTACTTCTATCCTAAAGCTGTGCAGGAACGGGCGTTTGAGATTGGCTTGTCTGACAGAGAAACGATGAAGCAGAAGCGAAAGCGTTTTATGACTGCTTTCTATATCGTTATGCTGACCGCTCTGGTACTTATTATTGCCGTATGGAATCGTGTCAGCGATTTCAAAACCGCATATTTTCTGGCACTTCTTTTTCTGGAAGTCATGAACATCTATGACGGTATTGTCATAGACAAGCTATGGGTAGGGCACAGTAAATTCTGGATTTTGAAAGGCACAGAGGATATTCCTTTCGTGCAGACTTGGGTGCAGGTCCTGAAAAAGCGTTCCTTCCTTGCTCTGATATGGGTAGTGGGAGCGCTGATTGTTGCAGGAATTGCGGTGCTGCTAGCAGTGGAAATACAGTAAAGGAATGTGAGTAATATATGATATATTCTTTCAAAGCACGGGTGATGGAATGAAATCATTTAATGACATCGGAATCGATAACAGTCTGGACTGGAACCGTATCCGTAAGCTGTTTATCATTGGACTGATTGGCGGCTGTATGACTTTTGCTGGCGACTGGATTCTTGGGTATGGCGTGTACGATGAAAGTCTGACAGGACTGGAGATGAAGTTGTCGCAGTATCTTGTTTTATCGGATATACAACTTTTCTGGTCTGCTTTTCTAGGTTTGATTGGTATTTCGCTGGAAGGACTTTGTTATTTCGGCATCTACAGGCTGATTGCTGCCGGCAGTGAAAAACACGCTCATGTTTTCAGAAGCGGGGTGTTTGGCTATATGCTGTTTGCGGCCTGCGGTGTTCATGTGCCTTGTCTCTCGACAGTGTTTTTCTATAACCATATGATGCAGGAAAGTCCGGAAGCGGCGTATGCTCTTGCAGTAAAATTCGCTGCATACTTTCTTCTTCCTGCTACTATATTGTTTCTGATATTCTTTTTTGTTATGAGTGCTGCACAAATCAGTGCTTTTGCCAAAGGACTTACTCCGTATCCGAAATGGTGCTGGATATTCTCCATGGCAGTTGGTATGGCTGTGACGATGCTACTGAAATTTGCAGGTAATCACGCTATTATAAATGGCTTGACGGCTGCGTGGATAAGTATCGGCAACATATGGATGTTCGGCGGTTTGCTGGTGACAATGAGACTTGCACAGAGGAAAAAACAATTCGAAAAAATATCAAGTGAATGGTAAAGGAGTATAATTATGAGTGCAAATTATAAGAACTGGGTACCAAACGGTATGTTTATGTCAAAGGGAGAAGCTAAAATACTCGGATTAAGCGGTTCATCACTGCTTGTCGGAAAGAAGTGAGAATAAATGAAAAAGGTAAGATATATGATCTTATGTATGAAAAGAAAGAGAGATGAGAAACTCGGCAATAAAAAAATAATCCAGGGTGAAAGTTAAAAAATAAGATTGTCTTAAAAAAGAAAATTGGAGGAAACAAAATGTCAGCAACAGTTGAATTTAAGGATGTAGTGAAAATCTACGGAAAGGGCGAGGGAAAACAGGTCGCAGTAGACCATGTTAGCTTTACCATTGAAGAAGGCGAGTTCGTAGTTATCCTCGGGCAGTCAGGTGCCGGAAAGTCTACTGTACTTAACATGCTTGGGGGAATGGATGTTCCTACAGAAGGTAAGGTTTTTGTTGACGGAAAGGAAATATCCTCGTATAACGACAAAAAGCTTTCTGAGTACCGTGCAGATACTATCGGTTTTATTTTTCAGTTCTACAACCTGCTTCCGGGACTTACGGCATATGAAAACGTCGCTCTTGTAAAGGATATAAAGAAATCTGCTCTTAGTCCGGATGATATGCTTGAACGTGTAGGCCTTGCAGACCAGAAGAATAAATTCCCGACTCAGATGTCAGGCGGTCAGCAGCAGAGAGTATCAATTGCACGAGCTCTTGCAAAGAACCCTAAGATAATCCTCGGTGATGAACCTACTGGTGCGCTTGATTCCGAAACAGGTAAACTGGTTATTGATTTGCTGCAAAAGCTGTCAACAGAGCACGGGAACACCGTTATTCTTGTTACGCATAATGCAGATATTGCGAAGTGTGCGAATCGTATTATTCACATGAGAAACGGAAAGATAAAGTCAATAAAGACAAATGAAAATCCGCTGTCCGTAAATGATATAGAATGGTGAGGTGACAGCAATGCTCAGAAGAAAAATGCTTCGTGACATAAAGGCGAACTTTGCACAGTTCTTTTCGATCATGCTGCTTTCACTGATAGCTATGTGGTGCTATACCGGATTTCAGGCAAATGTAATTGGCGGCAACAAAGCAAGAAGTGATTTCGAAAGCAGTTCGAATTTTGCTGACGGCTGGATATACGGATCTGATTTCAGCGAAGAACAGGAAGAGAAAATCGAAGAAATAAGCGGTATTAAGGACGTACAGCGACGTACTGAGGTGCTCGGAAAGGCCGATGAAAAGTACAACACGGCGGAAATTTACTGCTATTTTCAGAATGATAAAGTTGTGACGATCCCTCGCACTACAGAAGGTGCAGACTTCGATGCAAATGACGAAGACGGTTTGTGGCTGTTCAGCAGATTTGCAGAAACATGGGGGATTAAAGTCGGCGACAAATTCACTGTTCACGTAATGGGTTTTGACATTGAAAAGAAAGTAAAGGGTCTTGTTGTTACACCTGAATATGAATTTGCGTGTGCTTCGACTGATACAGATACCGACTTTCATAACATCGGTTTCGCTTATATGTCTCAGAAAGTCCTGCCTGAGGAAATGCGCATAAATAACGAGATAATATTCACCTGTGACGGAAAATCACTTAAGTATGAAGATGATATTGCAAAGGCTCTCGATGATAATTACGCTTTTCTCGCTGACAGAAACAGTATCAGAGGCTGGTATCAGCTTTCAGATGAACTTGCACAGCACGACAGCTTTTCGTATATCTTCTCCTTTGTATTCGTTGCTATCGCACTTATTGTTATCATTACGACCATGAAACGAATGATAACACAGCAGAGAACGCAGATAGGTACACTTAACGCGCTCGGAATGAAAAAGCGTAAGATAATGTTCCATTATCTCAGCTACAGTTTTGTACTTTCAGCAACAGGCTGCGCACTTGGCATTATTCTCGGAATATATACGTTCGGCAGACTAATGGTAAATATGTTCAGCCAGTTCTATACTCTTCCAGACTGGCAGCCGGGATTTAGTTACAAGAGCATAATTGTTGCAGCTGTTCTCGTTCTGATATGCACAGGAACATCATATTTCAGCTGCAGTCAGATACTTAAGATCCATCCGTCAGAAGCACTCAGACCTGCAGCAGCAAAATCCGCAAAACCGTGTGTTTTTGAGAAACTTCCTTTCTGGGACAAACTGAATTTCAATGCAAGATACAATCTCAGAGATATTTCCCGTTCAAAAATGCGAGCTTTCATGGGTGTTTTCGGTACCTGTATGGGCATGATGATAATGGAACTCGGACTTGGTGCCTATGATACAGTCGATTATGTACGTGAATGGTATTTCCATGATATACAGAATTATGAGTATCAGGTGATCCTCAATGACAGCTGCACTATCGAACAGGCGGAAGAATTAAAAGAAGAAAATGACGGCGAACTTGTCGCTATGGAAGCTGTATCAATTGCAGCGAAAGATCATCCGACTTCCGATGGTATTATAAGCTGTAAACTTGCAGTTACTGAGGGAGAACAGCTGTACTGTGTATCTGATACAGAACTCAATACAAAGCCTATTCCAAGAGGTACTGTTGCGCTTACTATGAAACAGGCAAGAAAACTTGGGCTTTCTGAGGGAGATAAGGTGTACTGGAAAACAGCAACAGGCGATAAGTGGAATGAAAGTAAGATCGGCCTTATCTCACGTCACCCGAATATAACAGGTATCACCATGATGCGTGAGGACTATGAAAAGGCAGGAATGACATTCAGACCGGTTATGATGGTATCTGAAGATAACTGCGAAAAAGCAGCTGATAATAAGTGCGTTTCCGCTGTACACAGTATGACAGACCTGATAGAAGCTTTTGACAAGATGATGGAGATAATGAATCTTCTTGTGTACTTCATGGTGTTATTCTCAGTTCTTCTGATAGTTATAGTTCTCTATAATTCAGGAAATCTTTCATTCAATGAACGCGAAAAGGAATTCGCAACTCTTAAAGTGCTTGGGTTCAAGAGCGGTTCGATCCGTAAACTGCTATCTACACAGAACCTGTGGTTATCGATTATAGGCTGTATCTGCGGACTTCCTCTCGGACGTGTACCGCTGCAGGCTATGATGGACTCTAACGGTGATGCAGTTGACTGGCCGTGTTATTTAGCCCCGTCTACATATATTATCTCAGCAGCGTTTGTTATGACTGTATCTGTTCTTGTAAGTTTCCTGTTCTCACGCAGAATTAAGAAGATAGATATGGTTGAAGTTCTTAAAGGTATGGAATAAGAGGTGAATGAGTATGCTTCTTACGTTATTTCTTTCAATTGTATTCTGCGCAGCTATATCTCTGATGCTGTTGTCAGCTGTAGCGTTTATTCAGAATGAAAAATTCTTTTCATCTGCTCCTAAAGAGGCGCAGGCACTCCTGAAACCACGAACAAAAGAACTGTTTTACGGTGCCAGGAGGGTAGGATGGACACTTATGCTTTTCAGTTTCCTGATGATAGCAGGTGTAGGTGTCATATCGATATGGGACGGCTTCAGAAGCGATTTTACTTTCAGGCAGTTTTTTCTGAGGTTCGTTACCATATTTACTGTTTACAAGCTTTACGACATGATTTGTTTTGACTGGTTTCTGCTTTGCAGATTCAGGTTTTTCCAGTTCTATTTTCCTGAGGTCGAAAGTGTATACACCGGCAGAAAATACGGGTATAACATTAAAAGTCAGTTATTAAAGCTGTTTGTAATTTTTCCGGCTGCCTCTGCACTTGCTGCATGGATATGCAGTTTGTTTTGATCCAGAGTTTAATGATTTAATCATAAATCCTGCGTTGCCTGGGGAGAAGCACCGAAATCATCATTCCGGAAATCCGACAAAGCCGGATTTCCGGTTTAATCTGTGTTTACCCAAATCATTATTTATATATGGAGGCTTGTTAATGAAAACCGAAAACAATCCGAAAATCATGAAAATACTGAACGAGTATGCGGGCGGACACCGGCATCTTATTACGATCGGACGTGTGCTTGCGGCGGTCAGTGCGTTTATGGGACTTGTACCGTTTTATGACCTGTGGAAGATAATCCGCGTTGCTGTAAAAGGTGAAGATCTTTCCGAGATACCAAAGATAGCCTGGCAGGCAGTTCTTATAACAGTAGGTGCTCTGCTTGTCTATATTGCCGCACTGTTCTGTACGCATATAGCTGCATTCCGTGTTCAGGCTAATATGCGAAGCAGACTTATGCGCCGCATAATTACACTGCCTCTTGGTGTGTTTGATGAGGACGGAACCGGTAAAATACGCAGAACGGTTAATGAATCAACTGCAGCTACGGAAACTTTTATAGCACATAATCTTCCGGATAAAGCTGTTGCTGCTGCAACTCCGGTCGGACTGCTTATTCTTCTTGCTGCATTTAACTGGAAACTCGGACTTATCTGTCTAATACCAGCTGTTATCGGATTTGTATTCATGATGAGTATTATGGGTAATGATATGAAGGAGAAAATGGCAGAATATCAGAATGCGCTCGATACCATGAGCAGTGAAGCAACTGAATACGTCCGTGGTATCCCGGTTGTAAAGGTGTTCGGTCAGTCGGTATTTTCATTCCGACGTTTCAAGGAAGCTATAGACGGTTTCGGTAAATGGGCGACTGATTATACACTTATGCTCCGTTTTCCAATGACGATGTTCATGACTTCGATTAATGCGGTTTTTGCGTTTCTCGTTGCCGGAGCATATGCTCTTTCAAAGGGCGGTGTCACTCCGGAGCTTATTCTTGACGTGATGTATTATATAATCGTTACTCCTCTGCTTACAGTAACTCTGACCAAGATAGCTTATTCCGGTGAGCAGGAAATGATCGTTGCTGATGCACTTAAGCGTATGGACAGTATTCTTGAGATCACACCACTGAAAGATACGTCATCATCAGAACATCCGAAGGACAATTCCGTTGAACTTGTAAATGTAGGCTATAAGTACAAGGATGCGGCTGATTATGCTGTCAAGGATCTTAACTTAAAGATAGGCAGCGGAGAGCATATCGCCCTTGTCGGACCTTCGGGCGGCGGTAAAACTACTACCGCTGAACTTATTGCAAGATTCTTTGACGTGACTGAAGGAAAGATAACGTTCGGCGGAGCGGATATCCGTCACATTCCGCAGGATGAGCTTATGAGAAATGTATCGTTCGTATTTCAGGACAGCCGTCTATTAAAGACTTCCATCCTCGAAAATGTCCGTCTTTCGAATCCGGATGCAAGCGAGGAAGAGGTTATGAAGGCCCTTGAAACTGCTCAGTGCATGGACATTATTGAAAAAATGCCTGACGGAATACATACTGTCATCGGTGAAAAGGGAACATATCTTTCCGGTGGTGAGGGTCAGCGTATCGCAATTGCCAGAGCGGTTCTTAAAAATGCTCCGATAATAATTCTCGATGAAGCGACAGCGTTTGCTGATCCTGACAATGAAACAAAGGTGCAGGCTGCATTTTCAGAGCTTGCAAAGGGAAAGACGGTAATAATGATAGCCCACAGACTGAGTACAGTCGTAAATTCTGACTGCATTTACGTACTGAAAGAAGGAAGTATCTGCGAACATGGTACACATTCCGAACTTATGGAACAGAATGGACTGTACAGACAGATGTTTGATGAATATAACCGCTCAGTAAACTGGAAGGTAGGTGCTTAAGATGAAGATTACAGAGAAACTGCAGCATACTTTTGCACTTTCCCGTGAGGGTGCAGCTGATATGGTAAAAGCGTGTGTCAGCGTTACTATAACCAATATTTCACTTATGATGCCTGCCGGAATTCTTTATACACTCATAAAGGATCTGCTTGCAGGAGAACTTACAAAATCGAGGATCCCGTTTTATGTAATCGCATCACTTGTGATCATTGTGTTTATAGCGATTACGAATTTTATTCAGTACAACGCAACTTTTCTTTCCACTTACAGAGAGAGCGGCGTAAGAAGAACAGCTCTTGCAGAAAAATTAAGGAAGCTCCCGCTTTCATATTTCGGAAAGAAAAACATTGCTGATCTTACTACAACCATCATGTCCGACTGTGCCGTTATCGAAACTGCTTCAAGTCACTGGATACCGGAATTCATCGGTGCGCTGATTTCTACAGCACTCGTGGGAGTGAGCCTTTTTATTTTCTTTGACTGGCGTATGGTACTTGCAAGTTTCTGGGTAATACCTGTTGCATTCTTTCTCGTATGGTTCTCGGCAGAGTACCAGAAGACCGCTGTCAGAAAGAATAACCGTGTAAAAATGGTAATGACAGAGGGAATACAGGAATGCCTCGAAACAGTACGCGATCTTCGTGCAGCTAATGCACAGGAAAACTACATGGACGGTCTTGATGTAAAAATAAAGAACGTAGAAAAACAGGCTCTGTTTACTGAACTCAAGCTTGCCATATGCGTAAATTCAGCTGCAATAATCCTGAAACTTGGCATTGCAACGACTGCACTTACCGGAGGTGCATTGCTTGTAAAAGGCGAAACAGATCTTCTGACATTCTTCATGTTCCTTATGCTCGTGTCAAGGCTCTATGATCCTATGCAGATAACACTTACGAATTTTGCTGCGATCATTGCTACTGCAATACAGTGCGAGCGCCTGGATGAAGTGCTTTCACACGATATTCAGACCGGATCTGAAAAGATGACAAATGACGGCTACGACATAGCTTTTGATCACGTTTCTTTCGCCTATAATGATGATACATCAGTTCTTAAAGATGTTACATTTACCGCAAAACAGGGTGAGGTAACAGCTCTAATCGGGCCTTCAGGCGGAGGAAAGACTACTGTTTCAAGACTTGCTGCAAGATTCTGGGATGTTACGGGAGGAAAAATTACTCTCGGCGGCATGGATGTTTCAAAAGCTGATCCGGAAACACTGTTCTCAGCATTCTCCATCGTATTTCAGGATGTTACGCTGTTCAATCAGAGCGTTATGGATAATATACGTATAGGAAGAAAAGATGCTTCCGATGAAGAAGTCATTGAAGCAGCAAAACTTGCAAACTGTGATGAGTTCGTAAGTCGTCTTCCTGAAGGCTACAATACGCTGATAGGTGAGAA
This sequence comes from Oscillospiraceae bacterium, assembly GCA_017438745.1. GTDB lineage: Bacteria > Bacillota > Clostridia > Oscillospirales > Ruminococcaceae > HUN007. Next base: position 16,130 of record JAFRUS010000065.1, on the reverse strand, counting down.
CGGCAGCGAACTTTCAGGCGGTGAACGTCAGAGAATTTCAATCGCAAGAGCTTTCTTAAAGAATGCTCCGGTAATTCTTCTCGATGAAGCTTCAGCTAGTCTTGACGTTGAAAATGAAACTGCGATCCAGACAGCTCTTTCACGTCTCATAAAAGATAAAACAGTTCTTATCATTGCTCACAGAATGAGAACCGTATCAGGAGCGGATAAGATCGTTGTTCTGTCGGACGGAGTTGTTAAGGAATCGGGAAGACCTGATGAACTTATGAAGAAAAACGGTATTTTCGCCGGAATGGTAAAAGCTCAGGCAGAAGGACAGGAATGGGCTTTAAACTGAGATTACAGATGATTATGAGTATCAGCATTTGCAATTACTCATCGCTAATCCGAGAAGATATATATACGTCCTTGACAATCATTAATTCATGTGTTATAATCTGGAATAGATATATAGGACCAGGAAATATAATGGTCTTTACGGGAACACTTAATTACAGTTAATCCTGTTTATTTTTAAATCCGCAGTTAGCGACAACTAAGGAAACAAGAAGAGGACGTATATGGAAAATATAATTATTATTGCTGTACTGGCCGTTGTTCTGTTTTTTGCATTGAAAGGTACAGTCAAACATTTAAAAGGGGAAGGCGCTTGCTGCGGCGGTGCAAAAGCCATAAAAGAACCGGATAAAAAGCTGTCAGGCCCGGTTATAAATAAAAAAGTGTTCAGGATCGATGGTATGCACTGTCAGAGCTGTGCCAACCGTGTGAAGCGTGCTATCAACGGGATCGACGGAGTATCAGCAAAGCTCGATCTCATCAAGAGAGAGGCTGTTGTAAAGTACGAAAAAGAAGTAGCCGATGAAACCCTCATAAAAGAGATCGAAAATCTCGGTTACAAGGTCGTTTCGGTTCAATGATCTTCATCCGAAGAAAATGTACGCCTTCGGCGTGCTATTATAAAATCGGAGCCTCGGCTCAGGTTTAACTTTTTTAACATGGCAATAAAAGCCTTTCGGAATTAAAACGAAAGGCTTTTTTGCTGAATAGTCAGATTTGACATTTCGTTTTAAATGTACGATGATTACAGAGAACGCAGATTGATCATCCTAATTTATTCCAGTTTTGACTTGGTGATCTGCGTTAAGTTTTTCTTGACTTTTAAGTAATATTATGATAAAATTAACTCATTGTGTGCCGGACAGGGCTGCAGGGGAACACCTGCTGTTTTGTCCGGCTTTTTACGGAGGTTTTTAAGTTTGAAAAATAATTTTACTGAAGGAGCTATTCTGCCGAAGCTTCTTAAATTTATGCTGCCTGTACTGTTTGCAATGTTTCTGCAGGCGATGTACGGTGCCGTTGATCTTCTTGTAGTCGGTCAGTTCGGAACAGATGCGGACGTATCTGCAGTTTCCACCGGATCACAGATACTTCAGACACTTACGAATCTGATAGTAAGCTTTTCAATGGGCGTTACTGTAGCAGTCGCACAGAGGATAGGACAGAAACGTCCCGAAGATGCAGCAAAAACGATTGGGACCGGACTTATTATTTTTTCACTTACTGGTGTCATGTTTACGCTTATCGGCGTTCTCGGCTGCGGACTTCTTGCAAAGATGCTGCAGGCACCGGCTGAAGCGTTTGATCTTACGAGGAACTATATAAGAATATGCGGGGGTGGATTCCTTGTAATTACCGCATACAATCTTCTCGGAAGTATTTTCAGAGGCCTCGGAGATTCAAGAACCCCTCTTATTGCAGTCGGTATTGCGTGTGCGTTCAATATAGCCGGGGATCTTCTTTTTGTAGCAGGTTTTCATATGGGAGCTTCAGGTGCTGCTCTGGCAACTGTTCTTGCTCAGCTTATAAGCGTGATCATTTCATTCTTTATCATTAAAAGAACGAAACTGCCGTTTGAATTTCACCGGTCAGACCTTAGTCTGAAAAAGAGTTGTGCTTTTATTATATTTCGTATCGGAATACCGATAGCACTTCAGGATTTCCTTGTCGGTGTGTCGTTCCTTGTACTGACCGGTATCGTAAACAGACTTGGAGTGACCGCATCTGCCGGTGTAGGGGTTGCGCAGAAGGTCTGTGCATTTATCATGCTCGTGCCTCTTGCTTTCATGCAGTCGATGGCTGCCTTTGTGGCACAGAATCACGGCGCAGGTCATACCGACCGTGCAGTAAAGGCGCTGAAAAGCGGCATAGGAGTATCAACGGTTTTCGGTGTAATCATGTTCTTCGTCGCATTCTTCCACGGTGATCTGCTTGCCGGCATATTCTCGAACAAACCGGATACAATCAAAGCAGCCTGGGATTACCTTAAGGCATATGCAATAGACTGTCTGTTCACATGTTTCCTTTTCTGCTTCATCGGATTTTATAACGGTATCGAGAAAACAAAGTTCGTCATGTTCCAGGGAATATTCGGAGCTTTTATTATCAGAATACCGGTTGCTTTCCTCATGTCACACATCGGAAACGGCTCACTTTTCAAAATAGGTCTTGCAACTCCGTGTTCCACAATTGTACAGATAACTATGTGCTTTATAGTTTATTTCGGTTTTGTAAAAAGTCTGCAAAAGGAAGCAAAGTAAAGTTCTATAGCACGCCGCAGGCGTACCGCTGAAAACAGGTGGTGCCTGCAGCACAATTTTTACAGAGCGCATCTGAATTCGGAAATACTTCAAGCCCTGCGCTTTACGACAGTAGGCATAAAGAAGTTTTCAAGAAAACATTGTAAGACAGGTACAGCAAGCTAAATAGATACAGCAGGCTCTCCGGAGATATTCGGAGGGCTTGTTTTTTTCTGCAACATGCATATCATGATTCTTTTGCTTTCATCGAAAATTAGATACTTTTCCGAATTACGTTTTACTGCTATTGACAAATACAAATCAGGTTGCTATAATATAAAACAGTGTTGCGCAACAGTGTTTCACATCGCTGTTGCAAATGAAAAATCAGGAGGTGCTTATGGCGAACAGAACTCCGGGCGTTACCGAAAAGCTTTTGGAATGTGCTATGCAGGAATTTCTTGCAAACAGCTATAATGGGGCATCCATGAGAACTATTGCGGAAAACGCAGGTACAACTCCTCGTGCTATTTATACGCGCTACGAGGATAAAGAGGGGCTTTTCTGTGCTTTGGTAGAGGACTCTGCAAATGAACTGAAAGATTTCTTTGAGAAACATATGCAGGCGTATAGTCAGCGACCTGTTGAAGAGCAGAAAGAGCTTTTTCACGACAAGGAATTTGACCTCGAACACAAGGGGTATATGCAGAGTATCATTGATCTGATGTATGACAGATACAATGAATTCAAATTGCTGATCTGCTGCGCAGATGGAACAAGATATGCCGACTTCATTGAACATTTCGCTGAACTCGATGAGAAGTACACTCTGAAATATATCGAAGATACAGGCAACGATGTGATCTCTTCGGGGCGTGCCGGGACACGGCTGATACACTTGCTGTGCAGTTCCTATGTGTACGGATTTTTCGAAATCATACGTCATGATATGACAAAGGAGCAGGCAGAAGTTCATGTTGCCCAGCTTCAGGACTTTTTCTCACACGGATGGGATAAATTATTTAATCCATAAACTATCAGGCAATGCTTTTACGCATTGCCTATAAAAATGCTATAGAGTTAGCCTAAGCAAACTATCGGAGGTGTTCAGAATTGGAAAAGAAACAATCACCGTTCGGTATGATAATGCAATATGCCGATACATACAAAAGCAAATATGTGTGCTCTGTCGTACTTGCAGTCATATCGGTGTTTTCAGGCCTGATTCCTTATATTGCTGTTGCGAAAATGGTTGTCGCAATGATTGAGCATCAGGATAAGGAAATATCATTTTATCTGTTGTGGTGTGCAGTCGCGGCAGGTGGTTACGTTTTAAAAGGCATATTCAACGGAATTTCTACAAGCGTATCACACACAGCAACATATCTTACGATGAAGGAGATACGTCAGAAGCTTGTTGCAAAGCTTACGCGAATGCCTATGGGTACGATACTGGAATCTCCTTCTGGCTATTACAAGGACGTCATTGTTGACCGTGTTGAGGGAATAGAAGTACCGCTTGCACATCTTCTTCCGGAAATGACTGCTAATGTTCTTGCTCCGCTGCTTATGCTGATATACCTTTTCACACTTGACTGGCGTTTGGCACTTATTTCTCTCATTACAATTCCGGTTGGTATGGCGGCTATGAGTACTACTATGAAAAGCTACGGTGAAAACTACGGCAAATCAGTTGAGATTGGCGGCAGAATGACTAATGCTATCGTTGAATATATCGGCGGTATCGAGGTCATCAAGGCTTTCAGCCAGAGCAAAAACTCCTACGCAAAATATGAATCAGCTGTTACAGATAATGCTTCTTTCTTCTACAACTGGATGAAGAGTGCGCAGTGGGCGATGTCAGCATACAACGCAATCACGCCTTCTGTTCTTCTGACCGTTCTTCCGTTTGGTGTTTTATTCTATGCTTCCGGCAGTCTGGCAGCAAGTACATTTGTAACGGTGATCATACTTTCGCTTGGATTGCTTGAACCAATGATCGCTGCCATGAACTATACTGATAATATCGCCAGAGTCGGAACAGTTATGGGGCAGATAAACGATGTTTTGTCCAGTCCTGAGATCGAACGCGAGGAAAAGCTGCAGTTCTTATCAGACAGTAATATTGAATTCAAAAACGTACTATTCAGTTACGATGGTACGAAGGAAGCACTAAAGAATATCAGCCTGACAATTCCGGATGGTAAAGTTACTGCGCTGGTTGGTGCTTCAGGAAGCGGTAAATCTACAGTTGCAAAGCTTATTGCCGGTTTCTGGGATGTTACTGACGGCATGATCGCTATTGGTGGCATGAATGTTCATGAAATTCCACTTGAGACACAGGCGGGCATGATCGCCTATGTGGAACAGAATAACTTTCTCTTTGATGAAACGGTCATGGAGAATATCCGTAAAGGTAAACCAGGTGCAACAGATGAAGAAGTCATGAATGCTGCAAAAGCAGCCGGCTGTGATGACTTTATCAGAGGACTTGATAAAGGTTATCAAACAGTAGTCGGCAGTGCAGGCGGTCATCTTTCCGGCGGCGAAAGACAGCGTATAGCAATAGCAAGAGCTATGCTCAAAGATGCTCCGATAGTCATACTTGATGAGGCAACGGCGTATATCGACCCTGAAAACGAAGCAATCATCCAGAATGCTATTTCAAAACTTGTTCAGGGAAAAACTGTTATCGTTATTGCACACAGGCTTTCCACAATCACTGATGCGGATAATATTATCGTCATGAATGATGGTTCTGTTGCAGCTCACGGTACTCATGCTGAGCTGCTTGAAAGTTCAGATCTTTACCGCAGCATGTGGCAGGCACACACAGGTACTAAGGGAGGTGCGTAAGGCATGATCAGTGCATTTAAGAAAATTTGGAATTTTGCCGGAAAAGAGCAGAAGAATATCAAAACATCGATCGTACTGGCGCTTCTACACTCTGTCTTCTACGCAATGCAGTTTGCAGCGGTATTTGTAGTGTTAAAAGCGCTTACAGAAAGCGATAGTTCAAAGATCAATGCTCTCTATGCGCTCGGCATAATGGCAGTAAGCGTTATCGGACGAATTATACTGAATACTTATTCGCAGCTTCAGCGAGTACACGCAGGTTATTTTATGGTTGCTAATAAGCGTATCTCGATTGGTAACAAGCTGAGAACGGTGCCTATGGGTTACTTCAGTAAAAACAACATCGGTCAGATGACAGCAATCACAACAACTACACTTACAGACGTTGAGAATACAGCTCCTGTAGTACTGGTAACGGTACTTGGCGGATTCATTAATTCGGTGGTATTTGCGTTATCTGTGCTGCTGTTTGACTGGAGAATCGGACTTATTGTGTTTATCGGTATGGCAGCTTTTATCTGGACAACATCGTTACAGGAAAAGCATTCCCGCAAAGGTGCACCGGAAAGACAGCGTGCGCAGGAAAAGCTGGTTGAAAAAGTGCTTGAAGCCGTACAGGGCATCAGTGTTATCAAGAGCTTTCATCTCGGAAAAGAGTCAGGTTCTGCAGTTGATAAGGCGATAGAGGAAAGCTGCAATAAAAATCTTGCAATAGAAAAGCAAATGACACCATATCAGATCTTTCAGCAGATTGTGCTTAATCTTTTTGCAGTCATCATTATGATCGTTACTGCAGTGCTTTACACAGACGGGAAAATGGAGCTTGCAAACGCTGTTATGATGTTTGTGTCAGCGTTCATGGTATTTGAGCAGATGAAGAGTGCGGGTATAAGCATCGCTACTCTGCGTATCGCTGAAAGTTCGATTGACAAGGCAAATGAAACAGACAATACTCCGGTCATGGACGAGGGTGGAAAAGATGTTACACTCAAAAGCCATGATATCGTCTTTGAAAACGTTGATTTCTCCTATGGCGAAAGAAAGATACTCGATAATGTATCATTCAGCGTAAAAGAGAACACAACGACCGCAATTGTAGGACCATCAGGTTCAGGTAAAACTACAATGTGCAGTCTTATTGCACGATTCTGGGATGTAAACAGAGGCACGGTTACTATCGGAGGCTATGACGTGCGTGATCTTACTCTTGACAGCCTTATGAAAAACATCAGTATGGTATTCCAGAATGTATATCTGTTCAGTGATACGGTGGAAAACAACATCAAATTCGGTTGCCCCGGTGCATCGCATGAACAGGTAGTTGAAGCTGCAAAAAAAGCATGCTGTCACGATTTCATAATGCAGCTGCCAAACGGATATGATACGGTTCTGGAAGAAGGCGGCGGATCGCTTTCAGGTGGTGAACGCCAGCGTCTTTCCGTTGCAAGAGCGATACTTAAAGATTCACCTGTTATCATTCTTGATGAAGCAACTGCAAACGTTGATCCTGAAAATGAGGACAGACTGCAGGCAGCTGTAGAAGCTCTTATGAAAGACAAGACGATTATAATGATTGCCCACAGACTGAAGACCGTTCGCAAAGCAGATCAGATACTTGTTCTTGACGACGGACATATTGTACAGAAGGGCACTCATTCTGAGCTTGTAAAGCAGGAAGGTATATATTCACGGTTCATCAGTCAGCGTGAGCAGGCTGAGAACTGGCATATTGCAGGGCAGAAAGCATGATGAAACGTATTATTTCACGGCTTCTGATTCTTGTTGTTGTGCTTTTCGGAGTTACGCTCCTTACATTCTTTTACACAAGTCTGTCTCCCGTTGATGCGGCTCAGGCTTTAGCGGTAAGGAGATATACACGCCCGACAGAAGAGCAGGTAGTTGAAGTACGTCATGAACTTGGACTCGACCAGCCGCTTATAAAGCAATACACTGACTGGCTCGGAAAAGCAGTACATGGAGATTTCGGGAATTCCTACAACACAGGCAGACCAATCATCGAGGAACTTACCGCTTCCATGAAGCCTACACTTAAACTGGCTGCTGCGGCATTGCTGTTTACATCGCTGTTCAGTATTCCTCTCGGAGTTTTGTCGGCGGCGCGGAAGGGTGGATTTTCTGATAAGACCATATACCTTTTCGGTATTGTATGTATGTCAGTACCAAACTACTGGATCGGATTTATGCTGATGATCGCGTTTGCCGTGAATATCCCGCTGTTCAGTATCATGGGAGCGGAGAACTGGAAGGATTTCGTTCTCCCGTCTTTAGCTGTAGCTATACCTACAGCTGCTGCAAATATCCGTGTGTTCCGTTCTTCATTGCTTGACGGTTATAACAGCGATTTTGTCTTATATGCAAGAGCAAGAGGAATATCGGAGCGAAAGATTGCTGGTATGGTATGCCGATATGCATTACCGCCGCTGGTAACGCTTTTAGGGCAGAGTTTTGGCTTTACGATCGCCGGAAGTGCCATGATAGAATTTGTTTTCTCTATTCCCGGTGTCGGCTCAATGCTGGTTTCAGCACTCAGTGCAAGGGATACTGTAACGGTAAATGCCTGCGTCCTGGTTATCGCAGTGATATTTGTAGTTGTGAATTTTATTGCTGAGATCATCAATGCCGTACTGAATCCTAAGGAACAGAAGAAGGAGAGCGCCTATGCTTCGTAAAATACTACACAAACCGCAGGCAATACTCGGACTTGCGATGATGCTTGCGGTTATACTGGCTATGGCGCTTGCTCCTCAGTTGGCACCGAATGATCCGAACAAAGTCGATATTCTTCATAAATTTACTGAGCCCTGTGAGCAGTACCCGATGGGTACGGATGATCTTGGCCGCTGTATCGAATCAAGGCTGATATACGGTGCAAGGATGTCTATGTCCATTGCATTGCCGACCATAATTATTATAGCGGTCATCAGTACTCTCTTAGCAACAGTATGTGCTTACACCGGCGGAATTGTGGACAAGGTATTCGTTATAGTTTCAAGTATATTCATGGCTTTGCCGCCGTTTCTGGTGGCGATAACTCTGGTGGGACTTTTCGAATCAAAGGAATTCAGTATCATGATCTCGATAGTTGTTGCCATGTGGGTATGGAATGCACAGGTAGTACGTACTTACGTCCTCAGGGAAAAAACGAAGCCGTATATTATCACATGCCGAATGTCCGGGTGCTCCGAACTGCGAATCATACTTCGTCATGTTCTTCCGAACATATTCCCGCACCTGCTTGTGCTGTACAGTACAGGTCTTTCGGGCATCATCATAATGATATCAAGCTACGCATTTTTAGGCCTTGGACTGGAAACAGGTACTGCAGAATGGGGCGCTATGATGGTAAATGCCAACAAGCTTATCTTCACACATCCTGAGCTTATCGCATATCCGGGACTTTGTATTCTATTTGCTGCGGCTGGCTTCAATCTGTTTGGTGAAGCACTGCGTGACATCTGTGATCCGAGGGAGGACTGATATGCTGAAAGTAGATAACCTGAAAATAACTGCTCGCTCGTCCCATGAAGTGCTTGTGAAAAAAGTCAGCTTTGAAGTCGGGAAAAGCGAAACTCTCGGACTGATAGGTGAGAGCGGCAGCGGTAAATCACTGACGAGCAAAGCTATTATGCAGCTGCTGAATAAGCGTGTATTCAGCACAGAAGGCAGTATTAAATGGAAAGATACTGAAATTCTCGGCAGGAATGCAAATCTCCCGAAAGGCTATCGCGGCAGTCAGATCGCGATGATCACTCAGAATCCCATGACCGCGTTTGCACCTATGATACGATTGGGCAAACAGATCGAAATGGGATTTGATCTGAAAGGCAGACAAGCCAAAAGTGATTTCTATGAACAGCTCGACAGTGCTTTGAAAAAAGTCAATCTGAACGATATGCGAAAGATCATACACAGTTATCCGGATGAATTGTCGGGCGGTATGTTACAGCGTGTAATGATCGCTGTGACTATGATGCAAAAACCTGATCTGCTCATCGCAGACGAATGTACTACCGCCGTAGATTACGCAAGTGAATACATGATACTAAAAGAACTTGAAAAACTGCGAAAAGACGGAATGTCCATGATCGTAGTAACTCACGATTTCGGTGTGGCTGCAAGGCTCTGCGACAGAGTAGCTGTTATGAAACAGGGTGAGATCATTGAACAGGGAAATACGTTCAATGTGTTCACATCGCCGCAGGAAGACTATACAAAAGAACTTGCACATGCGAGTGTTTTGTTTCAGGAGGACGTATGCTGAAAGCTGAACATATATGCAGAAGTTACGGTGCTCATAAAGCGGTCGATGACGTGACGATAAGCATTGAAGATGGCCTTATAACCGTTGTGATAGGCGAAAGCGGCAGCGGTAAAAGTACACTGGTGAGAATACTTTCATACATTGAACGCCCTGACAGCGGAAAGGTCATTCTGAATGACAGAGAGATCGTCCGTAGCATGGTACGAGCACAGCGCAGAACGGTACAGCTTGTTATGCAGGATGCTGCAAGCTCGCTCGACCCGCATCAGTCTGCACAGCAGATACTCGATGAACCTTTGAAACTGCTGATGAAGATGGACAAAGATACACGCAGAAAACGCATTACCGAACTTTCGGATATGGTGCAGTTCCCGAGGGACAAACTTTGCAACAAGGTGTCGGAAATGTCCGGCGGTCAGCAGAAAAGGCTGTGTATTGCGCGAGCACTTGCGACTGAACCGCAGTTTATTATATTTGACGAGTCGTTCAGCGGACTTGATGTTACACTGAGAAGTCAGGTACTCAACATGCTGAAAGATCTCCAGAGTCGGCTAAAAACCGGATTTCTTATAATTACACATGATCTTGATACCGCCATGTTTATGGCGGACAGGATATATGTCATGCGTAATGGTAAAATCGTAGAAAGGCTTGACAAGCCTAAAAGTCTGCTCGATTTTAAGAGCGACTATGCTAAAGAGCTTGTAAGGGCAGCCGAATACAAACGGCAAGCCCTGCAAAATAGAAAGGAAGAATAGTTATGAAAAGAAAAATTTCAATGATGATTGCATTTATCGTGTCACTGTCCATGCTTTCCGGCTGCAGCAGCAGTCAGCAGAATGATTCGGAACAGTCATCGGAGAACAGCAGACTGGCACCTGAATCTACTGAATCTTCAGAAACACCGGTCGGGGAAGATACAGAAAGCGAAAGTAAAAGCAACAGCATTTCCATTGCGCAGAGTGCGTCCTTCTCAATGGGATTCGGACAGGGCGTTATGGTTTATGAAAATGCGTACTATGCAGATAATTTCTACGAACCGCTTGTAAAATATCAGGACGGTAAGTATGTTCCATGCCTGGCTACTGAGTGGAGCAAGTCCGAAGACGGTCTGACATATACCTTTAAGCTCCGTGAGGGCGTAAAGTTCAATGACGGAACTGATTTTAATGCGCAGGCAGTAAAGCTCTATTTTGACAATATGCGTCCGATGCTTGGAGCAAGCACAAACTACGGACAGCTTGACATGCTTACAACAGAGGTTACAGCAGATGATGATTATACAGTATCATTCCACCTGTCACGTCCTTACTACAATGTTCTGAATGATATTTCAATGGCTATGCCTAGAGGAATCCTTTCTGCTGCAGCTTTCAACGAGGACGGTACTACAAACGAAGAATACCTTATGGAGCATACTCCGGGAACAGGTCCGTATATGTTCGAGAGCGTAAACGCTACTGCAACTGAGTATACATTTGTGAAGAACCCGAATTACTGGGGCGAAGCACCGGAAGTAGAGAGCTTCACTGTTAAGGTTATACCTGAATCAAAAGTTACAGCTATGCGTGCAGGAGAGGTTGATTTTATCATTGGCTCCGAAACACTTGATGCGGCTTCTTACAATGAACTTTCACAGACAGACGGTATTACAGGTAAAGTTTCTGACTTTGATTTTGTGACGGAATTCATTGCTCTTAATGATGATGTTAAAGGTCTTGACGACAAGAATGTACGTACTGCCATTCAGATGGCTATAGACAAATCTGCTGTTGCTGAGAATATTTATTCCGGATTAAGAACACCTGCAGATTCAGTAATGCCGGCTGATATGCCTTTCTGTAAATATGATACAAAAACACCGGAATATAATTCTGATGAAGCTGTTAAGCTTCTTGAGGACAACGGATGGAAAGACTCTGACGGAAATGGTGTTCGTGATAAGGATGGCACTGAACTGTCATATACGATCACTTATCCTGCAACAGGAGTTTATGATGATGTTGTTCTGTATTATCAGCAGGTAATGCAGGATCTTGGCGTTGAGATCAAGACCGAGCCGCTTGATCTTATGACTTTCTTTGACAAGATATTCTCAAAAGCAAAATATGATATGACTGCATATATAAGCTACTGGTTCCCATATGATCCATATACCTTCGTAGCGAATATGTACCCGTCAACCGATTATACTGCAGCTGATGGCATCTATTCAACTGACCCTCAGGTAGCCAAGTCACTCGCCACACTCTCTGACGAAGAGGCGAAAGAACTTATCAAAGGACTTTACACATACGATGATGATGCGAAGATCCAGGAGATCTACACTAAGGCACTGAACAGCGCTAATGAAAGCAGCGTTATAATTCCGCTGAACTACCGCAATGAGTATGTGGTATATAACAACGAAAAGATCGATTCATATACGTTTAACAGCATTCCAAACCATGTAGATGTGGCTGCAATTAAACTGAAGTGATCTTTTACATAGCAACAGCAAAGCACCCTCACGGAGCGTTTCCGTGAGGGTGCTGTTTTTAGGTAAGATTAAAGCGCAAGAAGATCATTCGTTCTGCTTATGATCTCGTCGTAAAGGTCCTTGTAGTCACCCGGCTGCTTGTTTCGGAGCAGATCGGTGAGTTCGCATAACGGAACGGCGATCGGTTTAAGTTCCAGATTATTTACGCCGCCTTTCAGTTTGTGGGCGATGTAGTACGCTTTTTCAAGATCATTCGCTTCGAGTGCTTCTCCGAGTGAACCGGAGGAAAGTTCTTTAACGGTGACATCTACCAGACGAAGATACAGAGTTTCGTTATCGGCACAACGAGACATGCCTTTTTTCGTGTCTGCGCCGTATTCTTCAAGTTTTTCAACTGTCAGCATTATTTATCCTCCTTTTTCGGTGATTCGATCATCAGTTTTTCAAATTCATCTGCCGGGAGCGGACGTGAGAAATAATAGCCCTGGATGACATTGCAGCCTAAAGCCTTCAGTTCGGCATACTGCTCGGCCGTTTCTACACCTTCTGCTATGGTCGGTACTTCAAAGGATGCAGCAAGTTTTATCATTGCGTCCAGAAGTCTGGTATCTTTCTGCTCCTTGAATGCGCTGCGGATGAACTGTATATCAAGCTTAAGCGCGTCTATAGGCATATCTATAAGCATACTCATTGAAGAATAGCCGCAGCCGAAGTCATCCATTTCAATGATAAAGCCGTGTTTACGCAGATCCTTGACCGTTGTTATGATCTGATCAGTTTTATCGGTATATGCCGATTCGGTTATTTCGAGCAGAAGATTTTCGGTTTTGATTCCGTTTTCCTTCGTGATGTTAAGAAGCCTGTCTGTCAGTTCCGGATCGTACAGGTTTATTCGTGATACGTTTACCGAGACTGGAAGAGAGATGTTTATGCGCTCCTTCCAGTCTTTTATCTGTGAAGCAGTCTGCGCCCAGACGTAGTGGTCAAGCTCTTCGATAAGACCGTTATTCTCAAACAGCGGAATAAAAGCAGCCGGGCTTACAAGTCCAAGCTTCGGATGATACCAGCGTACCAGAGCCTCAGCGCTGCTTAAAACCGGAACATCTTTTCTTATGTCGAATTTTGGCTGATAGAAAACGACGAACTGTTTTTCACGTATTGCGGTTTTAAAATCATCGATAAGCTGTTCTCTGAGGATCTCTGCTTCACGCATCGAATTATCGAAGAATCCAATTGGAGCTGTCAGGCGGTCACGAACGCTGTCTGCAGCCATTTTTGCACAGTCGAATCTGCGTTCAATATCGGTGGTTTTATCTACATTGGCGTATATGCCCATTCTGAGACGAACCGGATTATCGCCGTCGGTACCGTCGTTCAGGCACGCAGACAGACGTGTAAGAAGAGCTTTATGATCGTCGTTGTGTTTGCAGTACATCATAAAAGTATCTGCTCCGCTGCGGCAGACGATACCGCCGGATTCGTTTACATATGACATGGCCTTGTCTGCGATACACTTTAAGATCTCATCACCGCGTTTTCTTCCGTAACGGTCGTTGTAAGTATGGAAATGATTGATGTCAAACACTATCGCATCTGCCGGAGTGCCCTGGTGATACAGATCGAGCTGTGCGACATAGTGATAGAAAAACTCTCTGTTGTAAAGTCCGGTAAGCTGATCTTTCTCTGTAAGACGCAGGGTCTCGCGGTCTTCGTACAGTTCTATTGTCCTGCGTATGCGTGCCCGGATAACTTTTGAAGCAGGGTAGGGCTTCGGTATAAAATCCACTGCACCGAGTGTCAGGCATTCCACTTCTGCTTCATTGTCTGATGTCATTACAATGACAGGAAGACGGGAATATTCCGGATCTTTTTTTATCCGGCCAAGTACGTCGATTCCGCTTATACCCGGAAGAAGGAGGTCGAGCAGGACGATGCTGAGTGTTTCACGCTGTTTGCGAATGATTTCCAGTGCTTCCTCTCCGGTTTCCGCGATAAGAACCTCATATCTGTCTTCCAGCGTTGCCTTCATCGATTCCTGACCGACAAGATCGTCTTCAACAAGCAGTATGCGTCTTCTTTCTTCAGATATATTAAAAGTGTTTTTAGCAGTCATAAATGAACCCCTTCCTATTCAAAACTTCCATACATTTTGACGGCTTCGTCTATGGTGAGTTCGCCCTTTCCGACACGGTATGCCGCAGTACGTATCTGAACTGTAAGCGGATCCGTTATGCCGAGCATTTCCGGAGACAGGGTACGGTCTGACGGTATCTTACAGAAAGGCGAGTAAACCGAATCAAATGACATATCCGTAGCAGGAGTAACCAGACGTTTCTTTGAAGCCATATTATTAAGTTCTGTATCATTGATAAGGAAACGCATAAACTCATTTGTCATATCCAGATCATCGCAGTTTGTGTTTACTGAGAACTCAACGGATGGACTGTCGATAAAGTATCCGCCTTCATCGGTACACGGAATAGGATAGAACTTATATTCAAAAGGAGACTTTGTGAAGGCTTCCGACTGGGTTTCACGTTTCTTCGTACCGGATACCGTATCTCCGGCACATATCATCATCGGAACGTCGCCTTCAAAGAAACGCAGTATCACCTGGGTGTAATTGTCTTCGATCTCATCGCATGAATCAAGATCAATACATCCGTTCTGTATAAGCTGCTCCACTGTGTTAAGTGCCGGCCGCATATATTCACCGGCGGCAGGATCAAGTTTGTTAGCAAGTTCAAGAGCTTTAGGATCTGATGCAAGGGCAGCCGTGAAGCACGGATAGGCGATCGTGTTCATAAGGCAGCTTGATGAATCGAGACTGTAACCCATCATAGGACTTTTATAATCCCTGCCGCGTAATTCTTTGCAGATATCCAGCAGTTCTGTCCATGTGTCAGGGATCTCCAGATCTTCTTTCTTAAACAGATCGGTATTTACAAGCATTCCATAGGTTCGCGAGAAGATCGGTACCATTAAAACACGGCCTTCTGCATCATGATTTACAAGACCGGAGCGGATACAGTTAAGATCAAGCGACAGGGAAGTGTCGGAAAGATCCTCTGCTTCAGAAAACACTGAGTCGTATTTATTATTTCCGATCATCCAGGAGTAGGAGAAGAAGATATTAGGTTTGTCGTTTCCGTTAAGTACCACGCCCAGCGTGTTGTTGTAGTCATCAAGCTTCACATAGCGCATACGAACATCCGGATATATTTCATTGAACCGGTCAAACTCTGCCTCGAGCGCTTCAAAATTATCATAGCTTCCTGCTACAGTTATGCTGCAGTTTGTTTTTGTGTCGAGATGCGGATCAAATCCTGCTGAAGATCCTTCATCCTTATTCCCGCTGCAGGCAGTCATTGATGTGATCACTGCAATACTTAAAATCATGCAGAACAGTTTTTTCATTCCCGTTTTTCCTCCTTGATTCTGCGAATTTCCTTTATAACAAGATCGATGTCCACCGGCTTTGATATATGTCCGTTCATACCGGCGTTCATACACTCGGTGACGTTTTCTGAAAATGCATCTGCTGTCATGGCGATGATTGGTATGGACGATGCCCAGATGTCATCAAGTTCGCGGATACGCTTTGTGGCTTCAATACCGTTTAATTCCGGCATCTGAATATCCATAAAGATAAAATCATAGCTTCCTTCTGCAGCAGATTTCATTTTTTCTACACAGATAAGACCGTTCTCAGCACGTTCCGTTGTGATACCGTACATGCCAAGCAGAGTCGTAATGATTTCCCAGTTCACGTCAAAATCTTCGGCAACCAGAATGTTAATTCCGTTCAGGTCAGAATCATCGTTTTCTGACTTCATCTTTTCTTTCTGCTGCTCTGCAACAGGAATATCCAGACATACTGTAAAAGTTGTTCCTTTTCCCGGTCCGCTCTGGCAGTCGATGGTGCCTTCCATCAGAT
>JAFRUS010000064.1 GCA_017438745.1 Oscillospiraceae bacterium | reverse complement strand
ATGGTGCAGAAGGCTATGTGGACAGGAACACATGGGAACTTGTACTTACAAAACAACCTGAGAACAATGTAATAGTGATCATCGAATAATTTGCTTACCTAAAAACCGCAAGGGTTAGATATTTCTAAAGGTCCCTGCACGCAATGAACGTGCAGAGACCTTTTTTAATTGTGCCGGAGGCACCACCTGTTTCGGAGGGGCAGGCAGGTTGCGCTGCTTACGGGCTTTTCTTTGTATCATAGTTCCGGAACATACTGTACTTCGGCTAAAATTCGATTCAATCGTATTTTAGCCGAAAATGATAGTTTTGTCAACTTCATCAGCTGTATTCGCGGGCTGAAATTTCCTTGACACCTATAAAGTGAATTGATATAATATTTTCATATACACAGATAAAACAGATCCTGATGCTTGTTATGCTAAGGAAACACTGATTAAATCGGAAATCAGCGTTTCCCTAAGATCAGAAAACGCATAAATAAACGCATCAGCAATTGAAAGGCTTAAAGTATGAAACGAAACGTAAAAAAAATTATTCTGACAGTCACGGCATCTTTGATTCTTCTGGCAATGATTGCCGCAGCGCTTTTATTCTTTGGCATCATTCATATAAACAACCCTGATTCTGATGATTACCCTGTAGCCGGAGTCGATGTATCCTGCTATCAGGGTGATATTGACTGGGAAACACTTGCGTCGCAGAACATTGAATTTGCATTTATAAAAGCAACGGAAGGATCTTCGTTTGTCGATCCGAATTTTTCATATAACTGGACGGAGGCTCAGAAAACCGGTCTCCGGATAGGTGCATATCATTTTTTCAGCTTTGAATCGTCAGGAGAAACACAGGCTGATTCATTCATCAGCACGGTCAAAGCCGTGGATAATATGCTTCCTCCCGTGATAGATGTCGAGTACTACAATGATTTCAAGACTAAAAAAGATATTGACGTGGATGTGATAAAAACCGAACTGCGTAAACTAACTGACAAACTGAATGAAAACTATGGAATCAAGCCAGTTATCTACTGTGATGAAAAGACTTACACTGATATAGTAAACGGTGATTTTTCCGACTGTGATCTGTGGTACAGAAGCGTTTATTCATCCGTCCCGTCGGATGTAAACTGGACATTCTGGCAGTACTCCAACAGACATTTACTTAAGGGGTATAAAGGCGAAGAACGTTATATCGATATGAATGTATTTTCGGGTAATAAAGATGATTTTGCTTTGTATCATTAAATTTCTGATATTCATATGAGATCGTTCTGGAATCCTGACAGATGCTCATACGGCAAAATCTGACGGCCTCTGAAAAGTCCGCATCCGTCGTTGATAAGCTGATTATTGATAGCCTTGATTTCAGAATGCTTCACTGCCTGGTACTAAAGACATGAAGTATTTCCGAATACAGATGCGCTATGTTCATCTGAATTTTCTATTGTGCCGGAGGCACCACCTGTTGACAAACTCCTTGTTCTGTGCATTGTAACCCGCAGAAACTTTCTGCAAAAAGGTATTGACAGATCCTTCTTTTTGTGATATGGGTAAAATCAGCCCCGATGGTGCGTAAATCATTCTACAGCACTCCTTTCAAAAAAATAAGCCACATAATCTGCTTTCTACAGACTATATGGCTATGTATTGAAAACGTGGATATATCCGTTTTTATATCATTTGAAAATGCTTAAGAGCCTCTGTTATGGCTTTTTCTTTTTCTTCAGTGCATCCAGGCTGCCTGTGTTTTTTGTTTCCCGGGTTATAGTAATTCTCCCGTTCTATGATACCGAATTTGCGCTTGACCTGAGCAATATTCAGTTTCGAGACAGTTAAACCGGTTTTCTCCTTAACGTATTCCCTTATTTGAGGATATGTTGCCTTGCTTTCCGGAGGGGTCAGATCCAGCTCATCAGCGCAAATTGTTACGTCGATTTTAGGGGCAGCTTTAAGTTTGGACAATAGTGCTACCGTCTCAACGTGCACCGTCCTTGGAAACAGATCCACACCTTTAACTCTTTCGAGCTTATATCCGTTCTCCTCACTGCAGAGGATCTTGCAGTCCCTTGCTGCTGTGGCCGGGTTGCAGGAGATCATT
Organism: Oscillospiraceae bacterium; assembly: GCA_017438745.1. Taxonomy (GTDB): domain Bacteria; phylum Bacillota; class Clostridia; order Oscillospirales; family Ruminococcaceae; genus HUN007. The sequence continues at coordinate 119,933 of JAFRUS010000064.1, read as the reverse complement.
ACGATCTTTTCCGGAGCCATTTTTACTATGGCGTCGAGGGTGAGTACGTCGCAGCCCTTGCGCGGCGGGTCAACGATGATAACGTCAGGGTGTTTTCCTTCCTTCTGAAGTCTGTCGGCTATCTCACCTGCGTCACCGCAGATGAAGTCAGCATTTTCGATGCTGTTTGCCTTTGCGTTGGCAGCAGCGTTTTCCACAGCCTGCTTTACTACTTCGACACCTGTGAGGTGCTTTATTTTGTCTATCATGGAAAGACCGATGGTACCCGCTCCGCAGTAGAGATCGAATACTTCCTCATCGCCTTTAAGATCAGCAAATTCAGCTGCAATACCGTAAAGCTTTTCAGCCTGTTCGGTGTTAACCTGATAGAAAGACATCGGAGAAAGAGTTATCTTATTGCCGCACATAACGTCTTCGATACAGTCACTTCCGTAAACGGTAATATTGTTCTCACCGAGAATTACATTCGTATTGTCCGGATTAACATTTACCACTACGCTTTTTATGTCCGGAAATTTCGCAAGCAGACCAGTCTCTGCGATCATCTGTTCCATAAGATTTACTGCAGATTTAGTTTTTGAAACCAGACAGACCATGATCTCGCCGCTGTGGAAGCCTTTTCTGATGTAGACGTGTCTGATAAGACCTTTGCCAGTCGTTTCGTCATAGGCAGGGATCTTATTGTCGTTTAAAAACTTCATCACATGATCAACGATCTTCTTAAAGATGACCGGCTGAAGACGGCATCCTGTGTACGGGATCACTCTGTGGCTGCGGTTTGCGTAAAATCCGCACACTGCCTTTCCGTCCTGCATTGCCACCGGATACTGTGCCTTGTTGCGGTATGAATCAGTTTCATCACAGCCGAGTATTGGCTCGCACTCAAGCTCAAATCCGCCGAGGCGCTTAAAACTGTCGCTTACAAAACTGCTCTTTACCTTAAGTTCCTCGGCGTAGTTTATATGTCTGAAAGCACATCCGCCGCACTTTCTGAAAACCGGACAGTCCGGCTCCTGCCTTGACGGTGAAGGAGTCAGTATCTCGTTTATAATACCGAAAGCATAGCTTTTGAGCACCTTTACTATCTGAACACGGACAACATCACCCACGGCAGTCTGCGGTACGAAAACAGCAAATCCTTCTGTCCTGCCCACTCCGTTTCCTTCATTTGTGATCCCGGTGATTTCCATTTCGACCAGTTGATTTTTCTTTATCATCGTTCCTCCAATGTATTACGTCTGATATATCCGGATAAACTGATCAGTGTAATCGCTTATATTACAGCACTTTACAGATCAGCTGTCACTGATTATCAATTTTTTATTTTTCAAAGAACTCCCTTATTTCATCCTTTTTCTTCATAAGCTCGTCAAATCTTCTTATGTACTCGTAAGGGAACTTGTAGTTCATTACCCTGCTTATGTAGTTGTTCTCGTCAACAAGCTTGGTTGATGCCGCACATCCTGCACCGAGAATAGTCTGAGTCTCGTCCATGATGTAGATATTGTAGAGTGAACCCTTGCCGCTTTTCGCGTAACCGATATTTTCAAGTCCGTCGATGGTATTTTTCTGACGGTACATGTAATACGGATCATAACCGTGCTTTATAAGCTCATCTATAGCATAGTCAACCATCATTGACGCCGGATTTTTTATGTTCTCCCTGCCGTCCTGATAGAGTCCTGCAGATCTTTTAAGTGTAAGAGCGTGAACCGTGATACCGTCAGGATCAAGAGCAATTATCCTGTCAAGAGTGCTCTTAAAGCTCTCGAAACTGTCAGTCGGAAGACCTGCTATAAGATCCATGTTTATGTTGTCAAAGCCAAGCTTTCTCGCTGCCGCAAAGGCTTCAAGAACTTCCTCGGCAGTACCCTTTCGCCCGATAGTCTTAAGCACTTCATTGTTAAGTGTCTGCGGATTTACCGAGATTCTGGTTGCACCCATTTCCTTTATTACTGCAAGTTTTTCTTCGGTAATGGTATCGGCACGACCTGCTTCAACATTGTATTCACGTATTTTTGAAAGATCAAAACATTCCGCCGTTTTCTTCATGATCTTATGAAGCTGATCAGCGGTTATCGAAGTCGGCGTTCCTCCGCCGTAGTAGACGGTATCGATCTTCAGCCCGTAAGTATCAACTATCTCACCGAGTATTTCAAGCTCGCGGCACAGATAATCGAGATATTCAGGAATGAGCTTGTATGCGCTTTCCATGGAATGCGAAACGAAGGAACAGTAACTGCAGCGGGTCGGACAGAACGGCACCGAAACATAGATGCTTACAGTCTTTCTTTCAAAGTCACCGATAAGCGGTTTCTGAACCATAGCTGTACGCCATGCGATGTCCGTCTTTTCTTCAGAAACAAAGAACTTTTCGGTAAATTCCTTTCTTATCCCGCTTTCATTCAAGCCTTCCTTAAGCATGAGATTTACCTTCTTGACCGGTCTTATTCCGGTAAGAAGTCCCCACTTAGGTTTAATTCCGTAAAAACGGCAAAGTAAAAGAAACAGAAGTCTGCACATGGTAAATTCGCCGTCCTTAACGTCGAACTTACCTGTTTCAGTCCTGCACGCACTTCTCATTACTCTGCCGTTTTCCCTGATGTACGCGTAAAAATATACGTACCGGGAGCATTTTTTCATTCTCGTTATGATGACATCGCCTTCGGCATCATGTTCATCATAGAGAAACTCAAAACGCACAGCAGGAATGAAAAGCTTGACTGTTGCTTCTGTTTCGTATTTATAAGTATTATTATCAAGTATAATCGTCATCTGACTTATCACCCAAAATACGGATTGTATTTCATCTCATCTGAAAGAGTGGTCTCCTCGTTGTGTCCGGGATAAACCTTGTAGTCACCGTTATCTGCAAGAGCAGCCAGCTTGTCAAGAGACTTTAATATCTCGGAATGGCTTCCGCCCGGAAAATCCGTTCTTCCCACGGATCCGCGGAAAAGCGTGTCACCTGAAAGGATAACGTCATCGAAAACGTAGCAGACACTTCCCTTTGTATGTCCCGGTGTGTGGATAACTTTAATGGCAGTGCCGTCAAAATCAATAACATCGCCGTCCTTCACTTCCGTAAAGTCATTCCATGCCTTAAACTCCGTACCACCGACAAAACGTGCAAGTGAAGCTTCCGGATCAGTAAGCATTGACGCATCCTCAGAATGGATGTACACCTTTGCGCCGGTCTTTTCAGCAACTTCCGCAACCCCTCTTATATGATCGAAATGCCCGTGAGTAAGAAGGATCATCTTAAGTTTCAGATCATTTTCTTCAAGATATTTCAGAAAACGTTCTGCCTCTCCCCCGATATCCACGGCAAAAGCTTCACCTTTTTCATTTACCCCGATGTAGCTGTTCGCCTGAAAGAAATACCCGAACATATGGGAGCTTAATTTAATCATCTACTTTACCACCTTCGATTTTTGTAACTGAAATAACGTCGTGGATCTTCTGAATCCTGTTGATAAGAGCGTTGAGCTGTTCCTTGCCTGTAACCGAAATGGTAAGTCTTATCTCAGCATTGCCGTTCTTTATTCTTCTCGATGTCGAGTTATAGATAGGCACCTTGGATTCCGCAACTGCTGAAGCCACGTGAACAAGAAGTCCTGTTGAGTCTATTGCGAGAACGTCGATCTCGGAATAGAACGCAGACTTCGGAGTCTTTGCCCAGGTTACCTTTTTCCAGCGGTCTCTGTTCTCCGGTTCCATTACGGATGCCCTGTAATGAGGACAGTTTGTGCGGTGAACTGATACTCCGCGGCCTCTTGTGATATATCCGATTATATCATCGCCCGGCAGCGGATTGCAGCATCTTGAGAATCTTACCGGCAGATCCTTAAGGTCATCTTCAAGGATAACACCGCTGTCGTTCTTGCTGATGGTCTTTGTAGGAACGATCTCATCGGTTTCCTCAGGTTTGCGGTAGATCTTGTCGTAGTTCTCCTTTAATCGCTGCATCATCTTCGGAAGAACTACACCGCCGTAGCCGATAGCAGCATAGAAGTCATCAAGAGTTTCGCAGTTGTGACGCTTGAGGTCATCTGCAAGGAGCATGCCGATATCCTCTTCCGGAACAGTCATTCTGTAGTGTCTGAATTCCTTTTCGAGTTCAGCCTTACCCTGAACGATGTTCTCCTCACGGCATTCCTTCTTGAACCAGGCACGTATCTTGGCCTTCGCTTCATTTGTCTTGGCGATTTCAAGCCATGAACGGTTCGGTCCGCGGCTCTCGTCCTTTGAGGTCTGGATCTCGATGATATCGCCCGTGGAAAGCTTGTAGTCAAGCGGAACGATCTTTCCGTCCACCTTGGCACCGATCATTCTGTGACCTATCTGAGTATGAACACGGTAGGCAAAGTCGATTACCGTTGAGTCAACCGGAAGGGTGAATGAATCCGCCTTCGGCGTGAATACAGTTATGTCATCTGAAGTAAGGTCAGTCTTGATGATACGAACGATTTCCTCGACGTCATCAGTAACCTGCTGTGCTTCAAGCACCTGACGTATCCATGCGAGTCTGCTTTCCATCTTGTCGCGGCTCTGGATACCTTCCTTGTACTTCCAGTGAGCAGCGATACCGTATTCAGCAACCTGATGCATCTCCCAGGTTCTTATCTGAACTTCGAAAGTGATACCTTCCTTGCTGATAACGGATGTGTGGAGCGACTGGTACATATTTGCCTTCGGTGTGGAGATGTAGTCCTTGAAACGGTTAGGGATAGGACGGAACATCTCGTGGATGATACCGAGAACGTTGTAGCATTCGAGCTGAGTGTCCACGATGATTCGTACAGCATACTTGTCGTAAACTTCCTCGATGCTCTTTCTGTTGATATATATCTTCTTGTAGATACCGTAAATACTTTTTACTCGTCCGTCGATCTGCGGCGGTCTCTTGAAATTCTCGCTCTTGAAACGCTCGGATATCTTTTCCTTGATCTTTGCGATGAACAGATCACGCTCATCCTTCTTGATCTCAAGGATATGCTCGATCTCGGAATATGCATACGGATCAAGGTAATGGAACGCAAGATCCTCAAGCTCGTCCTTTATGGACTTGATACCGAGCCTGTGTGCGATAGGAGCGTAGATATTCATTGTTTCAAGCGCTGCTTTTCTCTGCTTTGCACCCGGTCGGCATGCGAGTGTACGCATGTTGTGAAGACGGTCGCAGAGCTTGATGAGCATTACTCTGATGTCGCGTGACATGGCAAGAAGAATTTTTCTTACGTTTTCCGCGAGCTGCTCGTCCTGATTGAAAATAGGAGCTTTTGAGAGCTTTGTTACGCCGTCGACAAGACACGCAACATCCTGACCGAATTTTTTCTGTATATCTTCAAGGGTGGCATCTGTATCTTCAACAACGTCGTGAAGCATTGCCGCACAGATAGTATCGGTATCCATACCGAGTTCAAGAAGAATGTAGGCAACTGAAACAGGATGAACGATGTACGGCTCACCTGATGTTCTTTTCTGACCCTCGTGTGCTTTTTCAGCAAATTCGTAGGCAGAAATTATTTTACTCATGTCATACTGCTTTTCCTCGTCGAGGATCTTCTGTATGACCATGTTTATTGTGCAGCTTTGGTTTTCCATTTGCTTCTAAGCCCCCTTAAAATTTCTGAGTCTTCAAGATTTGACTTCTTATCAACCACAAGTCTGTGTGACTTGTCTGCAGCGTAGTCCATTTTGATAAGACCAAGTTCGCTGAAAACATCAAGACAAATCCTGAGTTTGCAAATATTTATTGAAGCAGGGTCGCTCTTCATGTAGAGCTGTTCTGTCATAATATCCTTGTCTGAAAGTGCTGTATACACTTTGATGAGTTCATTTCGTTCCGGTGTCATACGGCGATAGTAGGCTTCCGGAAGCGGTTCACTTCTCCTGAATTTTTCATAGGCATCTTCCGCAGCGAAGAAACTGTTCTGATTGATACCGCTCTTTCTCATGTCAGCCACCTGAAGATCAACTGTTTCGTTTCCGCGGAAACTGTTGATACCGAGAGAAACAATGAAATCGTATTTCTGTCCTTTCAGTGACTTCATTTCCTCCGTGTTCGTTCTGAACATCAGCGCGTAGAAGAAAGTTCCGCCGTAATTGAGCTTAAGCTTTGTATGTGCGCCGCCTGAAAGCGGAATGACATCATCGATGATCGCTCCGGCAATCGCAAAATACGGTTTTTCGTTATCCTGACCGAAAGGTTCGAGTATACCAAGACCGGAAACATTTTTTACAGTGATGTCGGCAGGTTTAAGTACCTTTTCAGCCTTAAGAACATACACCGGCATTACCTCATGGGCAGTTGCCGCATATTCCTGAAGTCTGTTTCTGAAGACCTCAGTATCAGAAGCCTTGAGAGAGAATCCTCCGGCACCTTTGTGTCCGCCGAATTTTGTAAGGATGTCCTCGCAGGATGTAAGGCATTCAAAAACTGAAAAATCACCGAAGGCTCTGGCAGAACCTCTTGCGCTTTCGCCTTCTGTAGTTATTACAAAGCACGGTTTTCCGTACTTTTCAAGCAGTTTTGAAGCAACTATGCCGATAACTCCGTGATGCCAGTTTTCACCGCAGAAAACAAGCACACGCTGTGAAAGGAGCTCAGGTCTTTCGTTTATCTGTTCAAAAATCGAGGACGTTATCTTCTCCTCGGCCTGCTTGCGTTCCTCGTTAAGTGAATTGAGCTTTTCAGCCATTTCAACGGCTTCATCAGGATCATCACACATAAGCAGGTCAAACGCCTGTACAGGTGAGCCAAATCTTCCCGAGGCGTTCAGTCTCGGTGCAATTGCAAAGGCAACTGATTCCGACGATATCGGCCTGCATTCACCGTTTTCATTCATCAGGCCTGCAATTCTCATAAGTTCTATAAGTCCGCAGCGCTCCGTATTTCTTATCATGAGCAGTCCGTTTTCAACGATGAACCTGTTTTCGCCGGTCAGGGAAACGATATCTGCTATCGTTCCTATCGCAGCAAGATCTCCGAACTGTTCGAGAACGCTGTCATAGTCTCCTCCTTCCATTGCGGCAATAAGCTTCAGCACAACGCCTGCTCCGCAGAGATATTTGAAAGATGAAGGACAGTCCTTCTGATGAGGATCAACAACAGCAAGCGCATCCGGTATCTCGTCCCCCGGCTGGTGATGGTCCGTAATAACAAGATCCATACCAAGTTCTTTTATAAGCTTTGCTTCCTCTATGGCGGAAATACCGTTATCTACGGTAATGATAAGTTCTGTTCCCTGTTCTGCCAGCGTGCGTACCGAATTTTCGTTAAGTCCGTACCCTTCGGAACGTTCCGGGATGTAATAGGTTACATCCGCGCCGATACATTCAAGATATGAGTAGAGCATGACTGTGGATGTGATGCCGTCGCAGTCATAGTCTCCGTAAATACAGATCCTTTTTCCCTCTGCGGCTGCAGCATTGATTATTTCAGCTGCTTTTTCCATATCCTTGATCTGATAAGGTGATTCCAGTGAATCTGCCCTGATAAGTTCAGCAGCTGCTTTAAGATCTGTTATACCTCTTGAAACAAGCACTTCCGCACAAAGAGGCGTCAGATCACTTCCTGAGGAGATCTTTCCGGCAATTTTCGTATCCGGATCTCCTATTATCCATTTCTTCATACTCTTAAATATCTCTCCTGTAACGATCGTTCTGAATTTAATATACCTTATATTATAGCATTTTTTTAGCCTTAACACAATAGGAAATAAAAGCTCAGAACCATACAAATAACGTTGAACTTAACTTAAGTTGTATGTTTAATTAAATATTCGGCATAATCACTGATAAATGACGTTAATTTTATATCAACATCTGTTCATAAATCCTTTACTATTTTGCTAAATCATGCTATAATTATATATAGTAAAAAAATATACTTTATGAAGGAGTTTATTTTTAATGAATGACCGAGTAAAAATACTGCATTGCGCAGACCTTCATATTGGTGCAGAGCTTTCGTTTCTGAAAAACAATGCTGCTTCAAGACAGGCCGAAATACTTAACACACTGAAGAAGATCACCAAGATCTGTTCAGGTCAGGGTATCGAACTTCTAATCATTGCAGGCGACCTTTTTGACAGCAATCACATCGACTCAGCTGCACTGACCGAAGTAAAGAACGCATTTGCATCCATACCGGAAACAATTGTTGTTATTGCTGCCGGAAACCACGATTACTTCGCCGTTGATTCGCCTTACAGCGACGATGACTGGTCTCCGAACGTAAATATCATATTCAAAAAATTTACCTTGCTTGAGTTTCCGGGCAAAAATCTCAGAATCTGCGGTTCATCATTCCTTGGAAGCTATCAGGACGGATGCGGAAAAGATATTAAAGCTCCCGACGATAAAATGATCAACATTCTTGTTTACCACGGTGAACTCGTAAATGATGAGAAATCAGGCAGGTACAATCCTATTTCAGTTAAGGACATTGAAAATTCAGGCTTTGACTACGTCGCCCTGGGACATTTCCACGGCGCTACCCCCGTACTCAGAGCCGGCATGACATCTTACGCCTATTCAGGAACACCTGACGGAAGCGGATTTGATGAATGCGGCAAAAAGGGAGTTTATACCGGCTATATTTATAAACACCGTGCCGATCTCGCTTTCGTTGAAACATCAAGCCGAACCTTTGAAAACGTCTCTGTAGATATAACCAGTCTTACTACTAATTCCAAGATAATCGGCAGAATTCACGACACACTTAAAGAAAAATACGGCGAAAGATACACCGAAAATCTGTACAGGATCTCACTTACAGGCAAAACACCGGACGGATTTATACCTGCTGTGAACCAGATCAGTACAGAACTTGAGGAAACTCTGTATTACGTTAAAGTCGCCAACAGAACAAGACCTGATATTGACATAGGCAATCTTGCTGCAGACTTTTCTCTTAAGGGTATCTTCGTAAAGAAAATGCTTGAAAAAATCAGTTCATGCAGTTCCGATGAAGAAAAGGAACAGTACGAAAACGCTCTGTACATAGGACTTAAAGCATTTGACGGTGAGGTAAGTTTCTATGAAAATTAAAGAGATCCATATTCAGAAATTCGGAACGATACGTAATCTTGATTTCAAAGTCGGAGATAAAATGAATTATCTTTACGGACTTGATAATGATATCAAGACTGCAGTTATGGACTTCATCATTGTAATGTTCTACGGTACGGTCAATAATTACCGTGAGGATATCCGTGAAAAATACCTTCCGCTTGACGGATCTGATATAAGCGGATCAATGGTGTTCGAATATGAAAATGATGAATATCTTCTCGAAAGAGTATTCAATGCAGTTACGTACAGAAAAGATTCCATCGTTCTTACAAACAAAACAAAAGGCACTTCCGAAAAGCTCGCTTACAGTGACAAACCGGGCGAGTATCTTTTCAAAGTAAACAAAGAGATTTTTACACGTAACTCCTATGTGAACCAGAGCGACAACATGCCTGCTTCAGCCAAGAATTACGGACTTACAATGCAGAAGCTGCTTTCAAATGTTATTTCCACTTCATCTGAAACCATTTCAGTACCAGACGTGGCAAAGAGGCTCAACAGCTACTGTGACGCTGAAAACAGTGAGAGTATAAGCTATGCAATGAAAGAAAAGCGTGCCGAGATCACAGAACTCGAAGAAACTCTCGGGCAGGCAGTAAATATTGAAAAAGACAAACTCGACCATCAGAACCGATGCAATGAGCTTTACGCAAAATTCAATCATCAGAAAAGAAAACTTCAGAAGATAAATGAAGCCCTTGAGCTTCAGGAAATGATCAAGGAACTTGAGTTTCTCAAGGAAAGTTCCGAAAACAGCGAAGGTTCATTCAAAACTACTTCTGACAAATACAACAAGCTTGTGGATTCACTGAAAAAGACCAGAATTCTCGAAAACAGAGAATCTTTTGACAAGGCCTGCGAAAATTACAAGCGTATCGTAAAACAGAAGAAACTGCTCGATTCCGAGATCCAGAAAAAAACGAACTTAAGTGTTGACCTTGGAAGATATACTCCGAAGGGCGATAATTCATCACTTCAGAACGTTATCAGCCTTCAGAGCAGTATTGAAAATACTGAGGAAACAATAAGAACTCTTCACGTTCAGGTAACTGAAAAGAAGAATGAACGCGAACAGCTCAAAGACAAGCTCGCAAAAGCCAAGGAAAAAGTCGAAATTGCTGAACGCGATCTTATGAAACAGGAAGAGATGTCAAGAAACAGGATCGCTGCTGTTGAGGCTGAACTTCATGAATCCAGACACACAGTCGGTACAAAGGTAAACAACAAGAGTAAGAATCTTGTCGGTGCAATAATCCTGCTTGCTGTGCAAATCGCTCTGCTTATAATTTTCCTTACCAATATAATCGCAGTAATAATCATTGGTCTTGCTATCTTTACTGACCTCTATGCGATCATCGCAAAGCTCGGCAAGGAAAAGAAAGTTGCCAAATTCGACCGTTATGATGAAAACGCGCTCCGTGAAAGAGAACGCAAACTCAGAAACATCAAGAACGAATGCTCTTCCGAACGTGACATTTACGTATCAAATGTGGCAGTTGCGAAGAACAAATACGATGAGATCAAGCGCAAGGACAATTCACTGAAAAAGCAGCTCGAATCTCTCGAAACTGAGATCAAAACTTCCGAAGAAAACTTAAAGCAGTTTATCGCCAACAAGGAAGGCAGCGAAAAGAACATCACTTCACCTGATCCTATCTTCTATCAGATCCGTTCCGAGATCAACGACATAGAAAGAAACATCGAGCTTCATGAACAGAATATCGATGAACTTCAGAAATCCATTATTTCTTCCCTTTCTCCTGTCAAAGAATTTTCAGATTTCTCTGAAGCTGAGAAATTCATCAATGACAGCATAATTCTTCTCGAAGAATATGACAAATTAAGTGAAAAACTCAGTCTTCTCGGAAACAAGGAAAAGTCCGGAATGGTTGCTGCAAGCAACAAGATCCGCGCTGAACAGATCAAAGAAAAGATCTCAAGGATCACCGGCGGCAAGCCGATGAAAAAGCTGACTCCTGATGAATTAAAGTCACTTCAGACAATGGCTGATACACTTGAAAGGGAAAACGGCAGGATCCGTGAGGAATACATAAGCGAGATCACAAAGCTCAAGATCAGATACAACGACAGCACCTGTGTCGCAAATACTGAACACAGGATCCACCGTCTCCAGCGCGACAGCGCCCAGATCGAAGGATACCTTAATTCCGTTAAACTCGCTATCGCTTCCTACAACGATGCTCTTGAAGACATCCATGATAAGTTTGCACCTCAGGTTGCGGCACGTACATCAGAGATCCTTTCAGAGATCACCAAAGGAAAATACGCATCAGTATCCATCAAGGGCGGCAAGCTCGTAGTACGCGACAAGGACAGGAATATTATCGGATTTGAAAAACTCAGTTCAACAGCCTGCAACATAGTTTATTTCTCACTTCGTCTCGCCGTTGCAGAAATCACATCCGGAAATATGAACTATCCTGTTATTCTCAATGACTACTATCTGAGAGTAAGCGAATCAAAAGTCGCTGAACTTCTGAAATTTCTGAAACAATACTCCGAAAAAAATCAGGTCATTATTTTCAGTCCGACAAACAGAATTTCAAGCGTAGCTCTCAACGAGCAGATCAATATTGACGATGTCAATCTTTCATCACTAACATAAAACAAAGAACTCTCCTGAATTTCGGGAGAGTTCTTTGTTTTACTTACTTTCCTCTTGATCAATCTCTAATCTTCAGCGTTTAGCTTGCTTTTAGCTGTCTTTTATGTTATACTTTACTTAAGATAATAACTGTAAATTTACTTTGATTAATGAATTACAAACTTTATATAAATATGATAAGACAATTAACGAGGTGATTATTATGCCAAGAGAAGCAACAAGAACCGCTACTATCTATACACGCGTTGACCCTGAAACCAAAGAAAAAGCGGAATCAATTCTGTCTCAGCTTGGTATTCCTATGTCAAATGCAGTAGGTATGTTCCTGAAACAGATAGTTTTACAGAATGGTATTCCTTTTGAGATGAAACTACCGGCACCAGAGTCTGTAATTATCCGCTCAAAAGACGACCTAATCGACAAACTCAATGAGGCAGAAGCAGATATCGAAGCCGGAAACTATTCAGATGCAAAAGAAACACTAGGCAGAATAAGGAAAAAGCACAATGTATAATGTCATTACCTCATCGTCATTTGAAAAAGATCTTGATAATATTACAGATTATTTCATTAACAGTTTGAATAGTAAAAATGCTGCTACCAATTTACTCGACTGCACTGAAGAAATTATTTCACATATTTCTGAAATTCCTTATATGTATCCTGTCTATCATGACAAAGACATCGCTGAACGCGGCTACCATTATTCTGTTATAGGAAACTTTCTGCTATTTTACGCTATTAATGAAATCAATAAAACAGTAGTTTTATCAAGATTATTATACGGAAGAAGAAACATTCCCGAAATAATATAAGCAATACTGCGAACACAAATGTACGCCTGCGGCGTGCTATCTAAAAAACCGGGCATCGGTGATGCCCGGTTTAATTTTTTTTAGATTTTACATCAGCGCAGCCATTTCTGACATCATTTCCTCTTCAGGTGTAGCATCACGGTCTTCAGCTCGGCCGAGGTGAGATTCTGCTTCTTTTAAAAGTGCCTCGGCAGCTTTGTATGAAGCTTCGTCCACGTCCCATCCCGCCTGCTTTCCTTCATCACATTCTTTAAGGTCTGACTTTATAAGTTCCATTACCCGCTTAACCTGTGCTTTTGTTTTTGCAGCTGCAAGCATACGTGCTAGTTTGGCAGCATTTATTGCCATACAGCAATTGACTTTTTCGGATTCAGTTTCCGAATCTTCCTCTTCTTCGATTTCTTTGTTCTGTGATTCCTTCATTTCTTCTATTGCCTTACTCAGCATATCTGCAAGAGCACTGCCTTCATCACCGGAAGGGTCATCAGAATTTTCTGCCCTTTCTATAAGTTCTTTGATTTTTTCTGCTAACTCTGCATTTTTCTCTTTGATCTGTTCAAACAGATCAGGATATTTCTCGTTCAGACATAACAGAGATTTTGAAGAAACTGAGCTGTCTTTACTTTTCTTCAATGCTTCATCCGAAAAATCAACCTTATCCTGCCTTACGGAACAGCTGGTTTCGTTTTCTTTATCGCTGTCGGAGACACTTATTAATTTCTCGTTCTTTAAATCAGAACATTTACGTCCGTTCACCTTGTTCTGAGAACTTCCGGCTGACTGTAGTGAATTTATCATCATAATATCAAATCCTTTCTGATACTTGCCACAGGCGTTTCTATAAATTATATCGCCCGGTAAAACAGGTATTCAAGGAATATGCCGTGAAAAGACCTTTTTATGACGTGAATCACATCATCAACATAACTGAAAGTGTAAATTCTCTTTCATCAAAGGAAAAATCAATACCGCCGTGATATTTTTCAGCTGTATTTTTTATATTAACAAGACCAAAACCATGTTCTGAGCTGTTCGGTTTGGTTGTTTTAAGAAGTTCATCTTCTGTAACCGTCTGCTTTTCACAGCAGCTGTTCCGAATCGTTATCAGAAATGCATTTTTCTTTTTACAGGATTTCAAAGAAATAAATCTGTTATCTTCAGGACACTTTTCTGCTGCTTCTATAGCATTGTTAAGAGCATTATTCAGAATTATACTCATATCGAGTTCGTGACCGCTGAGACCATCAGGATAATGAAAATCAGATTCAAACATTATTCCGCGTTTCTCAGCTTCATTTCTCTTTTCTGAAATAATAATATCAGATACCGGATTTCCGCTGTTTTCTTCGGCATCTGCATCTATTCGTTCTGAAACCTCACCGAGATATTTTTCAAAGGCTTCATTTTCTCCGTGCATGTGCAGTCTCTGAAGTACTGTCAGGTGATTACGCATATCATGTCGTATTGCTCTGATATCACGGTACAGGTTCTCAGCCCCGCTGATATAATCGCGGATATTTTCAGTCTGTACTGAAAGCATGGCGTCCTCAATCTCTTTCTGTCCGACCGCTTTGATCTGTTCATAAAAGTAAATGACAATAATAAGAACTGCATACAAAGCAATATAGAAAGCTACTGCAGCAAGGTCATAAGTTTTAATACTGATATCAGCTGAATCCACACTGTTAAAGTAAAGTGCGGTCCGGTAACTGAAAACGCCGACGATACTTGGAAGGATAAGTATCAGTGCTTCCTTTATGCTCATTTTTTCATTTTTGCTGATATATACTTTATGAAAAATTCTGATAAGAACATACATTACTCCGGCGATAATTACTGCTTCTATGATGTTAAAAATAATATCCATCAGAATAAGATGCGCTCCGTCAGCAAACCATTCAGTAAATAATCCTGATATCCGGACATGAAGCTTTAACCATAATGCCGTACTAATCGCTCCTGTAAACCAGCGTATCGAAAAAAACGAAAACATAAGAAACAGCTTCTGAGCTTTGTTTTTTCTGTCGCACAAAGTAAATACTGAAAATGCAGCTGCATCTGCCAGTGCATATGCTATAAGATTACTGAATTCAAATGGTTTGAGAAAAAACACGAGCATTATGATCTCATACACAGCACCTGAAACATATCGCGCAGTTTTAAGTTTTGTAAATGGTTTCAGAAATACGATCAGTCCGACAGAATAAACAGTGATCGTCATTATTATTGTGAGCATAAGACTGATGTTCATATAATCTGTGAGAACGCTATTCATCTTTGTTCTCCATTCTTATATAATTCATGTATGACCTTACAAGTTCAGGATATTTCTTTTTCGAAAGCAGAACCCTGTCTCCGTTATCCATTATTACTTCAGAAGAAGTGTATTTTTCAAGATACCGCAGATTGATAAGATACGAACGATGTGTACGGAAAAATGTTCTGTCAGTTTGTTTTTCAAATTTACCAATGCGTTCACGATATTCAATTTTTCCTTTTAAAGTATGCAGAATCAGAATATGATCCAGCGCTTCAGCGTATATTATTTCCCCAAGTGAAAGTTTGGCGGTGGTTCCGCCTGACTTCACAATAATAGTTTTATCGTTTTCAGATCTGCAGCTGATGTAGGCTGCTTTTTTTATGATCTCACAAAGTCTTTCTTCTGAAACAGGCTTAACAAGGAAATGAAAAGCTCCTACATCAAATGCTTCAAAAACACGGTTTTCATATGCAGTCACAAAGATAATAACAGCCTTACAGCCGTAATCACGAAGTTTTGTAGCTACCTGCATTCCGTCAGTACCATGCAGTTCTATATCAAGAAATATTATTTCAAATTCATTATACGATTTGATCAGTTCTTCGCCTGATAAAAACTCAGTCACAGATGCATCCGGATAAATCTTCTTTATTTTTTCCGAGATGTCCCTGCAGATTTCCTTTTCATCATCACAAACAGCAAACCTCACCGTTACCCTCCCCTTTTTATAAATAGCAATGTCGGGCGCGAAGAGTCCGACATTACCTTTTCCACTGAAGCAGAGCTTCAGTGATTGTCTTTATATTATACAGTATTTTCGTATAAAAATCCATAATATTAAAAAATCAGTACGGTCGATAAACCATACTGATAATTCTCTTAGTTATTACAAAAGTAAATACATGAATTTGCAGCTTGCGTCATAACGCGGTTTCAGACGCTTGTGTAAATCTTTTTCTTCATCTTCCGGTAAACATCTGAACCCATACCGCTCATATCTGCTTATCAGTTTATCATACGGAAGAGCATAAATATATACCATCCTGACTCCTATATACGAAGCTGCCTTATTTATCATTGGTATAATAAACTTTTTGAAGATAACATAACCGGTGCCTTTCAGATATGGATAAGCACTGATATATGCACTGTTCACAGCGAAATTGGCAAGTTCCACGCCCGGAAGTGTATCAAATTCTCTCACTGTAGACGATTTGCCTGTCTTTTCATCTTCGACTATAGTTTCTGCTTCATTCAGGGAAATAAGACCTGCTTTCAAAGAAAAATATCCAACACATTCATCAGTCTGAATATCTCTTACAAGATATGTACGCATTTCTCTGCCGCATTCATCATATCTTGCGTATTCTTTAAGATATACACTAAGTCCCTGACCTTCCGGCGTATCCACAGTAAATTCATCAATCGCTTTCGCATCTTTCAGAGATTCTGAATCGAGATGTTCAATGTAAAATACGCCGGACTGCAGTATTCCTTTAGTCTTTTCTGTCATTCTTATGCTTCTCCCTTTCTATCAGCATCTGTCTTTCAAGCTCGTCAGCTTCTCGCTCCATTTTATTCCAATCAGGCGCAGGAGTAGAAAGAATTGTTCTGAAAATTCTCGTTCCGAGATCCTTCGGGAGATTCGTCATGTTAGGTTTACCAAATTCAGTTGTAGTAGCCATATGAGTCCTCCTTTCAAGCTCTTTTGTAT
Organism: Oscillospiraceae bacterium; assembly: GCA_017438745.1. GTDB lineage: Bacteria > Bacillota > Clostridia > Oscillospirales > Ruminococcaceae > HUN007. The sequence goes on along the minus strand of JAFRUS010000064.1, from coordinate 103,437 downwards.
ATTATACATCAAATCCAGGAAAAATGCAATCAAAAAACGGCGAACTCATTGAGTCGCCGTTTTTTATGTTAATAATGATTTCCGAGATTTACGTTCAGATCATCTTTCTGAAAAGTTCTGTCATGTAGAGTGAGCCGCAGATGACTATCGGGCAGTTTTCGGATTTTGCTATCATTTTTGCAAGACGGAGAGCATCATCAATTGGTGAAACGTATTTTTCACAGGTGATCATGGATGCGAGGGTCTCGCGGTCTACGGAGTTGTATGCGAAACCGTCTGTGCAGACTACGGCTTTGGCGTAGGATGAGAGGAGCATTGCTGCTGACTTTGAATCCTTGGTGCTTACCATGCCGAAGATGAATACCGGACGCACAATGTTCATGGATGTAAGTGCCGAAAGAAGAGCACTTATACCGGCCGGATTATGCCCGCCGTCGATAACGATATCGGGATCGCCCTTTATATGTTCTACCCTTGAAAGCACCTGAACTTCGGAAAAGGCTTTCTGAATATTCTTCTCGCCTATTTCAAAGCCTTCCGCTTCGATAACTTCAAGTGCCTTGAGTGCAGTGGCTGCGTTTATTATCTGATGTCTGCCGTGCATTTTAAGGTCATACTTTGCACAGTTGTACTCAAAATGTCCGCCTGTTTCATCAGTGTCAATGTTTTCAAGCTCATCTTCAAGAGGCATTATCAAAAGCGAATCCTTGAAAATGCACTCTCTCTGAAAGATCTGCATTACCTGTCTGTTATCCCATGAGATAACCACCGGTCTTCCCCTTTTGATTATACCCGCCTTCTGCATGGCGATCTCATGAACAGTCTTTCCGAGAATGTCGGTATGATCAAGTGAAATAGAGGTAATGACCGAGACGATCGGTTCTTCAATGATGTTCGTGCAGTCGAGAAGTCCGCCTATTCCCGCTTCAAGGAATACGATATCACATTTTTCCTCTGCAAAGTAGAGCATGGCGATTGCCATTGTGATCTCAAACTGTGAGTAAAGGTCCTCGCCTGCTGCTTCCGCAACTCTGGTGCAGTATTTTGCAACAGCTTCCTCAGGAATGTTCTGTGAATTGATCCTGATACGGTCCTCGTAGACACGCATGAACGGTGAAGTGAACTGTCCTGTCTTATATCCTGCGTTTATTAAGGACTGCGACACGAGCTCAAGAGTTGAGCCCTTGCCGTTAGTACCTGCAATGTGAACGAATTTTAAATTCTTATGCGGATCACCGAGCTTTGCCATGAGTGTTTCAGCACGGCTTAAATCTCTTATCTTTCCGCCGGATTTGGTATATCCGTCGATATACGCTCTCGCTTCTTTATAGTCCATTATTTAAAGCTCTCGATAGACTGGTTGATCTTCTGCATCTTTTCCTCTGCCTTTGCAAGCTTTGCCTTTTCAGCTTCGATAAGCTTTTCAGGAGCCTTTGCAACGAATCCAGGATTGTTGAGCTTTCCTGAGAGGAAGTCGATGTCCTTCTGAACCTTTTCCTTTTCCTTATTAAGACGTGCAATTTCCTTGTCCTTGTCAACGAGTTCGTTCATAGGGATGAATGCTCTTGCACTGTCTGTAACTGCTGTAACTGCATCTTCAAGAGTGATCTTTGAATCTACCTTAACAGATGAAGCGAATGCAAGCTTTTCAAAGAACATTGAGCAGCTTTCGAAAAGATCCTTAAGTTCTGTTTCAATGAATACCTGTGCCTTTACTGACGGAGGGATATTCATTTCTGTTCTTCTGTTTCTGATCTCGCGGATAACAGCGATTACCTTCTCGAACGCTTCTTCCTCAGCCTTGTATGAGAGTGATTCCTCGAATACAGGGAACTTTTCAAGCATGAGAGGTGTCTTTCCGTCTGTGAGTGTCTGCCAGATCTCTTCAGTTATGAAAGGCATGAACGGGTGGAGGAGCTTGAGCATTCCCTGCATGATGAATACGAGAACTGCCTGTGCTGAATCCTTTGTTTCGCCGCCTGCCATGATTCTTGGCTTTGTAAGTTCGATGTACCAGTCGCAGTAAACATCCCAGATGAAGTCGTAGAGCTTTGATACTGCCACACCGAGTTCATATCCTTCAAGGTTGTCATTAACAGCCTTTGCAAGATCATTGAACTTGCTGATGATCCACTTGTCCTCGATAGTGAGGTTTTCCGGAAGTCCTGTGAACTTAAAGTCTTCAGGAAGGTTCATCATAACGAAACGTGAAGCGTTCCAGATCTTGTTTGCGAAGTTTCTTGAAGCCTTTACCTTTTCATCGCTGTAACGCATGTCGTTACCCGGAGCATTACCTGTAGCGAGAGTAAATCTGAGTGCGTCTGCACCGTATTCAGCAATAACTTCAAGCGGGTCGATACCGTTGCCGAGTGACTTGGACATCTTTCTGCCCTGTGAGTCACGTACAAGACCGTGAATGAGAACTGTATCGAAAGGTACCTTGCCCATGTGCTCGATACCTGAGAACATCATTCTTACTACCCAGAAGAAGATGATGTCGTAACCTGTTACGAGTGTGTTTGTAGGATAGAAGAAGTCAAGGTCATCAGTCTTGTCCGGCCAGCCGAGTGTTGAGAACGGCCAGAGTGCTGAACTGAACCATGTGTCAAGAGTATCAGGATCCTGACGCATCGGCTTGCCGCACTTAGGACAAACTGCTGAGTTTTCCTTTGTAACTACCATTTCACCGCAGTCGTCGCAGTAGAATGCAGGAATCTGATGACCCCACCAGAGCTGACGTGAAATGCACCAGTCCTTGATGTTTTCAAGCCAGTGGAAGTAGATCTTGTTGAAGCGTTCAGGAACGAACTTTGTTTCATTGTTCTTTACTGCATCGATAGCAGGCTTTGCAAGAGGTTCCATCTTAACGAACCACTGCTTTGATACTCTCGGTTCAACTGTTGTTGAGCAGCGGTAGCATGTACCTACGTTGTGGCTGTAGTCTTCTATTCTTACAAGTGCGCCTTCGGCTTCGAGGTCAGCAACGATAGCCTTTCTTGCTTCGTATCTGTCCATGCCTGCGTACTTAGGATATTCTTCTGTGATCTTTGCGTCGTCTGTCATGACGTTGAGTACAGGAAGATTGTGACGGAGACCTACTTCAAAGTCGTTAGGGTCGTGAGCAGGAGTGATCTTAACAACACCTGTACCGAAGTCCATTTCAACGTAGTCATCGGCTATAACCGGGATCTCACGGTGAACAAGCGGAAGAATAACGTTCTTCCCTACAAGATCCTTATATCGTTCGTCGTTCGGGTTTACTGCTACGGCTGTATCGCCGAGGAGTGTTTCCGGACGTGTTGTAGCAAGCTCGATGTAACCTGAACCGTCAGCGAGCTTGTATCTGAGGTGCCAGAAATGTCCTGCCTGATCCTCGTATTCAACTTCGGCATCAGAGATGGATGTCTTACACTTAGGGCACCAGTTGATTATTCTTTCACCGCGGTAGATAAGGCCCTTGTCGTAGAGCTTTACAAATACTTCCTTAACTGCCTTGTTGCATCCTTCGTCCATTGTGAAGCGTTCTCTTGACCAGTCGCATGAAGAACCGAGCTTCTTGAGCTGTTCAACGATACGTCCGCCGTACTGTTCCTTCCACTTCCATGCACGTTCCATGAATCCGTCACGGCCGATCTGTTCCTTGGTAACGCCTTCTTTTCTCATTGCTTCAACGATCTTGGCTTCTGTTGCAATGGAAGCGTGGTCAGTACCAGGGAGCCAGAGAGTAGCGTAGCCTGACATTCTCTTGTACCTTATAAGGATATCCTGAAGTGTTTCGTCAAGGGCATGTCCCATGTGGAGCTGTCCTGTGATGTTCGGAGGCGGGATAACGATCGTGTACGGCTTCTTTGTTCTGTCAGCTTCTGCTCTGAAGCATCCGCCGTCGTTCCAGTATTTGTAGATCCTGTCCTCAAAGTTACCAGGATTATAAACTTTATCAAGTTCCTTTTTCATTACAAAAATCATCCTTCTGTTTATTTATTATATGAGATACACTGATTAAACCGGAAATACGGCTTTGTCGTATTCCGATCGGAGGGACTGAAGCCCCGTGCCCATGCTGATAAGCTCCTGATTACTCAGTGATCTTTCTTGCTTCTATGTAGTAGCGCTTGTCCCATGCGTGACCCATTGAGAAAGTCTTTCTCGGAAGGGCACCGTCACAGATTACTGTCGGGAAAAGTTCGGACTTTGCCATGTCAGGAAGTATGAATCCGATGCTTCCGTCGTTCATTGAAAGCTTGTCAACTACTTCTGTTCCGTGGATATAGTCGATCTTTGCTCCGCTCTCCTTCAGGTATCCGTCAAGAAACTGCTGAAGGCTTCCGACTGTGAGCTTTGAAGAAGGCTTTGTGATACCCACTGTCTTCTTTACACCCTTTACCACGTACTCAAACTTCTGGCTGCATTCTGCGGCATTTTCAGTAAGTCCGAGTGCTTCAGTCATTTTCTTCATAAGGCCATCAGTATCTGCCTCAGTCACTATTCTGTGAATAGCTTCGAATTCGAGAGCAGGCGAATGAAGGTTCACAAGTTCAACAAGAGCATATCTTGCAGGATGTGAGCTCATGTCCTTTCCAGGATTGTTTTTCTTAAGCTCCTCGTAGAATTCCTTCGCAGTTGCAAGTGAGTGGTTTCCGTCACCCATAGCAAATACAAGCGGATTCTTCTCGTCAAGAGAATATTTTTTATTAAATTCCGTAATGTCTGCAAGTCCGTCAAGAGCCTTAAGTATTTCTGCCTGATCACTTTCAGGTATCAGCCATCCTGATGCGTGACCGCCCTTCTGCATAAGGTCAAAGTCATATACTTTTTCAAGTTTGTCTTTCTTTCCTACAAGAGGTTCAATAACTGTTCCCTTTTCATCATCAATAAGGATCATGATGTGCGGAAGTTCAAGTTCAGCACCGCGTCTTACTGCGATTCTCGGAGGGATTCTTTCGATAACAGTTGCCTCGGTTGCACGGACCGGAGAAACTGAACCTTTTCTGTAGTCATAGTCTTCAAGGTCGATACAGCCCACAAGACCGGCTCTTACCTTTCCGTCGTCCTGTGTTCTTTCAAGGTAGATCATTGAGTTTTTATATTCTCTGAAAATGCCCTTTGAAAGTGCATCCTTCATTGATGACTGGATCTTCTTTATACGGTCGGCAACGTCTTTTTCTTCAAGATAAACTTCAGGAAGAATAAGATTATATGCTGACGGAGCACCAGCTGATATCCGAGCTGTCTCCTTCCAGTAGTCAGGTTCACTTGTGTACTGGTCGCAGGCCACTACAGCCCATTTGCCCATATCTGCATCTGCCGGCAGAAGAATATCTGCGTTTCTGAAAGTATTCATGATTCACTGTCCTTTCGTATCAGTTAAAGTAAACATACTCTGAGTCCGGTGCCTCTGCCTTTTCCATACTCTTTAAGTTGAAGACAGGTGAAGGTGCATCCATGCCCTGCGGCATCACAAAACGAACATCAGCTGTGACTGTCACCCAGTCACCTTCAGTAATTTTCACGTCACCAGGTGCCACACAAAGAAGCTTGAGATATTCAAGATCGTCAGCACAGCACTGCATTGCATAGCGGTAAACAAGAAAACTTGTCATCGGATAACCCTTAGGCCTTGTTACCTGTCCCTTGAACTGAACAGTTTTATTGTTGTATCGTTCACAGTTTTCAAAAATATCGATAAACCACAGACCGAAGTCCATGTCTTCAATTTTTACAACAGGAGCATCGATATCAAACGGAAGTTCATCCAGTTCCTCATCTGCAGTTCCGTCATTTCTCAAGAACATGAGGGAAGCTTCAGGATTGAGGGATTTTACTGCCGCTCTGAGTTTAAGCTTTTTCGTGTTTTCGTCGCAGCGGTTAAAGACAACTACAGTTGCGTATTTAAACTGCTCGTTCATGATCTGACGCATGCAGCGAAGCTGTTCATCAAACTTCGAAGCATCGATCATTGCTGAAATCTGAACAATGTCCCAGTTTTCAGGCCATTCAAGTTCCATAAGCTCATCAACGCTCTGCATACAGTTGTTTTCCAGAAGAACAGCTGTCGGTGCTTCATTTCTTTCAATGTCCTGAATGTACATGGAAGTAAGATCTTCCTTGTTTTCCACCATGTAAAGAACAACATTGTCTGCCAGGTTTTCGTATTCAGTAAAACCGTCTTCACAGCAGATAATTACGACCTTTTCCTGTTCCTTGAAGAAATCCTGCGTAAGCCATCTCTGGATCATGGTAGTCTTTCCGCTTTCAACAAATCCTGTAAAAATAAATACCGGAGTTGGTTCCATTTTTCTGATCGCCCCTTGATCTGCAGCACATCCCGGAGCTGTTTCCGGGATATACTGTATTATTATTATTATGATTCAGGCAAAACTATTTGCCGCAAAGATCACTGCTTTTTGAATGCCTTTGTAAGTTCGTCCTTGTTAAGTTCAGTACCGATAACAACGATTCGTCCTGTTACATCAGCACTGCCGTAACGTACTTCGTATTCGTCCGGTACATAGTCAAAGTGGATCCATCTGCCGTCTGCTGCAGGAACAATACCCTTTGCACGGATAACTATACCGTATTTTTCTGTATTTGTAAGATCAGAAAGAATGTCCTTCATCTCGTTCTCGCCGAACTTTCTTACTGTCTCTATGCCGATGCTTGTGAACACTTCATCAGCATGGTGGTGATGGTGACCGCAGCTGCATTCCTCACCGTCTTCGTGATGGTGGTGGTGATGATGTTCATGTTCATCGTCGTCATCATGATGATGTCCGCAGCAGCACTCTTCGCCGTCTTCATGATGGTGGTGGTGATGTTCGTGTTCATCTTCATCATGATCGTGGTGATGATGGTGATGCTCGTGTTCGTCGTCATCATCATCGTCGTGATGGTGATGAACGCAGCAGCATTCCTCGCCGTCTTCGTGATAGTGATGATGATGATGTTCGTGTTCATCGTCGTCATCATCAAAGTCTGCTTCATCGAAGTATTCATCTTCAACGTTAAGGTCGAAGCCAGCTTCCATAACTTCTTTAATCTTCTTACCGTCGATTTCATCCCAGTCAGTTGTGATGATGAGAGCATTAGGATTGATCTCGTTAAGAGCATCGGTACACTTTTCAAGTTCTGTGTCATCAATATCCTTTGTACGGCTTAAAACAACAAGTCCAGCACTCTGGATCTGGTCGATGAAGAACTCACCGAAGAGCTTGATGTACTTTGCGTACTTCTTAACGTCAACAACTGCAGTGTATGAGTTGAGGATGATAGGAGTATCTTCGCATACGCCTTCAACTGCCTTAATAACATCTGAAAGCTTGCCGACACCTGAAGGTTCGATAATGATACGGTCAGGCTGGTAGTCAGTTACTACCTTTCTGAGAGCTTCACCGAAGTCGCCTACCAGTGAGCAGCAGATGCATCCTGAGTTCATTTCTGTGATCTCAACGCCTGCATCCTTGAGGAATCCGCCGTCGATGCTGATCTCACCGAATTCGTTTTCGATAAGAACGATCTTTTCGCCTGCGTAAGCTTCCTTTATCATCTTCTTGATGAGTGTCGTTTTACCGGCACCGAGAAAACCTGAATAAACATCTACAGGAATAAGTCCTTCTTCCTGTTCGTCGCACCATTTTTCAAATGCATTGATAACGTCGTTGAGTTCCTTCTGGTCCTCAATGTTGATGAGTTCAATGTCATTTTCAGCGATCTCCTTAAAACCGTAAAGGAAAACATCTCCTTCAGTTTCAGGTTCTACAGGTACAAGTGCTATGTAATCCTTGCCGTTGCAGTCAAAGGCTGTAAGCACGTTACACTCCATAATGCTGTCATCTTCAAGTGTAAGTTTTATCGTGTCATGATGACCATGCAGGATTTCTTCTTTGTTACTCATAATTTTCTAGGTCCTTTCTGGAATGTTATTTATAGACCGGAACATATTCAAATCCGTCCCGGAGAGTATCCATGTTTTTATATACAAGAGCAGTTCCCCTTGCAACGCAGTAATCGGAATTTTCAGCGATCCTGCATTTGATGCCGGTTTCGGAACAGATGAACATATCTATTCTTCCGAGATGGGCGCCACCGCCGGTAAGAACTATGCCGTTGTCGTAAATATCTGCGATCAGTTCAGGCGGTGTCTGCTCAAAGACATGACGAATCGCCTCAGTTATGTCTGCAAGATGTTCCTCAACTGCAAGATGAAGATCAAGCTCGCTTATCTCAACTGATTCCGGCATTCCTGTATAAATGTTTTTACCGCCGATAGTGATCTTTCTGTTAATGCCGGGATCGTAAAGATTTGCTATGTTCATCTTCGCGTTTTCCGCAGTGCGTTCGCCGACATTTATCTTGTATCTGGCAGCAAGATATTTCATTACAGCCTGGTCAAACTTGTTTCCGGCTGTGGTAACTGAATGGGAAACAACGACACCGTTGAGTGAAACGACCGCAATATCAGTCGTTCCTCCGCCTATGTCTATTACCATGTTTCCCGAAGGTTTTGAGATATCCACCCCTGCTCCGAGAAGAGCAGCGATAGGTTCCTGTATAAGATAAACTTTTCTTGCACCGGCGCTGACTGCAGCTTCAATAACTGCACGCCCTTCTATGTCGGTGATGAATGACGGAACACAGATAACTATTCTCGGTCTTAACGGCTGACTGCCGAGAACTCTGAGAATAAACGCCTTTATCATGTATTCTGCCATACCGTCATCGGAAATAACTCCGTCTGCAAGCGGTCTGACTATTTTGATATAATCAGGAGTCCTGCCTATCATGTTATAGGCTTCAAGACCAACTGCCACAACTTCCTTGCGGTACATGTGATATGCCACAACAGAAGGCTCACTGAGTACAACACCGGCATTGTCTCTTGTTATGACGATGTTGGTAGTGCCAAGGTCTATTCCTATATCCACTTTTCAGTTCCTCCTTTACCGAAGTTTTGTTCCGGCTGCGACTGCAGCAAACACAGTTTCTGCTCCGGAATTCTTAAGAAGCCGCGCACATCGGTTTATGGTGCTTCCTGTAGTTATTACATCGTCACAGATGATTATCCTCTTCCCCGTAAGATCGGTTTCCTTTATCTTAATGGAAGAAATGTTTCTCATTCGCTGTGACTTGTTAAGATAATGCTGTGATGAATCGGTGTCCTGCTTGATCAGCACATCATTCACAAGCGGAATATCAAGTGCTGATGCTATCTCACCGGCGATTATTTCAGCCTGATTGAACCCGCGCTTCCGGAATGATGCCGGAGACATGGGAACAGGCATGATCATATCAAATTCAAGTTCCGGCTTTTCCTTTTTCAGTATGCCGGCAAGAAGTTTTCCGGAGTATTCACCGAAATTCTTGTTGTTTCCGCGTTTGAGCGAAAGGACACCTTCCTTTACAAGAGTCTCGTACCGAAGAGGAACAAGAGCACCGTCGTAGAAATTTTCCTCTGAACACATGCATGATTCCCTGCCGCAAACATGACATGCCTTTTCATGAACAGTTTCGATGGATCTGTGACATTTTCCGCAGATAAGCTTGTCCCACTGAATGAAATCATCGCAGCAGGGACATCTGTTCGGAAAAACGAGATCAGCAAGGAACCGCGATATCGTGTTCATTGGCTATCTCACTTTCGATCATCTCTTTAAGGCAGGTGTAACGGTAGGTCTTGCGGGCATTGTCCACCATCTGGCAGAGTTTTTTCTGCGAACCCACCACAATGAGCATTTTCTTTGCTCTTGTAACTGCAGTGTAGAGAAGATTACGGTAGTAAAGCTTTTCGAAACCGCCGAGGACCGGGAGAATAACTATGTCAAACTCACTGCCCTGGCTTTTGTGTACCGTTATGGCATAGGCAAGCTCGATCTGTTCGAGCAGTTCAAAGGTGTAGGTGCATATTCTTCCGTCAAAGTCAATGACGGCGATCCTGTCAGCCTTGTTTATGGCTCTTATTGTACCTATGTCACCGTTGAAAATACCCGTGCCCCGTTCATCGTCACGGCTCCACTCAATATCGTAGTTGTTTCGTGTCTGCATTACCTTGTCGCCGCAGCGGAAGGTGTAAACCATATTCTTTACTTCCATCTTGTCTTTCGCGGAAGGATTGAGCTTCTGCTGAAGACGCTTGTTGAGCTCAATAACTCCGAGAGTGCCTTTTCTTGAAGGACAAAGTATCTGAATATCTTCAAAAGGTGAAATACCGTATGCTTTCGGAAGTCTTGTGCTGCAGAGTTCCGTTACAAAATCTGAAGCCTCTTCAAAGGCAAGACGCTGGAAAAAGAAAAAATCATTATTCTTCTGAGTCAGGTCAGGATATTCACCGTTTATGATCCTGTGGGCATTCGTGATTATACAGCTCTGACTTGCCTGACGGAAGATCTCTTTAAGCTCGACAACAGGTATCCTGTGACTGTCGATCATATCCTTGAGAACATTGCCGGCACCCACTGAAGGAAGCTGGTCACTGTCTCCTACCATGATAAGACGGCAGCTGATCTTCAAAGCACGCAGAAGGCTCTCGAAGAGCAGCGTATCGACCATCGACATCTCATCCACCACAAGAACTCCGCAGTTTAACGGATTTGATTCATTGTGGGCAAATCTGAGCTTGCCGTCCATGTCGAACTGAACTTCAAGAAGTCGGTGTATCGTCTTGGCTTCATAGCCCGTAAGGTCGGAAATACGCTTGGCAGCACGTCCTGTCGGAGCCGCTATCATTACCTTCTCGCCTTTTTTCACGTACATGGAAATAATGGCGTTGAGCGTAGTCGTCTTACCGGTACCAGGACCGCCTGTGAGAATGAGAAGTCCCTTCGAAAGGGCTTCTGAGATCGCAAGGCGCTGGAGTTTTTCGTACTTGATACCTGTCTGCGCTTCATTGTCGCTTATCATTTTTTCATAGTCGTAGGTATCAGGTGAAGAAAACGCCTGCATAACTCCGAGTCTTCCGGCTATGTAGCGTTCTGCATCGTAGTAGTCGGAAAGGAATGAATAGTTTCTGTTCTTCGATTCCTTGAAATACTCGGTAAAGCTTCCGTTCTCCAGCTCCTCGCTATAGGCTGAGTCAAAGCTTTCTTCTGTAATTTTAAGATATTCACATACTTTGGCCTTAAGCTTCTCATGAGGAAGACATGTGTGGCCGCTGTTGGCATTTTCAAGCAGGACGTATGTGATACCCGCTCTGATCCTCATCGGTGAATCGTGCGGTATGCCCACAGATTCAGCTATCTGCTCAGCCTTTGAAAATTCAAGTTCAACGCCGTACGAACAGAGTTTGTAAGGATCTGCCTGAATTATCTCCATGCTCTGGAAGCTCCATTTTTTGAATGCCTTCATCGCATACTTAGCCTTGATCCCGAACTTTGAAAGATAGGTCATAAGCTTACGGAGATTAAATATCTGTTTGAGTTCATTGGTTATATTCTCACATTTTTTCGGGGAAATACCTTTTACACACAGGAGACGCTGAGGTTCGTTTTCCATTACCTCAAGGGTGCTGTCGCCGAACTCATCAACTATTTTTTTCGCAAGCGAAGGACCTATTCCTTTTATAACACCTGAGGAAAGATATTTTCTGATCTGCAAAGCCGTGCCCGGAAGCATTCTTTCACAGTATTCAGCCTGAAACTGCATACCGAACTTGGCATGAGTAACGTAGTTTCCTTCAAGCTTCAGCTTCTCGCCTTCTTCTATGTCGCCGAGTTCACCTACGGCTGTTATAAGCTCACCGCCCGCATCAAGATCGAAAACCACGTAGCCATTATCCTCGTTTCTGAAAAGAACGTCCTCAACTACGCCCTCGATCGTAAGCGTTCTCTGCTCCAGAGCGCATACCTCCCGATAATAAATATAACCTTTTCTATTATACCAACTTTTTCACAAAAATGCAACATCAAAAAAATCCGTAAAACTGAAACAGTTTTCAGTTTTACGGATTTCATCTCATTTCACACTCAATTCAGATAATTTTTTCTGATCCAGCCATAATAATCATCGTTTTTATCGTCCCAGCATTCTGCCCATTCAGTGTCATGTGAATATGCAGTGGATTTTACAGTAACTTTAGTACCCTGCTTAAGTTTTAAAATAATTTTTTCCTGACCGTAATCAAGAACATATGAATCACTGTAAACCGGTAAATCTTTATTGCCCCACCAACTGACAGTTTTTATTTCACTTTCCTGAGTACGCCTTGAAGCCTTTTCCTCACCCGGACAGAAGTATTTATTATCCACACGGGACTTATCAAATTTAACAATACGCGTAATATTCATACTATCTTCATCAAGGTCTGTTGTTTCAACGCAGACTTCACCGGCATTCAGCGATACCGATTTTATTCTATGTACCGAATCATCAAGATCAGCAAATTCTTTTCCGAATATATCTGAGAACCGAAGCGGATTACCGGATCTGTCAAACATATGGCAAACTTTAACCCGTTCTGATTCCTGATAGCAGAATATATTCATAGTTGTATCCTGAAAACTCCTGTCAGGTTCCCGGATAGCGCCAATATCTGCTGTGATTCCTTCTGATTCCAGCTGTTTCTTTGCTTTTTCCAGATTTTCTCTGATCGCAGCAGTTTCTTCAGCAGTAAGAAAAGCTGAACCGTCAAGAACACTGGATTTTTTTCCTTTTTCATCAGTTATTCTCTTAAAAAACAGATCGCCGCGAAAGGCTTTGTTAATGCTGTCAAGATCAATATTCAGCTTTGACTGATCGAGTATCTCTCTCATGTCAAAGAATTCACCTGTTATCATTAAATCAGGAAGATAATACCGGTATGCGTTATCGGCCCAATGAGAGTTGGTGCTACATGATGTTGTTATGAATTTCATGTGCGGATTGCAGAACAGATAAGGGTTGTTTTCCGGAATTTTGACAGTTTCTATTGAGAACTCTTCAATATCACCGGTAAGTCCGGTAAATTCAGACTTAACAACATCATAATAACATTCATTATAGTAAGAGTCGATTATTTCATCTTTTACAGCATCATTTACATAGTTTATAAAGGTTTCGCCTTTATAAAACAAATCAGAAAATTCCTTTATCTGCGATCCGTTCCTCATATCAAAATTAAGAAAATATGTTCTTTCCGCGTAATCTCTCCCCGTGCCTCTGGAATGCCAGAGATTAAAAGAAATATATCCGTTTACCGCCACATAACTTATATGCATACTGTTACTGGAAAATTCCTTGACTTCAGCAGAATTTATAAACGTTTTTAATTTATCATTTATTTTCTCTTCAACTACTTTGTCCTTAAGAAAATCTACGAGAGTGTCACATTCAATACTGCCGCTAAAAGCCGATCTGAAATAATCCGGCTTATAGTCTTTATCTCTTGGCTTTCCTGTTCCCTTCTTTGTATAAGGCACAAGCCAGTCAGGTATTTCCATGTCTTCCACCGGCAGATAACCTGTTTCAAGAACGCACATCTGTCCTTCTTCAGAAACGGCCCAGTCAAGAAAACGATGCACACTCTCCGGTGCACTGTCCGTGTACATAACATAAGTTGAGCTTATAAGCGGATATGAACCGTCAGCAAGAGTGGATTTTGACGGTTTTACTCCGTCTACAGCAATAAATTTGACATCGGATGAATTCTCATACATCTGAGCTGCATATGAATACACTGAATAACCTATTGCCTGTGCGGAATTATCATACAGGGTCACATAGTCCATAAGACTTCCCATAGATGTTACCGGGGACTGATTTGTCTTCTTCAGATCGATAAGTTCTCTGTCCCCCATAAACTGCACAACAAGATTCTGACTTCCGGAATCCTTGTTCCTCTGGAAAGGAACGATCGGTGCATCGTTTCCTCCGACTTCTTTCCAGTTGGTTATTACTCCCGAATAAATATCCCTGATCTGATCCTGAGTAAGTGAGTTTACCGGGTTATTCTTGTTTACTATAAAAACAAAAGCTTCCTTTGCAACAGGAGTAAAATTAAGGTGCACACCTGCATCAGCTGCTTTCTGTTTCTGCTCTTCAGAAATCGGAACTGTGAATATCATGTCAGTTTCACCGGAAAGAAGCATGTCAAATGCCTCGTGAGTCTTGTGATGAGTGACATAATTAGATGATTTGACATAGTTTTTTCCGAGCATTCTGGATTTAAAACCCGCTTCGAGCGGTATGGCGGAAGTTGACCCGTCCATAACTGGCATATTCTCTTCCGTCCAGAAAAAATCTGTTCCGTCAAGTACATTTTTCAGTTTGATAACATCACGTACATTGATTTTCCAGTCACCGTTATAATCATACCATTGTCTGGTTTCGATCTTCTCAGGTTTACTTATTATACAGGAAATATAATTACTGAGATCGGCTTCTGAAAGTTCACCGTCATCATCGATATCTCCCCTGATCTCAGCTTTTTCACTTTCTTTCTCTTCACTTCCGGTCAGTGCACAGACCGGAAAACATGATGCAGCCATTACTGCAGCAAGAATGAATGATAATTTTTTCTTCATAGCACGCTCCTTTTCGGGTACGTTTCATCTGATAAAATACGGATATATTTTACCATATCGCTTTATAAAATGCAAGATGTTAATTGCGGTTATAAAACTGAACTAAATAAATGATTTGTTTCGCCATATAGTAAACGGAAAAAACTTTTTGCGTTCACTGCAATTCCGGCAAAATATATTTGCTTTTTCAGAATAAAAATAGTATAATTAGATATTGGTGTTATGAACACTTACGGAAACAATTAAACACCCTACGGAGGATTGGTTTATGAATATAACAGTATTATGCGGTGGTCTCAGCGGTGAAAGAGACGTAAGTCTTACTTCAGGTCTTATGTGTGCAAAGGCACTCAGCAAAAAGGGACACGAAGTTTTTCTTCTTGATGTTTTCATGGGAACAGACTTCCCGCCTGAAAAGGCATTCGCTGAAAGACAGGACTTTTCAGATGTAACTTCTTCTATCGCTGCCGATGCACCTGACCTTGAAGAGGTAAAGAGACTCAGAGGCGAAAGCCCTGACGGATTCTTCGGAAAAAACGTTATCGACATATGCAAAAAATCAGACATCGTATTCATGGCGCTTCACGGATGCAACGGCGAAGACGGCAAGATCCAGGCTACTTTTGATCTTCTTGGTATCCCGTACACTGGTTCTGACTACCTTGGAAGTGCAAATGCTATGAACAAGGGCATTACAAGAAGACTTCTCATGGCTGACGGCATTAATATGGCTAACGGCGCTCACTATACAAAGAACGACTACGAAACAGGAAAAACAGCAGAATGGAACTCCTTTCCTTGTATCGTAAAGCCTTGCTGCGGTGGTTCAAGCATCGGTGTTTCAAAGGCTGAAAACAAGGAAGAATTCGAAAAGGCTCTCAAGACATGCTTTAAGTATGAAGACGAAGCTATCGTTGAGGAATTTATCAAGGGACGTGAATTCTCAATTGGTGTTATCGAAGGCAAGGCTCTTCCTGTTATCGAGATCATAGCTGACGGATTCTACGACTACAAGAACAAGTACTCAGGCAAGACCCGCGAAGTATGCCCGGCTGAAATAGACGAAGAAACAAACAGAAAGCTTCAGGCTGCTGCCGAAAAGGCATTTGCTTCCCTCAAGCTCAATATTTACGCAAGAATCGACTTCATACTCAACAGTAAAAACAACGAACCTTACTGTCTTGAGGCAAACACTCTTCCGGGTATGACTCCTGCATCTCTCCTCCCTCAGGAAGCAAGAGCCATAGGTATCGAATATCCTGATCTCTGCGAGCTTATCGTAAACAAGTCACTCGCAAGATTCTAAGGAGGACATCTAAAGATGAGATCCATGACACTTAAAGAGATAGCAGCCGCCTGCGGCGGAAGACTTATCTCTGCTGAAAATACTGAAGGACTTACCATCAACGATATTACTATAGACAGCCGAACAGTTAAGGAAGGCTCTCTCTACATTCCAATAAAGGGTCAGAGATTTGACGGTCATGATTTTATTGACTCAGTTTTTGAAAACGGCGCTGTCTGCACACTTACAGAAAACGAAAGAACTGACCTTGCCAAGCCTCAGATAGTTGTTGAGTCAACATCTGCAGCCTTAAGGGATATTGCAGAATACTACAGAAGCCTGTTCAAGAACCTGAAAGTTATCGGTGTTACAGGAAGCTCAGGAAAGACTTCCACAAAGGAAATGATCTATTCCGTTCTTTCCGAACACTTCAATGTTCTTAAAACTGAAGGAAACCTTAACAATGAGATCGGCGTTCCGAAGACCATTTTCAGAATAAACGATGAACACGAAGTTGCAATAATAGAAATGGGTATCAACCACTTCGGCGAAATGACTCGTCTTGCAAAGATGGTTCGTCCTGACATTGCAGTTATAACAAACATCGGTACAGCTCATCTGGAATTTCTCGAAAGCCGTGACGGTATTTTAAAGGCTAAGACAGAAATGCTTCCTTTCCTTGCAGAAAACGGAACTGCCGTTCTTAACGGTGACGACGATAAATTAAGCACTGTTGATTCTGTTAAGACAAGCTTCTTCGGATTTGACAGCAAAAATGACACAAGAGCTGAAAACCTTGTTCAGAACGGTATCGACGGCACTTCATTCACCATAGTTACCAACGACATAAGAATGAACGCTTTTGTTCCTGCACTCGGAAAACACATGGTACTCAATGCAATCGCAGCATTCAGAATATCAGAACTTCTCGGCGAACCTGCCGGAAAGGCGATTGAAGGTATCCGTCACTTCAAAAACATTGACGGACGTTTCAATGTTATAAAAGCTGACTGCTACACACTTATCAATGACTGCTACAACGCAAATCCTGACTCGGTAAAAGCTTCACTCAAGGTAATAAGCACTCTTCCGGGAAGAAAAGCTGCTGTACTTGCCGACATGAAGGAACTTGGTGAAAATTCAGAAAAAATGCACCGCGAAGTTGGCGCCTATGCCGCTGAATGTCTGGATACACTTATCTGCATAGGCCCAGAGGCAAAGTACATTGAAGAGGAAGCAAAGAAGACTAATCCTTATCTGAAAACCGTACATTTCGAAAACAACGAAGAAGCAGTAAAGAGCATCCGTGATCATCTTGAGATATCTGACACAGTTCTTATCAAGGGATCGCACTCCATGAATTTATCTGAAATCACTTCGTTTTTATCCGGAATATGTAAGTAATACACAAAAAACGTGCTTTACTATTGACAAACAGAACAAATTAATATATCATATATTTATATACTTTAAATTGGAACAATGGCGTTTCAATTTCGTCTATAATATCTGTAACTAAGGGAATAATACTTGCCGGAGCATCACTGCGGATCCATCCGTAAGTGACGGCTCTGGTATTTTTCCTGAATTTATAACCCGTTATTATTATGATGAAATTGAAACGCTTTTTTTAACAGGAGGATAAATTATTATGGAAGAATCAAAGAGCGTCGCATCAATGTTCGGCTGTAATGTATTCAATCAGCAGGTAATGAGAGAACGTCTTACAAAGGATGTTTACAAGGCAGTAATGCAGACCAAGAGAATGGGTACACCACTCAACAGCAGTGTGGCAAGCGTTGTTGCAAATGCCATGAAGAACTGGGCAGTTGAAAAGGGTGCTACACACTACACACACTGGTTCCACCCTATGACAGGCGTAACAGCTGAAAAGCATGACGCTTTTCTTTCACCAAATCCGGACGGAACTATAATCCTTGAATTCTCAGGCAAGGAACTTATAAAGGGCGAACCTGATGCATCTTCATTCCCTTCAGGCGGTCTCCGTTCTACATTTGAAGCAAGAGGCTACACAGCTTGGGATCCTACTTCTGATGCATTTATCAAGGACGGCACACTTTACATTCCAACAGCTTTCTGCTCATACACAGGCGAGATCCTCGACAAGAAGACTCCTCTTCTTCGTTCAATGGACGTACTCAGCGAACAGGCACTCAGAATTCTGAAACTCTTCGGCAACACAACAGCTACAAGAGTATTTTCAACAGCAGGTGCTGAACAGGAATACTTCCTCGTAGACAAGGCCCTTTATGACAGACGTGAAGACCTCGTTATCACAGGCAGAACACTTTTCGGTGCAAAGCCTCCAAAGGGTCAGGAACTTGAAGACCACTACTTCGGTAACATCAAGGAAAGAATTTCTGCTTACATGCACGAACTCGACGAGGAACTCTGGAAGCTCGGTATTCCTGCAAAGACAAAGCACAACGAAGTTGCTCCGGCTCAGCATGAACTTGCTCCTGTTTTCGAAACAACAAACATTGCATCTGACCACAACCAGCTCACTATGGAACTCATGAAGAAGATCGCTCTCAAGCACGGTCTTGTTTGTCTCCTCCACGAAAAGCCATTCGCAGGCGTAAACGGTTCTGGTAAGCACAACAACTGGTCAATGGCTTCAAACGACGGTCAGAACCTTCTCGATCCTGGTGACACACCAACTGAAAATACACAGTTCCTCACAATTCTTGTTGCATTCATCAAGGCTGTAAACAAGTACTCAGACCTTCTCAGACTTTCTGCAGCAAGTGCCGGAAACGATCACCGTCTCGGCGCAAACGAAGCTCCTCCTGCTATCGTTTCAATGTTCCTCGGCGACGAACTTCAGGGTATCCTCGATTCTCTTGAAAATGACACAAAGGCAGAAGTTAACTCAAACGTTAAATTCAAGATCGGCGTTGACGCACTTCCTTCATTCAAGAAGGACAACACTGACAGAAACAGAACATCACCTATCGCATTCACAGGAAACAAGTTCGAATTCAGAATGCTCGGTTCTGCTGATTCAATTTCATGCACAAACGTTATGCTCAACACAGCAGTTGCTGATGTTCTCTGCGAATTTGCTGATGAACTCGAAGGCGCTGAAGACTTCAACGAAAAGCTCAGAGATCTTCTCGTAAGAACATACAAGGAAAACAAGAACATCATCTTCAACGGCAACGGTTATTCAGATGAATGGGTAAAGGAAGCAACAGAAGTAAGACATCTCCCTAACTACGTTTCAACTGTTGACTGTGTTCCTACATATCTCGCTGACAAGAACGTTGAAATGTTCGAAAAGTTCAGAGTTTACTCAAAGGTAGAAATCGCTTCAAGAACTGAAGTTCTTCTTGATAACTACTCAAAGGTAATTAACATTGAAGCACTTACTATGATCGACATGGTTAAGAAGCAGATCTATCCTGCAGTTATGAAGTACACAGCTGACGTATGCAATGCACTCACTTCAATGAGAAATGCCGGCATTACAAATCCTGCACAGGAAAAGCTCGCAAACAAGCTTTCAGGTTCACTCAACTGCCTGAACAACGAAGTTGAAGAACTCGAACACATCCTCATCAATGCTAAGGATCTTTCAGATGACGTTTATAAATTATCACGTTTCTACAGAGACGAAGTATTCAGCAGAATGCAGTCACTCAGAGCTGTTGCTGATGAACTTGAAACAATAGTTTCAGATAAATACTGGCCATTCCCTGTTTACTCTGAATTAATGTTCAAGATCTGATCAGATTGGAAATGATTTAATCAGGAATCCGGCTTCGCCGGATTCCTGAAGATGAGAGTTACGGGGCTTCGCCCCGTAACCCCACGCTGATTATAAAAAGTTTTTCTGGCAGAGGGGGCTTTTGCCCCCTCTGTCTGTGTAAAGGAGAAAATTCAATGAGCATACTCAATGTTGAACACGTTACCCACGGCTTCGGCGCAAGACAGATACTTGACGATTCCTCCTTCAGACTTCTCAAGGGAGAACACGTTGGCCTTGTAGGTGCAAACGGTGAAGGTAAATCAACATTTCTTAATATAATAACAGGAAAACTTCAGCCGGACGAAGGAAAGATCGAATGGTGCCGCCACATAACCACAGGATACCTCGATCAGTACAGTACACTTACTCCGGGAAAGACCATCCGTGAAGTACTCCGCGAAGCTTTCCAGCATCTTTCAGACCTAGAACAGGAAATGCTTGATCTCTATGAAAAAATGGGAGATGCAAGTGAAGACGAAATGAATGCTATGATGGAAGACGTAGGCGAGATTCAGGAAATTCTTGACCAGAGCGGTTACTACACCATCGACAGCAAGATAACGGAATACGCAAACGGTCTCGGTCTCGGTGAGATTGGTCTTGATCACGACGTTTCCGAACTTTCAGGCGGTCAGCGAATGAAGGTACTGCTCACAAAGCTTCTTCTTGAAAACCCGATGATCCTCATTCTCGACGAGCCAACAAACTTCCTTGACGAGAACCACATTGCATGGCTCCAGAACTTCCTTCAGAACTACGAGAATGCGTTTATTCTCGTTTCACATGACGTTCCGTTCATGAACTCTGTTGTCAATGTTATTTACAACATTGAACATGCCGTTCTTACAAGATACACAGGCAACTACGAAGACTTCAAGAGAATGTACGAACTCAAGAAGCGCCAGACTGAACAGGCTTATGAAAAGCAGCAGAAGGAAATCGCTCATCTTCAGGAATTTATCGCGAAGAACAAGGCTCGTGCTGCTACTGCTACAATGGCACGTTCACGTCAGAAGAAGCTTGAAGGTATGGAGATCATCACTATCGAAAAGGAAAAGATCAAGCCTTCCTTCTCGTTTAAGTCTGCAAGAACACCTGGTAAGGTCGTTATTGAAGGCAAAGACATTATAATCGGATATGACGAACCGCTCACACGCGCTGTTGATTTCCAGGTAGAAAGAAATCAGAAGATCGCCATAAAGGGTGTCAACGGTCTCGGAAAATCTACTCTTATCAAAACCATGCTCGGCATCTTAAAACCGATCCAGGGTACGGTTGAACACGACCAGTTCGTTCAGTACGGATACTTCCAGCAGGAGGAATCCGCTTCTGACAAAACTGCTCTTCAGGAGATCTGGGATGAGTTTCCTGCCATGACAAATGCCGAAGTACGTGCCGCTCTTGCAAAGTGCGGACTTACAAATGAACACATCACTTCTCAGATGCGTGTTCTCTCAGGCGGTGAAAATGCAAAGGTACGTCTCTGCCGTCTCATGCTCAAAGAATTCAATCTTCTCGTACTCGACGAACCTACCAACCACCTTGACGTAGATGCAAAGGATTCCCTCCGTGAAGCAATTGCAAAGTTCAAGGGCACTGTTATCCTCGTTAGCCACGAACCTGAGTTTTACGAAGGTGTCGTAACTGACGTATGGAATCTTGAAAACTGGACTACAAAGATCATATAATTTAATCATCGATAAAAAAGCTCCGTAAACGGTAATGACCGCATACGGAGCTTTCTGTTTTTTAACTAATTGAATTTAAGATCATTCATTATTTTTCAAGCGGATCGTTTATAATACCTGTGAAAAGCGGTGTTCCGTGTTCGTCAGAGATGTAGTAGAAGAATGGTCTCTTAAGTTCAAATATTACCGGTTCTTCTTCCGGAGGCGGTGCACATCCGGCCATAAATGAAATAATCGTGTATGCAGCTGCTTCACAGCCTTCTTCATCTATGGTAACAGTTGCTTCGTGCTTAATTTCATTAATATAAGCGCTTGGAATATTGTTTTCCTCGTAGTCTATAACACCGGTAAAGTCTGCTTTTATATCAGAAAATGCATCTTTTATACCTAATTTGCTGGAAGCTTCGATAAGTTCAAACTTTGAAGCTACATCAAACTTAGGAACTGAGAATATAGTCTTTCTTGTCTGGTGATCAGCGTCGTCGTTATAGATCTCGTTCATGATCTTGGCATCGGCAACAAGTTCATCTACACTTACGCCTTCATCAGGAAGGATGAAATGCATCTGGCAGCCGTTTTTCATCGGTTCAGAGCATCTCATATATTTGTCTGCAAAACCAACATCCTTATACTGTTCGGTATATCCCATGAAATCGCATTCCACTTCAGTACCGTCCATTTTAACGAAAGTATCCTTATCTGCTTTTCCGAACTTTTCAGACCATGCATCCTTGAATGTGACAGTATTTACGATCTTCATAATGTCAAGTTCAGGGTCAGAGATCATAATCTGAGGTTTGAACTTGCCGGAAGTATTCTTATAAATCCAGGATGAAATCTCTTCAGCAACACCTGACTCCTTAAAATCTCTTTCAAAGGAAACCGCATAGTATTTATCGGCTATAGTGTCAAGAGTATCCTGTTTGAATGTCCACTTGTTATTGAGCCAGAGTGAATTTGCTATCTTGCAGTAAGCTGTATATTTATCAAAATAAAGTGCACGGAAAAGTGAATCATTTTCTTTTCTCAGATCATCGATATCATCTGCTCCGAGTGCAGCGATAAACTCATCTTTTGTGTTGCCTTCAGCACATTCAGCAGCCATGGAAAGAGCCATGTAATAGCTGAGCGGTGAATATACTGTGTTCTCTTTACCGTTTTCGTCTTCAGTATCAAGGAGTACCGCAGATGCACTTTTTGCTGCAAACTTCATGTATCCGTCAGCATTCGCCTGGCCAAGCTTAGTGAAATGACGAAGATCCGGCGCAGCCTTCGCACCTTCAAAAGATGCTCCTATACCAGATGTACGAGGATCAACGATCTCGCTCTTCAGCATTATAAGGTCAACAATATTAAGCTTCGCATCATAATTTTCATCCGCTCTTGCAGATTCATCTTCATCAAGTGACTTAACACCGTTTAAGTCATTTACAAGTTTCAGAATATCTGCTGCATCTATTGCGCTGCTGTTGTCAACGTCTCCGAGATATTCAAATGTATTACCGTTGTTGGCTGCGTAATTCTCGGCAAGAGAACCCATGTGTCCTCTGATAACAACATCATCGAAATGAGACTGTACTCCAAGTTTTATGACACTGTCAGCAATGGTAACTGATTTTAACATCGGTGCACTAAACGCATCCATGCCTATTTCCATGATTCCGTCTGATACGATAATATTTTCTGCATCATAGGCATCAACTGAATATTCACTAAGAACAAATATTCTTGAGCCATGCTCTTCATCAGTATCATAATAACTGTAACTGCGATGATAATCATCGTCCTCCGAAGGTGAACATGTTGAAGGAACGATGAAAGTTTTTGATTCTGGCATTTCCCTGCCGATCCTGTGTGCAACATTGTATGTATAATACTCCCCGTCAAGCAGTATCATCTGGTTACTGTAATTTCTCTCAAGATCAACATAGTATCCCTCATCTGAGCCTTCCGCACTGATACGGTCAGTCTGAAGAATACCTGAAGTAATACTTCCACCCAGAAGTGCCAGAGCAGAAGCAAGTGCTGTCATTTTTCGTAATCTCGTTTTCATTAATAATCCCGCCTTTCATTTTTGCCTCTTAAACAAAAATGGAAACAAACCTTTTTTGTTTCCGCTATAACTATATTTAATCACAACCATACAAATAAGTCAAGCTTTTTTGCACATAATCCTCAGATTTCTATTAAATGTTTTCGATATATTTCACAGAAAACAAATACAACTTTGCAAAAACAATACTACTGTGATATACTTTTTATTGAAAAAAAGAAAACAGATAAAGTCAGAAATCCGGCTTCGCCGGATTTCTGACGAAAGGGATTTCGGGGCTTCGCCCCGGTTCCCCACGCTGATTTATTCTTGAATCAGTGTTATAGCTCCGAAAGGCGATGAATACAATGACAAAAGTCGATCTTATAACAGGAATGCTTGGTTCAGGCAAGACCACATTCATACGTAAATACGCACAGTATCATTTGAACAAGGGCAGGCGTATTGCCATTCTCCTCAATGACTACGGTGCTGTAAACATAGACATGGTAATGCTCAAGGATCTTGAATGTGACAGATGTGAAGTGGCAATGGTCGTAGGCGGAGCTGATGCCGACTGTCATAAAAGACGTTTCAAAACACAGCTCATCAACCTCGGAATGCAGCACTTCGACCGCGTGATCATCGAGCCATCCGGCATCTTCGACATGGATGAATACTTTGACACTCTTTACGAATCCCCTCTTGACAGATGGTATGAAAAAGGCTCTGTCATAACCATTGCTGACCCGTTTGCAGAGGACGAACTTTCAGATGAGATAAAATTCATAACCGGTTCGGAAAGTGCCTGCTGCGGCAGTCTGGTCGTAAGCAAGCTTACAGGAAATGAAGATCCGTCCGTTATCACCGGCCTTGTAAACCGGCTTAATTCATCGCTGGAATTTATAAAGTGCAAAAGAAGATTCACAGAAGAAGAACTGACAGCAAAGCCGTGGAACGAGCTTACAGACGAGGATTTTGAAAAGATAAGCTCATCGGGTTACAGAAATGAAAGCTATATCAAACTTTTCAACAGAGATACTCTAAGTACTGGTGTTCACTATTTCATGCACGTACACATTCCGGAAGATAAGATAATAAGCCTTGCAAAGGATATTTTCTCTGATTCTTCCTGCGGAAAGATATACAGAATAAAAGGCTCACTTCAGGCTGAAAACGGAAGCTGGCTTCGTCTGAATGCTACGCCTTCCAGTGTTTCTTTAACACCTGCCGCCGACGGACAGGCTGTGCTTATCGTTATAGGAGACTCACTTGATCTTAAAGCTCTGGACGAACGAATCCGTTACCTCAACACTAATCCGGAATATGTTTCAATATAAAATATCATTCACTTAAAACCCGCTTAGAAATTCATTTATTCTATAAACAGGCATAAAAAAGACCACTCTCTCTGAAAGGGTGGTCTTTTCGTTATATAAATTTTATTAAGGAAACACTGATTAAATCGGAAATCCGGCTTCGCCGGATTTCCGGGAGGAGGAGAAACGGGGCTTCGCCCCGAACCCCTGCGCTGATTTATAAATAAATCAGCGTTTCCTTAACTTATCTGAATTATCTGAAGCTTCTTACCCAGTTGAGAAGTGAGTTAGGATAAATATTTTCCTCAACGTCTTTTCTCATT
This sequence comes from Oscillospiraceae bacterium, assembly GCA_017438745.1. Classification (GTDB taxonomy): domain Bacteria; phylum Bacillota; class Clostridia; order Oscillospirales; family Ruminococcaceae; genus HUN007. The sequence continues at coordinate 78,529 of JAFRUS010000064.1, read as the reverse complement.
CTGTCAGTGACAGGGCCGTTCTTAGCCATCTTTTCGAGAATGCAGGCCTGAAGTTCGGCAACTGACATTTCCTCGTAAGGCTTGTTAAGGTCAAGCTTTTCCTCTTTCTTCGCAGCCTTTTCTGATTTCTTTTCAGGAGCTGCTGCCTTTTCCTTAGCCTTTGCTGGTGCCGGCTTTTCAGGTCCCTTAGGTGCAGGAGCCTCCTCCTTCTTTACAGGAGCTTCTTCCTTTTTAACGATTACAGGTTCGGCTGCCTTTATTTCTACCGGAACGGCCTTTGCGTCAGCATCTGACGGTACCCAGATATCACCTGAGCATCCGAGCATGTTTATAGTAAGGTTTCCTCCGTTTGAATGGAGTTTCGTTCCGGAAAGCATACCGACATATTCACCGTGCGATGCAGGTACTGTAACTGAAGCACAGTTATCGTCATTGTTTACCGCAACTATTACCTGTATGCCGTTATAGTTTCTCGCAAACGCATACTGTCTGTTGGTAAGTCTGAGTTCACGGTAATCGCCGTAGGAAAGTGCCGGAGTAGACTGTCTTATCTTTCCGAGAGCTGAAATAAGCTCCGTGCACGGATTCTTTGTGTATGAATCAGCAAACTCCTTTATATCAAGTTCCGGTCTGAGTGAATCGTCTGAAAACTTCTCCTTTTTGCCTTCAATTCCGAATTCCGATCCGTAGTAAACGGAAGGAACACCCGGAAGAGTATACAGAAGAATATGTACCGGAGCGTAGAAAGTCTTGTTGTTAAGCTTTGTAATTATCCTTTCAACGTCGTGATTGTCAACGAAGTTATAGAGTTTAAGACCGTCAGGCCTGCATCCGCCCATTTCGTAGAGACGCTTTACTGTGTGTGCGATCTCAAAATAGTTGTGGTCGTTGTGACCTGAATAAAGAGCTTTGTGAAGTGCGTAGTTTGTAACGGAATGAAGTGTCTCGCCGTTTACCCAGCGGCTGTAGTCGCCGTGGATAACTTCGCCCATGAGCCAGAAATCCGGCTTAACATCATTGGCGGTACGTCTTAATTCCTTCATAAAATCAAAGTCGAGTACATCAGCAGCATCAAGTCTGATGCCGTCAACGTCAAATTCACTTACCCAGAAACGGATAACGTCACAGATGTAGTCCTTAACTGCCGGATTTCTCTGGTTGAGCTTTACGAGAAGATTGTATCCTCCCCAGTTGTCATATGAAAATCCGTCATTGTACTCATTGTTTCCGCCGAAATTAACGTTGCAGTACCAGTCGCGGTACTGTGAACCCTCGCGCTTTTCCTTAATATCTTTGAATGCAAAGAAATCACGTCCGGTGTGATTGAATACACCGTCAAAGATTACTTTGATATCTGCCTTGTGGCACTCGGCAACAAAATTCTTAAGATCTTCATTTGTTCCGAGTCTGCTGTCAAGTTTTTTGTAGTCAGTCGTCTCATAACCATGTCCGACTGATTCGAAAAGTGGTCCGATATAAAGCGCATTAAATCCTGTCTTTTTCAGATGATCTATCCACGGGATAAGCTTGTTAAGCCTGTGTTCCGGTTCTCCGTAACTGTTCTGCTTCGGAGCTCCTGTAAGTCCCAGCGGATAAATGTGATAAAATACTGCTTCATCATACCATGCCATGTCAATTCCCCCAATAACAATTTAATTGCATGCACATACGCAGTCTGCATATTATGCGTGCATATGACTAAACAGCAAACGTAATAATTCACGTCTGCTGATTGTTCATCAGATTTCAAAAACCTTTTTTATGCTGTCATAGTGAAGGAAAATACCTTCGTCAGCAAGAGCTTTGATCTCTTCAGGTGTAGCAAGCTTGTATCCAAGTGTTTCAGCTTCCTGAAGCTTAAGGTCACTCTCGTCAAAATCCATTTCATAGCGGTAAATGTCAACAAAATAATTATCGCCCTCACCCGGATTTTCACGGTGATAGGAGAACATATATCCTCCCTTTGCACCCTTAACGTCAAGTCCGGTCTCTTCCTTTATCTCGCGCATTACAGCTTCTTCAGACTCTTCGCCTGCCATAGCTGCACCGCCGGATACTTCCCACCAGCCAGGTGCCCATGCTTTTGTCATTACACGCTGAGTGATAAGAAATTTACCGTCAGGACGCATGATAACACCGAGTACTGTAAGATGATATTCACCGTCTTTAAGTATCCAGTCATTTCTTTTCATCTTACGTCCTGTCTTCTGTTTATTTGAATCGTAAATATCCCAGTATTCCATTAATTAAAGTACCTCCGTTACGGACAAAAATTATAGTAAACGCCGGAAATCTCGGATTTCTGACATTTACTATAATTTATATTAGCATTGAATTTTCCTTTATATAATCCTCAAAATCCTCTTCTGACAGAGGCTGTGAGTACAGATATCCCTGAATAGAGTCAACTCCGAGTTTGCAGAGCATGTCAGACTGTTCCGGTCTCTCGACACCTTCGGAAATAGTTTTGTATCCGAGTTCCCTCGCAAGATCAACACAGGCTGCAAGAACTTTAGTCCTCTTCTCATTGCCAAACTGTTTCATGAATGACATATCAAGCTTAACAACATCAATCGGAAGTGTGCTTAGTATATTAAGCGATGAATATCCGGTTCCGAAATCGTCAAGTTCGATGCCAAATCCAAGCTTTCTGAACTCATTCAGTTTGGATATAAGATTTTCTGTATCGCTGCTCATGAGCGTCTCGGTGATCTCGATATGAAGAAGATCAGATGATATTTCGTTTTCCTTTGCAGCAGCCAGATATTTTTCAACAAGATCATTCTGCGCAAAAGTGAGCTTTGAAGCATTAACGGAGACAGGAACGATTTTCAGTCCTTTTTCTCTCCATTTTTTCAGATTCATACATGTAGTCTTCCAGACAAAGTAATCCACTTCAACTATAAAGCCATTCAACTCAAAAAGCGGAATGAAATCACCGGGAGACATAAATCCGAATTCAGGATTCTCCCATCTTACAAGAGCTTCAGCACCAGTGAGTTTTCCGGTGGTTGCATCATGCTTCGGCTGATAATACACCTTAAATTCTTCATTCTGAAGAGCTGAATACATAAGCTCTTCTATTCTGCGGCGGCTGATAAGTTTCTTTTCTATTGTTTCGTCGTAAAACGCTATGTCTTTCTTGTAATCATTCTTGATCGTACTCAGTGCGATATGTGCCTTGTCACAGATGGCTAAAACAGATGCGTCATGAGGAACATTCTCGTAAACACCAAATTTGTTCACAATATTAGGCAGTCCGTTCCTTTTTACTGCTTCATACCATGCATCAGCACTGTTATTGCCTCTGGTGAACGGAGCCATTTCTTCATGCGCCCCAAGCATGACCATCTGGTCTCCGCCGTAACGTCCGATGATCATATTCTCACTCATGAGCGGTGCAAGATAGGAGCCAAGCCAGGTAAGTACCCTGTCGGCTGTCTGGACGCCGTATACTTCATTTATCTTTTTAAAATCCACAATGTCAGAGATAATAACATCGATCTGTTTATCCGGATTTAATCTCAGATAATCTCCGGCATGTTTGAGGAAAGCAGTTCTGGTAAGCAGACCAGTCACCGAGTCGATATCTGCTTTACGCATTCTGTCAATATCTCTTGTGGCGAAGAAGACATACTCTGTCTCTCCGTTTTCATTCCTTAATCTGTCGAAACAAAGCTGATTGTAGTTCTCGGTATCGTAAACCACACGTCCGTAGTTTACAAAATAAGCAGAGCCCTCCTCTGTCATTTTAAGAACAACATCAAGATCCGTCTGATCGTAAACTCTTTTTCTGAGTCTTTCATCTATAAAGTGATCAACATACCATGAGCGTATATGGTCGTAATCTGAAATACGATTAACAACTTCATTTATCTTTTCAATTGCTCCCTTAACTTTGAGAGCTGTATCAGTTTCATTTATCCAGTAAAGACGAACAATTCTGCTCTTAAGTTCAACAATCCAGACCGACTGATACTCTCTGAATAAAACATGCATCAGCTGATCCTTGAATCTGTCTTCAGTCATAGTACCCCATATCCTTTCCCCGACCTGAATAAATTCTTATATATATTATATCAGTAAATTATCCGTGATGTCAATAAAATTTTTACATAAATTTAAGCATTTTCTACATAACACTATTGATAAATCGTAATATTTATCGTATAATAGACACATACAACCAATTTTTTCAGTAAAGGGGAAAAGAATATGAATCAGCTCACTCAGTTTGATCTTCCTGTATGTCTTACAGTTGAAGAGGATGCATTATACCATTCAGACGAGATAATCAAAACCTACATTCCTGAAATTTCAGGTCAGAAGACACTCATCGTTTCAGAACAGTTTCTGATAGACATCTACAAGGACAAGGTCATGGATCTAAGCAAGGATTTCGGTGATGCTGAAATATACGCCATGGACAGAGCAAGCTTTGACGTGGCTGTTGCCATTGCCAAGAAGATCTGCATAGAAGACATAAAAGTAATAATCGGATTCGGCGGCGGCAGAGTCCTCGATACTGCAAAATATGCTGCTCATGTCAGCAAGGCTGCATATATCTGCATTCCCTCATCACTGAGCAACGACTCACTCGCCTCACCTTTTGCCGTGCTTGAAACTGAAGGAAATGCAAGAAAAACTCTCGAATGCAAAATACCGGCTGCCATCATCGTTGATCCGAACATGATAAAAGCTGCACCGATAAATCAGACACTTTCCGGTATAGGAGATACAATAGCAAAGCATACAGCACTTCACGACTGGAAACTCTCTGCCAAGAAAACCGGTTCAAGAGTCCATGACTTCGCCTACGCCTTAAGCAGAATGAGCTACGATTCAGTCTACCACTGTGACGAAAAGGATTTAAACAGCCGGGTTTTCATAAGAATCCTTTCCAGAGCTCTGGTCATGGGCGGTCTGGCTATGGAAATAGCAGGTTCATCAAGACCGTGCAGCGGAAGCGAACATCTTTTTGCACACGCAATTGAAGAATATTATCCGGAAGTAAAGATCTCACACGGTCTGGCCGTTGCTCTTGGCTCGATACCGGCATGTATTTTCCAGGGACAGTCTGAAAAAGGGATTATGGAATTCTTTAAAACATACGGTCTCGATCCGAATCCGGCTTCATACGGCATAACAAAGGAAATGTTCGCAGATATGTGGGAAAAGGCACGTACTGTACGAACAGGCAGAATCACCATACTCGACGATGTTCATCCTGAAAGAAGCCAGCTTGACGAAATCTACTGCATGATGCAGGAAACATAATGAAACACTGATAAGTCCGTGGTTAAATCCCGTTCACCTAAGCTGATTTAATTAATCAGCCTAACCAAGTAAACAAATTACCTGAAAAAGTCTTCAGCAAAAAACTGAGGGCTTTTTCCCTTTATTTTATCCTGTTTACACAGTTGCATCTGCACCAAAAATGTGATAAAATTAAATAGATAATGTTTAATCAGGGAAACACTGATTAAGTAAGCAATCCGGCTTCGCCGGATTGCCGGGATGGGGAGATTGCGGGGCGTCGCCCCGCGCCCCACGCTGATTTATGAATAAATCAGCGTTTTCTTAGAGCAAACGTCAAATTTATTCTTTTTAAGGTGGAATATATTAATGAAGACAATTACCCAGATTTTAACTGAGATCGTTTCTGACGCCTTTGAAAAATGCGGTTATGACCGCGCACTCGGCGCCGTATTTGTTTCAGACCGTATGGATCTCTGTCAGTTCCAGTGCAACGGCTCTTTCGCAGCTGCCAAGCAGTACAAAAAGGCTCCGTTCATCATCGCTGAAGAGATAAAGAACGTTCTGAGTGATAATCCGAGCTTTGAAAAAGTCGAAGTAGCCAAGCCTGGTTTTATCAACATGACAATGACTGACGAATATCTTGTAAAGCTCCTCGGTGAAATAGCTGACGACGCACACATCGGTATTCCGCAGGTCGGATGCGGTGACACTATCGTTATGGACTACGGCGGACCAAACGTTGCAAAGCCGCTCCACATCGGACATCTCCGTTCAGCTATCATCGGTGAATCACTCAAGCGTCTTGCGCGCGAATGCGGATACAACGTTGTTTCTGACGTACATCTTGGTGACTGGGGTCTTCAGATAGGTCTCGTTATCGCTGAACTCGAAGAAAGAAATCCTGACTGGGACTGCTTTAAGGAAGATTTCAAAGAAGGAAAAGTTCCTGAACTTACTGCTGACATGCTCAACGAGATCTATCCTTTCGCAAGCAAAAAGAGCAAGGAAAACGAAGAGTTCAAGATCAAGGCTCATCAGTTCACTGCTGACCTCCAGAACGGCAGACCGGGTTACATTGCCGTATGGAAGGAAATCCTCAGAGTTTCAATAAACGATCTTAAGGGCAACTACGAAAAGCTCGGTGTTGATTTTGACTACTGGTACGGTGAAAGCGACGCTGACAAATATATTGACGAACTCGTTTCAATCCTTACAGACAAGGGACTTCTCTACAAGAGTGAAGGTGCAATGGTAGTTGATGTTGCTGAAGAATCAGACAAGGCTCCTATGCCTCCTGTTATCATCAAGAAGTCTGACAATTCAAGCATTTATGCTACTACAGACCTCGCAACCATCATCCAGAGAAACAGAGACTTCTCTCCGAAGAAGATCTGGTACGTTGTTGACAAGCGTCAGGATCTCCACTTCACACAGGTATTCCGCTGTGCAAGAAAGGCAGAGCTTGTTCCTGCAGACACAGAACTTGAACTCTTAGGATTCGGTACAATGAACGGAAGCGACGGCAAGCCATACAAGACACGTGACGGCGGTGTAATGAAGCTTTCCGACCTTATCGAAACAGTTACAAATGCTGCAGCTGAAAAGCTCCGCACTTCAGAATTCGTTTCAGCAGAAGACCACAGCGAGATCGCAAAGCGTGTAGGTATCGCTGCTGTTAAGTTCGGCGACCTTATCAACCACAGATCCAAAGACTACATCTTTGACATAGACAAGTTCCTTTCTTTCGAAGGAAAGACAGGTACTTACCTTCTCTACACAGTTTCAAGAATCAACTCTATCATAAAGAAGACAAACTCAGAAAATTCTGATGCAAAGCCTGGAAAGCTCTACACAGACGCTGAACGTGAGCTCATTCTCGCAATTCTTCTCACAGGTGATGTATTTCGTCATGCAATTGACGAAAAGGCACCTAACTATGTCTGCGAAAATGCTTACAAACTTGCAACTATCTTCTCAAAGTTCTACCACGACAATCATATTCTCGGTGAGACTGATGAAGCTAAGAAGCAGGACTGGCTTGCTCTCATCTCATTTACAAGAAAGCTTATTTTAAAGCATCTTGAAATTCTTGCAATTGAACCGGTAGAAAATATGTAATAATAAACTCTTGAAGTGGAACTGCGGGTTCCCGACGTTCCGCTTTTCTTAATAATCAATCTGTCAGGAGGTGCTCTGAATGGATCAGGCTGAAAAACAGCTCGCATTTCTTAAAGAGATAACCAGATGCTCAGGAAGTGAAGATGTTTTTGAAAAAAACATCGCACCTGTACGAAATGTTCTGAAAAAATATCTTCCGGATATTTATCCTGCTCACGCTGAACTGTGTGCAAGACTTGAATCAGCTTACGAAAGGCTCAAGGACTACGCTGCATACAGACAGCTCGTCAAGAAGAATATCATATCACTATGCGGCAAAACCGCATCAGGAAAGTCATCGTTCTTCAATTCACTCTACGGCGGCGGTATTCTGCCGGTAGATACAGACATAAACTGCGCTGTGCCTGCCTACGTTATCTGCGGCAGTTCGCAGTACTCTTACGGCATCAACCGTTTCGGACACTTCATTACAATGGAACCGGAAGACCTTGCCTCAGCATTCTCAGGTTCAGAAAATGACGACATGCCGTTAGGACACCTTTTTTCAAGCATTCTAACCTATGCATCCACGCCTGAGCTCAGACACATTGCATTCATGGAAACTCCGGGCTATACAAGGTCATACGGCGAAATGCTCTCGACAGATGAACTTAAAACGATCCAGCGAATCAACTTTTCCGACTACATACTCTGGTTCGCTGACATAAATATAAACACTCTGGGCATCAGCGACAACGACATTAGAATGCTGAAGAAAACTGATCCTCATATTCCTAAGCTTATCATCATAAATAAGGCAGACGCCTTCAGCACAAGAGATATGCCGGAAATAGTTGAAAAAACAAAAAAGATCTTAAATGCCCGCGGAGTAAATTACATCGACGTACTCACCTATTCAAAAAATCATCCTGAAAAATACGACAAGTACAAAATACTTGCCTATCTTGACCGCTGGGACAAGAGCCCTTCTGTCATCAGTTTTTCTCAGGAATTTGACAAGATATTTGACGCTCATCAGTCTACCCAGAAGATCGACGATCTGCGTGCGCAGCTTCTTCCGGTGATCCAGACTGCCAGTGAGAATATTTTCTCAGTACAGAACGCTTTCGGATCTTCGAAGAAAAAGCCTGCCGAGGAATTTGTTCCTGTTGAATCAGTACAGCAGACTCCGATAAGCAGACTTAAAAACATTGATTTTTCAAAGATCAAACTCACGGATCTGCCTATTCCTAATCCGGAAAAGCTTTTCCGCAGCTACAACGACAGAAACATAACAGATGTTTCCGCCTACGAACGCTACATCAATTCTGTTTCCATAATTCTCAGCGAACAGATGAAAGATATCGATCCTTCGTTTTCCGCTTCATCGAGAAATATCAAATACAAAAAAGAAGTGTCTGCTGTTATCTGCCGTATTTTCGGAGTTTCAGAAGAACCGGTATCATCTTCAAAGAAATCCGGTGAAGGTGATGAAAGCGGAACAGGTGCAGCAGATGAACGCAGAAACGGAAAGCGATCAAGAACTTCGGGATCGAGACGCGAACGCGAACGTGAACACAAGCATGAAACTGAACAGACAGCGGCACATGAAGAAACTGCTGATACTTCGGCACCAGCAAGACGTGAACGTTCATCATCTCTTCCTTCCAGAAGAAGATTACGATAAAGAAAGGGAAACTTTATGGAATCAAACAAGGTATATGAGCTTTTCAACAAGACTATTCTTCAGGGCTCCGCCATCAAGGAACACCCTCTCGAAAAAGCTGACGAGCGTTTAAAAAGTGTTTACTACGATCTTCTGTACATCACTGCCCAGTACGAAAACAGTGATACAGACAATCAGATACAGTTCATAAAGAGAATAATGGACAGCACCAATGCTGTTACCGTTATCTCAGATCACATAAGAAGTGCCGGTGAGCTTACTCCTGAAAAAACTGCAGACTTTATTAGGAACTGCAAGAATATGCATCTTGAGATCATATTCTTCATGGACTGTCTGCTCATTGCATGTTCAACCGGAAATCTTACCAAGAAGCAGGTGGATTATCTTTCTGAAGTAGCTGCTTCACTGGAAATAAGACGTTCAGATATCGAACTTCTCTGCGGTTATGCTGTTTCAATACTTGAACAGAGCACTGAAAAATATGAAAAAACAAACAAGCAGGATACATCTGAACTTTACAGACATATTCTGTGCTATACCAAAAAGTTTGTATGCGGAGCTATCGCCAATACGGACAAATGTCTGCATCTTTATTCCATGGGCCACGAAACTATCGATCCGAAGAGAATAATAGTTTTAAGTTCCTCAGCAAACTACAACAGCTGCGAGATCACAAGAGAAACTATTGTTTTTGAAAATATCAGGATCGATCTTTCAAACATGACCCAGATACACGACTTCCACATAGGTTTCGGATGTGCAAAGAACGTTATTCTACGCAGCTGCGACTTTATAAACGGAGGAAGTTTAAGATTTCACGGATGTCAGAACATCAGCATAGACGACTGTACATTCACTGACTTTGTAAACGATGCTGTTTTCGACCTTAATCCGGACAGCACACTTTCCGTAATGCGCTCAGAATTCAAAAACTGCGGTTATGAAACAAGCTTCCAGAACACAACAGGCGGTATTATAAGATCTGCAAATCTTAATCATGTTGTCTTCAGGGAATGCAGTTTTGAAAACTGTTTTGCACAGGGCAGCTTCAAGGGCGGCATAATCTGCTTCAACAACGCTGCCGAGGCATACGACTGTATGTTCAGCGGATGCAACCGTGGTACATATCTCTTCTTCACCGACAACGGTACATTCAGAGGTGACAGAAACAAGCTCGTTGACAGCGTGGAACTTAAGAGCTGATAAGCTTCAGATATTTCAGACAGCATTTACATAAATAAAAAAATCGGAGGAATTAATTTGAATCCAGCAATAAAAAAAGAGATCGAACGCCGAAGGACCTTTGCTATCATTTCACATCCTGACGCAGGTAAAACCACACTTACTGAAAAGTTTCTTCTGTACGGAGGAGCGATCAATCAGGCTGGTACTGTAAAGGGAAAAAAGTCTGACCGTCATGCAGTTTCAGACTGGATGGAGATCGAAAAGCAGAGAGGTATTTCTGTAACATCTTCTGTTATGCAGTTCAACTACGAAGGATTCTGCATCAATATTCTCGATACACCGGGACATCAGGACTTCTCGGAGGATACATACCGTACACTTATGGCTGCTGACTCAGCTGTAATGGTCATCGACGCTGCTAAGGGTGTCGAAGCTCAGACAAGAAAACTTTTCAAGGTCTGCGTAATGAGAGGTATCCCGATATTCACATTCATCAACAAAATGGACCGTGAATCAAGAAATCCTTTTGACCTGCTTGAAGAGATCGAAAATGAACTCGGTATCAAGACTTATCCTGTAAACTGGCCTATCGGTTCCGGAAAGAGTTTCAAGGGTGTTTACGACCGTGACAAAAGAGCGATCATCTCATTTACCGCAAACGGCGGTCATCAGGAAGTTGAAGCAACTGAAGTCGACCTTAATGATGAAAAGCTTTCAGATATCATCGGTGAGGAAAACTACAGAACTATAGTTGACGATATTGAGCTTCTTGACGGCGCAAGCGAGGAATTTGACATTGACGCTGTTCAGAACGGTAAGCTCTCCCCTGTTTTCTTCGGTTCTGCTCTTACCAACTTCGGTGTTGAACCGTTCCTTGAAAACTTCCTTCAGATGACTCCTTCACCTCTTGCCCGTGAATCTGACCAGGGTGTTATCGATCCTTTTGAAGAGGATTTTTCAGCTTTCGTATTCAAGATCCAGGCTAACATGAACAAGGCTCACCGCGACAGAATTGCTTTCATGAGGATCTGTTCAGGCAAGTTTGAGCGTGAAAATGAAGTTTACCACGTTCAGGGAAACAAGAAAATGAAGCTTTCGCAGCCTCAGCAGCTCATGGCATCAGAACGTGAGATCATTTCGGAAGCTTACGCCGGAGATATCATAGGTGTATTTGATCCGGGCATCTTCTCCATCGGTGACACCATCACAATGCCGGGAAAGAAGTTTAAGTACTCCGGAATTCCTACCTTCGCTCCTGAACATTTTGCCAAGGTATCATGTACCGACACATTAAAGAGAAAGCAGTTTCTAAAGGGTATCAACCAGATCGTTCAGGAAGGTGCTATTCAGATATTCACAGAACCGTACACAGGTTACGAGGAAGTTATCGTCGGCGTTGTCGGCATGCTCCAGTTTGAAGTTCTTGAATACAGACTCAAGAATGAATACGGCGTTGACATAAGACGTGAAACTCTTTCCTACGAATACATCAGATGGATCGACAATGCTCTCGACTTTGATGTCAAGACACTTTCTCTTACCAGCGATACAAAGATCGTTCAGGACTTCCACGACAACTATCTGCTTCTTTTCACAAGCGAATGGAACATCAGATGGGCGCTTGAAAAGAACGACGGTCTTAAGCTTTCAGAATTCGGTAAAGCTCAGTAATTTCGGCAAACCACGGAATCACTGATTTGCGGCAGTTCGAATATACGGGACTTTGCCCGCACACCTGCATTTATTTCAATAAATCAGCGATTTCCTAATATAAAGCAGCAATCAGGATACATATTTTCTTTATGTATCCTGTTGTTATTTATCCTAAAGATTATCATAAAGGAAGTGTATGTATGAAGTTTTCAGACGGCTTCTGGCTTAACAAAAAAAATTACGATGTTAAATACGCCTGCGGAAATTACCGTACTGTATCTGACGAAAAATCAGTCACAAGCACGGTAACTCCATACATAGTCTACAACCGCGGAATGACTCTCGGCGGCCCTAACCTTGAAGTCACAATTTCATCGGAAATGAAAAACGTAATAAAAGTAAGTATCGTTCACTTCAAAGGAGCTTGTGACAGCACACCCGGTTTTGAACTGTTCCGTGATGATGAGTTTAAACCTGATATCGCAGTACATGAAGATTATGCTGAGGTCGTTTCGGGAGATACAAGGGCTGTTATAAAAAGAGGTCCTGTCTGGGATATAAGCTTTGAATTCAACGGCAGAAAACTTACTCACAACGGAGCAAAATCCACTTCATACATCATTGAAGATGAACACAGCGTGGATCTTCGCAGGGCCTCATACCGTAACAGCAGGCCGTGGGACAGCGCATACAAGGGCAGCACCTTTATCCGTGAACAGCTTTCACTTGACGTGGGTGAAAATATTTACGGATTCGGAGAAAAGTTCACACCATTTGTAAAGAACGGACAGACGATTGAGATCTGGAATTCTGACGGCGGCACAAGCTCCGACCAGTCATACAAATGCGTTCCTTTCTGCATTTCATCAAAGGGATATGGTGTTTTCGTAAACTCCACTGATAAAGTATCTTTCGAGGTTGGTTCCGACTCTGTTTCAAAGCTGTCATTCACTGTACCGGGAGAAAAGCTTGAATACTTCATCATCGGCGGCGAAACACCTCTTGATGTGATCTCCACGTATACTGCACTTACAGGACGTCCTGCCCTTCCGCCTGCAGAGACTTTCGGATTATGGCTCACCACCTCGTTTACAACGGACTACAACGAGAAAACTGTTCTTTCATTTATCGATAAAATGAAGGAATATGACATTCCGCTTCAGGTTTTCCACTTCGACTGTTTCTGGATGAAGGAATATCAGTGGACAAATTTCGAATGGAACACTGACTGCTTTCCTGATCCGAATGGAATGCTGAAAAAATTAAAAGACCGCGGCCTTTCAGTCTGTGTCTGGATAAATCCGTACATCGCACAGGAATCAGTTTTATTTGATGATGGAATGAGAAACGGTTTCTTTATAAAAAACACTGACGGCTCCGTTTTTCAGACGGATATGTGGCAGCCGGGTATGGCAATAGTCGATTTTACAAACCCTGCAGCCTGCGAATGGTTCAAGGATAAGATAAGAACACTCTGCAGAACCGGTGTGGATTATATCAAAACCGATTTCGGTGAAAGAATACCGGTAAACGTAAAATACTCTGACGGTTCAGAACCTGAGAAAATGCACAACCTTTACTCACTGCTCTATAACCGGACTGTTTATGAGGCACTGGAAGAATGTCATGGTAAAAACAAAGCCTGCGTTTTTGCACGAAGTGCGACGGCAGGCGGACAGAGATATCCTGTTCACTGGGGCGGTGACTGCACTGCTGAGTATGTTTCAATGGCTGAAACACTCCGCGGCGGTCTTTCACTATGTTTAAGCGGATTCGGATTTTTCAGCCACGACATAAGCGGATTTGAAGACACTGCCACTCCCGACCTTTACAAGCGCTGGTGTGCCTTCGGTCTTCTTTCCACCCACAGCAGGCTTCACGGCAATTCATCCTACCGCGTACCGTGGCTTTTCGATGAAGAAGCTGTGGACGTTCTCCGGTTCTTCACAAAGTTTAAGGGCAGGCTCATGCCTTATCTGTACGCTGAAGCTGTTCACACCCATGAGACTGGTATTCCGATGATGCGTGCCATGTTTCTCATGTATCCTGATGATCCGGTATGTCTTACTCTCGACAGACAGTACATGCTCGGTGATTCCCTGCTCTGTGCTCCGGTATTCCGTGAGGACGGCGTTGTTCAGTTCTATCTTCCGGAAGGAAACTGGACTGACATAATAACAGGAGAAAAAGAATGCGGCGGAAAATTCATCACCCGTACCTGTTCCTATATGGAAATGCCGGTTTACGCAAAGGAAAATTCACTCATTCCATACGGTGATTTTAAAGATAATTTCGCTTATGATTATTATAATAACACCGAATTTGTCTGGTACTCCCCTGTCGAGGATGTACCTGCACATGCACGTATCTGCGATACTGAAGGCAGAACAGTTTCGGAACTTACGGCAGTAAAACATAGCGATACCATAAAAATCAGCTATAAACTTACCGCTCCGAAACCTTTCTCACTGACTGTTCACGGCACTGATACCATAATAAAAAACGACGGAACATGTCTGAACGGAAATACAGAAGTACGAATAAAACACTGAGCATCGTTTCATTAATGCGCATCTCTGTATTTCAACACACATCAACTATAATCTTCAAATAAAATGATCAGTATATCCGACTCACGTAATACGCGAATTTTACGGATATACTGATCTTTTTCTGTATAGTTATTAATCCTCAGTGTTCTGTCATCTTACAGCTTCTGCCCAGCATTTCTGCATTTCATCTCTGACAGTTTTAAGCTGATCTTTTACGATATCATTTTTAGCATCGAGGTTCATGAGTGTGTCAAGGTAGCCCTGTTCGGAAACGATATCCCTTGAAACTTTGTATTCCAGTTCAAAAGCCATACAGCAATGACTTACAAGGCTTTCGAATTCAGTTTCCGTAATGCCTCTCGGCACGCAGCGGCGTTCCATAACAAGACTCATCACCTTTTCACTTGCAGGGACAGCACTGTTTATTATCCTCTCATTTCTGCCGTCATACGGAGGCTCTGTAAGAACACGGAAAATATCCGCCTTGTCGGCATCTCTGAGTATCCTTGTGTACATCAGAGTTTCCTCATCAAGTCCGTCCGGTACTGCAAGCTTGTTGTGCAGACGGATAACAGTTTCAAGCAGTTTCTTCCTATCTTCATTTAAAAAGATGTTTTCATCACTTCCGGTATCAGAAAACAATGCTTTCTCAAACTCTGAAAAAAGTCCGTCCTTAAAAAGAATATCTGCACTGAGCTCCGCATGATCGATGGATACCGCATCGTAAAATGTGCCGTACCTTTTCACCTGCTCAAATCTTCCAATGTCATGCAGAAGCCCCGACAGCCACGCAAAATCACGGTCTGCGCCAATACCTTCTGCTATCCGGTCAGCTATCTCAGCAACCCTGAATGTATGGTCGATCTTAAGCTTTATTTTTACATCAGATGAATCATAGTTATCAGTATAACTCCTGAAAACCTGTTCCGCCTTTGTTCTGTTCATATTATATCTGTACTCCCTTTTCGAATATTACTGTCTCTGCCATCACGAGTCTCATGGCATTTTCAGTATTTCATAATTTAAGCATTAAACAATGCGTCTTTAATAAGGCATAGATCAGTTATGTTTACATTACCGTCAGCGTTCATATCGAAGTAAAAAGGCATAGTAGTATTTTTACCTCCCATAACCATAGCTTTCTGAAGCAGTAAAACATCAGAAGCATCTATACTTCCGTTTCCGTCAGAATCTCCTGCAACCGGTTCTGTTTCGAGAGGTTCACCTTTTTCATCTGAAACGAATCTGTATCTCTTCTTATTTATCTCATCACTGATGAGCAGATAATCAACATTTCTGAACCTGAAAATTAAAACAATGTATTCTCCGTCTTCGTATATAGTTCCCGGTTCTTCAGTTTTTCCTTTCGGTATTTCAAATGAGATCTTTGAAAAATCTTTTGAATTGCTTCCGAATTTCTGAGGCGATGAATTATAGGCTGCATGGAACTGCTCATTATCTTTTTTCCTGAAAAGTACACATGCATATTCGTCACCTGTATGTGTTCTTCCGAATTTTTCTTCAAATGCGGCCGCTTCATCAAATGATTCCGGGACCCATTCCGGAAACGCTTCCTTCTCTTCCTCTGCTGCATTTACTGTTACTGCGTTATTTTTCAGAACTGTATTTCTGAATGGTGAGACTGTTGACGCAGCAAGAACTGCTAAAGAAAGAGCTATACATGATCTGATCGTTTTTTTCATTATATTATTCCCCTTTTGCTAAAATTAAATCCTTATAAATTATAACATGACAGGATATGATTTTCAATCGGCAATTAAAGGCGGATTTTCCATTTGGAATCGTAACAGCAATTATTAATTTGACATTTAATCAGAAAAATGATAGAATATTCAGCAAGACTTTATGCTTATAACACGGTCTATACAATTTACGCATAAAAATAATAAACGGAGAGATATTAAATGAATAAAAAGACACTTGCAGGCCTTATGGCTTTGATTATTACAGTTTGTATTGCCGGATGTTCGGCTGAACAGAAAAGCGGTAATGAGACCGCAGAAAAAACGGAAGAAACTACTGCAGTTTCAGAAACGACTGAGGAATCAGTAACAGAAGCACCGGAATCAGAAACTACTGTTCCGGAAACCACAGTAACCACTTCAGAAGAAACAACCACACCGGATATAACTGAAATAACTGTTACACTTGAAGATAAATCCGGGTTAATGAGCGGTGTGGCTGAGACTATGGCTCCAGTATCTGATGGAAACGGAGTAAAATTCACGGTCATACAGGAAGACGGAAACGTAGTGGAAGTGACCGATTCACAGGAAACACTTGATATGATCGCATCACTCGGCGAACTGAAAAGAGTCGGTGAAGAAAACTTCGGATTCATTGATATTCCGGTAGACTGGGACTACGAATCCAGATTTGAAATCAAAGGAACAGAGTATCTTAAATTTGCTGACCATGATAGATTAAATGAATTCACAATGAACAAAGCAAATAATTCTGCTTTAACTTTAGCCGATGAAACTTACGATCTTATTGAAGCTGCAGGATGTCAGGTTATGCAAAGTCAAACGACCTGGATGATGGGAAAGAAAGCTTATCGACTTGATTTCATGACAGGTGTAAATGATCCGCTACGTACTGATTTCTTTGTTGAAACCGGTGAAGAAGAATGCTACATGCTTCAGGTAAGATATTCAAATCTTGAAGCATTTAAACTTGTCAGCACCTACGATACAGATAAATAATCACGAATACACTGAGTATAATGTATTCATGTCGGTAATATCTTTAAACCGGGCGAATTTCCGCCCGGTTTTTTATTATACTTTGAAACTGCTGAAACAAAAAACGATACGTCATTGCACAAGACTTCATCAACATTTATCAACATTCATTTATTTTGTGACAATTATTGATTGAAATACTTCCGCATATATGCTATAATAAAGAATTGCAAGGGAGGAATGATATGACCCTACAACAGCTTAAATATGTTATAACTATCGCCGAAACTGGTTCGATCACAACAGCGGCACAGCGGCTTTTTATTGCACAGCCGAGTCTGTCAAAATCGGTTGCGGAACTTGAAAAGGAAATGGGAATAACGATATTCAACAGAAGCAACAGAGGCGTTTATCTTTCGGAAGACGGTACGAAATTTCTTTCGTACGCAAGACAGATCATCGAACAGACGGAGCTTCTGGAAAGCGAATACAAGTCTTCTCCCCCGCCAAACAGAGCTTTTGCTGTTTCATCGCAGCACTATGCATTTGTTGTCAATGCCTTTGTTGAGCTTGTACGTGAATACGGACGGGACAAATACGAATTCTCGCTTCGTGAATTAAAAACGGCTGAGATCATAGAAGATGTGCGTACTCACAGAAGTGACATAGGTGTTCTTTATCTGAGCAACTTCAACCGTGAAGTGATAAATCATATTTTACAGACCGAGGAGCTTAAATTCGAACCGCTCTTCAGGGCAAAGCCGCATGTGTTTGTAAGCAGGAACAATCCTCTTGTCGGCCGTGAATTCGTTACACTGGACGATATAAAGGACTTCCCGCGTCTGACATATGACCAGGGTGTAAAGAACTCGTTCTACTTTGCCGAAGAACTTCACATTACTGCCGAGAGTCCGAAAAACATAGTGGTTTCAGACCGTGCAACACTGTTCAATCTGCTTATCGGTCTTGACGGATATACCATTTCATCAGGTGTCCTGAGCTCCGATCTTAACGGTGACAACATCGTGTCGATCCCTCTTAAAAGCGACGAATACATGGAAATAGGTTATATTACAACTACTGACAGGCCGGTAAATGCGATAACTGAACGATATCTCGAACACCTGAAGGAATATATTGCAGGGTATTCTCTGCCATAGCTTTTAGCTATGGCACTCCATGATTTTTATATATTAACACATTCCAGAGTAATATGATATAATTAGTACATTGAAAGAAATGATAACATATCATATAGATACGGAGGAAATTTGTTATGAAAACATCTATCATAGGATACCCAAGAATAGGCTGCCTTCGCGAACTCAAGTTTGCCAGCGAAAAATATTTCCGCGGCGAGATAACAGCTGCCGAACTTGAAAAGACAGCAAAGGAGATCAGAAGCTACAACCTTCAGTTACAGAAAAAGAGCGGTCTTGACTTCATCCCGTCAAACGACTTCTCATTCTACGACGGAATACTCGATACCGCATTCCTTTTAAATGCAGTTCCTGAACGATACACATCACTTGGTCTTAACACACTTGATACATACTTTGCAGCAGCAAGAGGATATCAGGGTGACAAGGGCGACGTTAAGGCTCTCGCAATGAAGAAGTGGTACAACACAAACTATCACTACATGGTAGCAGAGATCGATGACAGCACTGAAATCAAACTCAACGGTACAAAGCCTTTCGATCTTTTTAAGGAAGCTCTTGATGCTGGCGTTAAGACAAAGCCGGTAGTTATCGGTGCTTTCACATTCCTTAAGCTTGCAAGATACAAGGGCACAAAGAAGGCTGCTGATTTCGTTAAGGAAACTGCAAAGGCTTACTCAGACCTTCTTAAGAAGTTTGCAGATCTCGGAGCAGAATGGATCCAGTTTGACGAACCTTCACTCGTAAAGGATCTTACATCTGAAGATATTAAGCTTTTCACAGATCTTTACAAGGCAATTCTTGCAGACAAGGGTTCAGTTAAGGTCATCGCTCAGACATATTTCGGTGATGTTCGTGACTGCTACAGGGAACTCTGCGGACTTGATTTCGACGGTATCGGTCTTGACTTCTACGAAGGAAAGAAATCACTCGAACTCGCCAAAAAGAATGGTTTCCCGAAAGACAAGGTTCTCTTTGCCGGTGTAGTAAACGGCAAGAACATCTGGCGCAACAACTACGCAAAGACATTAAATATTTTAAATACATTAAAGAAACAGGCATCTGAGATCGTGATCAGCACATCATGCTCACTTCTCCACGTTCCTTGCACACTTGCAAACGAAACAAAGCTTGCAGAAAACGTAAAGAAGCACTTCTCATATGCAGAAGAAAAACTCGGCGAACTTGCTGAACTTAAAACTATCGTTTCTTCTGCCGCTCCTGAAAACACAGAAGAATTCAAAAAGAATGCTGCTCTTCACGCAGAAACAAGAGAAGGCAGCAACCAGGCTGTAAAGAACAAGGTAGCAGCTCTTACAGAAAAGGATTTCGTAAGACTTCCTGCATTTGCAGAGCGTGAAAAGATCCAGAAGGATCGCTTCAAGCTCCCGCTCTTCCCTACTACAACTATCGGTTCATTCCCGCAGACAGCTGAAGTAAAATCAGCTCGTAAGCAGTTCAGAAACGGCGAACTCTCTGCAGAAAACTACGAAAAGTTCATCGAACAGAAGATTGCTGAATGCGTGGCTTTACAGGAAGAAATCGGTCTTGACGTACTCGTTCACGGCGAATTTGAACGTAACGACATGGTTGAATACTTCGGCGAATGCCTTGACGGATATATCTTCACAGAAAAGGCATGGGTACAGTCATACGGTACAAGATGCGTTAAACCTCCGGTTGTATGGGGCGACATCTCAAGAGCAAAGCCTATGACAGTAAGATGGTCTGTATATGCACAGAGCCTTACAAAGAAGCCGATGAAGGGTATGCTCACAGGTCCTGTTACAATCCTTAACTGGTCATTCCCTCGTGAAGACATAACACTTAAGGAAAGTGCATTCCAGATTGCGCTTGCTATCCGTGAAGAAGTTCTTGACCTTGAAGCAAACGGCATCAGCATCATTCAGGTAGATGAAGCTGCTCTCCGTGAAAAGCTTCCGCTCCGCAAGTCTGACTGGAAGGAAGATTACCTTGACTGGGCAATTCCTGCATTCCGTTATGTTCACAGCGGTGTAAAACCTGAAACACAGATCCACACACATATGTGCTACAGCGAATTCGCTGATATAATCAAAGAGATCGACGACATGGATGCTGACGTTATCACATTTGAAGCATCAAGATCAGATCTTACTATACTTGACGTACTCAAGGAAAACAACTTCCGCACAGAAGTTGGCCCTGGTGTATACGACATACATTCACCAAGAGTTCCTTCAAAGGAAGAAATCATTGAAGCAGTCAGAAAGATGAAGGAACGTATTCCGGCTGAAAAGCTCTGGATAAATCCTGACTGCGGACTTAAAACGAGAGGAAATGCTGAAACTGTTCCAAGCCTTAAAAATCTTGTGGCAGCAGCATTAGAGGTTAGAAAATAAAAAATGAAAACTGCTGATATATTCAAAACAAAGACTGTATTCTCACTGGAAATTTTCCCGCCGAAGCCTGATGCTGACGAGAGCGTTATCTACAACACTCTCGACCAGCTCACAGACATCTCCCCCGACTTCATAAGTGTTACTTACGGAGCAGGCGGCGGAAAGAACGGCGCAAAAACAATTCAGATAGCATCAGACATTAAGAACAAGTACAATGTTGAAAGTATTGCTCACATGCCATGTATCAATCTTACAAAGGATCAGGCTGCGTCAATACTTGACAACATGGTCGCACACGGCATTGAAAATGTTCTCGCTCTCAGAGGCGATATTCCTGAAGGTACAGTTTCCCCTGGAGACTTTACTCATGCCGATGACCTCATCACATTTATTCAGGACAATTACGACTTAAACATCCTTGCTGCATGCTATCCTGAAGTACATCCGGAGAGTACAGGAGCTGTTGATGATCTTAAGTGGCTCAGACACAAGGTTGACTGCGGCGCTGACCATCTTATCTCACAGCTTTTCCTTGATAATGAATATTTCTTCAGCTTTCTTGAAAAGGCACGCATTGCCGGTATAAACGTACCGATTGAAGCCGGCATCATGCCTGTAACAAATAAAAAACAGATCGAAAGAATGGTAAAGATGTGCGGTGTTGAGCTTCCTAAGAAGTTCATCCGTGTCCTCGAAAGATACGAAGACAACGACATCGCCCTTCGTGACGCAGGTATCGCATACGCAGTAGATCAGATCACTGACCTTATCGCTGAAGGCGTTGACGGAATCCACCTTTACACAATGAACAACCCGTATATAGCTCACAAGATCTATGACGCAGTTCAGAACCTTGTAGCAGCAAAGGCAAATGCCTGCTGATCAGAATAACAGGAGATAACTTATAAACAACAGCGGATACCACCTATTGGGACGGTATCCGCTGCTATTTTACTGTTTAGTTTATTTATAGTTGTTAATTTCTGATGTCTTAAGTGCTGCGAATTCTTCGAATTCTTTTACCGGCATCGGCTTTGCGAAATAGTAGCCCTGGAAAAGCGTACAGCCCATGTCAGTGAGGATCTCGTGCTGCGGCTGGGTCTCGACGCCTTCAGTGAGTGCGACGATACCGAGTTCCTTGGTGAGCGAAATGACATTGTGGACAATGATTCTTGCACGTTCGGCGTTGCTGCTCTTTCCGAGGAACTTCATGTCGATCTTGAGAACATCGACAGGCATATCCTTGAGCATGTTAAGAGATGAATAACCGCTTCCGAAGTCGTCCATCTCAACGATGAAACCTGCACAGCGGAATTTATCAAGAATTCCCATCTTGTTTTCTGCATCGTTCATCATTACTGTCTCGGTTATTTCTACTCTGAGTTTTGCCGGCTCGATGTCATATTCAGCCACGAGCTTTTTCATTTCTGCAAGAACGTCAGTGAAGTAGAAGTCCTTCGGAGATATGTTTACTGAGATGAACATGTCGCTGCCGCACTTTTTCCAGCGTGAAAGTATTTCACAGGCACAGCGCCACATATGCTTGTCCACGTCAACTATCATGCCGTTGTGTTCAAACACCGGTATGAATTTATACGGCGGAAGGAATCCGTATTTCGGATGCTCCCATCTTGCAAGGGCTTCCGCACCTACTATCTTTCCGTTTATATCAGCGATTGGCTGAAGATACGGACAAAGCTGCATCGTTTCAATGGCTTCGTTCAGCTGTGAAGATATCTCCTGCTCCCACATAAGATGCTCACGGATCCTGGTGTCGTAGTACGCAATGTGAACATGAAATTCATCAGAAATGGTCGAAAGTGAAAGGAGAGCACGATCGAACATTACCGAAACATCGCCCTCAGTGCGGTCAATCTCATAAACACCTGTATGGATAAGTACATGATATTCAAGATTATTATTTTTGATCATGAACTTTGAAAGTCCGTCCTCGATCTTAGCAGGATCCCATTCATCCTTCGGTATAAGCACACCGAAAGATGCACCGATAAGTCTTCCTGAAAGGCACTTTTCCGAGAAAGTTTTTCTTATCCAGTCGGCTATGTATCTCATGGACTGATTACCGAAGTTAGTGCCGAAGATATCATTTACCACCTGAAAATTCTTTACGTCAAAATAAAGAATATAGTACGGTGTAACAGTGTCAGTTTTAAGTCTTTCATTTATGCTGGTATAAAGGCATTCACGTGTGAGAAGTCCTGTCATCATATCATGAGTAATGTCGTACATCTCACGTTTTGCCTCATCAATATTGGCTACAGCGATGATGATATTCTTTGCTTCCTCATCATTGCTTACTGCATAAAGTGAAACATAACTCGGAGTGCCGCCAATCATAAGACGGTAGTTCAGAGTGAGTTTTCCGAAGGCTTTCAGAGTTCTGATGAAATTTTCTTTTTTCATATTTTCCGCAACCATCGGATAATCTTCGCTGTAAACGCTGTCCTTCAGATTCTTCTGGGTGTCGCCGAAGAAATCGGTTCCTTTGTTTCCTGAATTGCTCCAGGCGAAATCTGAGGAAGTACTGTACTCAGTATACTCACCAGTCTCAGAATTGATCTTATAAATTACCTCGTACTTTGAAGCAAGAGCCGTTGCTATGTCACTGAAATTTCTGTTTTCAGCTTCTATAGTCTTCTGATGGCGTATCTGTGCATCAGAATTGGCAACGCCGAATACCAGATGGTCATGATCATCATGAGCATACATGATCATAAGTTCGACATACTGCTGTCTGCCTTCAAGCACCTGACGGTATGAAAGAGAAACTGAACCGTTTTTGTCCAGAGTTTCAAGAAGACTCTTTTTATCAAGCGCTTCGATAACCATTTTTCTGTCTTCAGGATGAATGAGATTATTAACATCTCTTATCAGATCCTTAAAGAAATCAGAACCCTGATTTGCAGTTCCTAAATCCGAAAACTCGTCACTGGAACTGCAGATCATGTATTCATTTGTTTTAACATCAACATAAAAAATTACTTCGTAACGGTCTGCAAGAGTACGTGACACCTGTTCAAACAGCTTGCTTACCGTTCCATTACTGTTCTCATGCATCCTATGCATCTCCTTTTATTTCCTCACCGTTAAGTCCGGCAAAAGTTTCGAATTCCTTCACCGGCATTGGTTTTGCAAAATAATATCCCTGGAAAAGTGCGCATCCCATAGCGGAAAGCGTACTGTAATGTGCATCCGTCTCGACACCTTCGGTGAGGGCCGTTATGCCGAGATCCTTTGCAAGTGAAATAACATTCTGTACAATGATCTTTGCACGTTCGACATTGCTGCTCTTGCCGAGGAATTTCATGTCTATCTTCAGAACATCCACCGGCATATCCTTCAGCATGTTAAGCGATGAATAGCCGCTTCCGAAGTCGTCCATTTCAACGATAAATCCTGCTTTACGGAATTCATCGAGAATGGCCATTCTGTCTTCTTCCTCGTTCATCATAACCGTCTCGGTTATTTCTATTCTCAGTCTGGAAGGCTCAATGTCATACTCTGCAACAAGTTTCTTCATTTCCGCGAAAACATCAAGGAAATAGAAATCCTTCGGCGAAATATTTACTGAAATAAACATGTCTGATCCAAGCTTCTTCCAGCGTGAAAGTATCTCGCAGGCGCAGCGCCACATATGTCTGTCCACATCAACGATCAGTCCGTTGTGCTCAAATACCGGAATAAACTTGTAAGGTGCAAGGAATCCGTATTCCGGATGCTCCCATCTTGCAAGAGCTTCCGCACCTACTATCTTTCCGTCTCTGTCAGCTATCGGCTGAAGGTAAGGACAAAGTTCCCTGTTTTCAATTGAATCACCTAACTGACCCGAAATATTCTGATCCCATAGGATCTTTTCACGGATCTTTGTATCGTAGTTAGCAATGTGAACATGGAATTCGTCGGTGATTGTCGAAAGTGAAAGAAATGCACGGTCAAACATTACCGAAACATCTTCTTCCTTACGGTCGATCTCATATACGCCAACATGTATAAGTACATGGTAATGAGCTTTCTGGTCTTTCAGTATGAAATTAGCGAGCGTTTTCTCGATATGATCATGTTCCCACTCATCCTTCGGCATCAGAACACCGAAAGCTGCACCGATAAGTCTGCCGTAAATACAGTTAGGAGACAGATAGTTGCTTATCCATTCACCTATATGTCTTATCGCATGATCACCGAAATCATTACCGAAAATATCGTTTACCATCTGGAAGTTCTTTACATCAATGTACAGAGCATAATAAGAAGTTTCCTTATCATTGAAAAGTCTGTCTGAAATGTTGGTGAAAAGATATTCACGGGTGTAAAGACCTGTCATCAGATCGTGAGTAGCGTCATACATCTCACGCTTCATTCTGTTCTGTTCATCAGTAACATCAGATATACGAAGATATGTTCCGATGAATTTTCCCTTTTCATCAGTGTTCCTGTTTTCTTCCAGTACATAATATCTGGCATCGTCGCCTGTACCGATGGTTCTCTGTGCTACCCCGTTCTCTGAATTTCCGGGATCACCAAACAGTTTAACCAGATTCTCTGTAGCCTTCTCCACGCTTTGATCTTTAACTCCGGCAAGCGCGAAACCTGTCTCATTTGCCCAGATGCACTTTCCGGTAGGATCGAAAATATAGAGTGCTTCATCCATTCCGGAAACTATTCCTGATAGCATACGGTCAAGAAGCCTTAACGGTCTGTAGCGTAATGCGAAGAAATAGATCATTATTCCGAGAACGCCGTAACCGAGCATAGAACGGTCAACCGGTGAATCAGAGAACAGATAAAACAGCTGCCAGAGACCTACAATCACAAGAATAATAGAAATGGTAACATAGCGTTCACGATAGATCTTAGGCATGTTCTTTGCAGTTACAATAAAGATAACAACAATTGCAGTAACAATGCTGTAAGCTACGATTCTGTGGTAAGCCTGTCCTGCATAAGGTACCAGATCCCAGTAAACCGATCCGTCAAATTCGACCGGTACCATATCAAAGGCATGTCCCAAAAACGGATTAAACATGAACTGAATAAAATCTACCACAAGCAGAACATAGACAAACCATGGGATCTTCAGTTTTTTGTATCTCGTTTTGCAGTATTCAACAGTAAAACGTGCAAGTGTGAATACTACAAGATCAACCCCGAGAAAATATATATAGCATCCTATCACGGATATCGTCTTGTTATGAGATCCTATAATGATAAGATTGCCAAGCAGCGGAGGAATCAAAGAATAATTTACAGCTGCGACGTATCTGCCGATAGGTTTTCCGGAATGTTTAGCCCTGAAAGCGCACCATAACTGCGCTAATATAACCATTGTAAAAACAACGGAAAAAGCTATTCTCATGGCTTTTCTCCCCCTTCAAAGCAAGGTCCTATCTAATGGCTTTCTTGCATTCTTCCTTATCCTTATACATAAACCGGTCGGCACGTTCAAAAACATCCTGAACACGGATATCAATAGCAGGATCAAACTCGGAGATACCAAAAGCAAAAAGTTTCAGACCGTTGTTTTTAGTCTCTTCAAGTTTTATCATCATCTGATCAATAAGATCACAGCGGCATTCATAATCCCTTCCCTTAAGAATGACCGCAAATTCATCGCCGCCTATTCTGAAAACAGGGCTGTGCGAAAATGAATTACAGATAATAGCACTGGCTGATCTTATATACTCATCTCCGGCCTTGTGACCTTTAAAGTCATTGACTTCCTTCAGACCGTTAAGATCGCACATGACTATCGCAAACTCAGGCTGCGTTGAGTTCCCGATCTGACTGTCAAGTTCTTCTTCAGCTTCAACGTACGCATGCTTGCTCTTGACACCTGTAAGTGAATCTCTGCCGACCATTTCAACTGCATTGCTCAGTGCGAGTTCCATACGTTTGACTTTATCAATATTTGAAACTGCAATTATTATATAATCCGAATCTTCTGCCGCACGTACAGCATACAGGGAAACGTACTGCGGTTCTCCGTTGATCAGAAGCCGGTATGTTAAATTCACCTGTCCGAATACAGCGATCGTGTTAAGAAGATTATCCTTGTTCATTGAAGCGTACATCATCGCCTGGTCTTCTTCATAAATGGAAGTCTTCATATTTTCTTCGCACTCGGTAAAAAACGAGTTTCCGTCAGATCCTTCCTTCACCCATGAATACTGGGCGCTGGTGCTGTATTCTGTGTAATGATCTGTCACTGTATTGACATGATAAATAACTGCATATCTCTGCGCAAGTGCTGTAGAAATATCGCTGAAAGTCTGTGTTTCCTTAGCAACTTCCTGTTCATGGCGAACCTGTTCATCAACATTGGCGACACCGATAACAACATGGCGATCGTCGTTTTTCGGCCGGACTAAGAGCATTTCCATGTACTGCTCTCTTCCGCCAAGATGCTGACAATAGGAAAACGATACTGAACCGGTCTTCTTCAGTGCTTCTGAAACTTTCTCTTTCTTCAGCGCACGAAGGATTCTGTCCCTGTCTTCGGAACAGATGAACTGCTTAATATCACGTTCGGCATCTGCAAAGAAGTCTTTCCCTTTTACAGTAGTACAAAATTCAGAAAACTCATCGCTTGCACTGTAGATAAGATAATTGTCCGTTTCCATATCTACATAGTAAATAACCTCATAACGGCTTGCAAGTGAGCCGGCTATCTGATCATATGTACGGCTGAGTTCCTTTGCCTTGTTTTCACGGCGCATCTGTTTGTCCACATTCCGGACACCGATTATTATACTCTGGTCGCTGTATGAACGTATGGTTTTAAGTGAGTAATAAACCGGAACACCGTCAATAACAAGTCTGTAGTTGAGCATAAATGAACGTCCGCTTTCAAGGGCGTCCATAACGTTGTCACGGCTGAATGTCTTTAAGAACTCTGCCTGATCTTCCTTAAATACGAGCTCACGGCAGTTACGCGGAACATCCTCATAAAAGTTCTTTCCGCTTGAAGCTATTTCAAGTTCCTTGTTTTCGCCGCTTGGCACGTATTCTATATAGCTGTCGTCTTCAGCATTTATAACATAAAGATTGGTATAGTCATCCGCAAGTGCAAGTGCGAGACTTGCAAATGAGAGAGTTTTTCCGCTTTCCGTTCCCTGCATGAACTCATCCCCTTTATCATAATTTTAATCCCTAGAGGAAATATTTTTGCGACATATTTCCTGCTTAAAAAATATTAATATACACTATTATAACACAGTCTGTTTGTTTTTGCAACTATATCCCGATATTTGACTGAACTTTTTAGTAACAATGACAATAGATGTTCATCGAAGATGGGATCCCCCACCCCCTGCCCCCTCCCCAAGGGGAGGGGGGGATTATGAGGGGGCTTCGCCCCCTCAACCCTGTGTTTACGCGCACTCTAAGGTGCTCCTCTCACATGTCATCTTACATTCTGGTTGCTTTGGCCTCTTTTAGTAAGCGGTCATACCTTACCAGGGCAAGGTGCGGGTCATCAAAGATCACTGCTGAATCGTCAGCAAATGAACTGAGTGTCATATTGTCGCCGTTTCTGGCGCGGAATATCATGTATTCCATGAATTTTTCGTAGCGGGAGTCGAGTACCCTTTTTACTTCGTCGAAAAGGCCGTGCTCTTTTTTGAAAGGGCCTCCGAGATTTATTCCGCCGAAAGGCTGGTAGTCGTAGTTTATGAAATAACGCTCGGAAAATCTGTCTTCCTCTGTTATTTTTTCATCGTCGTAAACTTCCGTGAGAGTTTTCATAAGCACCGCAGAACCACGCTTTACGAAGGCGTGGAAGAGTCGGCGTTCATGTTCAAATCCTTCACTGGTAAACGCCCGCTCAAAGCTTTTTCTCATGAGTTCAAGCTCGGAAAGTTCAAGATTCTGAACAAATTTTATTTTCGGACTTACAAAAGGAGTCTTCGTAATTACCGAATTACCATCCGGCTGATTGCCGAGTATAAATCTTACGTTAAAATCAACTGATCCGGTTTTCTCAAAACCAAGATATTCGTAGAAGATCTCACCGTCGTCCACGGAAAACTGTGTCTGTCTTACTGTCTCACTTTTTTCTCCCGGCTTTAAAAGATCCTTTAAGTCAGGAACAGTTCGTGGAAACACAAGTTCTCTTCTGCCGGCAAGGCTTTCTTCTGAAACGTCCTCAAACTTAAGGAGGCATCCGCAGTCCGGACACTTGGCATCACGTATTTTCTTAGTATACGGCCTTCCGGAACATTTTTCGCAGTAATAGACTTCCATCAGAGTGTCACCTCCATAAGCGCTTCATAGGAAACCAGTCTTGATGAACTGTCATCGAAAAGCTTTATTACCGGAGTGATATCGGCAAGCTTTCTGTCCCCCTCTTCTGAACGCAGGAAGATATATTCAGTAAAATCAGGCAGCTTTTCACCTTTGATAATCTGCATGAAACTGCGCTTCTGGTTCTGCGGCGGAGCATATTCCAGTTTAAGCTTTTTACCTGTAAACTCCGCGTCAGATTCGCTTCCGTAAGGCACAGCTTTCCTGCGTGACTTCTCATCTGTGCCGTTGCGTGAAAGATAGTCACACACCGAATGATACATATTGAAGATCTCTTCAAGCTTTATTTCACTGCCTGCCTCACGCTCATAGCTTTCGTATGCAATGTTTCCGGTATTCAGCACACTGTCAGGGCGACAGACTACCACACGGTACTTAAGTCTTCCCTCGCTTGTCTTTGTTATTCCGGCATAGGTCACGAGAGAACCGAAGTCTGCACTTCCTTCCTCTTCCGGCGGATCTTCCGGAACCTCTGTGCATTCGTCAGAAGCAAAGAATATATTTATCTTAACTTCATCATCAGAAGATGAATAGTCGTAAAAGCTCTTTTCCATATCTCCATAAACAAATGAGAAGATATTCTTTGTTCCGCCAAGGGCCTTCTTCATCGCCTTAAACTGCGGATTATCCGGGAAAAGATATTTTCCGGGAATAATATCAGCGACAAGTGTCTCAGACTGCGGCTTTGGTTCACTGCCGTTTTTTTCGTTATACAGATCGTAATATGATTTATCCGTACCCGACATCATAGCTATGGCATCAGGCAGTATCCTGCGAAAGCTTTCGGTATCACTGTTTCTTGCCACAAACCCTTCAGTGGAACTGATTGGTCTTCCGAACTCATCTTCACCGCATATATGGCAGAAGCGGCAGAGCATACTTATCCTGCGGCCGTAAATGAACATAAAGCTGTTCGCCGTATTTCTAAGGATCTTCACTTTGTCTTCCGGCAGAATATCACGTATCTTCATGATGTAGCTTACAGTTTTTCTGTACTCGCGGTATTCTTCGGTGTCCTTTCCGAGCCACTCGGGAATATACATATCAAAGTAGTCGTAAGTTCTTGTTCTTCCGTATAAAAATACATCGGCAGTCATCTTTCTCACCCCTTAACCGGAAACTGCACTTATTCCGCCGCTTTCAGGTCTTACCTCACAGACAAGGCTGTCTGAAACGCGAAGGCTGTTGTACGGTATTCGTATGAAACGCAGCACCAGATCAGTCTCTTCAAGCTGCGTTTTAAGAATTTTCATTTTATTGCGGTATTCACGTGACATCTTCGTAAGCATCGAAGCATTTTCCATATCGCTTATTCTCAGATGAAGAGCCGTTACCTCCTCGCTCACCGTTCTGTAAATACTGTAGAAAAGCACGCTGTCTATTCCGTAAGGAACGATCTCGGCGTCCGGTGTGATACGGTTAGTAGCCGGATCCACGCAGTTTCTTCCCACGGCAGATGTACGGATTATACCATAGGTCCAGCCGTTTCTTTCGATGATCCTTATAGTTGTCTCAAACGCATGCCTTATCCTGTCGGCAAGCAGTTCACTGTCGCCTGTGACATCCGGTGCGTCGTCCTTGGTAAGTACGAACAGAACAGTCATATTTTTATTCATAAACTGATTGGTGTTGAAGAAGGTGTTTATGTCGTCGCTTCCCAGAGCCGCACTGATCTCACCAGCTGTTTCTGCCGCAGAAAGCCTTATGGCATCGGCAAAGATGAGAAGGACATTGCTTGCAAGAAGCTCGTTTCTTACGTCCTTTACCTCATCACCCGACTTTTCGTTTACAAGGTTTTCAACAAATCCGCCCTTGTAGTCAATAAAGCTCACTCCGCACAGCGGTTCCGACGTACTGTATGTGTCATCGAAAAGATTGAGCATGTATTTCTTGGTGTTCTCAGTGTTTACTGATGTGAAATTCCTGTTGTTTCTTATGGAATATCGTCTTACGTCACCTATACTTGTCTCGGACATATTCTCCGCCATATATGGCAGTATCTTAAAAAGATGGCTTCTGTCATCGTTGCGGTTGTCCTTTACCTCTATGTTTCCTGAAATGAAGGTGTCACATATACCCGACAGGAACGCAGTTTTGCCGGATCCGCTGACGCCCAGCATCGAAATTTTTATATCCTGCATACATCCTCCGCCTCAAATCTGTATTTTACCTCCGGTGGTACGTCCTTCATGTTACGTATTCTCGGATATCGTTTCTTTCTCATTTCCGTAAGCATCTTCTGGACTGCACGAGCGTTACCGGTCTTGTCAGTCCTTGTTCTGTACACTTCCTCCATCTGCTTCCTGACAAGTTCAAGTGCCTCGTCGGAGCAGGTGTCCTTTGAATCCCTGCACATTTTAAGAAAGATCTCTGTAAGCTGGTCAGGAGTGTAGTCCTTAAAATCATAGCGTGTGCAGCGCGACAGGATACCGGCATTCGCCGAAATAAAATCATCATACTCGCTGGCATAAACTATGAAAACAACGTTGAAGTTCTTACGTTCATCCACCATGCGGTTCATCATGGAATTAAGCGCCGCATGGCCGTAGTGTTTGTCCTTTGAAAGCTGATATGCTTCCTCAACCACGAGTACGGTGTTGTTCTGTGCCGCCTCGTCCATTTTTTCATTTATAAGTTTCTGCGAATCGCCCACATGAGTTCCGATAAGCGATGACGCATCCACAATTACCGGATTTTTTCCGCCGAGTATTCCTGTGGCATAGTAAAGTCCCGCTAAAAGCTTTGCTGCAGTTGACTTTCCCGTTCCCGGATTTCCTACCCATATCATGTGTTCCGGTCCCGGATATTCTATACCCTTATCACGGCACTCATCGTAAAGGCTGCACTGGTCGTCAAACATCTGTACCAGAAAATCAAGACCGATGTACTTTTTCAGATCGCTGTAGGCTTCCTCTCGTGTAGATGCCCCGAATCCGTCAAACAGATGCACTGAATCACCGAAATCTGATTTTTCGATCACCGGTTCAGCTTCCTTGGCACGCATCTGTGCAGTTCCGATGACTGATTTTGCAAGAGTAACTATGTCGCGGGCGTTGCCGAAGGTCTTCCTGTCACGTTCCCTGTAAAGATTTACAAAATAACGGGAAAGCTCCTCATCCACTTCCGGTGAAAGTGTGAGCCTGTTTCTGCCTATGTAGTCCCTGAATATCTTTTCAAGAACATCCGGCTTGTAGTCATCGATGGTAATAATGTTCTTCATGCTGAACCTTGAAGGAAGGCCTTCGTTCATCTTGAAGAAATCAGCCATTTTCGAGCTGTAGCCGGCAACCACAACGCAGAAATGATATTTCGGATCAGTCATTGCAGCCACAAGCGTGTTGATGACTTCCGCACAGTAGTTTTCACCGCCGGATGATGAACCGTCGCTTAAATTCACAAGCGAATATACCTCATCGATAAAGAGCACACCGCCCTGGGCGCGCTCGATGGCATTTACCGTGTTGATGGCAGATGCACCGAGATACTGACCTACAAGAGTGTCCCTTGAAGCACAGACAGTATGTCCCGAACTCAGGATTCCATGCTTGTACAGAATACGGCCTATAAGTCTTGCTATTTCGGTCTTGCCCACGCCCGGATTGCCCTCGATAACGAAATTAGGTATTTTATAGTTTACGTTATGTTCTCCGCGGCTTTCGACTCTTTCGAGAGTGAAAACACCCTCTTTTTTCTCCGCAGTATCGGAGTTATTGTATTTTAAAAAGTTTTCGTATTCATCAATGTTTCGTTTTATAATGTCGCAGGCATTTGCCCACCCCTGGTATCTCCTGCTTTCAAGCACTTCCTCAGGGTCTTCCGGAGAATATCTTACGTCCTTTTCCGCATAAATACGATTTACTGTGTCTAAAGAAAACGGTATTCTGCTTCCTTCCGCGTCACGTAAAAATGTTTCCATCCGGTCACGGAAAGTGTTGAGCCCGCTCTCTGATTCGCGGCAGTAAAACTGCATGGTATTTACTATTCTGTTTATGTTCTCCTCATCCCAGTCAAAGGTTATCTTTTTGATACCCTTTCCCGTGTCAATGCCGCGCACCGCCCAGTAAAACAGAAGGTCACGCATTTCGTCACTGCCTGGATGTCTGACTATAAGGCAGTTGTCCGTATTGAACCGGCGTTTTCCCTCATGGTCTTCGGCAATGAACAGCGATGAAAGCGAAAGCTCACTGCTGCTCTGAAGCATCTGCTGGATATCCTTAGTACCAAGTCCCTTCGACAGGAAAATGCATATGTTCCTGTTGTCTGCTGGCATGGACTTCCAGCTTTCAAAAAGGCGGTTGTAGTTTCGGCGGCTTACCGAATCAGTACGATTCACAAAGTCGTCAAAGCTTGTGAAAACTATAACTGTACGCCTGTTCCGGTTATTCATGAGTGCCTCGGCCTTGTGGATAAAGTCAGCATCGCTTTCCATAGGATAACGCATACGCACATCCTTTTTAGGTTCTTCCTTTTTCTTCGGCGCTGAAGGAGTCTTTTCCTTTATTCCGAAAACATTGAAAATGTCGTCTTCATCTTCACTTTCTTCCAAAGCCTCAGTTTCCGGTTTGTTTTCAATGCACACCGCATAGTTTTCAGCACTTTCCCTGTCGTGAAAATAAATACCGGAACCGCTTCCTGAATAGAACAGGACACACTCGTAGCCCACTTTTTTCAGATATCCGCACAGATACTGCTCAAAACTCATTATCTGCAGATCAGGTGTGCAGAATGAATCTGTTATGTTTCCTGAAATGCTGAAAATACGATGGGATGAATATTCAAAGATCGATCTTTCCACTTTTCTCACTTCTTTCGGCTGATCCCCGGACAGACCAGCGGTTATATTCCTTATTTCCGGCTTACTGTTACCGGATTTTCTATCATACTCGTTTTACCGAGATCCTTTGCATCCTTGCCTCTGGTCTCTTCACTGCACTTGAGACTTACGTCCGCTATACTGCGGCACGTACCCTTAAGTTCGTTTACAATAGCTTTTCTGTACTGCTCACGGCTCTCCTCGTTGCTTTCATTGCTCGAAAGTATGAGTTCAGTCTGCAGCTCCGCGTTCTCATCTTCATACGGAACAAGCGAGATGGTAAGCTCCTCACCGGTCAGGGCACAGACATATTTTCTTTCCCCCGACTTTGCCGGATCGCCGTCAGTATATCTTGTCTCCTTAAGGGAAAATCCCTTTTCCTTCAGCAGATCAAAAATGACTCTTTCCGCTTCCACTCTGTTGAGACTGTAGAACATAAAATAGAACGCATTCGCCGTTTCTTCATTTATCTCCGCAAGCATAAGGTTTAATTCTTCGGTTTTCCTTTTAAGTTCCGATGCCGGAACACTGTCGTTTATATTTTCGATATATTTCTTTATATCCGCTGCTTTCTTTGAGAATGCCTCATACTCACACTTCATAAACTGAGTAAGATCTGCAGTCACTTCGCGTTCGGTTTCATCAGGCATTTTAAATTCGGCAGTTTTAAGCGCTTCGAGCAGTCCGCTTACTTCCTCGGAAAGAAATACAAGCGAGCTTTTATAGAACTGTCTTTCGTTTTCTTCCGCGTCCGACCTGTACATATCCATGTATATCTGCGTAATGGCTGATGAAGCAAGGCTGACTGCTGACTGGAAGTTTCCTTTTTCCAGATCACTTTCCGCCTCACGGATATATTTTTCGCCGGTCTCCGAATATACGCTTTCCGCAAGTGTCCGAGCGTCATCCAGAAGCTCCGACGCCCTTTCGAAAGCCCGCATTTCACGGTCGGCAATGTCCGCTTCTATCTTTGAAATATCAGAAATAATGTTCTCCTTAAGCCGTGTGAGCCTCGACGCTATATCCGAATTGCTGCGGTTTACGGCTTCCGTGTAATTCTTTTTAAACTGCGTGTGGATGTGCTCAATGCTGTCGAGGGTGGATTTTTCATTCGCTTTCAGAAGAGCCCTGAATTCATCGGAAGCTCTGCTGTTATTAAGGCTTTCCGCTGCTTCGACCTGTGCATCCATGATTTTTTCAAGCATCTGTTCCGTGCTCCGGTAAAGTGCCTCACGCTGTTCTTTCAGGTTTTCCGTCACTTCCGCATCCAGCGCCTTAAGATCATTACTCAGTTTCCTTACCTTTTTTTCTTCCTGCCTCTGATTATATTTATGAACAGCGATAGCCCCTGCAAAGGCAACGCTGCCGACAGATTTTGCTATGTGTTCAGCTGCATACATGACCGACAGTGTCATTACCACCGGTGTGAAAAAAATAGATCCCCTGCTTATCCCGCTCATAATATCTCACCTTTCCTTTAGCGGGGCTTCGCCCCGTACCCCTGCGCTGATTTAAGAACAGATCAGCGTATCATTCTTCTCTTGTTAAGTGAAATTTCCTTTCGTCTCTGTTCGTCCGCCCTGTTTTTCAGAGTATCCAGAGCCAGCGAAGGACGTTCATACTTATTTTCACAGTTGCTCTCTGAAAATACTGCAAGCTCTCCGGTAACGCTCTGAAGGCCGGTAAGAAAATTCTTTTCGGTAGCCTTCAGGTTTTCCGGAGTACCGGAGCCTGTATGTTCAAAATACACACCAACTGCATTTATCACCGTTATCCTGTCCGGACATACCGGAAAAATGCAGACCGTGATCTTTTTTCCCGGTTCGGAAGCTTCAATAATATATTCCTTCCGTATATCGCTGTCACGGAATCCCTTTGATATGATATCGCAGCAGCGGTCGTTTTTCATATAGTTTATCATTTTTTTCGAAAGACTGACTGCACGTTCAAATGAGGCAGCAAAACCGGTGTGGATATACGACCTTACCTGACACACCTCTTTATGAAGTGCTGTCAGTGCATCAAGTTTTCCGGAAAGTTCCTCAAAGGAAACGCTTTTACCTTTTCTTCTCTCGCTTTTTAAAAATGAAGTAATTTTTTCTTCTCGTGTATTACCGTCGCTTTCAGAGATCTTCCGTGTAAACTCCGCAAATTCTTTCGCCTTTTCCGCCGCAGGAGAAAATCTGTTTTCGCACCAGAAATCGAAGGTATCTGCTTCGCGTTCCGAAGTCTTAAAAAGCTCTTTTTCAAAACTTTCGGTCTTTATTTTACAGAATTCATCTGATTTTATAAAATCGACCACCAGCGAAGTATATGATTCAAGCTGTGAGTAGTATCTTACCCACTGCTCCATATTCTTTTTCATACGCTCGTCCATCAGGGCTATCTGAAAGCCTGTGCCCGATGAAAGAGCCATGCACGATTCGTAGAAACCTGAACGGAAATCAGATTTCACTGATTCCATCTGCATAAGAAGAGCGTCTGCCGCTCCCGGTTCAAAAGACTCATGAGGATATTTTTCCGTAAACTTCTGGAACTCGTCATAAACCTTTTCCATTCGTCTGCGGGCTTCGTTTTTCATGCTCTCCTCACGCTTTTCGAGTTTGCCGGAAAGTCCGGATATCTCGCCTGCAAGCTCATTTTCCGTCTTCTTCATCAGAGCCTGCATCTCGTCATTTTCAGACTTCAGTTTAGCGTATTCGGAACTTATCTCATCGATCTTCTTTCCGAGTTCCTCGTTTAGAGTTTTTGTATATTTTTCGAGTTCAGTTTCAAACTCTGTGCGAAGTGAAGCGTCATGATCCGCAAGCTTTTCCTTCATTTCTTCCTGCATTTCGAAAAGGCGTGCGTTTAATGACTTTTCATAGTCACTTCTTATCTCATCCATTGCCGTAAGGTTTTTTTTAAACTGCTCACGCATGTTTTCAAGTTTTCTGTTTAAAAGAACAGTCTGCGCACTCACATCAGATCACCTGCTCGTTTTTCAGCCAGTGCGGCTATGTCGTCCGTGATCTCATCTGCAGTTTTCTTAAGAGAATCAAGCTTCTGCTTTATAGTCTCAAAACCTTCTTCATTCCTGTAGTGTTCGAGTATTTCTGCAAACACTTTAAGTTCAGTTTCAAGTTCATGCACTGATTTTTCATTTTCCGAAAGCTCTTCAAAATTCTTTTTCAGAGTATCGCGTTTATTTTCAAGTCCGGACATTTCTGTGATCTTAGCTTCAAGCTCTTCGTTTTCTTCTTTCAGTTCATTGATCTTTGAAACAGTATTTTCTTTCTCTTCGAGAAGCTCTCTGTTTTTTTCCTGTTCTTTAAAAAGCTTTGAACGAAGTTCGTCCACCTCCGGCAAAAGCGAAGCATTCTCAGTCTGCAGAGCATTCAGTTCATCATTTATTCCGTTTATTTCAATATGCTCATCAGTCACTTCATTACCGGAAATATACTCTTCGATAAAACGCAGCTCCGGATTTTCTTCATTATCGGACGGTACTATCTCAAATCCGCAGGCATTGATATTTCCCGAGGCAACAGTTTCACTTCCGCACCTGATCTCATACACCAGATCAAGTTTTTCACTGAAAATAAGTCTCGATATCTCAGGAAAAAGCCTGCCGTTAAAATCTGCTTTTACTGAAAACTTTACCTTTGATTCTCCGTTCTGGCATGAAGGACTGATACACTGGATTACAGGGGTATTCCTTACAAATGTGTTTTCACTAAATCCATCCGCACTCACCCTGTGCATTATCATGCACTTAACTTCACCGGAAATGATCTTTTCAGCCGCTTCTCCGCCAATGATCATTATACTCTCGTATTCTTTAGACATATTCTCATCTCCATTCAGCCGCCCTTATGCCGCTCTCTGCTCCGGAAAGTGACAGGTCCGTAAACTCTGCTGCCAGTTTTCCGTTTTTGTTTTCCAGTTTGATTTTTATCTTCTGACCACCGACAGAAGATGTTACCGCAAGTCCCACAGGTATTATTCTGTCTCCGTAAACACTTGAAGGATTTGAATATGCTGCATTGTCCCTGTGTCTTCCGGAAACTGCGATCACAAATTCACCAGTGTTTTCAACAGGTACAGTAAAGCATTCGCTTCTGCCGTCAAAGAAAAGCAAAGGCTTAAATTCTATTCTTCCCGAACGTTTGTTGTTTAAGATTATGCCGTAATCAAAGTCTGGAAGCAATGCAAATCTGTCGGCAGTTTCTGAGCAGACGCCATTATTTTCAACATTTTTTTCTGAAGTGTCAGAAACTTCGTCCTGTTCTATAACCTCAACATTTTCCGGCACGGCTTCATTTTCTGAAATAATTTCAGTCTCTGCTGTTTCGGTATTTTCTGAAGTTACCGGCATATTTTCTGCAGCCTCAGGAGCAGCAGAAAAGGTATCTTCAGAAACATTTTCGTGGTCTGAAAGTCCGATAAGAAAATCATTAAGACTTATTCTTCTGCTTCTTCTGTAAACCGTGGCTTTCACAAGCAGGTCCGCAATATCCTTTATATCCTCCGGAACATATTTCGCGTCAATGACCGACTCATCTGAATCAGGATCAGCCATCATAAAACATTCATCTTCAGGCATGCCGGAAACTTCAAAGTAATCCTTTCCGGCAGATTCATAAAATATCCACAGCGCAAGGGAGTAAACCTCTGCAGCATCATCATGTTCCTCTGCGAACATAAACTCCTGCGGATCTCTGTAGGTTCGCGAAACTTCTCCCGCTGCTATCATCTGACTAAATCTTTTTCCCATAGTCCCCACCTATATTTCAAAGCTTACCTCAATACTTCTGCCCGGATCATTAAGATCCTCAGCACAGACAGTAAGCACACCTTTCTCATCAAAGCGGAATACTGTTTCGATCTTCTGCTTACCGGTATCCATCGGATTTATATCGTTGAAGACAAACTCCCCGACTTTCCTGTAGTCAAGATTGTCAAAATCCTCAGGATCGCCACTGTATTCATATACCGCAAAGCGAAGTTCGGTCTCAAATCTTCCGGTGTTCGTGTAAACATGCCTTACCTCAAAGTCAGTATCGACATCGGTTCCTGCTGAAATCACCGGATCCATATACTTTCCGTTTTTACCCGTGCAGATAAGTCCGAGAGAGTTAAGAAGCTTGTTTACGATGTGGATGTTATCATCGCAGGCCTTTATCGCCGCTCCTCTTGCAATTACCGTAAGATATCCGTCGCCTTCGCACACATCACCGGCAGATACAAAACTGCTTCCGTCAAAGGTGGATGATATGAACTGCTTAAGGTACGGATCGGCACTCATGCCGCCCACGAATATCACATGGTCAGGACGCCGCTCCATAACTTCATCTGAAACTATGAGAGCGCCCAGTTTTTCATATATCTCGTCAGCCGCGGAAAGATATTCGTCGTAGCTTATCTCCGCGCGGAAACATCCGCCGTGGCTGCAGTTTTCTTTCTTTTCACAGACAGCACAGACATCATTCAGATCCATGACTGCCTTTTCCGAAGGACAGGCGTACAGCTTCTTTTTAAGAGTTTCCGAAGCGTCCGCAATTATTCTTCGTGTCTTTTTTCTTGCCGCTCCGAAGGTAGATTCCTCATCACTGAGATCCTGTCCGGAACAGTCCCTTAACTGCTCAAAAAGAATCGAGGAAATGACCCCGTCAAGGTCCCGTCCGCCGAGATGACGGTTTCCGTCTGCGACAGAAACAACAAAACCGGTCACGCCGCTCGTACCTGTAAGCTCAACAAGGGCAGCATCGACCGTACCACCGCCGAAGTCTATGACATAGACGGTGTCTCCGGGTCTGAAACTGTCATCGTTGAAGGCAAGAGCAGCCGCAACCGGTTCTCTGATTATTTCAATAAGTCCAAGGCCTGCACGCTTTACGGCAGACGCAGTACGGCGTATCTGGTCCTCGCCGAACTTGGCAGGAACAGTGACTACCGCATCAAATTTTTTCTCGTTCGGGAATCGTTCAGACAGAGTGACCCTTACTTTTTTTAAGATCTCAAAGGCGATATCCTCAGCCTTGTATCTTCTGCCTTCCTTTTCCCATGTTTTCTTTCTGTCGTCCATGTATATCTTTGACTGCGAAACAAAGGAAGCCGGATCATCGGCCGCGCGTTTAACAGCTTCACTTCCGACAATGACTTTACCTCTGTCAAAAAACACACATGACGGAAGAAAAGTTCTTCCGTCATCGAACTCAAGAAATTCAATATTTCCGTATATATTCATCCAGCCGGCTACCGTATTGGTGGTGCCGAGGTCTATTCCTATTTTCATGATCCCTATCCCCTTAAACGCATTATTATGTGAATAAAGCGCCATACTACATATACTATCACACAAGCAATAATTATGTTTAATGAGGATGTGACAAGAATCGCAAAAATATCGGAAAAGCATTCTGACACTGTAAAACCGGCAAATGAACTGAGCTTGTGCTTCATAAAGAACAATACTGTCATCATGAATGATATTCCTGCGACAGAATTGAAATTAAATCCGATGTGTGTTCTGAGCCTGTTTGCATAGACCAGAAATGAGGTGAATATAAAAGCTATACTGAACATGCTGGCTGCAGCCGTAGCCGAGCCGATGAAATCAGTCAGTATCTGCCTTATGGATTCAAGTATCTCTCCGGACATTGCCGGCCCTTTGAAGTACATCAGGACTGAATAGAAAAAGTACAGTACAAAAACTGTTACCATAAAAGCAGCAGGTGAAGAAGTGAATCTAATCCTGGTATCGTCATTACGGATCCAGTTTGCAAAGAAGATATCATTGTCTTCCTCGGAAAAATTCTTCAGAGCCATTCTTCCCCGTACTGCGTGTGTAAATCCGCTGCAAATGGTGGCACCCTCTCCGGCATAATCACCGTAAATGCGTACATGTACGCGGTCATTACCCGTTTCATCTTCACGCGGACAGATGTCAAATGAATAAAGAGTGTCACTGAAACTCTGCCCGTACATGATGTAGTGCCTGATTTTCGTGAAAAGTCCGCGCTGTTCCCCTGTGTGCGGTCTTATATTTTCCACCGTGCCACAGATCATGCGCTGTTTCCGGTATTTATCAGGGACTGAAACCTGTTTGGGTTTTCCCTTACCCTTTTCTGAAGTCTTTTTCTTTCCCTTTGTCTCAAGTTTCGGCCTTCCCGCAAGACTTGCTTCAGAAACATCTGCAAACTGCAGACGTGCCTTACAGACAGGACATTTCGTACCTGCCTTAGTACTTTCCGTGTACGGCCTTCCCTCGCATTCGGGACAGAAATAGATCTCCATAAAACCCCTCCGTAAAATCCGGCATCATCATGAACGATTCATCACTTCTTGACTGTTATGTAGTCGATGAGTTCATCAGTAAGAATCTCGAAAAGCTTGAGAAGCGCTTCAGTATTCTTGTTTACTGAGAAGATGAAAAGAAGTGAAAGGAAAGTATTCCATGTCATTGTTCTCTGCTTCTTCTCGATGGCAAGAATCGTCTGTCTGCTCATACCTGCAATGTCTGCAAGTTCAGCCTGTGTGATTCCGAGCTTAGCACGGAGCACCACAAGATTCTCTGTCATGCGGTCAACTAACAGTTCCTTTGTTTTTTCGTTCATAATTAAACAACCCCTATTCTTTTTACAAATATCATAAATGAATAAATTGCATAAAAAAATGCATATTTACTCGCCTTTATACTATGTATTATACTACCTTTCATGCAATATGTCAAGAGTTTCAGAACAATTTGTGCATGAAAATATGTAATTGTGCTAAAGGAAAGCTGCATGTGATATCTACCTACCACATGCAGCCAGTTTTGTATGCAATCTTACAGAGCAGATTTTTTACCCATCACACCGTCAATTCTTTAGTCTGACGTCCGAATTTTCTGCTATTGAACCCTACGTAATCAGTCAATAAGATCATTCTGAAATCTTGACAGATGCTCAAAAGGAAGGATCTGACGTCCACGGAAAAGTCCGCATCCGTCGTTGATAAGCTGATTATTGAGAGCCTTAAACATATTCACATTTACTGCAGACAGATCAAGTTCCTGCAGCTTTATCAGACGTTCATATGCCTCATCAAAATATCTGCATTCGCCCTCCGGAATAATATCTCGTTTGGATCTGCTTGCTTCCTGCCTCTTTTCATATCCGAAATGATTTGCCTCGCCTATCTCAGCAAGATCGTCCATATCCTTTGTACGAAGCTGCAGTTCAGTGTAGCATCTTGCAGGGTTGTCATAAAAAGTGATGTGAAGCGAACGGTATCCTGAAGAACGAGGTGTATTTACATAATCTCTGTAGTACGGCTTATTTGTTTCCGTAAGCATATCAGATGCTTTTTCCGTACTTACACCGGAAAGTTCGGCAGTGAATCCCCTCTCTTCAAGAAATTCAGGGAGAGTGTTTGCTATTTCATACAGATATATGAGTTCTTTCTCTTCGGCGTTCTCGCCCTCTTTTACATGGCACTGCGGAAGAGAGATAACTATACGGTAAGCGATAAGGTCTCTGAAACATGAGATTCCGCTTTTTATCTCCGCTTCTCCCGGATATCTTCCGTTAGTTTTGTAGTACTGATAAATATATTCAAGAATATATCCGTTGAATTTTTCCTCAGCCCTGATAAGCGACTTTATCCTTCCCTTGAATGTGAACGCAAGGAACGGATATTTCTGAGTCATGTACTTGTAAAATTCCTTTATTCTCTGGGACTGTGAAGTAAGGAAGTCGTTGTGCTCAAGAAGTTCTGTTATCTGTATAAGAAAATTGCTGTGCATAAGATCAACAGGATTGTGTTCAAGTTTAGCAGAACTTTTCAAGTCTGACGAATACTGATGAAGGATCTTAAGAACTGTATTGCCGGAAAATAAATAATCGTTTAATGAAATCATAGGACACCCTTACCTCCGTCTGCGTTTACTGAGAAAACACTGATCAGTAAATCAGCATTTTCTAAAAAAGGCGCTTCTCAGTTTTACAAGAGAAGCGCCTTTGCTTTTAATATCATCATTTTAGCATACAAAGAGTGTGTTGTCAAGGTTAATAATAACAGAAATACGTTGTTTTTAGAAACGGGTATTAAATAATCACTACCAATTCCGCACACCAAAAAGGTGATGTGCCTTCGGCACATGATTGAATTTGTCATACCCACAAGGGGCATGACAAACTTTATTATCTTATGTTCCGAAGGGAAATACACCTTTTCTATTAAAAGGCATCCACTATTGCTTTCAAAGATTCGGGCAACACATCATAAACGCTTTTGACATTCCCCGCAGTCTTATAAAAGTCATTCAGTTTTTTCTTAGAATACTGACTTACAGTGTTTCTTGTAGTGTCAGACAGATAATGCGTAAAGAATTCTTCCCAGCTGAAATACTTTGCGCTGTCTGCATAATTCCATGTTTCTTCGAGAACTGATTTTGGAACTTCTAAGATTCCTGACTGTAGAATCAAATATTCGAAAGATTCGGGTGCATAGACTGATATTGCACCACCGGATGCATCGGATAACTCCATACACTTCTGCATTTCCGGGCCAAACGCCGCTCCGTCTACTATCGCCAGCACTCTTTCATTGAAATGCTGTGATAATATTTTTGTGATATTGCTCTTTCCTGCAGAACTGATACACTTATCAGGAAACAGCAGACTGAAAAATTCATTCCCTGAATTTGAATCTTCGGTTACAACAACATTCAGATCTAATATAGATTCAGGAACATTTCCATAAAGCCGATACATTTCATTGTATATCCGCTTGGGAAGTCTGTATTTACCTGAATCGCTGCCCTCACGAAGTCCGTATATTTCTTCAATGCTGTAAGGAAGATTAGGCATTCCTTCCCTACTGATTATTATATAATAATTATCTGATCTCTTAACAGTATCAGCAAATTCAGTTGTTCTGAGGAATCCGTTTCCTTCATCTATGAAGAAGATCCTGTCTGAATATGTTTCCGTAAACAACTGCCAGTTTTCTTCATTGAGTACTGTACATTTCTTTTCACAGATCAGTGTAATTCCTGATGAAGAAGGATTGCTGTTATATGCTCCAAGAAGACGAATCAGTTCAGATTTTCCAGAAGCACTGTCTCCTCTGAGGACTGTGATATTACGCTTTACATCAAGTCTGTAGCAAATTTTGTTATTGTATAAAACTATTTCGTATCTTCCGGTCATGAAAGTACCCCCGTAAAATTCACATAAGCCTTATTCATCAAGCATTCCTTCAGAAATAACTCTCTGAACAAGGACTTGCCGTGAATCAACTATTTCATCAGTATTGGCTATGCGAATATGAAAGTCTTTATCCGGAAAACGCATCAGATGTCCGAGACGCACAAGTACGTCTTTTTCTTCAGATATCTTCAAAAGCCATGGAACGCAGTTGTCACCGCATGCAGATGCATTATAAACATGATCTTTATCATTATTAATCTGTATCAGAGTTTTTACTCCGCCAGACAGTCTGCTCACAGGTATTGAACCAAGCACCGGACTTATAACCAGATTAGGACTAACCAGTTCTGAACGGTCAATATCCTTCACCA
Organism: Oscillospiraceae bacterium; assembly: GCA_017438745.1. Lineage (GTDB taxonomy): Bacteria > Bacillota > Clostridia > Oscillospirales > Ruminococcaceae > HUN007. The sequence goes on along the minus strand of JAFRUS010000064.1, from coordinate 34,169 downwards.
TCTGTTTTGAAACAGGATCATTAAGCCATTCATCTTCATAAGTGTTGTCGAAATACAGATCCGGATTATCTATGTAATTATCACCTTTGTATGTACCAAAATAAATACTGAGCATGTTCTATACCTCCATTATTCTAAGTATAACACGTTTCGTAATTTCAGGCAACAGAAAATGCGATGTGCCTTCGGCACATAATTAAAAAACAGACTACATGACCTGAGTGGTCACGCAGTCTGTTTTCTGTAATCGGTGATTTTCCAGTCAGCGACTGGAAAATTTCAATTTTATTTTCCGAAGGAAAATACTCCTTTTCGAATTCATCACGCACCGCGTACCGAATTTCAAATATCAGATAAATCTCTGACTTTATACTCCGCTTCATCCCACGACTTCACATGATCCTGTATCGTTTTCTCGTCATAACCAAACCAGGTCATTTCCCATAGAACAAGAGAAACAAATTTCTCATATCCATATTCGGACAGGCTCTTCTCATCGACGGTATATCCAAGAGTGTATTTCCACGGATTGATCTCCAGCCCGTATTTTGTATCTGAAGCCTCATCAAACATATGTACTGCATCATATTCTTCTTCATCTGTCTTAACTCTTTCAATTTGTATAACTTCAGAATCAGATTTTACTGGCTCTATAGCTTTGATATCAGTAATCGCATGCCTGATGCACTGTTCTGTATGCTCAATATCAGGCGAATTCACGCACATTTTCAGAAAGCAGCGAACCGCTTCCTCAATATCACATTTTTCTATCACTTCATAAAAGTACATAGTTTTTCATTCCATTCAGTTTCTTTAAATCCCGGCAGTACAAAATTATCTCCGACAAGCAGCGGTCGCTTAACAAGCATACCATCAGATGCAAGAAACGCAAACTGTTCATCCTCACTCATCGACGGCAGTTTCTTTGATAATTCAAGTTCTCTGTAAAGAATACCGCTGGTATTGAAAAATCGCTTAAGCGGCAGACCGCTTTTTGAATGTAATTCTCTGAGAGTTTTCTCATCCGGATGTTCTTCCTTAATATCAAGGGATGTATATGATACGCCATTATCATCAAGCCAATTAAGAGCCTTTTTACATGTTGTGCATTTGCTGTAGCAATATACTTTTATCATATTACTTACCGTCCTTTCAGTTTAACTGATGTTTTTATGTGAAAAAGAATATGTGTTTTCTTTTGGTTTATGTATTTCAGTATAGCATAATTCGTAATTTAGAGCAACCAAAAAGTAATGTATCTTAGACGTATAATAAAAACACAGACTGCTAAACCTAAACGGCCACGCAGTCTGTTTATGCATCTATAATATCTTACCAGCTTTTTCTCATCTCTTCGAAATCGATCGTCCTGCCGACTTTTTTCCAGATGTGAATGACAAGTATCAGAGCGACTATCAGATCGACTATAAGTGTCGCAAAACCTGCAATACCCTGAGTTCCGGTTCTCACATATGTATCTCCTGCCTGCTCATCGCTTACATATATGCATCCGATTATACCTGCCAAAAAGTCATACAAACCATGTGCAAGAGCACATGCCCATACATTACGAGTCTTCCAGTAAAGTATAAGGAAGGCGAAGCCAAATAATGCGGTACTTATTGTCTTAAGCGCAGCCTGTCCAAAAAGAAGAGGTTCAGAAACATCTGCTCCCATAATATGCACCCATCCGAAAACCAGCGAACTGATCACTGCTGAAGCAACAAACACGCCTTTTTTGTCTCGAAACTGATAGACTATACCGTCATTGAGCACCGCTCTGAACGCCAGTTCTTCAAAAATGCCTACAAAAAAGCATAAAAATGCAGTACCAATAAACTGAAGAGGTATGTTGTTCTGATACGGCAAGACATTTTCACCGACATAACTGTTTCCAAAAATTGTGAAGGCGCCCAAAACAACCGTTAATGTCAGTGAAAAAATAATAAACCCTGATAATCTCTTTAGCACATATCCTGTTGTCTTCTCACATTGGTCAAACGTCTTTGTTCCGGATATTAGATACAGAATCGCACACATAGCCAGTGAAAGCACAACTCTGAGAACACCTTCTCCAAAATAGTTATCGCCGTACAGAAGTTTGATACCGCAAACGGCAACAACCAATCCAATAAAAGCAGTAAGCAGCGGCTGCTTTTTAAGAAACTCCAAAACCTTTTTCATTAATTTTCCTCCTGTGACATACTAAATTTCCACATATGAACAACCCAACACCCTACACAGAATCCGCACAACCAGATAAGTACAATTATCCTGCACGCAGAATCAATTATATCACATATCATACGTCGGAAACAAATAAACGCACGAATAATTCTCTTTAAAGCACGAATTGAATATTCTCCAAATTAGTCCAGTGTCACCTCGTCAAAAAGATTTACATATCGGTAAAAAATGTGCCGTGATCCATCATGCAGAAAAATTTTCAGAAGGGGTCTTCCGCAAAACGGTCAACGGAGGTGAGAAACAAAAATAAATGAAAAATTTTGTGCATTTAGAACGCAAAATTATCGACATTATTATCTACATGTGATATAATAAAAAAGACATATCAACGGACTCAGCCACCATGACAGAATTTATTCCCTTTATTGACGGAAGATAAGTCTGCTTATTCGATCAAAATAAATTCAGTTTGATAAGGAAAATATCATGAAACGCAACAATATACAAAAGATGGCACACGATATTATTGCTAACGGTGCTGTTGAAAATGATTTTATAGAATATAAGAAATCTGCTGAAACCAAAAGCAGTATCCTCAAAACTGCGTGCGCATTCTGCAACAATTATATGAACCGTGAAATTGGTCTTATTTTCATAGGAGTAGAGGAAATAGACGACAAAGAAACCGGAATAAAAGCAATACCCCAAAGACCTGTTTCCGGTATCGAAGACGGAAAAATCGAATCAACTGAAAATATGATCAAATCTTTGCTGTCCAACATCTCTCCTCCGCCTAATTATCAGCTGATACAGGATACTATAGATGGTAAGACATATATTGTTATCGCTGTTGAACCTGGAAATGACGGTCCGTATGAAACAAAGTATCAGGCGGAAAAAGATAAAAGTATTAATCTGAAATCCGGCAGATATATACGTGTACGAAGAGATACCAGACTTCCGAATAAACGTGAAGAGTTTGAACTTTTGAAAAAGTTTGCCGATTTTCATTTTTCATCGGAACTGAATGAAACAGCAACAATAGATGATCTCAACTATGAATACATGAAGGAATACCTTATTGCCACCAATGCCAAACCCGATATCCGATCTATGCCTAAGCTTGAAATGGCGCAGGCTATGGGACTTATTTCTCCAAGCGATTACAGCGGATATCGTGCAAAGAATTTTGCTGTGCTGATGTTCTCTGATAAGCCACAGCAATTCATTCCGTATGCTAGAATCGAAGTAATTCGTGAAGCAATTGGAACAGATAAAATGGTTTCGCAGGTATTCGATGGTCCTATATGGATACAGGCAAAGCGTGTGATCGATTATTTCAGAGAAACCATTATGTCAGCTTATACTGTCAGAGAACCCGACCGCGCAGGTCACAGAATGGTGTATAATTACCCTCTTGCTATGTTTTCCGAGCTTGCCACAAACTGCATTCTTCATAAGGAATACAGCCGAAAAGAGTATATTGGCATATATGTTTATAAAGACCATATTTCTTTCATCAATCACAACAGACCTGTCCCTCCTGTTACCATTGAAGCAATGAATAACGACACTGAGTTCCGTGACAGAGTTTATCTGAACCCTGAATTAAAGGAAATGTTCTTCTCTCTTGATTTGATAGAATCATACGGATCAGGTATCAGGAGAGCTAAAAATGCAATGCATGAAAACGGATCGCCTGAATTGGTTTTTGAACCTACAAATGACACTGATGATTATACTATGGTTACAGCATATATTAATGCAGAATATGCCCGAATTAATGCTGAAGAACGAAAAGAAAATGAACAACAGGAAAACAGCCAAGAAACCGACAAGAAAACTGACAAGAAACCGACTAGAAACCGGCAAGAAACCGGCAAGAAACCGACGAAAAACCTGCAAAAAACCGACAAGAAACCGACAAGAAACCGACAAGAAACCGACAAGAAAACCGACAAGAAAACCGACAAGAAACTAACAAGCAACCGACAAGAAATATCTGACAATTCATTAGTTTTAGAAAATAAAATAATCGCACTTCTGCTAACCGAGCCGAAAACAACAAGAACTCAACTTGCTGAACACTTAGGTGTTCCAATTCAAAAAATTAAATATCGTCTTGAAAAACTGCAAAAAGAAGGCAGAATAGCTCATACAGGATCCACAAAATCCGGAGAATGGGTTGTAATTATTAAGAATGACTAAATTGATATTTATTTCACCTTTTGCTCATTAAATCAAAACCTCCCGGCGACTCATCAGGTCAACCGGGAGGTTTTATTAATTTTACTGATATCGTATTTTGAATCAGCCACTAAGTCCAAAGTACTCACGTGCTGACCGGCAGTACATCATCATTGCGATAACCGCATTTTTCATATCGTTATTCTGACTCTGATTAATGATCGCTGTCGCATACATCTCAGGGCTATAATACTTCGTCAGGCTGATCTGTGTATAACTATCTCCATCCTTAGTACAGATAAAGGTTTCGTATACATCTGTCAGTTCCGGTGCCTGTATTCCCCGTATTGTTGTCTGATACCTGTTTCCGTTCGATGTAAGCGGGATATACGTATATTCATCATTACTGCCTTTAAGTCTGTAAGCCATATATGCGTTCTGTACTCCTTCGTCAAGCGTCATGTAGTATTTCAGTGCTGTCTCTGATTCAAAGATAACAGAGTTAGTTGTGAACTGGGCTTTGATCTCGCCCTCAATATCAACAATGGCATGTCAACAAAAAACGAGGCGCAGCCGACGCATTTGCGTCAGTTACGCCTCGGTTGTTTTACTGAAGTGTTAAACCGTAAATATTACTTGTTTACTGCAGTAAAGCTGTCGCCGTTTGCTTCGTATGAATCCGGAACGCCGTCAAACTTTCTGAATGAACGCTTTACGAGAGCATCGGTGTCTGTGTTTTCGCCTAACAGACCGATCTCCTTGAGTTCCTTTGCTACGTTTACGAGAGCGTCATAACCGCCCTGTACGCTTGGCCTGAATTCGTATGTCTTGAGGATAGCGCCGTTGTCGTCAGCGTTTCCGCTTACATAGTCCTTTTCAACCTGGATCTTTGCTGCTTCCTCTGGATGAGCAGCTACCCATGCTGATGCCTTGAGGCATGCGTCTGTGAACTTTGCTGCGATGTCTGTGTGCTTTTCAGCAAGCTCTGTTGAAACGAATGTTACGCAGCAGTATTCTGATGCATACGGTTCAGTCTTTGCTGTATCCATGAGTGCGAGAAGATCGTATTCCTTTTCAGCCTGTGAAGCGATAGGGTCCATTACGCAGATAGCGTCAACTGCGCCGTTCTGGAGAGCGATTGGCTGATCTGTTGTTGAATAAACGAGGAACTCGATATCTGAGCTGTCAGCGCTGATGTCAAAACCGTCGGAGTAGAGAAGACGCTTTGCAGTAACTGCTTCAGATCCTGCGAGTGAAGATACGGCGATCTTCTTGCCCTTTAAGTCGCTTACTGTCTTGATACCAGAATCCTTCTTTACAAGAAGCTTTGTACAGCCTGTGTGCATACCTGCTGTGATGACCATGTTGAGGCCGTTGTCGATAGGCTGGATGAACTTACCTACAAGTCCGAATCCGCAGTCGATAGTACCTGCGCCGAGAGCAGCCTGGATATCAGTCTTGCCGAAATCGACTCTTTCCCACTTGATACCAGCTTCGTCAAGATAGCCGTTTTCCATTGCTATCTGAAGAGGTGCGTGACAGAGTGCGCCCTGTGCCTCACCTATTTTAAGCACATATTCTCCGTCATTACCGTTTGCAGCACCCTGGCTGTTTCCGCATGCTGTAGTTGCTGCCATCATCATTGCGGCAGCCAGAACACCGGCCAATACTCTTTTTTTCATAAAAACACCATTACTCCATTCATTATTATATATTGTACTCGATATCGCGTTCTTTTCCTGCAAAATCAAGTATTTTCAGTATTTCACTTCTGAGTCTGATAAACTCAGGATTGTTTCTGTCACGCGGCTGTGAAAGATGTACGTCGATGACCTTTTCGATCTTTGCAGGTCTTGGTGTCATGACAACTATCTTGTCAGCAAGATAAACAGCCTCGTCAACATCATGTGTTACCATTATCATGGTCATTTCCTTCTCTTTTTTGATCCTGAGAAGCTCGTCCTGCATGTTCATTCTTGTGAATGCATCAAGAGCTCCGAGAGGCTCGTCGAGAAGAAGTGCTTCAGGATGTCCGATAAGTGCGCGGGCAAGGGATGCTCTCTGGCACATACCGCCTGAAAGCTGATGCGGGAATGACTTTTCAAAGCCCTTAAGTCCGACCAGCTCGATGAACTCATTTACGTCATTCTTTCTCTCCTTGAAGAGCTTGCGCACCTTAAGTCCGAAAGATATGTTGTCGTAGATGTTGAGCCACGGGAAAAGATTCGGGTCCTGGAAAACCAGTCCTCTGTCATGGTCAGGACGTGTGACTTTTTTATCGCCTAAATAAACGGCACCTTCTGTAGGAGTGTCAAGTCCGGCAAGAAGACGAAGCATGGTAGACTTTCCGCATCCGGAAGGACCGATAAGGCATACAAAGCTGCCTTTTTCAATTTCAAGATCAACGCCGCCGAGGGCGATAACGGTTTCTCCTTCAAGTGTAGTGAAGGACTTCTTTACACCGTCGAATTTTATTGCTCCTACCATTTTATCACGCCCTTCTGCCATCCGAGTACTCTGTCACGTATTTTGAAAAGAATTGTTATTATAAGATAGAAAAGTGCCGCAATAACTATCAGTCCTGCGTATACGTTCGAGTAAGCCATCATTTCCTTCTGCCAGTTTACGTACCAGCCGATACCGTACTTTGCGCCGATCATTTCAGCAGTCATAAGTGCAACGAATGATCCGCATATACCGTTGAACAGTCCGAGGAAGATGCTCGGCATTGCGGCAGGCACACCTATTTTAAATATTTTATGAATGTTCTTTGCACCGAGTGTGGATGAAACTTCAAAGTAGGAATTCTTTACGTTTGAAATACCGCTCGAAGTAAGCACAACTGTCGGGAACCATACTGAAATACCTATGATGAAAGCACTTGCGCTGCTTGCCTTTGCAAATACAACAAGCAGGATAGGTATCCAGGCTGTTGACGGAATAGGACCGAGGATCCTGATGATCGGATTGATCCAGTAGGCAGCAGTTTTGCTGAAACCGACTGCAATACCCATGAAGAAGCCGATTATAAGTCCGCCGAAAACGCCCTTGAAAAGGAGCTGCATTGAGAATGCAATACATTTTCCGATAAGCTCTCTGTCCTCGACCAGTGTTCCGAACACGCGGTCAAGTGCCGGGAAATAGAGCACAGGAAGAAGAGCAGTTTTTACTGTAAGTATGTTGAGAATATTGAAGAAAAGAATTACACCGGCAAGGAAAAGCGCACGGTAAAACAGCGGATTGTCCGCTTTCTTTTTCTTCTTTTTGTTTACTGCGTTTCCGATGAGCGCACCTGCATAGTAGATCACCGTTACGATAATTACCAGATATGCAAAGTACGGATGTGCCGATTTCTGATGCAGCGATGAATCAGGAACGCCAAAAGCAACAGCGACTGCTGCTGCAGCAGAGATCAGCGGAAGCAGCGCATTTATTTTTTTCATTGAACATTACCCCTTATTTTCTTTCTGTATCTGCTGTGTCGGCACCCGGAGAAAGCTTTGATCTGTCGATTTCAGCACCTACAGGAGCGTGAAGCAGTTTCTTGTAGTATGCTCTTGCCTGATAAAGAGCACCAGCCGGATTGTGAGCAAGCAGTCTGTCTTTTGTTATGAGAGTTGTTGTAAGTCCCTTTGCGTATTTGTAGAAAAGGCTGTCATGGCCTACGCAGAGACCAACTACAACGTTAAGGTCAACCTTTGCCTTGGCAAGAAGCTTTGCCTGCATTATAGGGTTACACATTACAGGACCTGTGATACATGTGTATTCTTCCCTTACACCGATATCAACCTTGTTCTGTGAGCCGACTTTACAGCTGATGCCGTAAACTTCAAAACCGTTGAGTCTGAGGATACGTGCAAAAATTCTGCTTTCCTCGATAAGGCCTACACAGGTAGCAATACCGATCTTCTTTGCACCTATACGTCTTGCAAATTCAATGATCTCCTCAACTCTTGTGTACTTGCCGTAGAATTCGCCTTCGATCTCGGCAGCTATAACTGCTACCTTTTTATTGATCCTGCTTTTTTCATAAAGAGCAGCAACTTCATTTATTTCCTCTTCAGTAAGTTCAGCTGTCGGACAGAATTCAGGATATTTGCCCTTTCTTGTAAGACAGTTCATTACGCCGCAGTCTGCGCAGCTCATACAGGTATTTTCTTTAGACATGATATATTCTCCTTTTTAATAAATATAACGAAACACTGATAAAGCCGGACGGGAAGACCGCGGGGCTCCGCCCCGTCCCCCGCGCTGATTTATAAATCAGCGTTTCTGTAATTATACGTTTTCCGGTGATCTGTCTCCCAGATCTATCACCCTGTCCGCGCTTTCAAGAAGCATCGGATCGTGTGATGCAGCTAAAACTGTTGTTCCGCTGCTGTTTACTTCCTTAAGCATATCTCTGACTATTTCGGCACTTTCCCTGTCGAGATTCGATGTCGGTTCATCAGCGATTATTATTTCAGGTTCTGTGACAAGAACTCTTGCAAGCATTACTCTTCTGTATTCCCCGCCGGATATCTGTGACGGATAAGATCCGAGAAGAGATGTAAGTGAAAGCCTTTCCGCGATCTCCTCAGCCCGTTTTTTATCGGGTTTCTTCTTGGCCGAATATGCCGGGAACAGAATGTTCTGCCAGACTGTAAGCTCCGGAAGAAGTGCATTTTTCTGCATCATGTACCCGATAACACCGCCTCTGAGAGCAGTGCGTTCCTTTTCGGAAAGCTTTGAAATGTCGGTTCCGTTTATAAGAACCGAACCGCTGTCAGGTTTCAGCATACCGGTGAGGATATTCAAAAGTGTCGATTTTCCGCATCCGGATGCACCTGCAAGTGCAGTCATCTCGCCTTTTTTAACTGTTATGTCCGTGCTTTTCAGCCCGTTTTTTCCGAACAGCTTTGTAATGTTTTTTCCTTCTATCATGTCTGTTCCTCCATCAGCAGTGCCGGCTCAGTCCGGAGTATTCCGGCAAAAGTTACTGATACAGCGGCTGCAAGCATCACAAGATCGATGCCGAGAGTTCTGGCAGCAAGTGAAATGGCTCCGGCCGGTGAAATAAGCTTGTACGGCATATCGAGTGCGGCCTTTACCTGTTCGTGAAGCGGAAGCAGTATAATGCATATAAGTACCATACCCGCTGCAGCACCGGCTGCAAACAGAAGAAGATACTCGAAAGCGAAGTATTTAAGCACCCTGCTCCGCGGACATCCTGCCGCAAGCATGCTACCTGCAATTCTGCGGCGCTGTCTGAAAGTGAGCGTTACCATTGCAAAGAGCGAAACCACTGCAATAATAACAGCACATGCGGAAACTATTCCTACCAGATGTGACATGAGATCAATGTGGCTTTTAAGATCTGCCGAAAGTTCATCGACAGGATAAACCTTTGCTTCGGTGCCTTCAAGAGCTTCGTTCATACGTTTGCTCACTGCGCTTATGTCAGCATCTTTCTCAAGCTTTACGAGAAGCATTGAAACAATGTCTGTTTTCTCACCGAACATGAATTTATACTCTGCGGAAGATGTTATTTCATTCGCTGCGGAATACGGTATAAAAATACTGTTGTCATATCCCATTCCTGTTTCCTCGAGTATTCCCGCAATGGTGAAATCCCGTCCGAACAGTGTTATTGTATCGCCTTTTGCAAAATTTCCGCCTGACCCAGCAAGAGCTTCATATCCGTTTAACTCATGATAGCCGCCGGACCACTGTGATACGGCAAAATCAGTTTTCGGATCAAACGCAACTATCTGTATTCCCTCCTCGGCACAGCAGCTTAGTGCCAGAGTTTCCATATAAAGCTGAGGTGTGACAGTTTCTGTTCCTTCTATATCATTAACGCGTGACATGACATCATCTTTGAACATGATCGAACAAGCCTTTCCCTTGAAAAGCATATCGCGTGTGGAGTCAAGATAAGATTCCGGAACGATCATCATGTCAGCATATGATCTTCCGTAAAGTTTCTGTGAACCGTTTTTAAGATTTTCCGTGAACATACCTGTTCCGAAAAGACATGCTGTAATAACAAAAAACAGAAGAAAAATAACAGCGCTTCTGAATCCGCTTCTTGATATTACCTGCAAAACGTATTTACCTGTTTTCATTACTGATCACTTCTCTTCAACAATAGTATTGGTAATTCTTTTTTTCCGGGCAAAAATATAAGGGGGCTTAAAGCCCCCCCGTTATTGTATAAATATTTTTGAACTAAACCTTATAAACACTATTTTACCTATCAGAATGATATGATTATATCATAATTAAATTTATCAGTCAATTGTAAGAACTAACAAAATCCATCCCTGTTTTCATTTAAATTCCTGTTGACATGTTGAATACAGTAAAAACAAAGCTTATCCTGATTTCTATATACTATTATAGTTTTTTACTATAACCACTCCTGTAAGCGACAAGCATCAGGATATAACTTTTATCTATAGCTGACGATAGTTAAGTGATATTGGTCAGATTATTGACTTTACGTAAAGGTTCGGGTTATAATAAATAGCAGACCAAATACACCAAACCTATAGAATAAATCAATTACTTTTAATATCTCCGGTCCGGACAAAGGCAACGCCCCCCCTGTTTCCTCTTTCCGCCTGGACGATATTAGCAGGCCGCTTTAAAATTCATCTCATACAGGAGTGATAGGATGACAAACAGGATATCATCTTCAGTAAACATTTTAATTTCTTCATTTCTTCTGGCAGCAGTTAACACTTTCTGCAAACCGTGTCACGGACTTATGACTATGCCGTGTGAACGCAGCACACGTATTGCATGCATAGCTCTGGCAGTGATAATCGCGGCAAGTATACTCCGCTTCTTTTTAAAAAAAGGCGCACAGGCAGCTGCAGTTGTAATAACAGTATTAAGCAGCATACTGCTTATACTTGCACCTGTGCTTGGAAAATGTAAAGTAGCATTTATGTCATGCAATCAGAAGACATTTCCCGCATTAAGAACAGGCGGCATATTTATTATAGTACTTACAGTGGTATTTGCCGGAGCAGGACTTTTAAACACATATCTAAAAAAAGATGCAGTAAATGCATGACACTTAAGTAAACATTGATTAAATCGATTTACGGGGCTTCGCCCCGGAGCCCTGTGCTGATTTATGAATAAATCAGTATTTCCATAAATAAACGGAGTGAGATCAGTTTGAAAAGAAAAATAATGGCGGTGGCAGTGCTCAGCATCATGCTCACCGGCTGCGGAAGCACGGAACAGACTGCTGTTCAGAATGATACCGCGGAAACTTCCGCATTTTCAGAAACCGCGGCATCATCCGCCGAATCAACTATAAAGGAAGAAACCACAGCTCTTTCAGAAACTTCAGTTTCACAAACAGTGACGTCGGAAACAACAGGTGCAGAAACATCAGTATCATCTGCTTCAGAATCTCAGAACACAGAAGTGCCTGAAACAGAAGCGGACAAAGCGGAGGAAAAAGACGTCAATGAAACAGCGGCTGAAACAGAAGTACCGCAGGCCGAAGAAACCGTTCCGGTAACTGAAGCCGCCGAAGAAAGATTCTATGGCGTTCTTATCGATGCAGACTGCAGCGATTTTGAAGATCCGCCGGCTCACGATCTTCCGTGTATGCTCATGGACGGATGCCGTGCAAGCGGATACGGTATCGACATCCTTAAAGATGACGGTACCTGGGTATTTTATATGTTTGACCAGAAAGGGCAGGAACTTACGCTTGATTACCTGCTGAAAACCAAACGTAATGACAATCTTTATGCATATGTAACAGGGAAATTTGAGGGTGGTGTGATCAGAGTGACGGGTCTTGAAGAAGCACCGTACTGATCATCATACCGGGAAACTTGATATGCAGTCAGCAAACACAGTTTGCGGATCTGCAGGGCACTATAATTCATCAGGAGGCACAAAAAATGTTAAAGAAATTCTCATCAAAAATCAAAGCTTTTGCTTTTGCAACAGTACTCGCATCATCACTGTTTACAGTACCTGCTGTTTCAGCAGCAGAAAAAGAAGAAAACTCAGACAGACTGGTCACACCTTACAGTGATCTGTGGAAAGGAAACATATCCGTAAAGGTCGGTGAACCTGTAAAGTGGTATGTAGATGTACCGGAGGATGTAACTCCGAAGGGATGCGGTGCAACCATCAAGATACCTGGTCTCGGATGGGGCACGGACACTCACAACAAGGAAGAAGGACATCTTACTCTCAAACAGGGTGAAAACTTTATATACGAGTTCACCCCTTCCGAAACCGGAGACATTCTCTTCACATGCTGGATGGGTTCAGGATGTCACTATAATTTCATTCACGTTACTGAAGACGGAACCTATTCACTGCAGAAGCCGGGTGACGCTGAAAACATAAATGCTGTACGTGACGGCGATAACATAAATGTAAGCTTCAGTGCACCGGCTAACCCTGACAATGTAACAGTCAGAGGCTACAAGGTATCAGCAGTTGCTGATGACGGATCAAAAGTAAACGCATCAGGTACTGAAAGCCCGATCGTTCTTAAAAATGCAGACAAGAGCAAAAAATATACGATCAGTGTTATAACACTCAGCAACGCAGGTAAAAGTGCAGGAACTGAAACCATCACACTTGATGTCGAAGCAGCTGGCGCTGAAGCAGGTGTTCCAGACGCACTTGACGGTCAGAAGGCTGCAGCCGCTCCGGAAGTAACAGCGACTTCTGCAGAAACGACAACAGCAGCTGTGACAGAATCACCGGCAGAAACGACTTCAGAAACTGCTCCGGCAAAAGTAACCACAGCGGCTGAAGAAACAACTGTCGCTACAACTACTGAAGCAGCCGAACAGACTACTTCCGCTCAGACAACAACAAGCAAACCTGTTACATCTGCACAGGTGACAACATCAAAACCGGGAAATGTTACATCCACTCCGAAAACCGGTTCATCTGCTCCGACAGCCGCTGTAATATTCATGATCACTTCACTCGGCGCAGCATTTATCACTAAGAAAAACCACAGGTAATTAAGGAAAACTATAGATGCTCTCCTTAAAAGCAAACCAGCATATCTAAACCCACGTATTTACGTGAGTAAGACATGCTGGTTTTATTGTATTCAGGACTTTTTTTTAAAGCCACAGTTCATGTATTATCCCGCAGAAGCATTATGATACCCCAGGCTTTGTTCACATAATACCCCTCTTCCTCAGGACGTTTTATAACGATTATCTGCATTCCGAGTTTCTTTGCAGCAGATATCTTTCCGGCAAATCCGCCGGCTTTTCCGCTGTCCTTGGTAACAAGGATATCACAGCCTTCAAAATCACGGATGTTTTCGTACTCGCTGAAAGGACCTTTTCCGGTAATAATATCAGTAAACCCGTAGCTTCTGCATTTTTCTGCATTTTCCGGATTGTCGTAGACCCTTATCCGTGAACGGTCAGCAAAGCAGGAAAAAACGGCTGCTTCCTTGCTTCCGGTCGCAATAAAGATCTTTCCTTCGGTATTTCTCAGATAATCTGCCGCCTGTCCGGCATCATCAACATATACCGCAGATTCATCACGCTTTTCCGGCTCTCTTTTTACACGGATATATCTTTTTTCAGAATATCCGGAACGTGCTACCGCCTCTCTGATATTCGCCGTAATGTTCTCAGCATACGGATGCGTAGCATCGACCACGGCAGTATATCCGTTTCCAAGCAGTTTTACAATATCATCGATGCTTTTGGTGCCGACAAGTTTTTTTAAATACGGCGACGACGGAAGAAGGTCACTTCCGTACTCAGTTGTTACACATATGTCGGCATATATCCCCTTTGCAGCACATCTTTCTGCAATTATCCGTCCTTCAGTCGTCCCGCCGAATATGAGCAGTTTTTTCACGATTTATAATCACCGTCCCCGTATATATCGAGTGACGATATCTTCTTGGAAACATACTGTCTTATAGTTGCAAGATCATCAAGCTTTACATTACCGTCACCGTTGACATCGGCGTTTCTGAATGAATTTTCACTTAATTCCTCGTGGTCAACAAGAGCAAGTGCGAGTACGGTAATATCTGTTACATCTATTTTTCCGTTCAGATCGACGTCTCCCGGATTATGTGATTCCGTAATTGCGGTTTCCCCTGTATTTTCATCAAGTACTTCAAAAGCAAAACCATTTTTTTCAGCATATTCTTCAGCAGTGCTTCCTTTATGAGCTTTTATCACCAGTGAAGGATCGCACTCCTTAAATGCTGTATTATCGATAATGCATTTATCACATCTTATTATAACTTCCTTTAAAGAACTGCTGCTCATAAATGCATTAGCGTCTATCTGAGATGTATTTTCAGGAATATCGATTTTTTCAAGTGATGTACAGCCATAAAACGCTTCACTTCCTATATGCTCAAGTTTTTCAGGAAGAGTTACTTCTTCCAGATCTTTACAGAAACCAAATGTCCCGATGAAAATATTCTTTAATTCATCAGGAAGCTTTATACTCTTAAGTCCTGAACTGTTAAATGCGCTGCAGTCTATGGAAGTAATAGTTTCCGGAAGGTCTATGTGTTTAAGCGATGTACACTCAGCGAATTCGCCCCATCCAAGGAAAATGAAATCACTGCCGAAATGAACTTCTTCAAGTGAAGAGCAACCCGTGAAAGTTCCGTAGGAGATGCCCCTGATGCTGTCAGGTAAAGTGACTGATTTTAAAGCTTTACAGTAACGAAAAGCACCGTCGATCCTTGTAATGCTGTCCGGCAGAGAAATTGTCTCCAGTGTGCTGCAACCATAAAAACTGTATATTTCAAGAATCCCTTCTTCAACTACTAAATGTTTCACTTCTTTAAACCAGTTTTCTGAACTAAAGTTTACAGAATCGACCATTCCCGTTCCGCTTATAGTCAGTGTTTTGCTTTCCGTATCATAGGACCATACTGCCGTCTCACCGCATGGTTTGGAATACAATTTACTTTCTTCTGATTCGGTCGCAGATGTATCCGAGGCAGAAACAGCATCTGTTCTTTCCTCCGGGTTTTCATTTTCCGCATATACCGGAACAGCAGTAGATGCAGCGATAAGAAGTGATATCACCGCTGCTGGAATTCTATTCTTTCTCATTTTTATCATCCTTTCGGTTTTATAATACTTTCTTTCTGTTCATAACTTTTGTATATGTAATATATCAGACTCTATTAACATCAAATATCATTTCATCATAATTGATGTATTTATTCCTTATGGAGTCCAGCCTTTAAATTTATCGATTTTCAGATTATTATTCGGTATGCCTTCCCCGGCTTTTTCTTTCGGGATCGCTGCACCAATAAACTTTACACTTGTTTTACCAGTGACAAAAGGATCTTCCAAAGCATCTGAATTGCTGAATTCAAATGAGATTTCACCTGACTGATTATAAAGCACTCTTTCCAGTTCATATCCGCTGTTTTCAGGCACAATACAATATGCAAGATCATATTCGGCAAAGAATTTATCAGATAATCCGAATTCAGAGATCACATTATCCATATCAAGTCCACATTCTGAAATGCTGCCTAATTCATCATTTGAACTGATGATGCCATAAGTCTCAGGCTTCTTTTCTGTTTCCGTATAACTGCATCCTGTTATCCTGTGAACATCAATTATAGGATATGGCAGTTCCTCATCTCCTTCATGACGTGACTCATAAATAGAATAGTAACTGTTATAATGTACGCTCAGTTTATTGTCGTTATCAGAAATTTCCGGAATGATAACTATATTCCTGTAAAAACTGAGAAGTTCAAACCAAAAGGCCGGAAGTCGTCTTTCAAAATAAAGATCAATATTTCCGTGTGAATCTTTTTTAACAGAAGTAAGTTCAGTAGCGATTTCGTTGCATTCCCAGGAATTCACTTCCATGGCGATGTAATTGTTTTTAAAGAACTCCTCATTTATTTCAATTTTATTATCTTCAAACACCTTTGTTCCGTATTCATCATAAGCTATATACTTATTATAATCATCCATCGACGTTATCAGAACAGAATCATAAATCTCTGATTCCATAGAATAGCCGTCAGGGTCAGTTTTTGTACAGTTGTATTCAAATCCTTCGTATATCTTATATTGGCCATAGTAATCCGCTATTTTCAGAACCGTGCATTTGTCTGTAATATCTTCTGAAGGTTTTCCTATCGACTCAGTCTTCTTCGAAAGATACTGTCTCATACATGCAAGATCACCCAGATCGATAACTCCGTCGTACTGAACATCCGCAGCTTCCTTCTGCATATCATTTTCAAGTTCTCTGTCACCTATCAGATACAGCGAAAGTACTGACAGATCTGTAACATCCACGTTTTTATCCGAGTTAAGATCTCCGTATATTATTTCGTTCTGTGTTTCTGCTGCCGATACTCTGTAACCCGCAATTTCTGCCGCTGGTACGATCATTGTTAAAGCCGTTATAAACGCTGTCACTCTTTTCTGTATTTTCATATTGCTTCATCCTTTCATGTTTTCGTCTTCTCATTACCTTTGATTTTTCCGAAACATATAATGGTTTTTGAAAGCTTTCAATTATAAGACGAATGAAAAGAGCTGAATATTTGAATAGAAAATTAAGATCGGCGAATTGTACAAACATTTGTATATTCTTTTATACAGCATTCACAAGAATGTAGTTCATTTTATAAAGATAATGCCAGGCTTTCCACCTGGCATCATCCTGCTTATAACTTAATTATCGTTTTTTAATCGGAACACCTTTGGCAATAAGTTCATCCACCGGAACAGATCCGTTGGTCAGAACATCGACAAGCGGAACCGGTCCAGAATCACCTATCTTAACGAGGTATTTATCAGGATAATCATCAACAATATAGAGCACACCATCATATGAAAATGCAAAATTATCTGATTCATCATCCCATTCGGATTTTAAAATCACCTCAATTACCGGTGCTTCTGTTTCGGCCGGCGGAATAGTTACTGCGGCAGTCGTTACCTCAGGTTCACCGGTCGTTACCGGATGATCTGAAGTGGTTACCAGAACTTCATCCGGAGGTGTTGTGCATTCCATTGTTGCCCACCATGTCACATAAGGACTATCATCTGTAACAGTAGTTGCAGGAGTAGTTTCATAAAACCACCACGGCAGTGTGACAGGTTCTGTTACTGGATTTCCTCTTGTAGTTGCAGGCGTAGTTTCATAATACCACCACGGCAGTGTGAATGGTTCTGTTACAGGATTTCCTCTTGTCGTTGCCTCAGTAGTAGTTTCCGGCATTGTTACAGGTCTGATGGTATATTCCGGTCCTGTTACATATCCGGTTGAAAGCGGACGGGTAACCTGTTTTGTCATTTCATTCTCTGTTATATATGAATGTGAAGATGTGACCGGATGATCTGTCTTTTCGCTTTCAGTATGACCTGCATTCGCATTTTTCTGAGTAACGTTATTTTCAGTTTCAATTCTGTTTGTTCCGGTGTGAACAGCCGTGATTATATGACTGATCTCAGAGGTTTCGTTCACTGATGTATCGTTAGTCAATACGTAAGGTTCTGAAACTGCGGAGCTGTTGGTATAGTTTTCTATAACGAACTCATCTCTTGTCGTTCCAGTGTAGTTATCCTCCGTAGTTACAACCGGATATTCTATCTGATGCTCAAGCTGTTTTCCGAGATTATAGAACTGGAAAGCTACTAACGGTGAAAATACAGCGGCAGCAGATGCAAGTGAATAATACAGCGGCCGATAGTTCCTCTCTTTTTCCTCATATACCGGAGCAGAATTTCTTCTTGCCTTTTCAAGATTGGCATCCGAAAGAAAATCATCCGACAGGTGATCACCTGAAGCTTCAAAGCTATCTCTTATATCTTTAAGTATATCTTTTTCAGTCAACATTATCACCTCCGGAAATCTTACGTAATTTTTTCAGAGCATTATTGTATTTCCAGATAATCGTCGCTCTTGGTCGTCCTGCAATTTCTGCTATTTCTGCGTGAGTAAAACCGTATGAATAAAGGAGAACAATCTCGCGCTCCTCTTCTTTCAGGTGGGTGAAAAGATTCTTCACCGTCTCACTTGCTGTTATTTTCGCAAAACAGTCTTCTGAAGGAATATTCTCATCAAGATCTGCCCTGCGTTTACTGCTTCTGAGCATATCAAGTGCCAGATTACGTGTAATCATCATGATCCACGACTTCGCATTTTTTCCTGAAAAAGAAGATGCTGCAGACCAGATCTTAAGGAACGTGTTCTGCATTATATCCTCTGCGTCGAAGTCTGATTTAGTGTAGACAAGCGCCAGCGAATAGACACTTGTCTTCATTTCCGAATACAGTTCCGACAGCGCATGTCTGTCATTGTCCCGTATCCGGAAGATCAGCTCCTTTAATTTATCATTATTCACCATAAAGGGGTTACACTCCGTTTGAAAGCTTTCATATATAAGACGAATGAGAATGCTTATATATTTGACTGATTTTGAAAATTCATATAACCATACAAATTTTCAGTATTATCTTTACACATAATTTCTTTTCTTCTTGGAAGCCGTTGCTCTGTACCCGATATTTATCAGTTCGCACACAGTTTCGAAAGGGACAGTTCCGTCAAGGACTATTGAGATCCAGCTTCCTTTGCTCATATGATAGCTGGGATAATATCCATCCTGACTCACAAGATAATCCAGCATAAGAATATCTTCGAGTTTGACGTTCAGGATATCGACCATTCCGCTTTTTTCACGGTCTATCTTTTCATATGATATCTTCATAAAGATACCGAACCATTTTCGATTATCACTGTGGCGAACGATCGCATCAGTAGGATACCTCTTCCACAGATACTCCGGCTCCGCCTTGTATTTTTCCTTTATATATCCTAAAACTTCATCACGTAATGAATCGGCCAAATCATGTTCCCTCCCGTCGCACATTTATTAATATCATAACATAATCGGCGGTAAACATCAAGGAAAAAATAAATACGGCGTGCTATCCGTAAAATACGAACCGGCAAACGAATGTATCCTATGGTTCTATACAACGGTAAGACTTATAACAGCTGATAACTCTAATATAATTAGCACAAAAGGCAGATGTCCGTATTTGAACATCTGCCTTTTTTCATATATTTCCAATCATTCCGCATCAGCATTTAAAGCCTTCTTAGCGTTCTTCTCTTTGATAAGAATATCTGCAAATGCAATTGTCATTGCTCCGAGGGCAAGCCATTCAAATGATGATATGCTGCTGTATGTTGCTGTCGGGCTTACGATTTCTGAGATGTATCTTACTATTACTGAAACTGCTGTGATAGCGTATCCCATCTTAAATATTGCGTTTCCAATTATCTGTGACTTTTTCATATTGATTACTTCCTTTCGGCGTTTATAAATTCATTTTTGTTTTCGGGGTGTTCCCCTTTCCATGATCTTATTATACACCTTTCGGAAGATGCGGTCGTTCGTTTATTATTACGGTACATTACAGTTTTGTAAGGTTACTGTGATGAAGAGTGATTTTCGTATTAAAGCGGAGCCTCGGCTCCGCTTTCTCATAATACCACTCAAATCAAAATGCAAGAAAAATTTTATTTATTTCCTATAACCACTTGAATTCATAACAAAATTAAGGTATAATTTTGTTATAGAATACAAAGGAGGTATCACTATGCCTACAATCAAATCAAGCGCTGACTTACGTAACGGATATAACGAAATATCGTCATTATGTCACTCTTACAATGAAGCTGTTTTCATAACTAAAAACGGAAAAGGCGATCTTGCTGTCATGAGTATCGAACACTACGAAGCACTAATGGGCAGACTTGAATTATACGGACTTATCAAAGAAGGACTGGATGATGCAGCTAACGGTAATGTACGACCTTTATCGGAAGCTATGTCAGATATAAGGGCTAAGCGCAAAAGATGAACTACCGTATCTTCATTACACATAAAGCAGAGTGTGATATCAATGAAACCGCTGACTATATTGAATTTTCACTGATGAATCCTTCTGCTGCTGATAATCTCCTTAACAAAATCGAAGAAGAGTTTAACTCAATTTCTTTTATGCCCAAAAAGCACCAGATAATAGACGATCCATTCCTTTCTTCACATGCAATCAGAATGGTAGTTATCGACAATTATATTGCTTTTTATACTGTGGATGAATCTCAGAAAATCGTGACTATTATACGTTTCATTTACGGAAGACGGAACTGGATATCAATTCTTCGGCAGACTCTGTAACACTCGATTTAGTAAATGAACTATTTGTTTTTTCTTTTACTGTCAGCCACTATTCAGAAAGCAAACGTAGTTTGTGAATCTAAAAGGCATAAAAAATCTCAAGCATTAAAAATTGAAGCGGAGCCGCGGCTCCGCTTTTTTTCCTCATTTATAGCAAAGTTATCCGGCAGCCAGTTCTGCGATATGATCTATACGTGCTGCGATTATATCTTTGATCTTTTTTATACGTACATAGTCTATGAATCCGGTTTCCATGAGAGGATAAAGTATCTCACCCACTTCATTGGTAAAGTCATTCAGTTCTGATGCATCAAACCAGTCAAATGAAGTAATCAGTTTCAGCTGTTCTTCCGGATCAGTTCTGAACGGTTTGGATTCGTAGTTTTCTATTCGTTTTACCGGTTTGTTGTAAAACAGTGACGTTCCGCTATCGTAAACCGGTGCCGGTGAAATGTACTCCAGTGTTTCGGCATTTCTTATAAATCCGAAATTATTAAAATGTCTGTCCTGATTTGCGATAATGTAATCTACCGTCAGCATTCTGTCGATAAATGCGATAACATCACTTTTTTTCATTCCGGCAATAACACAGCAGTTAAGAAAATGCTCATATGAATTCTGATGATTCGGTTTTGGAGTGATCTGCATTATCCTGTGCGCGGAGACAAGTTCTGTTTCCGTACTAAGAAAATTCTCACATACGCTGTACGGACTGTCATCTATCCAGACTATTTCATATGAAACATGCGGCACATTTAGACGCTTCATAAGAGCAGATGCAATGACTTCATTAAAAGGTTCCTGTTCAAAAGGATCACTTCCTGCTTTCAGAAGAATTCGTTTTCCGTCAGATATCTTCCAGCGTTTTTTCAGCCATCCGTCTGATGTGTTATCAGGTGAAATAAAACTCATATTTTCTGAAACCACACCGCCAAAAAGAATATTACCTATATCTTCAGAAAAATCATTTTCAAAGAAATTCATATCATCCCAGGCAAGAGATGTTCCGGCAGGTTTTATCCAGTAGTGATCGGATAAACTCAGTCCGTAGCTTTTGGTGAGGAATGAGCGTGCATTGCTGATGCCAAGGTTATCAAGTGCATTTTTCAAACCCGAACGGCTGGCAGGTATCGAACGTCCCGTCCACCATTCATTAAGTGCGCGATGGTCTGCATTTCCTTTTTTTGCTGTACCTGGAGGCAGATGATCAGCATTTATGACATCACCGATCTTTGAAATACCACCAATCATTTCATTTATAAACACCTCGGCAACTTCGGTATTCTTATGCATCAGCACATATTTTGATTCCACTGCTTTCACTCCTTCCTGAACAACTTATACTGAAACAGCAGAGTCCCGCATAAGAACTCTGCTGTTTCTTATTATTTAATTATAGTGATTCAAATTATTCTTGTCAATGGAACATAATGTCAGTGCTTTAACTCACGTAATGTGATAGATACCCGCATCCTTTACCTTTTCGCCGGTAATCTTTTCGAATGCCTTTTTGTATGCTTCGAGCTGGTTCTGATATTTCACATCGAGGGCGTTTCCGTCTGCGTTGGTTTTGTAGTCCACGATGTGCCACTCGCCTGCTTTGCGGTATACAACGTCCATTATGCCGTTTATTACTGTCGATGACCGCTTCAATGTGCAGATTTAATATTAAAGCGGAGCCTCGGCTCCGCTTTCACCTTTTATTCGGTATGCCTGCGGCATACTATTTTTCTCGTGTAAGATAAATATCATCCAGTGTGCATCTTCCCATACATAATTCAAGCATATCGATTTCACGATAGGTAGCCAGATTATTTTCACGCAGAATCTGATCTATGTTCTGTCTGTCCTTCGGTATTATACGGTCGCATACCCAGAGATGCGAAAGTTCATGATCAAGTTCCATTCTGCCGTTAGTCATAAAACGATGTATCATAGCCGGTGGCTTATCTTTTTTCATTTCATCAGGCGGACAGCGAAATTTTATACGAAATTGCATAGTTTTTTCACTGTAGTAAAGCGTTCCCCAGATATAATCCTTACCTCGTCTGGTACTTTTGATCGTGTATTCTCTCAAACTATGATACCTCCGTTCAATAACTTTTCGTATCTGAATTCAAGTGCTTCTTTTATTATCTGCTGATGTTCCGTTGAAATAAATCCACTCATACCGTAAAATATTTTTCTGAACACTTCATCGCTCAGACGAGGAAGTTCATACGGCTTGCTGATATTTTTAAGATTGCTTTCCAGATAAATACTTCCCACAAAATTATTTACCGTAGGATCACTCTTATAATCCCAGTTTCGTATCAGAGCTATATTACTTCCGTATTCATATGTCAAAGCACGGCCATTATCAAATATATTTTCCTGCTTCCAATGCCGTCTTCTGATTTCAGATAAGTTCCTCCTGAAGAAGAACTACTGTAACTCCATTTTAAATATGTCAGATCCTTCACTTGATCACCGCCTCAGTCTTATTATACTCTATATTGCTTTCGTATTTACATCTCTTCAGTCTGACGTCTGATCTCAGCAGTAATTTCTTCGGCTGACTTTCCTTCCGGATCTATCGGATTGCCGAAGATGATCTTCAAGTCGTATTTTTCAATATTTTCGATATCAAAAAGTCTCGGCAGTCTGTTTGTAACAGGATAGATCTTGCCGGAACCGATTATGCGGACCGGAACTGTCTTTACCCCTGTTTTCTTCGAGATAAGCGCCGCTCCTTTTTTGTATTTACCGAGTTTTCCGTCTCTGGTTCTTGTTCCTTCGGGATGGATGAGCAGAAGCTTTTTCTTGTTTTTTATAAGCGAAGCCGCTCTTTTCAGCGCACCGGAAAAATCACCTTTACGGTCAACAGGTATGCCTCCGGATACACGGAAAATGAATTTTTCAATCGGGTCATCAAGATGTTCAGCTGCTATCAAAGCACACATATCATCAATCGAAAAACTTTCGTCCAGTGCCGCCCATACCCACATGCAGTCAAGGTCACTTTCGTGATTAGGGCAGATGATATATTTATCATACGGATCAAGATTTTCGAGGCCGGTGACTTCAAAATTGTACATGAACTTTGTAAGTCTTATAAACGCACTGAAGAACAGATAGTCATGATATTCTCTTTCGACAGGATAGCGGCTGTATTTTCTTTTTTGTCTGATCATAGTTTTCTTACACTCTTTATCATTTGAAATTTCTTCTGAAAGACTTCTTGCCGTCGGATGTTCATAGATACTGCTTACAGGTACAGTCAATCCTTCGTTTTCCGCCTTAGCCATAAACTCCAGAGCAAGGAAGCTGTCTCCGCCGAGTTCAAAGAAATCGTCTTCTGCACCTACTGAATCGAGTTTAAGCACATCAGCCATTATCCTGCAGAGTGCCGCTTCTGTTATGTTTTCAGGCTCTGAAGTTTTTTTACCCATGTCCTCTTTGATAACGAATTCCGGCAGAGCTTTTCTGTCTGTCTTGCCGCTCTGGGTAAGGGGCATGGTGTCAAGCCACATAAAACCGTTCGGTATCATGTATGAAGGAAGATGCTTTTCCAGATAACGACGAAGCTTTTTTTCATCGATTTTATCAGATGAAGTATAGTAACCGTAAAGCTTCTGCACACCATCCTGCACCCTGCATGCTACAGCTGCCTGAGTAATTCCTTCAAATCCGCACATCGCTCCTTCTGTTTCGATAAGATCGATACGAAGTCCGCGAAGTTTTATCTGACTGTCCCTTCTGCCGCAGAAGACGATGTTTCCGTCTGAACGCATTATACCCATATCACCGGTACAGTACATCATCTTTCCTTCACAGAATTTATCCGGAATGAATTTTTCTGCAGTAAGATCCGGAGCAGCCGGATAACCCTTTCCGACACCGTCGCCGGAAATACAGATTTCACCCATGATGCCTGACGGAAGAAGCTCTCTGTTTTCATCGAGAATATATATCTTTGTGTTGGTTATCGGCTTTCCTATGGTTATATCATTTTCGTCCGCTTCGGTAAAGGACGACCAGACTGTTGTTTCAGCCGGACCGTAAACATTGAAGATCTTCGCTTTCGTATGTTTTTTAAGTTCCGTTACCAGTGAAGCAGGAAGTTCTTCACCGCCGAGGATTATCTTTTTAAAACGCGAAATGAAATCCGCAGCATTTTTATCAAGCATGAAGCTTCGCATTTTGGTCGGTGTCGTCTGTATTACTTCTGCGTGAGTATTCCGTACAAGTCGACCAAGAGCCTTTCCCGATTTTGCTTCGCTATCATCGGCAAGAATAATCGTCTTAAGATCAAGGAGCGCCATCAGGCTTTCCGTTACGAAAATATCGAAAACATGATCCGTTACGGAAACAATGCTTTTTTCGTCCTTAATGATTCCGCCGCAGATGCCGTGTTCAGTGACTTCACTGTAATTCATCACGTTTCTGTGAGTAATCACGGTACCCTTCGGCTTTCCGGATGAACCCGAAGTAAAGATCATATAGCACGGATCATCAGGGGTACATGAAATTGTTATCTGTTCTTTTTTTACGTCTTCTGACTCCTGCCTGCTTATATCTCTGATTCCGGATCCATCAACATTGTTTTCCGAAACAAGATCTTCAAGTCTTAAACTTGTACCGACAGCACATTCACACCCGAAAGTAAGAACGAGTTTCGCCCCGGAGTCTTCGAGCATATATTTGAGTCGCTCTTCCGGCTGATCAGGCGACAGAGGCATGTATGCAGCACCCGTCTTCATAACTGCGAGCATGGCAATGATCATGTACGGACTTCGACGGCACATAAGTGCAGCGATGTCGCCTTTTCCGATACCTCTTTCCAGAAGTTCTTCGGCAAGCGCATCTGAAAGTCTTTTAAGTTCACCTGAAGTATATTCACGTCCGTGAAAAACAAGAGCACATCTGTCCGGATATTCACGTGCCAGTTCGCTTATTCTTTCGTGAACACATGAAGCATATTTTAATGAGACCTCAGTATCGTTAAATTCTGAAACAAGCATCTCACATTCAGCATCAGGGATAAGTGATATCTCATCTGCCTTTATTTCCGCATTTTCAGTGATCTGTTTGAGAATATGGATTATACGCTCCGTTAAAAGTGTCGCCGATTTTTCCGTCTCAAAAACTTCGGTCTGATAATCAACGGAAAAAACATAACGGTTTCCACCATCGCGCTCATCTATGTTGAGAACAAAGGCTGACTCGTTATATCCGTTTGACAGCCATTCGGTACGCGCAGGAACTTCGGTCACGCTGTTCTGGAAATTCACCATTACATCAGTAAGTCTTCCTGAAACGCCGCCGGATAAACGGACAGCTGACATTATCTCATTAAACGGAAGATCCCTTCTGCGGTAGATCTCACGGTGGGATCTCATCACGTTATTACATATGTCTGCAGCACTGTCATTACCTTTTAACGAAACTGTAAGCGGAAGAACAGAGGCGTACATTCCGACTGTTTTCTTTTCTGCCGCGTTGTTTCTGCCGAGGACCATGGTATTTATGCTGACTTTTTCGGTTCGGTTTATCCGTGAAAGATAAATAAGTACGGCGCTTTCGAAAACTGTAGCCGCAGATATGGAATTACGAACACAGAAGTCCTTTATCTTTGCCGACAGCTCAGATGTGAGAAAATAAAGTCTTCTTTCAGATGACGAGGACATATCATTTTTTCGTCCCGGAACTATATATGTCGGTGTGATACCGTCTTCATAACGTTCCTTCCAGAACTGTAAGTCCGTCTTATATTTATCCGATGAAAGATAGGTTTCATATCTTTCAAACGAAGATGTGAATCTGTATTTCTTTTCCGGAATACTGCTTTCAGCGCCTGCTGTTTTTTCTGCTGAAATATCATCAAAATCAAAAGAAACCGTACCAGCATCAGAGACTTCAGAGCTTGTTATCCTGCGGTACGTTTCGTAAATGTCATTTGCAAGTACGCTGTAGCTCCAGGAATCCAGCACGATATGACTGGCACTGAGAATGATGCCCGAATGATCCGGTATCTCAAATACAGTAAAACGATACATCGGAACATCCGGCGCACCGAAAACTGTTCGTCCTTCACCAAGAGCAAATCTTCGTGCTTCGTCTTCATTTTTAAACGACATGAAGCGGACAGTATCATCGCCTTCATTTTCCGCATTCGCGACATACTGCTTCAGTTTTCCTTCATCAAAACGAAAACGGAGATGAAGAGCCTCATGCTTTTTTATAACAATATTCAGCGCATCCATGAGCGACTGCCGCTCTAAAATATCATCAAAAATAATTATGCCGCAGAGAGTGGCAACACTTGTGTCCTTGTAAAAGCTCTGAAGTCCGGCAAAATTCTTCTGAGCCGGTGTAAGTTCGTACATTTTCATATCTTCTGTCCCTGAAAAGCATCAGTCTGACCGGATACTTCAAACCGGATGTTACCTCCCGTAATGATATCCGCATTTCAAGTCAGTCAAATGATACTTTTCTCTTATTCGTTGATTATCTTCGTACCTTCATTATCGATGAGAAGATCGTGGACTTTCCAGCCGTGGATGCCAGCATTTTCAAGCGAGAATTCCATCTTACCCTTGAAGTAGGTGTTTTCCTCATCGATTATCGCCATCAGTGTCGGACCTGCTCCGGAAATATATACTGCATAGGCACCGTGAGTGTAAGCCGTATCAAACACGTCACGGCAGTGCGGAATAAGTTCCATTCTGTACGGCTGGTGGAGCTTGTCGTGTACGGCAGTACGCAGATTTTCATATTTTCCTGTAAGAAGCGAAGCCGAGAAAAGCGCCGCTCTTGAAAGATTATAGACTGCGTCCTTATGTGAAACTTCCTTCGGCAGACACGCTCTTGCCTTTTCCGTCTTAAGTTCAAAGTCAGGTATCATGGCTTCAAAATGAAGCTTGGTGTAGACCTCCTGCTTTACCCAGTGTACCTTTCTTCCGTCGAAAACAGCTGTTACGATTCCGCCGAGAAGTGCCGGAGCAGTATTGTCCGGATGCCCTTCGATCTGAGCTGCCAGATCAACAAGATCGTCCTGTGTAAGCGGGTTTCCGAGAAGATGATTGGCGCCTGCAAGACCTGCGACGATACATGCAGAGGACGAACCGAGACCTCGTGCCATTGGTATATTATTAGTCTGGATTATTTTAAGTCCTTCGAGCTTTTTTCCGCAGATCTCGTAAAGATCCCTTGCGGCAACGTATATCATGTTAGTCTCATCTGCCGGAACTTCTATTCCGTCAGCAGATGTGATGTCGATGTGGTCTGACTCCTCCATTTCAACGTAGTTGTAAAATCCGAGAGCGAGTCCCAGTGCATCAAAGCCCGCACCGAGATTTGCACTTGTTGCAGGTACTCTGATCTTTATCATCAGATGTTCTCTCCCTTCGGATAGTCTTTAAGATTTCTTATATATTCAAATGTTGCATCTTCGCCCTTTTCAGCAAGCATGGTGAGAAGCATTTCAATAAGATCCGAAGTTTCCTGATGGATCGAACGCTTGCCCTTGGCGAGCATGAAATATTCAAGCGGTGCTGAATCAGTGTACTTGTCCTTTTTATATATCTTGCTGGCAGCAACTCTGTCGCAGAACATTTCCTTGACATACTTCACCGGCATACGAACAGGTATCGGCAGCCTTGTCTTATAGTCATAGTCGCTCCAGTATTCAAAGTGATGTCTGTTTCTGCCCTTGTGATGCATCCATGCATATGAGAATCCGTAAGTCTCACGCTCCCCTTCATGCGGTGAACGTGTACCCTGAAAATATTTCACACCATTAAAGAATTCACACGGTGAAAATTTCGAAAGATCATGTGTAAGTCCCTGCCAGACTATTCCTGCCTTTATGCAGTGCAGAAACACCTGATGCCTGTGCTTAGTCACCGTCTTAAGATGACCTGAAAACCTCTGAAAAAAATTCATTGCTATTCCCTTCTGTATTCTATTTAATGATACCAAAAATCAAACTAAACCCTATTAAAAGGTACAGTCAAACTAAACCCAATTAAAAGGTACAGTCAAACTCAGCCCAACGAGAGGGTACCGTCAAACTCAGCCCCCTCCCCTCGGGGAGGGGGTTGGGGGTGGGGGCAAAATAAATTGACTGAACTTATATAATACCACTACCGTCAAAACAAGGAATAAAACTCTCAGACGCCGCCTCCCCGTCCTGGATGAAAGCATTCTCCACCCCAAGTTCCACTGCAAAATCTATTACGGAGTCATACTCTTCATCGGTGACCTTACGTCCCAGTTCCGGAAAGTCTTTAAACTCTCTCACCGGAGTATACTGATTCATTATACTCATAAAAATATCATGACGATATCTGCCGAAAAGATACTCTATTATCTCTTTTGATTCCTCTGCATGATCCGGAAGGATAAGATGTCTTACGATTATCCCGCGCTTCATCATGCCGTCATCATCGAAAACCGGTGTACCGACCTGCGAAAACATAGCATCCAGAGCTTCATTCGCCCTTTCCGGATAATCCGGTGCGTTGGAATACCGCTTTGCAGTCTCGCTTCTTATATATTTGAAATCGGTAAGATAGATATCGACCGTACCTTCAAGGAGCTTTATCGTTTCGGCCTTTTCATATCCGCTGCAGTTATACACCACCGGAAGCACGAGTCCGTTTTTCCGTGCCAGTGCCACTGCGTTTATCACTGAAAGCGTATAATGGGTCGGTGTCACAAGGTTTATATTGTTTGCACCTTTCTCCTGCAGTTCAAGGAATATTTCCGCAAGGCGTTCGTCCGTAATCTTAACACCTGAACTGCAGTCGGAAATGCTGTAATTCTGACAGTAAACGCATTTCAGCGGACATCCTGAGAAAAACACAGTCCCTGAACCGCTCTCGCCGGAAATGCACGGCTCCTCCCACATATGAAGGGAAGCCCTCCCGGCAACCACCTCCGCCGGAGCACCGCAGTAACCCGTTCCGGCAGTCCTGTCAGCCCCGCATTCACGAGGACACAGCCTGCACGACACAAGTGATGGATCATTCATTTTAATCAGTCCCATTTTATGTATTTACTTATATATAATAGCCTATTTTATGGGATTTGTCAATTTAAAGTGACGGGGTTTGGGACCTGGGGATATGGCGTGTTTATCATCAGAAAATACAACCTGCTTTATCATTCTCTATTGCCTTAATATACGGAGAAAGAAGAATATGGTAAACAAAAAAACTTATAACACAAACGAGGCTGTTCAACAAAACAGCCTCGTTTTTTAGGTTGCGCCGCAGGCGCTACCATTTCTGGAGTGAACATTTTATCATATCGCCGAAACCGGGAAATACCATAAGTTACGGTCATACGGGATCATTTCATCAGCCATGCACAGAATAACACCAGGCTGCACATCAAGGCCGAACTTATCGATCGCACCGAAATTCTTATCAGGTGATTTTGGCGATTTTGATTTTTTAATCTCGATAGGATAAAGCTTGTCACCGATAATCATAAGCAGGTCAATCTCTTTTCTGTCGGTATCACGGTAATAGTACAGATCAGGCTGTTTTCCTGCATTATAAAAACTCTTTACAATTTCGGTGACAACATAGGTCTCAAAATATGCTCCTGCCATTGCACCGTTTGCAAGCGTTACAGGATCAGGCCATCTGCAAAGATAAGCTGCAAGACCGGTGTCCATAAAATACATCTTCGGAGTTTTTACAAGCCTGTTTGTTATATTGCTGTAATACGGACGCAGAATAAATATAACTCCGCTGCGCTCAAGTATAGTCACCCATTCTTTAACTGTCGGAACCGAAATGCCAAGTTCCTTTGATGTTTCGCTGTAATTAAGCTCCTGCGAAGTACGCGCTGCCATATACACAAGAAAATCATAGAATTCATTAAGCTTTCCGACCTGTTCAAGCAGATGTATATCTCTTTCCAGATATGTATTTACATAATCCATGTAATAGCGTTCACGTTCAGTTTCGGTCGTCAGCACCTTCGGCATACTGCCTTTGAAAATCCTTTCAAATATCTGATTTATATCTTTCTTAACATTTTCAGAAGAACGCTGTTTAAGATCATCGATAACAGGAGAAAACGGCATGGACGAGCGTTCTTCCAGTTCAGCTGTCGAAATACCGGCAAGGTCAAATACTGCAACTCTTCCCGCCAGAGATTCTGAAACACCTTTCATCATCGGAAACTTCTGAGAACCTGTAAGCCAGAACATTCCGCTGTTGTCCTCTCCGTTCAGCGCCTTCATATCCACAATACGCTTTATTTCTGACAATACTGACGGAACACGCTGAAATTCATCTATCAGCAAACATTCTCCGTATGTTTCAAAAAACAATTCCGGATCATTCTCAGCTAAACGTCTTGCATTAGGATCATCAAAAGAGACATACTTTCTTTTTTCGTCCATAAGATGATAAAGCATGGTTGATTTGCCGACCTGTCGCTGTCCGGTCACCATGATAACCGGATACTGTTTCGAGTTTTTTATAATTTCACTTTCAAGATGACGCTTGATATACATAGCACACCTCCGGGAGATTTAAGTTCTGACTTTATTATACCCGAAAAATATAAAATAATCAATACGATTTTTTGAATTATTCACACTATCCCTTCATCCAGAAGGCGTCTGTATTCTTCCCAGCTTACCTTTTCTCCGCCCATGCTTTCGAGATGATCAGTGTGGAACTGGCAGTCTATCATTACTCCGCCGTTCATCTCAAGATACTGTGCAAGCATTATAAGAGCTGCTTTGGAGCCGTTCTCCATTTCTGAGAACATGCTTTCGCCGAAAAAGCAGCAGTCGATAGTGACTCCATATAGTCCCCCGGCGAGTTCACCGTCAAAAAATGCTTCAACACTTGCTGCAAGTCCGTATTTATTGAGCTCATTATATGCGGCTTCCATATCATCGGTTATCCAGGTGCCGACGGTGTTTTCTCTTTTCATACGGCAGCGGTGAATGGTATCGGCGAAATCCCGGTTGATCTTCATTTCAACATTATGCTTGCGCATGAATTTCTTCATGGAGTGAGATACATGAATTTTTTCCGGTCTGATGATAAATCTTTCATGCGGACACCACCAGAGGATAGGATCGTCATTGCTGT
Organism: Oscillospiraceae bacterium; assembly: GCA_017438745.1. GTDB lineage: Bacteria > Bacillota > Clostridia > Oscillospirales > Ruminococcaceae > HUN007. The sequence continues at coordinate 2,474 of JAFRUS010000064.1, read as the reverse complement.
ACCACGGAAAGATACCGTTCTGATATGCAAGAACCAGTCGTTCCACTGAAAGATCTCCGCCGAATGCAAGAAGTCCGTCATCTTCCGCCTGTTCAGGATCAGGAAACCATATCTCGTCATCCAGTCTGAATACTGCCATATTTTTCACTTCCTTAAATACTACTTTGAACTTTATATCCGAATTTTAATGAACCAAAAGAATAAATTTGTCTTTTAATACGGTTGAAAACTGCTTTAAAGCATGGTATAATTGATGGATAAACTCACCCGATACAGCGTTGTACGGCATCTTTCCGTAATTACAGCGCTGAATATATCCCAAGAAAGAATGATCAGATGAATAGTGAATCCAAATCTGCTTCCTTCAATATGACCGAAGGAAGTATCCTAAGGAACCTGCTGATTTTCGCCGCACCGGTTCTCATAGGTAATATATTTCAACAACTTTACAACGTAGCAGATACTGCAATTATCGGGAATATACTCGGAGACAACGCACTTGCCGCAGTAGGTGCATCATCACCTGTCTACGGACTGCTCATCAGTTTTTCAAACGGTGTCGCAAACGGGTTTGCCGTTATTATCGCAAGATATTTCGGTGCTCAGAACGACCGTGAATTAAAAAAATCAATTGCACTCACCTATATGCTCTCCGCAGTTATGGCTGTACTGCTTACCGTAATATTTATCCTGACACTTCATCCGCTTATGAAAGTTCTGAAAACACCGGACGATATAATCGGTGAAACCGAAAACTACCTGCGGATAATCATGCTGTTTTCAGCCGTGACAGTCACATACAATATGCTCGCCGCCATGATGCGTGCAGTCGGCAACAGCAGAGCTCCTCTGTACTTCCTAATAGTCAGTACCATCGTCAACATCGGACTTGACTTCCTTTTCGTAAAAGGATTCGGAATGGGGATCTCCGGAGCGGCATACGCAACCGTTATCTCGCAAATGATATCCGTTGTCCTCTGTTTTATCTATGCATGGAAGAAATGCCGTTTTCTCATCTTTGACAAAAAGGAACTGGTGTTCGACACAGCACTTCTTCTCGACCTCATTTCCACCGGATCTGCAATGGGACTTATGCACGGCGTCGTTCAGATAGGATCTGTAATTCTCCAGAGCGGAGTAAACAGCTTCGGAACAGCTACCGTAACTGCTCATACAGCGGGCAGAAAGATCGACGAAATATTCATGCTGCCGCTCGGAACTATATCAATGTCAGCGGCCACATTCACCAGCCAGAACTACGGTGCAAAAAAGATGGACCGTGTCAAAAAAGGCATACTGTGCAGTATAATGATAGCGGAAGTATGGAGCGTAATCGCACTGACAGCAGCTCTGCTTTTCAGAAATCCTTTTGTAAAGGCACTCTCAGGATCAGCCGATGAATACATCCTTTCCACTGCATCGAAGTACATCATAATAAACGTTTCATTTTTCTTCATTCTCGACGTACTCCTCGTACTGCGCAGCAGCCTTCAGGGCGTAGGAAGAAAGATCGTTCCTATCACAGGAAGTATAATGGAACTCGTACTCAAAACCGTAACAGTAACCATCCTCGCACCAAGGCTCGGATATCTCGGTATCTGCATTACGGAACCTGTAATATGGATAGTTTGTGCGCTTATCGTCCTAGCGGATTATTTCATATTTATGAAGTCATTAAAGAAAGAAACAGCTATATGATCTTAAGTAACCGGACTTTGAAAGTCCGGTTATTTTATTTGGTTACAGAAAACCACCTGCTATGCAGGTGGTTCTAAAAGCTTTAGCTATAGACAAAAAATAACCTCCAGAGTTATAATAATGTTAAGGTCTGCCAACCTAACAAAAAGAACCGAGGAGGTATCGTCATGAAAAAAGACGACATAAGTAGTTTAGCACATTCCAGGTGGAATTGCAAGTATCATGTAGTGTTTGCACCAAAGTACAGAAGGATGGAGATATACGGGAAAATAAAGATGGATATAGGAAGGATACTAAGGAAACTATGCGAGCAGAAAGGTGTAGAGATAATAGAAGCAGAGGCATGTCCGGATCATATACACATGCTGTTATCAATACCACCAAAGTATAGCGTAGCGCAGATCATGGGGTATCTGAAAGGAAAGAGTTCGCTGATGATATTTGACAGACATGCGAATTTAAAGTATAAGTATGGAAACAGACATTTCTGGTGCAGAGGATACTATGTAGATACAGTAGGAAAGAATAAAAAGAGAATAGAAGAGTACATAAGAAATCAGTTGGATGAGGACATAGCAAGTGACCAGCTAAGTCTATTTGAAACAACAGACCCGTTTACGGGTGAAAAGTATAAGAAGTAAAAAAACAACCCCTTTAGGGGTAACTGAGAATGAAATGCGGTTGGCAGTCCTATTCTCAGCCCACTTAAGGGGCAGGTCAGTAGCAGGCCCTTATAGGGCCAGTACAAACCACCCGTTTAACGGGTGGTTTTGATT
>JAFRUS010000063.1 GCA_017438745.1 Oscillospiraceae bacterium | reverse complement strand
TGGTATCTATTTAAACAAATACCACTATATTTTTTTGTGTATTTTTTCGTAAAAAAATAGTGCTGCAAACATCGCATTTTCAATGTTTGCAGCACCTTTATCATTTTTCTATTTTACATTATTTGGCCGTGAATAGTAACAGAAAATGCGCTGATTAAGATGAGTGGAAAGGGATGAATACCTGCGCTATGTGACTTCCTGTAACTATAAAACTACAGATGACGTATAAATATTTACTATAACTGATGATAGGCTATTGATATTAGACACCATCTTAGAATAAGTGTATAATTAAAGCACACTAATACGATAGGAGAGGTATACATATGAAAGAGATACTCTGGCTCGGACGCGGCGGTCAGGGGGCATTTACAGCTGCAAGACTGCTGGGTGCTGCTTACACCATATCAGATGACGATAAATATGCTCTTGCTTTTCCGTCTTTCGGTCCGGAAAGACGAGGAGCTCCTGTAAGAGCATTCACAAAACTTGACAGTGAACCGGTGGCTGACAGAAGTCAGACCGAAAAGGCGGATTACATAGTTGTACTTGACGATACACTTTACAGTCCTTCTCTTAAGTCGGAACTTAAAGACGGCGGAAAGATAATCGTAAATTCCAAGAAGGACATAGACGGCGTTCTTGTATATGACGCAGAGAGCATTGCGGCAGAGTTTAAGCTTCCTGTAGTCAATACGGTAATGCTTGGTCTTCTTGCCGGTATTTCAGGCGTTGTCACACCGGAAGAGGCAGAAGCGTCAGTAAGGGAATACATGCCGGCGAGGATCGTCGAGCGCAACAAGGGGGCGCTTTTAAAGGCTTTGCAGGAGGTGTCTGAATGAGACCGTATATCAGAGAGAAAAAGGTTTTCGGATTTGATGATGTACCGGAAAACACATGTTTTGAAGCGGGCTATCTCGTTACTGTAAACAGCGGCTGGAGAAGCATAAGACCGGTAGTTAATACAGATAAATGTGTCGGATGCGAACAGTGCTACCTTTACTGTCCTGACGGCGTAATTTCGATAAAGGATAACAAGGCAGTGATCGACTATGATTTCTGCAAGGGCTGCGGTATCTGTGCGAAGATATGCAAGCCCGGTGCAATAGAAACGGAGGCGGAGCGTAAATGAAAAAATTTCTTTCAGGAAATGAGGCATTTGCCGAGGGCATAAGACTTGCGCGTCCGGAGGTGATCTCAGCCTATCCTATAACACCGCAGACCATAGTTGTCGAACGTCTTTCCGAGATGGTGGAAAACGGCAGCCTGAAGTCCGAGTACGTACACGTGGAATCGGAGCATTCAGCTCTGTCATGTGCAATGGGTGCAAGTGCGACCGGTGCAAGAGCCTTTACAGCCACATCATCACAGGGACTGCTGTACATGGCGGAATGTCTCTACTACGCCGCAGGCGGTCGTTTCCCAATCGTTATGATGAACGCAGACCGTTCAACAGCTCTTCCGTGGAATATTTACGGTGACCAGCGTGACAGCCTTTCACAGCTTGACAGCGGATGGATACAGTCCTATGCGGAAAACGCACAGGAGGCACTTGACCTTGCTCTTATGAGCTACAGGATAGCGGAGGACAAACGTGTTTCCACTCCGTACATGGCAAATCTGGACGGATTCGTTCTGACTCATACATATGAAAAGGTCGATATTCCGACCGAAGAGGAAGCAGATCGTTTTCTTCCGGCCTACGAAACAGACAACCGTATCGATTTTGATAACCCGAAGAACATGGCTTTTTCAGCCGGCCCTGATACAAACTTCATATTCAAGTACAAGGCACATGAAGGTATTCTTGCGGCGAAGGAAGTAATAAAGGAAACGGAAAATGAATTCGAAGCGATATTCGGACGCAGATACTCTGGTCTTATCGAGAACTATCTGACCGATGACGCTGAATATATAATCGTTACTCTCGGAAGTATTGCCGGACTGTGCCGTAAAACAGCTGACAGGCTCCGTGAGCAGGGAATACGTGCAGGTGTTGTGCGCATACGCTACATGAGACCTTTCCCGAATGAAGAGATAGCTGAAGCTCTCAGCAGTGCAAAGGCATATGCAGTGCTTGAAAAGGACATAAGCTTCGGTAACGAGGGCACGGTTTTCACAAACGTAAATTCCGCTGTTAAAAAGGAAAACGGAAAGGCCGAAGGATATAACTTCATCGGCGGACTCGGCGGAAGAAATATTTCTGCATCAGACATTGAAAACATATATGAAAGCATCATAAAAGGCACTGACAGAGTGACCTTTATAGGAACAGGAGGCGGAAATAATGGCTAATAAGATAGCAGACAGTATTTCCAGAGAAGAATTTTTTTACGGACACAAGGCGTGTGCCGGATGCGGCGGAAGCCTTGCAGTAAGAGCGGCTCTTAAGGTGCTTGGTCCGAATGCAGTTTCAGTTCTTCCGGCAGGCTGTATGTCTGCAGTGGGCTTCAACTTTCCGCAGCTCTGCTTCTCAAACAATTCCATAATATCAACCTTCGCAGGAACTGCTTCCATGCTTACAGGTATCGAGGCGGGACTCCGTGCAAAGGGCTATAAAGACTTTACAGCAGTAGGTTTTGCAGGTGACGGCGGTACTGCAGATATCGGTATTCAGGCACTTTCCGGCGCAATAGACCGTAACGACAACATTATCTACATCTGCTACGATAACGAAGCCTACATGAATACCGGAATCCAGAAAAGCGGTCTGACACCTTTCGGCGCAAGGACAACGACAACGCCAGCGGGATCAAATATCCACGGAAACATCCGTCCGAAGAAGAACATGTTTGAGATAGTAGCGGCACACGGTATCCCTTACGCTGCCACAGCAAGTGTGGGATATATAGGTGATTTCATAGCCAAGGTTCAGAAGGCATCGCAGATCCAGGGTACAAAGTACATTCATGTAATAGCTCCGTGTCCTACAGGCTGGGGCGTTGCCGTTGATGAGACCGTTGAGATCGCGAAGGAAGTTGTTGACAGCGGACTATGGTATCTTGCCGAATACGAAAACGGTGAATACAGACTGACACACAGACCGAAGGAATTCACATCTGCTGAAGCTTATCTGAAGAGACAGGGACGTTTCAGACATCTTACCGAAGATGATATTAAGGTGATAACTGATTCAAGGGATGAAAAGTGGAAGTTTATTGAAAAGAATTTTATCGTATAATTTAAGCGGAAGGAGCAAATAATTTGAACTCTATTGAAGAAAGTGTAAATGACATTGTCGGCCTGCTGCTTGATGATTATGAAAAGAAAAGGGCATCTGAGGAAGTCAAAATATTCAATCATCCGGACAGGGAAGCCATAGTTGATATTCTTACAAGTCTTCGCAAGATCATATTTCCGGGATATTTCAGAAACAGATCAATCAAGGTCTACACACTCCGCAATAATCTTTCCATGCTTATTGAAGATGTCATCTACAAGCTTACAAAGCAGATGACCATCGTTCTTGACGGCGATGAAAGCACGGATAATGACATTACGGAAAAGGCCGAGAAAATTGCGCTGAAGTTTATTGAAACGCTTCCGAAAATAAAAGAATATATTGAGACAGACGTTCAGGCAGCATACGACGGCGATCCGGCGGCGTTCAGTGAAGATGAGATCATCTATTCCTATCCGGGACTCTACGCTATCCTTGTAAACAGGATAGCGCACGAACTGTTCCTGCTTGGTGTTCCGGTCATTCCGAGAATGATGACGGAATATGCTCACAGTGTTACCGGTATCGACATTCATCCCGGTGCTACCATCGGAAAATACTTTTTCATTGATCACGGTACAGGTATAGTCATAGGTGAAACGACCGTTATCGGAAATAACGTGAAGATCTACCAGGGCGTTACACTCGGTGCTCTCTCAACACGAGGCGGACAGGCACTGAAAAACAAAAGAAGACATCCGACTATCGAAGACAATGTTACTATATATTCCGGCGCGTCTATTCTCGGAGGCGACACCGTGATCGGAAAAGATGTTGTCATAGGCGGCAACGCTTTCATAACGCGTTCAATTCCGGAAGGAGCCAAGGTAAGCGTCAAGAATCAGGAACTGCGCTACAATTACGATGCTTCAAAGCCGGTTGAACGTGTTGATGTTGAAACTGAAGCGGCATGGTTCTACATTATATAAAAAATCTATAGCGCGTTCTAATAATTAACATAGTAATAGGAAAATCCTATATCCTGTAATAATAATTTGAGATAGAAAAAATATTGATTCTATTTGTGATGTATGTTATAATTGATTCATCGCATTTTTTACATATAATATATATTAAAAAGATGTGAATAATAAGGAAATGCTGATTTGTATGTAAATCAACGTGGGGAACGGGGCGAAGCCCCGTAAATTCCCCTTTTGAAATCCAGCTTTGCTGGATTTCCGAACTGATCAGTGTTTCCATGAGTATTACAAAGGCAGGAGTTTATTTATGGCAGTAACAGTTGTGATACCGACCACCCTGAGGCTTTTTACAGAGCACAGGTCTGAAATAGAACTTGAAGGAAAAACAGTAGGCGAAGTGCTTACTCTTTTGTCAGAAGAATACCCGGATACAAAAAAGGCGCTTTTCGATGAAGAAGGAAAACTCCGTTCATTTGTCAATATTTTTGTGAATGATGAAAGTATAAGAGATCTTGACGGATTTGATACAGAAGTAAAAGACCGTGACGAGATCATCCTCATTCCGGCGATCGCCGGCGGTTCCGGAAACGAAAGTGTTCTCGGTGACCGGAAGGGCGAAAAGCTGACAAATGACGAGATAAACCGTTACAGCCGTCATCTTCTTCTGCAGGAGATCGGCGTAAAAGGCCAGAAAAGACTCAAGGCTGCAAAGGTACTTATAGTCGGAGCCGGAGGACTCGGTACACCGCTTGCACAGTATCTGGCGGCAGCCGGTGTCGGTACCATCGGAATAATTGATGATGACGAGGTCGAGGAATCAAACCTTCAGCGTCAGGTCATCCACGGTACAAGAGACATAGGCAGACCGAAGGTGGCATCGGCAAAGGACAGCATAAAGCAGATAAATCCCTTTGTAAAGGTCGAGATCTACAACAAGCGTCTGACTGCCGAAAATGCAGAGGAGATCATTTCAGAATATGACGTTGTGGCCGATGCCTCGGACAACTATCCCACGCGCTATCTCGTAAACGATGCCTGCGCACTTCTGGGAAAACCGGATGTGTTCGGTGCCATGTATCAGTTCGAAGGGCAGGTCTCGGTCTATTATGCAAAAGAGGGTCCCTGCTTCAGATGTATGTATCCGGCACCGCCTCCGGCTGGACTTGTTCCCTCATGTGCAATGGGCGGTGTAGTCGGAGTGCTTCCGGGTGTTATAGGCACCCTTCAGGCAAACGAGGTAATAAAGCTCATAGTCGGCGGAGGAAAGAACCTTATCGGCAGAGTGGTAGGCTTCGATGCCTGGAACCTTAAATGGCGCGAGCTGAAAATACATAAAAATGACAGCTGTCCGATATGCGGCAAAAAGAAGACCATTACTGAAATAGAGGAATTTGATTACGAAGACTTCTGCGGTATCACCAAACAGCGTGAGGAAGAAGCGGAAGTTGAAGGTATTGAACCGAAGGAACTGAAGCGCCGTATCGATGACGGGGAAAAGATCACGATAATCGATGTGCGTGAACCTCATGAAAGAGCAATCGCCAAATTCCCGGATGCAAAGGTTATCCCTATCGGTCAGCTTGAAAGAAGACAGAACGAACTTGACACTTCTGTCGATACTGTTTTTGTCTGCAAGGAAGGAAAGCGCAGCATTCTTGCTGTGAATACTCTGCGTGAAGCAGGCTACACAGGTCCGCTTTATAATCTCAAAGGCGGTACCAATGCATGGGCAAGGGAAGTTGATAAGGACTTCCCGATATACTGATATGGTAAAGAGAACGGGGTAAAACTCTTTATTATAAGGAAACGCAGATCAGTGTTTCCATAAATAATTATTATTTATCAGGAGGTAGACGTTATGTCTAAAGAAGTAAAAAATGACTCAATAGTTGCTCTCGGCAAAAAGGCAGCATATAACCTTGCCGACGTAAACAAGACAAGACCGCAGTACGGCGCCCTTACTCCTAAGTGGGTTACCAAAGTTCTCGAATTCAAAGGACTTGATTCAGGTATTTACAGAATAAACAGGGTAAAGGAAGGCGAGACTCCGCTTGACGTTCTCTGCAGCGTTGAAAAGAAGTCAGACATCATTCCTCAGGGTTATATCGAATATGAGGAAAACCCGAGAGAGCATCAGCTCGCATCCATTTCAACAATAATCAATGTAAATACAGCGATTGCTGACGTTTACAGCTCACCATATGATCAGGTAAAGGAACAGCTTGACCTTGCCATCGAAAGCCTTCGTGAGCGTCAGGAAAGCCAGCTCATCAACAACGATGACTACGGTCTTTTAAAGAACGTTGCTGATTCACAGAGGATCCAGACAAGAAACGGTGCACCTACACCTGATGATCTCGACGAACTCATCACAAAGGTATGGAAGGATCCTTCATTCTTCCTTGCTCACCCAAGAGCTATCGCAGCTTTTGAAAGAGAATGCACAAAGAGAGGCGTTCCTCCGGTTACTGTAAACATTGCAGGCGGTACATTCATTGCATGGCGCGGTATTCCGATCATTCCTACAGACAAGCTTCTTGTTGACGGACTTAAGAATCCAAAGAGCAAGAGCGGCAAGACAAACATTCTTCTCGTTCGTACAGGTGAAGCAAAGAGAGGCGTTATCGGTCTTTTCCAGCGTAATCTTAAGAACGAACAGTCAAGAGGTCTTTCAGTTCGTTTCAGAGGCATAGATGATAAGGGTGTTGCTTCCTATCTGCTTTCACTCTACTGCTCGGCAGCTATTCTTGCAGACGACGCTATCGCTGTTCTTGAAGATGTCGAGGTAGGTGAATACTATGACTACGACTAATTACGGGATCCCTTCCGAGACTGAGCTTGAGAATCTCGCAGGTTCCCTTTTCCCTGACTTTGAGCCTGAAGTCTGTGCTTCAGGTCTTGAAGGTCTCGCTGCAGGAGATACTTCCATATTAAACTATGCGGCATCAAAGGCGGCTTCATACGGCGGCGGTGTAAACTACGCCTCATCTGCAGAAAACGCTTTTTCCGGTTACGGAAGCATTTCAGAATTCGAACAGATCGCAAACGAGTATAACGGCGGTTACGGTAATGTTTCAGAATATGAAAAAGCAGCCGAAGGATACGGCTCATCATCACTTTTCGGAGCAGCAGCTGAAGCAGCTTCATATGACGCATACACTGTTCCTTCAGAACAGCCGGCATCCGGCGGATACGCTCCTGTTGTTCTTTCACAGGGTCAGGCAGATACTTACGTTCCGAAGCAGGCTTCCGGTGCGGTGGCAAAGGAAGTGCCGCAGTCAAGGGAAAACAGCAGTATCATAGTCGGAACCAAGACTCTCGCTCAGATAAGAAATGATTTCCCTATACTAAGTGAAAAAATAAACGGCAATGATCTTGTGTGGCTTGACAACGGCGCAACAACACAGCGTCCGAAGCAGGTCATCGACAGACTTACTTACTACTATGAACACGAAAACTCAAATGTTCACAGAGGTGCCCACGAGCTTGCTGCACGTTCAACTGATGCATACGAAAATGCAAGACAGATAACGGCAGATTTTCTCGGTGCTCCTTCAAAGGACAATATCGTTTTTGTAAGAGGCACTACCGAGGCGATAAACCTTGTGGCTAACGCATATGTAAAGCCTCTGCTCAAGCCGGGCGATGAGATCATTCTCACAATGCTCGAGCATCATGCGAACATCGTTCCGTGGCAGCTTGTCTGCGAGGAAACAGGAGCTGTTATAAAGGTTGTCCCTGTTGACAGGACCGGTCAGCTCATTATTTCCGAGTACGAAAAGCTCTTTACAAACAGAACGAAATTCGTTTCAGCAACACACGTTTCAAACGCACTCGGTACTGTAACACCTATCGAGGAGATCGTTGCGATCGCACATGCACACGGAGTACGCACACTCATTGACGGTGCACAGTCCGTGGCGCACATTCCGGTAAACGTTACAGCACTCGATACAGACTTCTTCGTATTCTCGGGACACAAGATTTTTGCACCGACAGGTATCGGTGTGGTTTACGGAAAGTCAGACGTTCTTGAAGCTGCAAGACCGTATCACGGCGGCGGCAACATGATAAAGGACGTAACATTCGAACGCACGATCTACAATCCGGCTCCGAACAAGTTTGAAGCAGGAACAGGAAGCATAGCTGATGCTGTAGGTCTTGGTGCCGCCCTTGAATATCTCAATTCAATAGGCATGGCGGAAGTAAAACGCCACGAGCACGAACTTCTTGTTTACGCAATGAAGGAAATGCAGAAGATAAACGGTCTTCACCTTATCGGTACGGCCACAAACAAGGCAAGTGTACTTTCATTTGTACTCGACGGAGTTGATAATGAAGCAGTAGGTCAGAGACTTAACGAACTCGGAATAGCAGTACGTACAGGTCATCACTGTGCACAGCCTATCCTGCGTCACTTCGGACTCGAAGGAACAGTTCGTCCTACACTTGCTCTCTACAATTCATTCGGTGACATTGACAGACTTGTGCAGGGTATAAGAACCCTTGCGTAAATGGAATTTCAGGTGAAAGCGCACCGAAATCATTTCACAGTAAATTTCATGTACTGTACAGGACGGTTTTTTCTATGCCGTCCTGTACATTGTTTTAAATATTCTTTCAGAAAAGCGTGGTGGAAAAATGAAATTTAATACATCTCTGCTTCATGGCACGTCACAGAACGGCAGCGATCAGGGTTCAACTCTCCCTCCGGTTTATCAGGTAAGTGCCTTTGCATATGATTCAGCAGAGCAGCTTGAAAAGGTGTTCAATAACAGGGCTGCAGGTTTTTCCTATTCAAGAGTGGGAAATCCGACTGTAAGTGCTTTTGAAAACAGAATAGCCAAACTGGAAGGCGGTCTTGGTGCAGTAGCGTGTTCATCGGGAATGGCAGCTATTACAGCGGTCCTTCTTAATATTCTGAAGTCAGGAGACGAAGTCATAGTAAGCACGGGACTTTTCGGAGGAACGATCGATCTGTTTGATGATCTGAAGGCATTCGGCATAACAGCACGCTTTCTTGAGTCTATTACTTATGAAACAGTGAGCGAAGCGGTAACGGAAAATACCAGAGCGGTTTTTACAGAACTCATTGGGAATCCGAAACTGGATATCGTCGATCTTGACCGTGTTTCGGAAGCCTGCAGGGAAAACGGTATACCCCTTATAGTTGACAGTACAACAGCAACACCTTATCTTGTAAATCCGATAAAACACGGTGCAGACATAGTTGTTCACTCATCTTCCAAGTACATAAACGGCGGCGGAAATGCCATAAGCGGCATTATAGTCGACAGCGGTAACTTTAAATGGACAAAGGAAAGATATCCGGGGTTTGAGTCATATCTTAAATTCGGACCTTTTGCGTTTCTTTCAAAACTCAGAAACGGAATATGGCGTAATACAGGAAGCTGCCTTGCTCCGATGAATGCATTTATGAATATTGTCGGGCTCGACACACTCGGACTCAGAATGGAGCGCAGCTGTGAAAACGCACTTAAGCTTGCCGAATTTTTCGATTCACTGTATAATATAGAAGTGAACTATCCCGGACTTCCTTCATCTCCTTACTATGATCTGGTACAGAAAGAGCTTTCCGGTAAGGGCGGAGCTATAGTGACTATAAGAGCCGGAAGCAAGGAAAAGGCCTTTAAGCTGATGGACAGTATTAAATTTGCATCCATTGCCACCAACATAGGAGATGTACGCACACTTGTGATACATCCGGCGAGCACTATCTATACTCATAATACTGAGGAACAGTGCGTAAGCGCAGGAGTATATGACGACACTATCCGCATCAGCGTGGGAATTGAAGATATCGATGACCTTATCGAAGATTTCAGACAGGCAATAGCTCTGATATAAGAAAGGAAGAAATAACATGGCTGATTTTAATATAACAGATTCTATCGACATTACGGATGTAAACTGCCCGATCACTTTTGTAAAGGCAAAGATAGCTCTTGAAGAACTTGATGACGGTGACATCCTTTCAATAAAGCTTAATGACGGGGAACCGGTTCAGAACGTTCCGAAGAGCATTAAGGAAGAAGGACACAAGGTGCTTAGTCTTTCCGACAACGGAGACGGTACATTTGAACTTATAGTTCAGAAGGTCGGTGACTGATAATGCCGGCAAGAGTAAACGGAGAAAACTTTGAAACAGAGGTCATTTCATCGGAAATACCTGTACTTGTGGACTTTTACTCTGACAGCTGTATTCCGTGCAAAAAGATCGCACCGGTGCTCAGCAAACTTGAAAGTGAATATGCAGACAGACTGAAAATAGTAAAAGTAAACGCTGCCTTTGATGATGAACTGGTTGATAAATACGGCGTTGAGGCAACACCTACACTGGTTCTCTTAAACAAAGGAACAGAGGTTTCACGCCTTAAGGGTGCAGTAAGCAAAGATGAGATAGTATCTCTTGTTGATAGCATAAAGTAAAGAATATATCAGCGTGGTTACGGGTCGAAGTCCCGAAAACCCATCTTACTAAATTGATAATAATGAGGAGCAGAAAAAATGATAATAACTGTTGCAGGAGTTAAAAAGGAAGTAAGCGACGGACTTACAGTTTCACAGCTTATAATCGATGAAAACGTAGAAACACCGCAGTATGTTACTGTTACAGTAAACGATGATTTCGTTAAGAGCGGACAGTTTGAGGAAACTGTTCTCAAAGACGGTGACAGTGTTGAATTCCTTTATTTCATGGGAGGAGGTCAGTAATGGCTTTTACTAATGAACAGATCGAACGTTATTCAAGACACATAATTCTTAAGGAAGTCGGAGCAAAGGGACAGAAGAAACTTCTTAATGCAAAGGTAATGATAATCGGTGCCGGCGGTCTTGGTGCTCCGGTGGCAATGTATCTTGCGGCAGCAGGTGTTGGTACTATCGGCATTGCTGATGCTGATGAAGTTGATCTTTCCAACCTTCAGAGACAGATCATTCATCAGACAAAGGATGTTGGCATTCCTAAAGTCGAATCAGCAAGAGAGACTATGGAAGCTATGAATCCTGATGTTAAGGTAGTGACTTATCACGAATTCATTACAAGTGAAAATATTCTAGATATTATAAAGGATTACGATTTTGTTATTGATGCAACGGATAATTTCCCGGCAAAGTTTCTTATTAACGATGCGTGCGTAATGGCGAAGAAGCCGTTCTCACATGCCGGTATCATCCGTTTCCAGGGTCAGCTCATGACCTATGTTCCTGGTGAGGGACCGTGCTACCGCTGCGTATTCAAGGAACCACCGCCGAAGGATGCCGTTCCTACATGCAAGCAGGCCGGTGTTATCGGCGCAATGGGCGGTGTTATAGGAAGTCTTCAGGCTATGGAAGCTATCAAGTACATTCTTGGTGTTGGCGACCTGCTCACAGGTTATCTTCTTACCTACGATGCACTTAAGATGCAGTTCAGAAAGGTAAAGCTGCCGTCTGACACTCATAGCTGTGCAGTCTGCGGAGACCATCCGACAATTACAGAACTTATCGACTACGAACAGGCAGAATGTGACGGTACAGGATTATGATAAAACTTAAAAAGAGTGACTACGACATAATAGTTGAACATGCGAAAAAGGAAGCTCCGATCGAAGCCTGCGGCCTTATAGCAGGCGAGATCTCCGGCGAAGACAGAATCATAAAGAAGGTCTACATTCTTACCAATACCGATCATGCAGAGGAACACTTCACTCTTGATCCGAAGGAACAGCTTGCAGCTGTAAAGGACATGAGAGCAGAGGGACTTATTCCTCTCGGAAACTGGCATTCCCATCCGGTATCTCCGTCACGTCCTTCAGATGAGGACAAGAGGCTTGCCTTTGACAGCAGCGCAAGTTATCTGATTCTCTCACTCATGGATGACGAACCGGTACTTAATTCGTTCCACATAGAAGGGGACACGGCTTATAAGGAAGAACTCGTAATAGAGCAGTAAAGCAGGTGCTTATCCGACAGCTATTGACAACATTGTCTTTAAATGATATAATCATAGTGTTTCTATAGGAATTTTAGGCTATAGGGACACTAACTTTTTTTAAGCGAGATCTGCCGGTCCGCATCCGGAGGCGGAGCCCCCCTTAAAATATCATAACAAAGAGGTAATGCTATGACTTTACAGCAGTTAAAATATATACTCGTGATCTCATCGACAGGATCAATGAACAAGGCTTCAGAACAGCTCTATGTTTCACAGCCGTCCCTTACTTCATCTGTACAGGAACTTGAAAAGGAAATAGGCATCAAGATCTTCAACAGAACGGGACGCGGTGTTACGCTTACCAATGACGGAGCGGAATTTATTCAGTACGCACGTCAGGTAGTCGGTCAGTTCGAGATCCTTTCTGAAAAGTACAGCACTAAAGGTGCGGTCAAGAAGAAATTCGGAGTGTCAACACAGCACTATTCCTTTGCCGTAAAAGCCTTCGTTGAAATGGTCAAGGAGTTCGATACAGCAGAATATGAATTTGCTGTCCGTGAGACCAAGACTGCTGAAATAATAAGTGACGTTGCCGGCTTCCGCAGCGAGATAGGTATTATCTATCTCAATGATTTCAACAGAAAATCGCTGACAAAACTTCTGCATTCAAACGGTATCGTATTTCATCCTCTTACCAAGTGCGCTGCATACGTTTATCTGTGGAAGGGACATCCGCTTGCGGGTAAAGATAAGATAACCTTTGATGAACTTGCTGATTATCCGTGTCTGTCATTTGAACAGGGTGACAACAGCTCCTTCTATTTTGCCGAAGAGATCCTCAGCACCAACGACTATCAGCGCGTGATCAAAGCCAACGACCGTGCGACCATGCTCAATCTGATGATTGGTCTCAACGGTTACACCCTCTGTTCCGGTATCATATGTGAGGAACTCAACGGTTCAGACTATATCGCCGTTCCGTTTGAAGATGAAAATGACGGCACAGACGAGGCTATGGAGATCGGATATATAACTCTTAAAAACGTAATCTTAAGCGAGATGGCTGAGATCTATATTGAAGAACTGAAGAAGTATCTTGGAATTGAAGAATAAAAATTTTCTCTCCCTGAGGCAGCATGCAAATGTTGATGCTGCTTTCAGGGAGATTCTTTTTATATGAAGAAATGTAAATTTAGATAGGTCTATGCAAAGGGAGCACCACAAGGAGGGGGGGAGAACAAATAAAGAGCGTATAAGTGATGAAGCTGTTGAACTCTTTGCAGTTAAAAAAAGCGAAACAGTGTTTAGCTTTTTTAAAAACGGTAATCCATTTACGCTACCATGGTCTCATTATCTATTGTTAATGCGGATAAAAAATGACAGCGAGCGTTCTTTTTATGAAATAGAAGCGGCTCGTGAAAACTGGAGTATACGTACACTTCAAAGGCAATACAATTCGAGTTTGTATGAACGAATTGCTTTGAGTAGAAATAAGGATAAGATTTTGGAACTTGCGGAACAAGGACAGATCGTTACTCAGCCATCTGATATTATGAAGCAGCCTACTGTACTGGAGTTCCTTGGAATGGAGGAAAAGGCTGAATATTCTGAAACTGAACTAGAAACAGCTATAATCGATAAATTGCAGACTTTTCTATTAGAACTTGGTAAAGGTTATCTTTTTGAAGCAAGACAAAAACGTTTCACTTTTGATGAGGATAATTTTTATGTTGATCTTGTATTTTATAACAGACTTTTGCGTTGCTATGTCCTGATAGATTTAAAAACGGACAAGCTGACTCATCAGGATCTTGGACAAATGCAGATGTATGTTAATTTCTTTGACCGATATAGAAAACTTTCCGATGAAAATCCTACTATTGGAATACTACTTTGCAAAGAAAAAAATGATGCATTGGTGGAAATTACCTTACCTAAAGATAGTAATGTTTTTGCTTCTCAATATGCACTATATCTTCCTGATAAGAAAGAGTTACAGAAGAAATTAGCTCAATGGATTGAAGAGGAAACAGGAGGCATGGATGAAACTACAGTTTAAACTTCAGAAATAGTTTTTTCTCTCCCTAAGGCGGCATGCAAATTATGATGCTGCTTTCAGGGGGATTCTTTTTATATGAGGTAATGTGAAATCTTCACCAGCCCCCACATTGCCGGCTTTTGCTTTTTATTATAGCACAGAGGTTTACGGAATTAAGGCATGGTTCTTTATGTTCTTTTTAGTAAAAATATTTATGACGTTCACTATAATTATGGCGAATTCGCCATAATTAAAAGTCAATCAGGATTAAACAGTTTTAAAATCAGTGTTAAAGAATTTGTAGCAAAGACAAATGCAATAAGGATACTATCTTTTAATACCGGAAAAAAACACAGAAAGACCGTTCAGATTTTAAAACTGAACGGTCTTTCTGTCTCTTATGTTATATGGAAATTGCATTTCCGGTGGCAACGGAAATGAACAAAGGGGAGAGAGCAACAGAAGAAATTAACCTGCGTACTTTGTTACCTTGCGTACAGCATTTTTAAGTTCTTCTGCCTTGTTTGTACGTTCCCAGGTGAAGTCTGCGTCAGGTCTGCCGAAGTGGCCGTAGGCTGATGTTGCGGCGAATACCGGCTTTCTGAGGTCGAGGTCACGGATTATTCCGCCTGGAGTGAAGTCGAATATTTCAGTAACTGCTGCCTGAATTTCTTCGTCGGTGATAACGCCTGTGCCGAATGTGTTTACGTAAACTGATACCGGAGCGGCAACGCCGATGGCGTATGCGAGCTGGATCTCGGCGCGTTTTGCAAGACCTGCTGCGACGATATTTTTCGCTGCCCATCTTGCAGCGTAGGCGGCACTTCTGTCAACCTTGGTTGAATCCTTGCCGCTGAATGCGCCGCCGCCGTGGTGAGCAGCACCGCCGTATGTGTCAACGATTATTTTGCGTCCTGTAAGTCCGCTGTCGCCGACTGGTCCGCCGATAACGAAACGGCCAGTAGGGTTTACAAGAATTCGTACATCACCTGTAAGCCATTTTTTCGGGATAACAGGTACGATGACGTTCTTTATAAGGTCTGCACGGAGCTTGTCCTGTGTAACTTCTTCGTCGTGCTGAGTTGAAACGAGAATAGTATCGATTCCGACTGCATTGCCGTCTTCATAAATTACTGATACCTGAGTCTTGCCGTCCGGACGGAGATACGGGAGTGTTCCGTTCTTTCTTACCTCAGCGAGACGGTGTGAAAGTCTGTGAGCCAGTGAGATAGGAAGCGGGAGAAGTTCAGGTGTTTCGTTTACGGCATATCCGAAAATGATACCCTGGTCGCCGGCACCGATCTCGTCACCGTTTTCTTCTCTTACTTCAAGTGCTGAATCAACGCCCTGAGCAATGTCAGGTGACTGGCGGTCAAGAAGATTGATTATCTCTGCGGAATGGCCGTCGAAACCGAGTTCTTCGCTGTTGTATCCTATGTCGTTAATTGCGTCACGTACTACCTTTTCCGTGTCGATCTCAGCAGATGAGCTTATCTCGCCTGCGAGTATTACTGTGTTGTTCTTGATAACTGTTTCGGCTGCAACTCTTGCTGCCGGATCCTTCGCAAGATAAGCATCAAGGATGGAATCTGAGATTCTGTCTGCTACTTTGTCCGGATGTCCTTCTGTTACTGATTCTGATGTGAAAATATATCTGCTCATTATAATGTACCTCTTTCATTTAATATCTTAATTGTGTGAATGTTGCCGGGCTTTGCCCGAACCCCTGCTGATCTTATCAGCGTTCCCGCAATAAAAAAAGGACGCAGCTTTCTGTCTGCATCCCCGTGATCTTTTCTTTTATAGCCGTACAAGGCACGATCATTCTGCGAAAGCAGTCTTTCCCCGATAATTCATTATTCTATTTTCCGGTTTTCTGTTACAACAGTGACAACATATTTTCATCGCGGAATTACTCCTTCCTTTTTTTCTGAAACATTTTTAAGAGGCAGATCCGGATGCCCCGGATCTGCTGACTGGGAGAATGAGAAACTTTATAAGTTCCTCTGGCTGACTTATGGAATAATCAGCGTTATTGTTTAAATTGAAATAATGATTACAGTCACTATTGTATCATAACCTCTGCAGGCTGTCTAATTCATAAAATTTATTACAGGCTATAGTTTTAACTGATTAAACCTATAGGTTATAGGGTTTATTGATAGCCGGCTATGGTTTTTATGAATTGGACAGGTCTTCATACAACGGTTATAATATAGTCATACGGAAATAACATTAACATTAGTATACCAGTGTATTACCTCCATAAAAATACACCAGCGATCATGACAGCTTCTTACGGAAACGGAGAAGCTGTTGTTTTGTTAAGATAAGGAGCATGTATGACTTTACAGCAGATAAACTATGTACTGACCATTGCGGAGTGCAGTTCAATGAACAAGGCGGCGGAAAAGCTTTTTATCGCACAGCCTACTCTGACAGGGGCAGTAAGGGAAGTGGAAAAGGAAATAGGGATATCTGTATTTCACAGAACTCACAGGGGAGTTATTCCGACAGTTGAAGGGGAGGAATTTCTTCGTCGTATAAGAAGAGTATTTCAGCAGTACGAGGAGGTAATGGAGTGCTACGGTGACGAGGTAAAATGCCGCAGAAAATTCGCGGTTTCAATGCAGCACTACTCATTTGCGGTAAACGCATTTATAAGAATGGCGAAGCACTACGACTCCAATCAGTTTGATCTGGCTCTGCGCGAGACAAAGACTATAGATGTAATAAATGATGTAAGCACGCTCAAAAGCGAGATAGGAATTCTTTATATCTGTGAGACGAACCAGAGAGTTATCACAAGGCTTTTAAAAGAGCATGAACTTGATTTCATTCCTCTCATTGAATGCCCTGCAAGTGTTTATCTGGCAAAATCACATCCGTTAGCCGGAGAAAAGGAACTTGACTTTGAACAGCTTGAACCGTATCCGTGCATGTCGTTTGAACAGGGCGGTGAAACGGATATCTATTTTGCCGAGGAGATCATGATCGAGCACGCCTGTCAGAAGACGATCAAAGCCACTGACCGAGCGACCATGATGAATCTTATGGAAGGACTTAACGGCTATACGCTCTGTTCGAGTATCTACTCGGAAAAACTGAGCGGTGATCACTTCCTGGTCATTCCGTTTAAGTCAGATGAATCTACTCAGGGTACCATGACTATCGGATACATAACAAAGAAGAACTGGGAACTCAGCAGTATGGGTGAACAGTTCCTTGATGAGATTGCGGCGATCCTTGACGAAAGCAAGGAGATCCACGGCGATTCGGTTCATAGGAGAATATCATAGCTACACAAATAAACAGCCGCTCCGGTCATGAATGGAGCGGCTGTTCCTGCGTCTGTTATTGACAAATTTCGAACTGCGATATATAATCATATTGAATATATAGGTTTAGTGCACATCACAGAAAGGAACGGCAAATGACATATGAAATACGATTTTGATCATGTGACTGATCGCAGCGGTACTAATTCGGCGAAATGGAATGTGCTGCAGAATGAGCTGCCTATGTGGATAGCAGATATGGATTTTCCGGCTGCACCTGAGATACTTGAAGAATTGCAGAAAAGACTCTCTAATGGTGTTTTCGGTTATTCTTTTCTGCCTGATGAATGGTATCAGGCATATATTGAATGGTGGCAGTCACGGCATGATCTGAAGTTTGAAAGACGGCAGATGCTGTTCAGTCCGGGTGTACTTCCGACGATATGCACCTGTATCCGTGAACTTACTAATACAGGTGATAATGTAGTGCTGCTTTCTCCGGTCTACCACTGCTTTTATGACTGTATTCGCAGCAACGGACGCACAGTACTTGAATGTCCTCTCGTCTATGACGGAGATGAATACAGAATAGATTATAACCTTCTTGAACGGCAGCTAAGCGACAGCAGAACGAAAATGATTATTCTCAGCAATCCGCATAATCCGGGCGGGATAATCTGGGACAGAGAAACTCTTGCTGCTGTTGGCAGGCTTGCAAGGGAAAACGATGTTATTGTTGTTTCTGATGAGATACACTGTGATATCACTGATCCCGGTATAAATTATGTCCCTTATCTGAGTGCTTCATCCGATAATGCCGGCAGCAGTGTCATCTGTATTTCTCCGACAAAAGCATTTAATCTTGCAGGACTGCATACTTCAGCGATAGTAATACCGGATAGTCATATCAGACGCCGAATAAAAGAAGGTCTGCATTCCCAGAGAATCGACGGTGTAAATTCATTTGCGGTACAGGCGGCGGTTTCAGCTTTTCAGAAGGGCGGTGCATGGCTTGACGATTTGCGTCAGTATCTTTTTAAAAACAAGCAGCTTGTCAGAACAGTACTGGAAGCTGAACTACCAGAACTGAAGCTTATTCCTTCGCAGGCCACATATCTGCTCTGGATAGACGGGAGAAAAGTTTCGGCAGACAGTGACTGCAGTCTTGCACAGAGTATACGCAAACGTACAGGGTTGTTTCTGT
The DNA here is from genome assembly GCA_017438745.1 of Oscillospiraceae bacterium. GTDB lineage: Bacteria > Bacillota > Clostridia > Oscillospirales > Ruminococcaceae > HUN007. The sequence goes on along the minus strand of JAFRUS010000063.1, from coordinate 35,527 downwards.
CCGACGGAGCCCAGTTCGGAAGCGGCGGTGAAGGCTTCCTGCGTATGAACATCGCCTGCCCTGAATGTGTGGTGCATGACGGACTTGAAAGACTTGTTACAGTGGTTAAGGATATGCGGTAGAAGAAATCTACACTGTTTTCTGCAGAGGGAACAGGCACATTTTTTCTGTAGATTGTATTGTAAATTGCAATACAATCTGCTATAATAGAATGTAGAAAGGTGGCTGATATTATGGCAACAAGAACAGCAAATGTAACTGCAAGAGTTGAACCTGAAATCAAAGAGCAGGCTGAAGCTGTAATGACTAAGCTTGGTATCCCTGTTTCTACGGCAATTAATATGTTTTATCGTGAAATAATACTGTGGAATGGTCTGCCGTTCAGACCATCAATACCAACAGCGATTCCGAAGGCATTAGATGAAATGAAAAAAGAAGAATTTGATGCCATTATGGCAGAAAGTCTCGAACAGTCTAAAAACGGTAAAACACTTTCAGTTGATGAATCATGCGATGCAATTATTGGTGAAATAGAAAATGGAACAATATGAAGTGAGAATGACTGAGAAAGCATATGATTCTTTGAGAGATATAGCACGTCATATTGCATATAATCTTATGTCTCCTCAAGCGGCAGTAAAGACTATTAATTATATACGTAATGAATTGAGCAAACTCGATAGTATGCCTTCACGAATTCCTTTAGTAAATGAGGAACCATGGCGTTCTGAAGGAATACATAAAATGATTATAAAGAAATATATTGCGTATTTTACTATTAATGAAAATCAGAATATTGTTAATGTATTATATGTTGCTTATGGTCGTAAAGATCAGAAAAATATATTGAGAGATATATCAGATTAGTAAAGGAACAGGCGCCCCGGTTTCACCGGAGCGCCTGTACTACCGACAGTGCGCCCGCGGGCGCACATTTTTTTAGAGTCAGCTTTCCTTGAAGAAATATTGACAAACTCTGAATCGCGATATATAATCATATTAAATATATAGGCATTATATGTATAACGATTTTATTACAATATTGTCCACCATCTGAAAGAGGTATAAAATATGATAACAAGAAATGAAGCATTTGAACTTCTGAAAAAGTACAACAAAGATCCGTTCCATATTCAGCACGCCCTGACTGTAGAAGCAGTAATGAAATGGTATGCTGCCGAGCTGGGATATGGAGATGAAGCAGAATACTGGGGTATTGCCGGACTGCTTCATGACATTGATTTTGAACTGTATCCTGAGGAACACTGTCTCAAAGCTCCTGAAATGCTGAAAGAAGGCGGAGTAAGTGAGGATATTATTCATGCAGTATGTTCTCACGGCTACGGTATAACTGTGGGCTGCGGCGTGACTATTGATGTGGAGCCGATACATGAAATGGAGAAGGTGCTTTTTGCTGCTGACGAACTGACCGGTCTTATCTGGGCTGCCGCTCTGATGCGTCCGTCTAAAAGTACAAAGGACATGGAACTTAAATCCCTGAAAAAGAAGTACAAGAGCAAAGGGTTCGCCGCAGGCTGTTCAAGAGAAGTGATCGAACGCGGTGCAAATCAGCTTGGCTGGGAACTTGACAAACTGCTTTCCATGACCCTGCAGGCAATGGCTGAAAACGAGGACATTATCAACGCTGAGCTGGTGAAAGCTTAAGTAATTCGATAAAAGAGGCGACTGTTATGAGATCAATTTCGATAAAAGATACGACACGGGAGGAACGCGAACAAATTATCAGAGAGTCACTTGACTGTGGCGGCGGTGGTTGTGAAAACTGTTCATCATGCTGGCTTGGCGGTGGAAGTCCGTTCGGTATCTATCAGGATTATATTGACGGAAAGCGTGAGATAAGTGAAATAAACAGAACATATATGGAGCAGTACCGCCAGAACAGGCTGATAAAATGAGGTTACTGTATATGAACGCACCGCCTGATGTTACGAATTCTACTGCCGAAGAACGCAGAAACTATATCAAAGAAAGATTTCCATGCATTGCAGACTGTGATATGTGCGGAATCTGCGCTGTATTTCACGGCAAAGATGCAGAAGTTGCATATGATGAGTTTATTCGCGGAGAGCGATCTTTTGAGGAAGTATCTGCGGATTACAAATAGGCACAGCCGTCTCATAAGAGGCGGCTGTATTACTGATAGTGCGCCCGCGGGCGCACATTTAAACAGGAAACCGCCGGTGGTATAAAATACTGCCGGCGTTTTTTTGTACCTATAAGTGCTTATAATAAAAACTGATATTTATTGGAAAATACAATAACACTATCTTGAAAACCTGTATTGGACAGGGCGCGTATTAGGGGTTATAATAGGCTCATACCCAAAACAAACACATTACAACACACCGGAGGTCAAACAATGAAATTCAGAAATTTATTCAGAAAAAGCACAGCTTTATTAGCTGCTGCAGTTGTAAGCTCTCTGTTTCTGGCTGGATGTTCCGGGGAAACAGAGATAAACACTGAAACACAGAAATTTAATTCGGGCAGTAAAGAGACTGCGAAAACATCAAAGAGTGAGCTTGTACCTTTCAAACTCGGCTATCTTCCGTCAACAGGTCATCTGCTTTACTTTGTTGCAAAGGAAGAAGGATTTTTCGAGGAGGAAGGACTTGATGTTTCACTTTCCAATTTTGACGGAAACACTGAAATTGTCATGTCGGTGGAATCAGGAAAACTTGATGCAGCTGCGATAGGCAGTACCTCATGTATAAATTACATTGCACAGGGTGCAAAGCTTCAGATAATAGGCGGGATCATGAAGGAAGGACATGCACTGGTGGTCAAGCCGGAACTTGTCGAAGGCGTTGATCCGAAGGACTACAGTCTTGAACTTCTCAGAGGCAAAACCATTGCCAACGTAAATCTCGGTATTACTGATATTGTTTACAGAAATGTTTTCGAGAACATGGGCTGGGAAATAGGAAAGGACGTTTACTTTGAAAACCTTGAAAGTGCCGGCCTTGAATCACTTCTCAACAACAGTATCGATGCAGTTTCAGTGTACACGCCGTTCCGTGCACTGGCAGAAAAGAAGGGTTACGTGATCATAAACTATTCAGGTCAGAATGAACCGTTCGGCGATCATCCTTGCTGCCGTAACCTTGCTTCGACTGAACTTATTGAACAGCATCCTGAGCGGTATGTTGCCTACCTGAAAGCACTTATAAAGGCGTATAAATTCTATCAGGAAAACGAGGATGAAACGTGTGAGGATATTGCGAAATACTGCGATACTGACATTGATCTGATACGCAGCGAAACGTACGGAAAATATATCAGCTCCACTCCAGACCCTGAACTAAAGGCAATCTGGATTTGGTATGACGCACTGCTTAACGGCGGGTACATTGAGGAATTTGACCTTGCTGCATCAGTAAACACTGACCTTTACCTTCAGGCTCTGAAGGAGATCTCGGAAGCTGAACCGGACGAACAGTTCTGGAAAGACCTTCTCACACATTTTGATGAGTTCAATGTTAATTACACACGCGAAGACTATTTTGATATATACGATGACAACTGGAATTTTACCGGAGGTGCTAAATCATGAGCAGAATAAATATAAGAGATCTTTCCGTTGAATACGGAACGAAAAACAAAAGCTTCAAAGCCGTTGACCGCATAAATCTTGACATTAAAGAAGGCGAGTTTGTCAGCCTTCTCGGTGCGAGCGGATGCGGTAAAAGTACACTCATTTCAACAATAGACGGTCTGCGCAGACCGTCCGGAGGAACGGTTTTTATAGACGGTGAGCCGATATCAGGAACAGGAAAGGACAGAAGTATAGTTTTTCAGAATTACTCGCTGTTCCCGTGGATGACTGTAAAGAAAAATGTTGAGTTCGGTCTGAGACAGCTTCGTCCGGAACTTTCGAAAAAGGAAAGAAATGATATTGCTCTGGAATTCGTAGAAAAAGTGGGACTTTCAGAATTCAAAAACAAATATCCGCTTCAGCTTTCAGGCGGTCAGCAGCAGCGTGTTGCGATCGCAAGAGCTCTTGCAGTAAACACTCCTATTCTGCTCATGGATGAACCTTTCGGTGCTCTTGATGCCAAAACAAGAGCGTCGCTTCAGGATCTTCTGCTTTCTCTCTGGAGAAGTGAAGAAAAGAAAAAGACAGTTATTTTTGTAACTCACGATGTGGATGAAGCCATTTTCCTCTCAGACAGGATAGTGATCATGCAGCCGAATCCGGGACGTATCTACAAGGAGGTAAGTGTTCCGTTTTCAAGACCGCGTATCCGAGAAAACATTACAGATACTGAAGAATATAAGATCTTCAGAAACGAGATCATAAACGCATTCTATGAAGCAGAAAAGGAGGTGGCGTACCATGACACTGAGAAAAAGATTTCTGCGGGTAACTCATCTGTTGTTCGCAGTTTTAATTCTGGTACAGTTTCTGCCGTCGCGGGCGGAAGATAATGAGCATAAGTTTTATCTTATAGCAGCAGCGTCGGCTGCCGAACTTGTATTTCTTCTTCTCTCGGCTTTTTCTTCAAAAAAGGATTTCCTCCGCGATTTCGGAAATATTCTTTCAGTTATATTTTTTGTATTAACAGCATGGACGATACTCGCACCGAAGACGCTCATACTCGATCCGCTGATCTTTCCGGCACCGGGTGAAGTGCTGTGGCAGTTCACTGCCGACATAGACAAACTTTCGCAGGGTGCTGCAAGCTCTTTAAAAACAGTTTTCTCGGGATACATTTACGCACTTGTTCTCGGAATACCGATGGGTGTTATACTCGGATCATTTAAAAACATAAGGTCATCAGCCACATATGTAGTGAATTTTGCAGGAGCGATACCTCCTATAGTATTTGTTCCCTATTCAATTGCGCTTCTTCCTTCATTTGATGTTGTATCAAAATTCATTATTTTTCTTTCAGCGTACTGGCCGATAATGAAAGGTACTATCGCAGGAGTATCCAGTGTGGAAAAGGGAATACTTGATACTGCAAGGTCTCTGAGTGTCAGAACGGGCTCACTGCTTCTGAATGTAATTATTCCTTCTGCACTTCCGAACATTTTTGCAGGTGCTGCACAGGGACTGGGCGTTTCATTCCTTATGCTGACTTCCGCTGAAATGATAGGCGGTCAGTCAGGAATAGGCTACTATGTTCAGTATTATGCAAAATTCGCTGACTATCCGAGAGTTATCCTCGGAATTATAATTCTCGGCATTATCATATGCCTTATATCCGTTCTTTCAGCCGGACTGCAGAAATATTTCCTCAGGTGGAGAAATACCTGACACTGGGAAAAGGCTGATCTGTTCATAAATCAGCAGGGGCACTGTGCTGAAACCGCACAGTCTTCCCGTCTGAAATTCATTATGAAATATAAAAGGTGGTTAAAGTTTTATGTCAACCCGAAAAATAAATTTGTCAATGTCCGAATGCAGCAACCGCGAAATGAGACTCGGTACAATAACATCATGGGACGGTTCTGCTTCTGAACTTCTGAAGGCCTCTGACTATGAAGACAGAAGTGCCAAGAAAACAGATAAATGCTGCGGAAAGCGCGGAAGAGCCTGTCAGCTGTGTGAACTGAACATGCCTTTCAGCCAGGAAACTACCTGTGCACACGCCATGGTAGCATGTCAGATAGGAAATCTTACTGACTGTATTCTTGTTGAACATTCTCCGATAGGATGTTCAGCCCAGCAGCACGGACTCAATGTTTCAATGAATATAGGCCTTGCACGACGACATAAACAGCCGCAGACAATTAGCATTCTCAGCACCAATCTTCTTGAAAATGACATGGTGTTCGGTGCAAGCAATAAACTCAGACAGACTATCCGCGACGCTTACTACAGATACTCGCCGAAAGCGATATTTATTTCGATGGCGTGCTCAACTGCGATCATCGGTGAAGATATCGACAGTATAGCTGATGAACTGCAGAACGAACTCGGAATTGAAGTTATTCCTCTCCACTGTGAGGGCTTCCGTTCAAAGCACTGGAGCACAGGATTTGATATTTCACAGCACGGAATCCTGCGAAGCATAGTTGAGAAAAATCCTAAGAAAAAACAGAAGGACCTTATTAACATAGTTCAGCTCTGGGGTACGGATTACTTCAGCGACATTTTAAAACCGCTCGGACTTCGTGTGAATTATCTCGTTGACATGGCAAGTTACGATGAACTTAAACAGGCAAGCGAAGCCCTGGCGACAACGACTTTCTGCCATACACTTGGTTCCTATATGGCGACTGCACTGGAAGAACACTTCGGTGTTCCTCAGATAAACGCACCTCAGCCATACGGGATAGCAGCAACGGACGAATGGCTGCGTGCGATAGCAAAGGTGGCCGGCAAAGAGGACATCGTTGAGGAATATATAGAAAGCGAGCACCGGAGAATACAGCCGGAACTCGATGCACTGCGTGAAAAACTGAAAGGCCTGTACGGTTTTGTTATGACCGGATCGGCCTACGCACACGGTCTTACTTCAGTTCTCAAGGAACTCGGAGTGGGTGTTGACGGTTCCATAGTATTTCACCACGATCCTGTTTACGACAGCGGAAATGAAAATCAGAACACACTGAAATTCTTAGTTGATAATTACGGTGACATTCCTTACTTCACTGTCAGCAAGACACAGCCTTTCCAGCTGCCGGCCATACTGAAGCGTTCGAAGGCAGACTTTGTTATCATCCGTCACGGCGGTCTGGCCACAATAGCAGCAAAGCTCGGCATACCGTCGCTTGCAATGGGTGATGAAAGTATTCCGATCGGTTATGACGGAATCATCAGAACCGGAAAGATCATTCTTAATATTATCGCAAGAAAACGCTTTGACAGAATACTTGCACGGCATACGGAACTGGGATATACAGACTGGTGGTTAAGTCAGGAAGATCCTTTTATCCTTGCAAGGCATCCTGAATTACTTGATGAAGAAAATAAATCTGTGATCCATACAGAAAAAGAAAACAAAGCAGTGATCCATACAGAAAATAAAGCAGAAGGAGTAAAAGAAGTTGGCTGACAATATCAAAAGAACAAACACAATAACACATCCGCGTTACGGCTGTGCGATAGGAGCGGTATTTTCCGTTGCTGCTATACCTGGAGCAGTTCCGATAGCAAACTGCGGTCCGGGCTGTGTCGGAAAGCAGGCCGGAATAATCACGACCGCTTCACAGGGAACTGTGTATCCGGCAGCAGGAAACATTCCGAGTGTAAATCTCGGAGAAAACGAAGTCGTGTTCGGCGGTGCAAAAAAGCTTGACACACTTGTAAAATCCACGCTGAAGATCATGAAAGGTGATCTGTTTGTCATACTGACCGGATGTTCAGGTGAGCTTGTCGGCGATGATGTTGATTCCGTAGTGCGTAAATACAGGAATAAGGGCTATAACATCGTAAATGCTTCGACAGCCGGGTTCAAGGGTAATAATCTTTACGGACATGAACAGATCTCGATTGCCATCATAGATCAGTTTGTGGGAGACTTTAAGGGCAGGAAACGTAAAAAGCTTGTTAATCTCTGGTTCGAGACACCGTATTTCGATCCGTTCTGGAGAGGTGATTACTCTGAGATAAAGCGTGTTCTTGAAGGGGCAGGATTTGAAGTTAATATTCTTTTCGGTTCTCTGAGTAAGGGAAGTGAAAGCTGGAAGAACATCCCGAAGGCGGCTTTCAATCTGCTGATTTCTCCGTGGGTCGGACTTAAAACAGTTAAACATCTCGAAAAGAAATACGGTCAGAAATATCTGCACATTCCGGTCATACCGATCGGTGAGGAGGCAACAACGGAATTTCTGCGTAAGGTAGTGGAATTCGCCGGCATCGAAAAATCAAAGTCGGAGAACTTCATTAAAGAGGAAGCAAAGCAGTATTATGATTTCATTGAACATTTTTCAGCTTTCTTCTCGCAGTACTGGTTCGGGCTTCCGTCGAAGTTTGCGGTTGTGGGTGACAGTACATACAATACGGCACTTACAAAGTTCCTTTCCGACCAGCTCGGACTTGTACCGTTAAAGAACATTATTACTGATAATCCTCCGGAAAAGTACCGTGAAAGCATTCGCGATGTATATCATAATCTTACGGAAGACGGTTTGTCGGTCGAGCCGGATTTTGAAACGGACGGCTACTGGATCGAAAAACAGCTGAAGGAAACTGATTTCGGAACAGAGATCGGTGTGATCTTCGGAAGTTCCTGGGAAAAGCAGCTTGCTAAAGATAAGGGACTCACACTCATCGAAACTTCAGCGCCTTCAGCAAATGAAGTTGTACTGAACAGAAGCTATGTCGGCTACCGTGGTGCACTGACACTTATCGAAAAAGTTTATACTGCGGCAATGGGCAGCAGATGATCAATAAAAAGAAACCGTCACCGTAACGTAAACGGCGACGGTCCTTTGATATCATTACATAAATATCAGCCGGTATGCAGGATGCAGACATGATCTGCTGATTCCTGAGACTATGTAAAAGATCATATAGCAGATGTAAAAAAACAGCTCTGCAAATGAGCAGAGCTGCATATATTTATATTAACCTCTGACAACTTCAGAGTATATTTTTTCAAGCAGTGTAAGAGCACCGCGATATCCGTAGTAGGTACGGTTAAGTACCACTTCAAAGTTGTTCGGAGTACCTATCGGAACGAAAAGACCGTTATGTTTTCTTACCACGTCAAGGTCCCAGCTTGTTGCAAGGAAGAGTGGCTTTCCGAAACCGAAGTCGGCTTCGTCGAATTCCTTTTCGATAGTGTATCCGTCCTCGATGAACTGAACGTCGATGCTCGTGTCATCGGAAATATTCTTAAACTCTTCTGCGATGGCATCGCGGTATTTCTGAGGAGTGTTGTCTGAAATGATGACCTTTGCAGGGATAAGACCTATCTGGTCAGTCAGGAATTTTGAGATGCCGAGAGTTGTCTGGGCATCAGCTGCAATGAGAAAACGGGCCGGAAGACCGAACCAGTATTCTGAAATGAACTCGGAAATATGTTCGTAGTAGTAGTAATAATCAGCAGTTTCCTTTGCAATGAATTTCTCAGCCTTTTTATTGTCGATGCCTGCAAATTCAACGACCTTTCTTATGAAAGCAGTCGTTTCCTTTTCACCGACCGGTACTACAGGAATATGGAGGTACGGCTGGCCGTATTTTTCTTCAAGGAGTTCGGCAGTACTTAAACCTACCCATGGTGAGACTACCAGGTTGAACTGTGCTTTCGGGATCTTCTTCCAGCTCTTTACACCTTCGGAATCTGTTCCGAAAAGAACGTTGACCTTTAATCCGGCACCTTCGAGTATTCTTTTAAGCTCGCTGTAGTTTCCTTTCCAGTTGGTGTCGAAATACGGAACATCAGCCCACAGGTTTACAAGGCCCTTTGTCTTTTCAGTTTTGACATCACCGATATACTGTTCGATAATTGCATTTACAACTGATTCGTGACCGATAAGATTGTTGCCGCGAAATCCTGCAGCATCTGCAAACACTACCGGATATCCTTCGTTTTTGTATTTTCTGACTATAGCACCGACGTCATCGCCGATAAGTGACGGAGCACATCCTGTAAGTACTACGAAAAGATCGCCGTCCATTATTTTAAATGCGGACTTAAGTGTTGAGTCGAGTTTTTTGCTTCCGCCGAATACTATTTCATTTTCACCGGTGTTTACGCTCGGTACAGCACCGCCGCCGGCATAGTCTGCACCCTGAAATCCGTTGCTGAACGAAAGGGTGATAAACTGCTTGTCAGCACATCCCGGTCCGCAGTTTGCTATCGGGATAGCGTGTTTGATCGCATTAACGGTATTTACTGCACCTATGGCACAGCCGTATCTTGCATGAGTTATACTTGATGATTTCTTCTTTTTATTTTCAGCCATTTTTCTTAACACTCCGTTTTTTCTTTTTTGCAGTAAATTTGTCCGGTGCTTCATCGATTATCTCAGGATGCTTTGCAATTATGAAAGGATCATCCTGTGAAAGCCACCAGTCTGTATAAGGAAGCTTAACATGTTCCTTAAGTGCCTTTCCGAATTTCTTTCTTGAAAGTATTTCAAGAATAGCTTCGCCGAGTCTTATCATTCCGTCATAACCGACTGTCATGTGTTCGTCGCCGACAGGAAGTGACGGTATTCCCATTCTTATTGCAACTGGTGCGATCGCGTTGTGTCTGATAACTATAAAGTCAGGCTGCACACGCTTTAAAAGTCCGAAAAGCTGGAACTGCTGAGTCTTGCTTACAGTGTAGTCAGGGATCTCGCCGTATGTGTCGTTTATATGTTTAAGTGAGTTTTCGTTCGGATCACCGCTGTCGTAAACAGGATCGTGATGGAAAACAAGTGAACCGTCTATCTGAATGCCGAGTTCCCTGAGAACTGAGATAACGGCATGAGCGTAAGCTGAACCTGTAGCAACATATCCTTTGAGACCTTTCAGCTTTTCACGGAGTTCGTTGATTTTCGGAAGTACTCTTTCGTGTTCGCTCTTGATATATTCCTCCACAACATCTTCCTTGCCGGTAACTCTGGCAACTGCTCTTAGCCATTCGTCCGTACCCTTGAATCCATAAGGCATTGGTGCGTGGATCTGCGGAACACCGAATTTTTCTTCAAGTACTGTTGCAAAATATGAGCCGAGTGTGTGGCAGAATGTCGTTGTAGCTGCCGCTTCTGAACTCTGTGCAATCTCATCGTAGTCTGCACCGTCGATTATGTAGTTTACTCTGAGTCCGAGAGGTTTTAACAGAGGTGTGAAATAGTCGGAACCGTACAGAGCGAAAATATTGATAAGATCTTTCTGCTTCTTTTCCGGCTTCTTCTTTACAATGCTTCTGAGTACAGCGTGCTGGGCAATATCGAAACCGGTACTCCAGTGCTTGCTGCGGAAACCTTCACATTCGAGCGGGATAACCGGTATTCCGAGTTCATCCTGAAGTTCGGAAGATGTGCTTACGATATCTTCACCGATGATGGCTGTCGTACAGGCAAGGGCAACGAAAATTGCTTTCGGTGAGTAGCGTTCGTAAGCTTCACGTATTGTTTTCTTAAGCTTTGCCGTTGCACCGAAAACCATGTCGTTTTCCTTAAGATTCGTGCTCAGTACCCTTATGGTCTGAGGTGCTTTTCCGCGCCTTGCGAGAGTCTGGTTGTAGGTGATGTTTATTCTCGGAAGACGCGCTGAACATCCGATAGGGGAGTGTTCAACGAGTACGCAGTCCGTAATGTTTGATACCTGAGTCTCTATAATAGCGTGGCAGCACATTGTCTGCTGTGTAAACGGGAGATTAAGTTCGCAGAGTTTGCATCCTTCACCTTTTTTGCCGCAGCAACCGCCTTTGCCGGCATTCTTTTCACTTCTTCCTTCGTAGTCTGATTCTTTCAGAAGGTCACCTGTTGTGCCGTTCCATGAAATGATAGTACCAAGTCTCAGCTCACGGTTTTCCACCGAAGGGAGATCAAGGTTGATTCTTTTGGTAGCCATATTGATTTTCCTTTCCTATTGATTAATTCTATAACACTTATATATTTTATAGGATTATCCTGAGTTTGTCCAATATTGAATTATTAGAAAGGGGTATAGAGAAAACTGAGTACACTAAGGAAACGCTGATTAATTTAAAAATCAGCGTGGGGGTCCGGGGCGAAGCCCCGCGAATCCGGATTTCCGGTTTAAGATATAAAAAAACAGGTACGCCGTTCCTTGACAAACGGGTACCTGTTTTCGGGTGTGCTTTATGATTATTCGTATTTATCAAAATGATCCTTAAGTGATTTGTAGACAGCATCATCCGGGCTTTCCTTCAGAATACTGTTAAGTGCTTCTTCGTATATTTCAGTGTTGATGTGTGATTCTATGTCAAAATCCTTGTAAATGCCGACATCTACTGCACGGTCCTTTACGTTAATTGTTGCAATACGGTCCGGGTCAGGATTTGATGAACTGAAACCGCCGTAAACTTCGACTCTTATGTCGTCCTCTTCAATGTTGATGTACTTCTTTACATCCTGTATCGTTTTGTCTTCGTTTTCCTGATAGAACTTATACGCCTTGATCATTGCTCTTTCAAATGAAACGTAAGTGTCCTTGTCATTTTTCAGATCTTCCGTTTTTGCAGTCTGGCGGCAGCAAGGAATGTTTTCGAAGATGTCAAAGTCAACATCATAGTAGACCAGTGAATATCCCTGGCGCTGACCGAGTGATGCGTAAGGAGAGTAAACGTGTGTTGCATCAATGTTATCGTTAAGAAGTGCTGCGTATGAGTCTTTCTGTGAATCGAAGTATACAATGTTTACCTTGTCAGGACCTTCGCCGATCTCAATGCCTTTGTCCTTCAGAAGGATCTGGAGTTCAAGATCGTCCGTTGAGTTCTTTGTTACGGCAACGTTCTTTCCTTTAAGCATATTTACGTCTCCGCGTTCAAAGCCCTTTGCCTTTTCCGGTTTGATGATGTAGCCGTGACCGTTTGTCATGGCACCGCCGAAGTATGTTATGTCGTGCCCGCTGCTCTGAAAGGCCATTCCGCCGAATGCGCCGAGCAGTATTGCATCGAGCTTGTCTGATTCAAGGCTGTTTACCAGTTCTGTCGAACTTGTCAGCTGTGTAAGTGTTACGTCGAGTCCCTCTTCGTCGAAGAAGCCTTCCTCCTTTGCGACGAATCCGAGAAGATGTGCTGTGGAATTAAGATGTCCCAGGTTGAACTTTTTCTTTTCCGCGTTCTGCTCTGCTGCATTTCCTGAAGATGAAGAACAACCGGTGAACGCTGTCAGAGCGACTGTCAGTGCAAGTGCACCGGAGAATATTTTTCTTATAATTTTCAATTTTATCAGTTCCTTTATATTTTTTTGATCCGGATCATGTTTATTATTTTAACCGCTGATTTTCCGTTTGTCCAATACCAAATTAGTATTAACCCTTATAGGATTTTCCGAGATGCTACATCAGCATGTCAGGTGATGTAGCTGTAAAAATCAATATAATAGTATATCCGGGGTATCAGCTTTTTTTAGAACACTATCTCGGAAACGTGTATTGGACAAAGCCTATAGGTTTAGTGTATAATCAAGGCATACCAGATACAAAAGGAGCGATATAATGACATACAGGTTAGCAATTGCCTCATCGGACGGCAAGGTCGTAAATCAGCATTTCGGTCACGCTGATCAGTTTCACATAGTTGACCTTGATACAGAAAACAACACCTGTAATTATGTTGATACACGCAGATCTGAGCGTGTATGTGAAGGACAGTTCCACCACGAATCTTCATTTGACAGGGTGGCAGATGTACTGAAAGACGTTCAGGCAATACTGGTGGCCAAGATAGGCGACGGAGCATCATCCCAGATGGAAAGCCGCGGATTCACGGTTTATGAATCTCCGTTTCTCATTGAGCCGCTTATCGAAAAGATCTTAAAAGACAGACTCTGGGAGGTGGACGCATGGCGATCTCCTACGAAGAGCTGACTGACAAGCACCCTTGCTATGCAAGGGGGAAGAAAGGCACCACGGGAAGAATACATCTTCCGGTCTGTCCCGGCTGTAACATAGAATGCCGGTTTTGTGACAGACGAATCAATGACTACGAGAAACGTCCGGGAGTTGCCTCAACGGTGATTTCACCGGAAGAAGCACTGGAAGCAGTGAGAAAATCGCTGGAGCTGTGTCCTGAAATAAAGGTCGCAGGTATTGCCGGACCGGGTGACACCCTGGCTTCAGATTACGCACTCGAAGCTTTCAGACTTATAGGTAATAACTTTCCGGAACTTGTAAAGTGTATGAGCACAAACGGACTTCTGCTTTCAGAAAGAGCGGAAGATGTTATAAATGCCGGTGTTGATTCACTTACGGTCACAGTAAATGCAGTTGATCCTGAGATCAGTGCGAAACTCAACAGAGGAATACTCTGGCACGGGAAGCACTATACAGGTACTGAAGCTGCAGAAATACTTATAAAAAACCAGCTTGAAGGCATCAGAAAAATAAGTGATGCGGGTATAACGGTAAAGGTGAACACGGTGCTTGTGATCGGTATCAATGATGAACATATTGAAGAAATCGCACGTACTGTTAAAGAAGCGGGAGCTTCGATATACAATATAATACCGCTTATCCCGCAGCATGAACTTAAGGATTATCCTGAACCGACATGTGTTCAGATAGATGCAGCAAGAACAAAGGCACAGAAATATATCGACGTCTTCCGTCACTGTCAGCGCTGCCGCGCGGATGCCATAGGCGTTCCCGGCGAAAAGGACTTCGGTGACCAGATATATCTTAAACGTATAGCCCACAAGGATACGTTCTCACACGGATAAAGTTTTCTCCGTTAGCAGGGAAGGATCTCTGCACTGTGCCGCCGCATACTCTGCTCGCGGCGGTACAGCATTTTTTTAATGAGCAGTTAAGGAAACAATGATTAAATCGGAAATCCGGCTTTGCCGGATTTCCGGAGGTGGGATTAACGGGGCTTCGCCCCGAACCCCCACGCTGATTTATGAATAAATCAGCGTTCCATTAAGCAGCAAGATTTATAACGAAAGGTGTAATAATACAATGGCTAAAGAAATAAGACAGATTGCGATCTATGGTAAAGGCGGTATCGGTAAATCAACAACTACTCAGAACCTCACAGCAGGACTTGTTGAAAGAGGAAACAAGGTAATGGTGATAGGATGTGACCCGAAGGCCGACTCCACAAGACTTCTTCTCGGCGGACTTGCTCAGAAGACGGTTCTCGATACGCTCCGTGAAAACGGCGATGACATAGAACTTGAAGACATCATCAAGGAAGGCTACGGCGGAACACTCTGCGTTGAATCAGGCGGTCCTGAACCGGGTGTCGGATGTGCCGGACGAGGCATCATCACTTCAATTGGTCTTCTCGAAAGTCTGGGTGCCTATACTGATGACCTCGACTACGTTTTCTACGACGTTCTCGGTGACGTTGTGTGCGGCGGCTTCGCAATGCCGATCCGTGAGGGCAAGGCCAAGGAGATCTACATAGTTGCCAGCGGTGAGATGATGGCTCTCTACGCTGCGAACAATATCTCAAAGGGTATCGCCCGCTATGCAACACAGGGCGGTGTCCGTCTCGGCGGTATCATCTGCAACAGCCGTAACGTTGACCGTGAACGCGAACTCGTTGAAGCTTTTGCAAAGGAACTGGGAACTCAGCTCATTCATTTCGTTCCGCGTGACAACGAGGTACAGCGTGCCGAGATTCACAGAAAGACAGTTATCGATCATAATCCGAAGGCAAAGCAGGCAGATGAATACCGTGAACTTGCACGCAGAATAGAGGAGAACAAACAGTTCGTTATTCCAAAGCCGCTTTCTGCAGAACGTCTTGAAGAGATCCTCTTTGAATACGGACTGATGGATAACATCAAGGACAACTACGTCATCTGATAAACGGCAGTTTCCATAAATGTAAATCATATAGATCAAAGAAACGGTCCCGGACGCATGAACATATGTGTCCGGGACCGTTGCTGTCTGTTCGGTTTTATAGACTGTATTATGCGAAGAAGCTGCTCGGGGTATTTGCGACATCGGTAGCATATCTCTTTCCATCTTTAGGTGACTTTAATTTCAGTTGGTTACAGTTTGTAACCGACTCGTTACCAGCCCCCCTTCGCCGCAAAAAGGTAATGGCACCTCGCTGAGGTGCCATTGCTACTGATAGTGCTAGGGAAACGCTGTTCCATCTAATAGATTAAATCTATAGGTAACAATAGTCATTACGTATTAGACAAATACCTATCAATATGATATGATAAGTATGCAATAAGAAATAACAAACAATTCAAATAATGAAAGGTGATCTATATGAAAATTTCAGAAAACAAGTTAAGAGTAATCGCATTCCTGGCAGCGGTTTCAATGTTCACAGGATGCGGCGCCTTAAACAACAGCCAGACAGAAACACAGACTGGAAACGATGCAGCACCTGCGGCAACTGAAGAAGCAGAAAACTCAGGTGAGGAAAGCAGCGAAGAAAAGACTGCAGAAGAAAGCTCTGCTGCTGACAGCAGTACAGGACTTCCTGAAAAGACAAGCATAAATATCGGATATCTCAATTCAACAGCTCATCTTCTTGCATTTGTTGCATCAGAAGAAGGCTACTTCAGTGATGAGGGGCTCAACGTAACACTTACTCAGTTCTCCAGTGCGGCTGAACTTGTGAACGGTCTTGAATCAGACAAGCTTGATATTGCTTTCATCGGTTCAGTTCCTTCACTTACATTCCAGAGTCAGGGTCACGATGTTACCATCTTCGGCGGTGCAATGTCAAACGGCCACGGATACGTTATCAAGTCAGAATTTGCTGACAAGGATGAGCTCGGTGTCCAGATCCTCAAGGGCAGAAACGTTGCTTCAGTAAAGAACAGCGTTCAGGATGCCGAATTACAGATCCTTTTAAAGGATGCAGGCATTGAGATCGGTGAAGGCGAAGACAAGGTAAACATTGTTTACTTCGACAGCCAGAAGGATGCATATGCAGCACTCCTCAACAATAACATCGATGCAGCTTCAGTTTACTCACCTTATGCATCACTTGCAAAGTCACAGGGCTACAAGGTAGTTTACTACTGCGCACATGAAAAGGCACTTGAAAACCAGCCATGCTGCCGTCAGGTTGCAAAGACATCAGCTCTTAATGAAAATCCTAACACCTATACTGCTGTTGAACGTGCTTTCATCAAGGCATATCACTTCACACAGACAGACAAGGACAAGACTATCGCCGATGTTCAGAAATACATCGACATCGACAAGGAATTCATAGAAACAGAAGTCTACGGCGGATACAGCGTTTCAAGTCCTGACCCTGACAAGAAGGGTACACTTACACTTAAGGATACTATTGTTGAACTCGGATATACAGAAGATTACGATATCGAACCATTATACAATACTTCTATCTACAAGAATGCACTTGACAGTATTTTAGCCGAAGACTCCGATGACATTTACAAATCGTTGGAGGAGCATTTCAATGACTACGAATAAGATTGAGATAAAAGACCTTACAGTTAATTATACAGAAAACAAACGCAGCTTCAATGCACTTACAAACGTTTCATTCAACGTGGCAGACGGTGAATTCGTAAGCGTTATCGGTGCCAGCGGATGCGGTAAATCCACACTTTTAAGCGTGCTTGAAGGACTTTATGCTCCTGCAGGCGGTTCAGTAAAAATAGACGGCGAAGAGCTTCACGGAACAGGAAGCGAACGCGGGGTAGTGTTCCAGCACTACTCGCTGTTCCCGTGGATGACAACCAAAAAGAATATTGAGTTCGGTATTAAGCAGGCACGTCATGACGTCAAGAGAAATGAACGCAGCAAGATTGCTGATGAATTTCTTCAGAAAGTAGGCCTTGGCGAGTTCGGAAGAAAATATCCTTCCCAGCTTTCCGGCGGTATGCAGCAGCGTGCAGCTATTGCAAGAGCCCTTGCGATGGATACACAGATCCTTCTCATGGACGAACCGTTCAGTGCCATCGACGCCAAGAACCGTGTTGTCCTTCAGGAACTTCTTCTTGAACTCTGGGAAGGCGACGGTACAGAAAAAAGAAAGACAGTCGTTTTCGTAACTCATGACATAGACGAAGCAATTCTTCTTTCAGACAAGATCGTTGTTCTCACAGCACATCCGGGTACGGTGAACGAGATCGTGAACGTTCCGTTTGAACGTCCGCGCCGCCGTGAAGAGCTCGTAAAGACAGATGAATACGGAAAATTCAGAAGCAGACTTCTCGCACTTCTCTATAACGATATTGCTGAGCGTATCGGCGGAGAGGAAGTGGTACTGTGAGTTTCGTGAAAAGATATCTTCGTGTTACACATATTCTTTTTGCTGTACTTCTTCTGATACAGCTTCTCCCTGACAAATCAGTCAAGGAGGTACATACAGGTTCACTTATTGCAGCAGCTGTGGGTATAGAGGTTATTATACTTGTGGCATCTGCTTTTATAAAAAAGGAAAAGTCACTTGAACTTCTCCTTGATATAGCAGGATTTGTCTATGCCGTTCTTTCAGCATGGTCACTTGCAACAGCGAAGTTCAACGTTCTCAATGATCTTCTTTTCCCGGCACCGGGAACTGTTATCCATCAGTTTGTGGAAGACCGAGACAAGATAGGCATAAACGTTCTCAGTTCACTCGGAACTACCTTACAGGGATTCCTGATTGCAGTTGTGATCGCAGTTCCGCTGGGACTGTTTATCGGCTGGAGCGCCCGTGTCGGCGGAGCAGCCACATACATTACAAAGTTCTTCAGTTCAATACCTCCGATAGTGTACATTCCTTACGGTATTGCACTTCTTCCGACTTTCAGGTCAGTATCAGTTTTCGTAATTTTCCTCGCAACATTCTGGCCTGTATTTGCCGGAACGATGAGCGGTGTTCTTAACGTTGACAAGAGAATAATCGATTCTGCAAAAGTTCTTAACGTCGGAAAGGCAGAAACACTTTTCAGAGTCATCCTTCCGGCAGCTCTTTCACAGATCTTCTTAGGATGCAATCAGGGACTCAGCGTTTCCTTCATCCTTCTCACATCAGCTGAGATGATCGGAGCCCGCGACGGAATGGGTTATTACGTAAAATACTATTCCGATTTCGGTGACTACACAAGAACCATCACAGGTCTTCTCGTTATCGGCTTCGTTGTTATAGGAGTTACATTCCTCTTCAACAAGCTTCAGAATCATCTTCTCCGCTGGAAGAGATAATTGAAAATATAGAAAAAACCTATTGACAAATCATATAAGCAATGTTATAATAACATAGTAATCAGATAGGATTAATAAGAAAGCGCTGGTTTACTAAAAATCAGCGCGGGGACCGGGGCGAAGCACCGCAGATCCCTCTTCCGCAGATCCGGCTTGCCGGATCTGCGGTGCGGAAATAAAAAATTAAAACAAGGAGTGCTAAACATGAAAAGCTGTAGAAGAATATGTTGTTGTATCATGAATAAATCAGATCATCATATTCCCCGTGTTCTTATGAAGCGATGCTGCACTTTCGTGTTGCCGACAGAATAAATATGGTCGAATGACCTTACAAGCGTGGAATGTGATATGCATTTCACGCTATTTTTATGGCTTCAGAAAGATTAACCGGAGGTATTTATGGTCGATAAAAGAGAAAGCGTAACAGCTAAGATATGCGCTTTTGTCAGGGCATGGCACTCGAACAGATCACGTGAGAAGATCTACGATGATTATCTCGCCTACGACATGCTCGGTAAAGATGAATATGACAAAACAGGAGAGCTGATAAATAAAATAGCAGGTCTTCCTGAAGGGACGACGGGGGAAGAAAAAAGCGGATTTATTGATGAATACTTTTCACCGATACCGCTTACAAGAATACATTTTACGGAGAAAAGACTTGCAGAGTTTGCAGAGGAAAACGGAAAGATCCAGTACGTCATATGCGGTTCCGGCCTTGATACTTTCGGTTTCAGAAACGACAATGACAACATCGAGGTCTTCGAAATCGATCATCCGGACACGCAGCGCTACAAACTTGAAAAGATAAAGAAACTCGGATGGATATTAAGAAAGAACGTTCACTACGTTCCGGTGGATTTTGAAAAGGAAAAGATGAGCGACAAGCTCCTGGCTTCCGGATTCGATCCGACAAAGAAAACTTTTTTCAGTATACTCGGAGTTTCCTACTACCTCACACTCGATGTATTTTCAGATACACTCAAACAGATGGCTGAACTTTCAGCACTGGGCAGCGAGCTTGCATTCGACTATCCGGTTAAGACGGGAACATTTCCGGACAGGGTAGCCAAGCTCGAAAAAATAACAAGAGGCCTCGGCGAAGTGATGCGCGGCGGATTTGACTACAACGAAGTCTCACGAGCACTCTATTCACTGGGCTTCCAGATAGACAGATACATGCCGCCCGAAAAAGTCCAGAAGGAATATTTCGAAGGACGAAAGGACGGACTAAAGGCTTTTGAAAACGTAAGCCTTATTTCAGCAACATACACATCCGGATATGATTATGAATAACACTCAGTACCGGAAACTATTTTATCAATAACTGGAGTCCGGCTCAAAGTCGGAGTCCCAGTCAGATTTTTCATCTAAATCAGCGTGGGGTTCGGGGCGAAGCCCCGCCCCCCTCCGGAGCACCGGCGCAGCCGGTGCTCCGATAAGATCATTATTTAATTATTAAGGAGAAATTACCATGAGCAGTAAATATACAAACGCAGAAACAGCAGTAATCCACGGCGGAATTTCAATCGACGAAACAACAGGTGCGGTAAATATACCGATCTACCAGACATCAACATACAAGCAGGACGGCCTCGGAAAAATGAGAGGCTACGAATATTCACGTACAGGAAATCCTACACGTGAGGCGCTTGAAAAACTTATCGCTGACCTCGAAGGCGGCTATGCAGGTTTTGCGTTCGCATCAGGAATGGCTGCACTTACAGCAGTTCTCAGCCTTCTTCACAGCGGCGACAACGTACTTATTTCAAGCAATGTTTACGGCGGTACATTCCGTCTTTTAAGCAAGGTGTTCGATCACTTTGACATCACTTACACCATTGCCGATACAACAAATCTTTCAGTTTACGAAAGCCAGATAAGCGAAAAAACAAAGGCAGTTATCATCGAAAGCCCTGCAAATCCGCTTATGACTGTTACTGATATTAAGGCAGTTGCAGAAGTTTCACACAAGCACGATCTTCTCGTTATCGTTGACAATACATTCATGACACCTTACCTTCAGAAGCCTCTTGAACTCGGTGCAGATATCGTTGTTCACAGTGCTACAAAGTATCTCGGCGGACACAGCGACGTTGTTTCAGGTCTTGCAGTAGTTAATTCCGAAGCTCTTGCAAAGAAGATAGCTTTCATCCAGAACTCAACAGGCGGCGTGCTCGGACCATTCGACTCATTCCTTCTCATCCGCGGCATCAAGACTCTTGCAGTACGGATGGACAGACACGTTGAAAATGCTGAAAAGGCAGCGAAGTTCCTTAGTGAACACAAAGCTGTAAAGAAGGTTTACTATCCTGGCCTTGAAGATGCCCAGGGTTATGAGATCAACCGCAGACAGGCAAAGAACGGCGGCGTAATGATCTCATTTGAACTTGAGGATAACTACGACATCAACAAATTCTTTGAAAGTCTTGAACTTATCTCACTTGCTGAAAGCCTCGGCGGCGTTGAGTCACTTGTATGCCACCCTTCAACAATGACACACGCATCCATCCCTGCAGATATCCGTAAGCAGGTCGGCATCACCGACGGCCTCATCCGTCTTTCAACAGGTATTGAAAAGATAGATGACATTCTTGCAGATCTTGCACAGGCTATTGAAAAAGCGGAGGTATGATCCATGAACTACTATGATTCCATGCAGGCGCTGATCGGTAACACGCCTCTCGTAAGACTTGGTAATATAGTAAATGAAAACGGCGTCAATGTATTTGCAAAGCTTGAACTCTGGAATCCGTCAGGAAGCGTCAAGGACCGTACCGGGCTCTACATGATAAACGACGCAGAACGCCGCGGAGTTCTGAAACCAGGCGGCACTATAGTTGAGGCCACCGCAGGAAACACTGGCCTCGGTATAGCTTTTTCCGCACTCAACCGCGGATACAAAATCATTTTTGTCGTACCTACAAAGTTTTCTGCTGAAAAGCAGGCACTTCTCCGTGCTCTCGGCGCTGAGGTTATAAACACACCACGTGAACTCGGAATGCTGGGAGCAGTTGCAAAAGCAGAGGAGATCAAGGCACAGATACCTGGTTCAATCTCACTCGAACAGTTCAAAAACCAGAGCAATCCACTTGCACACTACGAAACAACAGGCCGTGAGATATTTGAATCTCTTGACGGTAAAATAGATTACGTAGTTGCCGGAGCAGGAAGCGGCGGCACATATTCAGGCATACTCCGCTATATCAAGGAGCACGTGCCTTCAGCCAAAGGCATCCTTGCCGATCCTGTAGGTTCCACAATGGGCGGCGGCGAACATGCCGACTACAACATTAAAGGTATAGGCAACGACTTTATTGCAGAAACCATGGACATGTCCCTCGTGGACGATGTTATAAAGATAAATGATGCCGAAGCATTCGAAACAGCCAAACTGCTCGCCAGCAAAGAAGGCGTCATCGCCGGCTCATCATCAGGTGCCGCCATGGCAGCAGTCCTGAAACTTGTAAAGAGCGGAGCAAAGGGAAACATAGTAACAGTCTTCCCCGACCGCGGCGACAGATATTTCAGCACAGGGCTTTACGAATAAATCAATACAACGCATTAGCAGCTCCGGCTTTTCCGGAGCTGAATTTCTCAAACAAGTTATAACTTCAGTTTATAACTGACAATAAATACGCCGTATTGGACAAGCGAAGAATACTGGTGTATAATAAAAGCATACCAAACAGATATAATTACTCAGATAAATAAAAAAACGGAGGAATAAAAAATGAGCAGAGATATAAACAATAAATTCTGGAATGAGGAACTTGAAACACTCCCTCGTGAGGAACTTGAAAAAAGACAGCTTGAAGATCTTAAGGAGATCGTAAAATTCGCTTACGACAACGCACCTTACTACAAGCGTTCATTCGATGAAGCAGGCGTAAAACCTGAAGATATCAAAACACTTAAGGACATCGAAAAGTTCCCGTTCATCAACAAGAAGACACAGCGTGACACTCAGGGTGTAGGATCATTCCTCGGTGAACTTGCAGCTGTTCCGGAAGAAGATGTAGTATTCATTTCAACATCTTCAGGTTCAACAGGTGTTCCGACAATGAGCCCGTTTACAAAGAAGGACTTCGATGAATTCCAGGATACAGAAAGCCGCTGGTTCTGGCAGATCGGTATGAGACCAAATGACCGTTATGTTCACGCCCTCAACTTCTCACTCTACGTTGGCGATCCTGACGTAATCGGTGCTCAGAATCTCGGTGCATTATGTATCTGGGGCGGCACACTTCCAAGTGAAAGACTTCTCTTCATTCTTAAGACATATAAGCCAACAATAATCTGGACATCTCCTTCATATGCATGGCAGCTCGGTGAAAAGGCGCTCAAGGCAGGATATGATCCGAAGAAGGACTTTAACATAAAGAAGATCATCGTTGCAGGTGAACTTGGCGGTTCAATCGACGCTACAAGAAAGGCAATCGAGGAGATCTGGGGAGCTGAAGTATTTGACTTCTACGGACTTTCAGATATTTTCGGTGCCTGCGCAGCACAGTGCGAATACCACGACGGTCTCCACATCGCAGAAAACCACATTCTCGTTGAAACAGTTGACATCCACACAGGTGAGGTTCTTGAACCGGGTCAGACAGGTGAACTTGTATTCACAACACTCCGCAAGCATGCACGTCCTCTCATCCGTTTCAAGACAGGCGACATCGGCCGCATAGATACAACAAAGTGCCGCTGCGGACGTACACACGGCAGAATCAGCATCCTCGGCAGAAAGGACGACATGTTCATAGTTTCAGCCGTTAATGTGTTCCCGAGCGATATCGAAGCAGTTATCCGTGAACAGAGCGGTATCACAGGTGAATACCTCATCCGTATCTTCGAGAAGGACTTCACAAACAAGTACGCAGTTGAAATTGAAAAGAACGCTGACAACGCAAAGAGCGATGAGGAAGTTGCAGAACAGGTAAGTGCAGCACTCAAGGCACGTATCGGTGTTAAGCCTGCAAAGGTAGTTGTTCATCCGGACGGCGGACTCAACACTCGTTCAGAACACAAGTCAAAGAGAATTATCGACGAAAGAAACCTTGACTACAATATCTGATTTCAGTATAATAAATATCAGTGATCAATGGGGGATGCGGACTTTGTTCCGGTCCCCGCACTGATTTCATAATGCACTGCGGATCAGACAGGTTACGTCTGCTCCCTGCATACAGATAAGCATTACGTAAAAAAGATAACTGGTGTACCGGATCATTCCGATACACCATATTTATAGACGGAGGGTTTTATGCCAGAACTTTCAAAAAGAACAGTAAGCTTTACTGACTCTGTCATCAGACGTATGACCAGAGTTTCAAATAAATACGGTGCGGTGAATCTTTCACAGGGTTTCCCGGATTTTGAACCGCCGAAGGCTATCCTTGACCGCCTTGCAGAGGTTACAAAGGAAGATTTTCATCAGTATTCGATCACATGGGGTGCCCAGAATTTCCGTGAGGCACTTGCTGAAAAGCAGACACGTTTTATGGGCAGAAAAATAGACCCGAACGGTGAGATAGTTGTCACATGCGGAAGTACTGAAGCCATGATGGCTGCAATGATGAGTGTTACTGATCCGGGCGACAAGGTAATAGTTTTCTCTCCTTTCTACGAAAACTACGGCGCTGACACCATTCTTTCCGGAGCTGAACCTATCTATGTTCCGCTCGTTCCGCCGGCTTTCAGTTTTGATCCGGAAGTGCTCGAAGATGCCTTCAGACAGCACCCGAAAGCGCTCATACTCTGCAATCCGTCAAATCCGTGCGGCAAGGTGTTTACTTACGACGAGCTGAAGATCATAGCTGATCTTGCCGAGAAATATGATACATTCGTAATTACAGATGAAGTGTACGAACACATCGTTTATGCACCGCATAAGCACGTTTATTTTGCAAGCCTTCCGGGCATGTGGGAACGAACCATATCCTGCTCGTCACTTTCAAAGACATATTCCATCACCGGCTGGAGGCTTGGCTATGTAATAGCTCCTGCGCATATCATCGACAGAGTAAAGAAAGTTCACGACTTCCTCACAGTAGGAGCAGCCGCACCACTTCAGGAAGCTGCGGTAACAGGACTTCGATTCGGTGATGACTACTATAAATGGCTCGAAGACAAGTACACTGAAAAACGTAACCTTTTCCTTAAGGGACTTGATGACATCGGCATCAGCCATACAGTTCCTGAAGGCGCTTACTACATACTTCTCGACATTTCAGAATTCGGCTACGAAAGTGACCTTGATTTCTGCGAAAAGCTTGCCGAATACGTAGGGGTAGGTGCAGTTCCGGGTTCAAGTTTCTTTAAGGAACCGGAAAACAGATATATCAGACTTCACTACGCAAAGAAAAACGAAACACTTGAAAGTGCTCTCGAACGTCTTAACGACATCAGAAAAAAGATGCCGAAGGCGTAACTATTTATATAACGAAAAACAGCACCTCAGCTTACGGAATGTGAGTAAGCTGAGGTGCTGTTCTGTTTTAGCGTGGGGGTCTGTGGCGAAGCCCCGCAAATCCCACCTCCGGAAATCCCGCTTCGCCGGATTTCTGATTTATTCATAAATCAGCGCGGGGTCCGGGGCGAAGTCCCACAATTTCCGGTTTAATCAGTGTATCCCTTAAAGAGCTTTTATTTCAGAACACCAAGTGCATGCTTTGCAGCTATCATGCCGAACGTGTAGCATCTGCCGAGGGAAAGCCCCGTCTGGTGGAAAGGATAGTCGGCACCGCCGTAGAACGGTCCGCCGAGGTTTCCGGCACAGTAAAGACCCGGAATCGGAGTACCATCTGCCTTAAGTGCCTGTGCATTTTCGTTTGTTATAACACCTGACACACCGGCAGAAACACGAATGTGCTTTCTTGCGCCCCAGAACGGAGCCTTTTCTATCTTATGCATGTACTTTGCCGGCTTGCCGAAATCAGTGTCGCACTTACGGTCACAGAGTTCGTTGTACCTGTCGATACTTGCTTTCATTTTATCGTAAGGAATACCAAGCTCATCTGCCAGTTCCTCAAGTGTATCGCAGCGATGCAGGTCGATGAGATTTTTAAATACACCCTTTGGATCTTCTACCGCACCCGGAATGAATTTCTCCATTACCTGTGGCGGCACCATTCCGTCAACAAATTCATCCCTGTTCCACGAAGTGTAGTCGCTGTCATATATCGCACAGTACCAGCCCTTTGAACCGTCCTTATGATCTGCGTCGAGATTTTTACCCTTGAATGAAGGCTGATATTTCATAAGGTTGCCCATATAGACAAATCCGATATATTCGTTTGTAAATCTTTCACCGTTCATGTTGAGGAAAAGGAACGGCTCCTCAAACATAAGGGCAGAGTCGAAGTCGTGCATCATTTTTGTGTGACCGAGCGGTTCCATTTCAGCACCTGCACTTAATGCGAGCAGATGTCCGTCACCGGTCTTACCGAACTGTTTCTTGTCGAATTCAGCAATATCCGGACACCAGTGATCCACCATTGCAGCGTTGTTTGTGTAGTCACCGGTAGCAAGTATCACGGCCTTTGATGCGTTGAAACGAATGTATTTACCGTCTTTGTTCTTGGCGATAACACCTGTGACTCTTCCGCCTTCGGTTACGAGCTGAACGGCAGGTGTTGAGTAATAAGTTTCGAGGTTATCATGTGATGCCATTATCCTGTCGAGAGCATTCTGAAGTGCATTTCCCACATTCAGCGGCTTCGGACCTATCCACGGAGCCCAGAAATAACAGTGGTCATCACCGTAGTCGTATGTGGTAAGACGGTCTTTCCATACACCTGTAAAATCGCCGCTTGTACTTCTGAATGCACAGAGTCTGTCTCCGTCATTTAAAAGCTTTGCACTTTCCGTATTGCTGTCAACTTTACTTCCGTCGCCGTATTCAGTCTCCTTTGTAAGTCCGGCACGGTTTAAAAACCACATCATTGCTTCCTCGGAATGTTCTGCATAGGCTTTCAGCTGTTTTGTGTCCGAACGCCAGTCGCAGAGGCTGTTTGTATGGTGTATCCACTTTGCAATACCCGCTTCAGTTGAACGAGACTTTATAATAGCAGAACCGCAGTTTCCCTGTGAAACAACAGTGGAGGATTTCTGAAGAAGAGCAGTCTTTGCACCAAGTTCAGCAGCCCATCCTGCAGCAGGAACTCCCGCAGCTCCGGCACCGACTACAACTATTTCGTAGTCAAGCACACTTTCCGGAGTAATATCTCCGAATTCGCAGACGGAATCTTCGATCTCCGCATCAGTTATCCCATTGTTTTTCAGGTTGTCATTAATATTCATAGTGTATTATCATTTCCTTTCCGGCAGCAGAACTGATCAAACGTCAATTTGTACTGCCTTACAGTATTATTATACTACTGCAAAGGTAAAAGTCAACACTTCGGGCTTTTTCTGCGAAAAGCTTCATTAACATCATCCCAGCACCTGGAGTTTCCAAGTATATCCCATATATCATTATCATCATTAAGCAACAGTGAATCATCTGTTATTTCTTTTCCAAGCAATGAATCCAGAGAATCCATCATCAGGACAAATAACTGAGCGGTTGCATGAGCAAAGTCCTTTGTAAAAATATTACCTTCTTCAAGTGCTGAATTCCAACCAAGTATAAACATCTGATAGATTTCCTCAATATCGATATCATTTCTGTCATTTATGGTCTGAAAATAATCCCACAGTAAAAGTGCCTGATTGGCGTTGTGACTATGCCAGTCCATCAGGTCACGGCTGATACCGATAAGATTCCGGTGAGCGATAAAAGGATTTCCTTTTCGCAGTTCATCAATGCGGGTTTTAACGAACTCCTCAAGTAAAAAGAAGTCATGTCTGCGTACGAAAAAACATATGGTTCCGTCGCGTTCAACTTTACTGACTTTAAAAATGAAACCGGATTCACATCCACGCAAAAGATGCTCTGCAGCACTGATCAGGAACTCCTTAACATTTGATCTGCGCATTGTTATATATACTTTTATGTCAGAGATAGAATAATACCAGTCTTCCGGTCCGATACTTATTTGGTGCCATAAATGATCTGAATCATTGAGACTAATGTGCCATCCTTCTCTTATTCCAGCACATCTGTTACAAAATTCAGCATAAGCGTCGTCATTCCAGTCGGTTGGCTTGTCCGTGTATACGCTTTGCATCTGCTTATAAAGGTCTCTGAAATCCTTACAGTCACTGCTTTTGTCATATAAATCACGAACTACATTATTCAGTTCTTCATATTTCGAATCTCTGACCAGATGTTTCATTCGCCTTGATCCCATGTTTTCAGAATACAGAGTTACTTCCTTGTTCAAAGGCGTCCGATATTTTTTCAGTTCATCAATACGTTCTTTTTCACGGCTCTTCAGGGACGCGATCTCGCCTTCGAACATCAGTATTTTGCCTTTGACGATCATCTGATCCAGTTCTTTTTGATTTTGCTTTTTAGGATTTCGGATCTTAGCTTTATACTTGTTGTTATTATAGAATATAGTTTTATCTTCTTCTCTCCAGCGCATTTTATCTGAACAACACAAATACGGAGGACTAACACAGAAATATTTGTCGTCTGCGTCTTCATCAGGCGAATCGTGGTCCCAGATCTGCATATAGAAGGAGCAAACCTTATCTGGTTCGAAGTCCAGAAATGCACTGAGAAATTCACGCATGTCATGATAATATCCATTCTTTTGAGCGACCTTTTCCAGAAGGCACATATTATCGATAAGCAGAGCGGCCTTTTCATCTTTACGCATAGCAAAATTCCAGAAACTCAGCATATTTTTCAGGCTGTTTTCAAGATAATATCTTCCGTCTCTGGTTATTCTTCGACCTATCCAGTCTCTCTCGACCTTTGAATCATCTGTAATGGTGAGGTCGGTTGCAGGGTTGTATTTTTCCAGTTCGTAAAGCGCTCTCATATAATGTCTGATCTCCATTTCATCTGCCATGAACAGATGAAGTTTTTCTTTATAAAGATTCAGCATTTTCTCTTTCATATAAGCGAGCGCAGATACAATATCTTTAGCTTTAAAGTCATTGAAATCAAGAACTAAGACAACTCGTTTATTCAGATGCTCCTGCCACTTATCCCACTTTTTCGCCAGCAGGGAATCCTTGAACAGATCATACGAATCTTCATCCTTATCCAGATAATAATACAGCATTGAAAGAAGAGTTGTTTTACCATATCCTTTAGGAATCGTAAGTGATGTCCAGCATCGATAATCCAGCAGCTTTATAATATCTTCAGAAATATCATTATAATCTGCTTGCCTGCATATTGTTTTAAAGTCCATTATAATATCCTTTCTTAACATCCGAAACAAATACTTGTTATTACAATTTTACAATCGTATTATACTACAAATAATTAGCCAAGTCAACACCAAACTGAATTTTGCCTTATCTTTTGTTTCCTCAGAGTCCAGATATATAATGTTGACAAAGCTTCGGAGGAAAATAAGTAAAACTGACGTTATAATCGGTAGTGTCCGCCCCTGCGGACCGGACACTGCTATAGAAAAATCGGGAGCATTCCATTCGGAGTGCTCCCGGTTTGATTTTCTGTTGTAAAAGCAATTTGAAAATGCTATAATAACTATAGAGGAAGACTTCTCAGAAACCTCTTCACATTGCTAATTTTTTCTTTTGGATATGCTTGACAAATCTCTTTTAGTGTGTTATAATCATACATGTAATTATATTACATGTATTTTAAAGGAGATATAACCTATGAAAGAGAGTTATCATATTTACGACCAGTTGTTTAAAATGTTATTCCGTACAGCCGGAATAATGCTTATCCGATTTATAAACAAAGTCTTCGGAAAAAACTTTCCTCTGAACTCTAAAATAGTTTTCATCGATCCTAATGGTGTACCGGCTGAGGATTCAGAACTTGAAATGGATCTGTACTTTACGATATGCGGCGAAACGTTTCACATCGAAGCACAGGCGTACGATGATGATATGATGATACGACTTATCGAATATGCGTTCAGCAATGTCCATGACAAATACGAAAAGATCGACAGCACTCACGCACGCTACCATATGGTTGATCAGGCTGTTGTATTTCTTAAGGATTTTGACCGGACCAAGGACAAACTGTATATCACCCTTGTTCTGCCGGATAAACGCGAAATCGAGTACGCACTTCCTGCAGTAAGAGCTCTCGGATATACACCGAAAGAACTGGTCGAAAACGATATGGAAATACTTCTTCCTTTTCAGATCTTAAGACTTTACCGCAGAGCAAAGAATTATCACAGGCGCTCAGAAGAAGCTAAGAAAAAGTTCCTCACGGATTTTGAAAAAATGATCAATGAAATCATAACTACTCTTGATTCTCTTAAAAAGGACAAAAGAGTAACGAATGAAGAATACAGACTCATGCTGGAAATAACCCGTAAAATCAAAGATCATATTTACAATAATATAGACGATATTGAAAAACAAGGAGCTGATCGTATGTTAAATGAAAGAATTATACTTTATACTGAAGAAGCAGAAGCAAAGGGCAGAGAAGAAGGCAAAGCTGAGCTTATTAAAGATCTTGCCGTCATGATGATAAAGGACGGCAAGCCTCTGGATGAAATAGAAAGATACACAGGAAAGACTTTTGAGGAATTAACCGAGATCGCTGCCTCACTCGGCAAAGGACTTGTACTTCCGAAAAAATCGTCGTAATAACCTAATAATAACATTATTAGCCGCAGAGTTTACGTTTGGAATCCGTAAGCGCTGCGGTTTATTTTTTATTCAGATTCGAATCAACACATTATTAGTTCAATAACAATACCATAATTGCCTATAAAGTGCCAATAATAATTTGTTTAGGAATCATGCACCATGTGATAACCAATCAAATTCAAATTTATCTGGTTTCGGGGTTATAAGTAAATCAGCTAAAAACATCAGGGATTGAAAGCGATATCAGGGATAGAAAATGAATTCAGAGAACGAGATTTTTGCAAGGAGCAACAACCTAAATACATGGAGGTATTATTATGGGAATGGTAGTTAGAACTAATATGGCAGCTTTAGGTGCCAACAATTCATTAGCACAGGCTTCAAAGGCTCAGCAGAGCGGAATGCAGAAACTCTATACAGGTTTCAAGATCAATGCAGCTAAGGACGATGCTTCAGGTCTCGCAATCAGTGAGAAGATGAAGAATCAGATCAAGGCTCTTGATACAGCCAAGGATAACTGCGAAGACGGCGCTAACATGATCCAGACAGCTGAAGGTTACATGAAGGAAACTCACGACATTCTTACAAGAATGACTGAACTTGCTGAGAAGTCAGCTAATGGTCTTCTTGACAATGAAGATCGTACGGCACTCCAGAACGAAATGGATCAGCTCTGTAGCGAAATCGATAGAATGGCTACTACAGCTAACTTCAATGGCAAGAAGCTTCTCAATGGTGATCTTGGTTCAAATGGTAAAGTTGAAATTACCAGTGATGCTACCGGTAATCACTATAAGGTTTCTGATACAGCACCTAATACTGGCGAATTAAAAGCAGGTACGGTTACTACATCTAACACAGCAGTGGCTGAGTTATCCGGAAGTGCTAAAGATGATCTTACTGCAAAGATAAGTGCAGCTGCTGAAGCAACTGCAAAAGCGGCTGCATCAAGAGAAGTTTCATATACTGATTCTGATGGAAATACTGTAAAGACAACACTTGGAGAATTGGCTAGTCAGATAGGTGGATTTGATGTCAACGTAGCAGTTAACAAAAGTGGTGATATTGTAACTGAATTAGCAAATAAGACTTCACAAAGTACCGTTTCTCTCACCGGTACAGTAAGTGCAGGAGGTGCTTTGAGTGAAACACAAAAACAAGAACTCGAGGCTATTGGATTCGATTGGAATGATACTAATCTCATATCAGATCCAGCTAACCTGAATAATGCGGATGTCACTAAAATCAACGATGCAATTTCGGCAAAAAATGATGAAATAAATGCATCTAATGCACTTATAAGTGTTTATAATAATGAAATTGGTAACGATCCTACTCCTGCTTCAGATTTAGCAACCCCTGCTGACACAACTGCAACACCTGAGGTTGTTGGTGGTTCAGATGTATATGATGCAGCGAATAACAAAGACGGTTATAGTTTAATTAGTGTTAATGTTAAAGCAGATACTGCTAACACTAAAGCTACGCTCAATGAAGGCATCAAACTTCAGATCGGTGAATCGTCAACTGCAGCTGATAAAATGAACGTTAAGATTGGTAGCTTCCACACAGACACTCTTCTAGGTGGCATTAATGGTTTCACCAATAAAACCGCAGGTGCTACCGGTGAAACAGATGCAAAAGCTGTTGCCGCTACAAAAGTTAACGAAACAGCGACTTATGATAAGGGTATCACAATTGATATCTCAGATCAGAATAAGGCATCTGCAGCAGCTGACGCTATCCGTCAGGTATCCAACTATGTATCAGATCAGAGAGGTACACTCGGTGCTCAGCAGAACCGTCTCGAACACACTGTAAACAACCTTGCTACAGCTTCTGAGAACACAACAGCAGCTAAGTCACGTATCCTCGATACAGACATGGCTAAGGAAATGATGGAGTACACATCTAAGAACGTTATCGCACAGGCTGCTCAGTCTATGCTTGCACAGGCTAATTCACAGCCTCAGAACGTACTTTCACTCCTTCAGTAATTAAGCTGAGCTGAAAGCAATTATAACTACTAAGAGCTTATGGGGATGAGCTTCTTTAAAAATTATGATAAATAGGGTCACCGCCGCCGGATTGCACAGTGTGTACATCCGGCGGCGGTGTTTTGTGCTTAATTTTCTGTTGTAAAAGCAATTTGAAAATGCTATAATAATTATAGAAGCGTAACTTTTGGAAATTTATATGCAATGTTAATTTTTTCTTTTGGATATGCTTGACAAATCTCCTTTGATGTGTTATAATCATACATGTAATTATATTACATGTGTTTTTAAGGAGATATAAACAATGAAAGAGAGTTATCACATTTACGACCAGCTGTTTAAAAGGTTATTCCGCACAGCTGGAAAAATGCTTATCCGGTTTATAAACAAAGTCTTCGGAAAGAACTTCCCGCTGGACTCCAAGATTGTTTTCACCGATCCTAATGGTATACCGGCTGACGGTTCAGAACTTGAAATGGATCTGTACTTTACGATATGCGGTGAAACGTTTCACATTGAAGCACAGGCATACGATGACGACATGATGATCCGACTTATCGAATACGCATTCAGCAATGTCCATGACAAGTACGAAAAAATTGACAGCACACATGCGCGCTACTATATGGTCAATCAGGCTGTTGTGTTTCTTAAAGATCCTGACCGAACCAAGGATAAACTGTACATCACACTAGTTCTTCCTGATAAACGCGAGATCGAGTACGCACTTCCTTCAGTAAGAGCTCTCGGATACACACCAAAAGAACTGGTCGAAAACGATATGGAAATACTTCTTCCTTTTCAGATCATAAAACTTTACCGCCAGGCGAAGAACTATAATCAGTACTCAGAAGATGATAAGAAAGATTTCCTCAATGCTTTTGAAACGATGATCAATGATATCATCACTACTCTTGATTCGCTTAAGAAAGATGAAAGAGTAACGAGTGAAGAATATAGACTCATGCTGGAAATAACCCGTAAAATCAAAGAGCACATTTACAACAATATAGACGATATTATTAAGCAAGGAGCTGATCGTATGTTAAATGAAAGGATTATACTTTTTACTGAAGAAGCTGAAGCAAAGGGCAGAGAAGAAGGCATTAAAGAAGGCAAGGCAGAATTAAGTAAAGGACTCGCAGTCATGATGATACAGGACGGAAAGCCTTTGGATGAAATAGAAAGATACACCGGCAAGACTTTTGAGGAATTAACTGAGATCGCCGCATCACTTGATAAGGAACTTGTACTTCCTAAAAAATCGTCGTAACAACTTAATAAAAAAACACAACCGCAGGGTTTACGATCAAATCATCCGTAAGCCTTGCGGCATTTTTTTTATACCCATATACACAAAACACCGCCGCCAGATGTACACACAGTGCAATCTGGCGGCGGTGACCCTATTAATCATAATTTTTAAAGAAGCTCATCCCCATAAGCCTTTAGTAGTTAATAATTGCTTTCAGCTCAGTTAATTACTGAAGGAGTGACAGAACGTTCGGCGGCTGTGAGTTAGCCTGTGCAAGCATAGACTGAGCAGCCTGAGCGATAACATTCTTAGATGTGTATTCCATCATTTCCTTAGCCATGTCTGTATCAAGGATACGTGACTTAGCTGCTGTTGTGTTCTCAGATGTTGTTGTGAGATTGTTGATTGTGTGATCAAGTCTGTTTTGCTGAGCACCAAGCTTACCTCTTTCATCTGATACGTAGTTGGAAATCTGACGGATAGCGTCTGCTGCTGCAGATGCCGCATCCTTATCAGTGATATCTATAGAAACTGCATCAGAATAAGTAGAAACATCAGTGTTTGATACTATTTTAACAGCCGCAGTAGCCTTCTTATCTGTTCCGTCATTAGTTGTATTAACTAATCCGTCAAGGCCTTTAAATAAGGAGTCAGATTTAAAACTATTGATAGAAATATTAAGTCTATCTGCGCTTGTTGAAGACTCACCAATCTGAAGATTAATTCCAGCATTCTTTTCACTAGGGTGTTTAGCTGCAACTTCATCATATTCGAATTTCTCACCTGCAGTATTGGCTGCAGAATCAAGCTTCATTGTAAGTGAAGAACCATCAGTGGATACTAATTTATGACCTTCAGCATTCATCCAACCTTCGCCATCGAAAGTGAAAGTATCACCAGCGACTTTAGTTGCGCCACTGAATGTAAGTCCATTAGCTGATGTTCCTGCACCGCTACTATCAAAAGTTACTGTATCGCCTTTCTGAACATTAATTGTAACTGCTATTTCAGTTTCGGTTGTATCAACTGCACCAGCAGCATTAACTGTTCTGACTTTCATGCCGCTTATTGCTTTGAAATCAGTAGTATTACCAGCAGTATCAGCTGTAGTAACCTGATAGGTTTTTCCATCTTTTAAGGAAGCGTTTGTAGCTACCTGACCTCCTGCATATTTTCCGGTGTTTTCGTCTGGACTAGTCACTTCAAATCCTTTACCAGATGTACATGTGACTTTTACCTTACCGGAACTTCCGAGTGAACCATCAAGAAGCTTATTGCCGTTAAAATTAGCTGTAGTTGCAATTCTGTCAATTTCACCGCAAAGCTGATTCATCTCATCCTGAAGTGCATCTCTGTCTTCATCCTTAAGAACACCGTTGGCTGCCTTTTCAGCAAGTTCAGTCATTCTAGTAAGAATATCATGAGTTTCCTTCATGTAACCTTCAGCTGTCTGGATCATATTTGAACCGTCTTCACAGTTGTCCTTTGCTGTATCAAGAGCCTTGATCTGATTCTTCATTTTCTCACTGATTGCGAGACCTGAAGCGTCATCTTTGGCTGCGTTGATCTTAAGACCTGTGTAGAGTTTCTGCATACCTGATTGCTGAGCCTTAGAAGCGTTTGCTAATGCGTTGTTGGCACCTAAAGCTGCCATATTAGTTCTAACTACCATTCCCATAATAATACCTCCATGTATTTAGGTTGTGCTCCTTGCAAAAATCTCGTTCTCCGAATTCATTTTCTATCCCTGATATCGCTTTCAATCCCTGATGTTTTAGCTGATTTACTTTAAACCCCGAAACCAGATAAATTTGAATTTGATTGGTTTCCTTT
>JAFRUS010000062.1 GCA_017438745.1 Oscillospiraceae bacterium | reverse complement strand
ATCTCAAAGAATCTTCAAGGGTTTTATTTAGTGCATTGTTCAATTTTCAAGATACTTATATTACTGTCCTAACGTTCTGAGGTCTCCCTCGCGCGACAGCTTTATTATTATATCACGCAGGAAGACCTCTGTCAATACTTATTTTATTTATTTTTTCACTTTGTAAGAAGTATATAGTTTTTCTTTGTTCCACACGATTTTTGTGTGTATAATGAGTTGTGAACGTTTATCAGCCTGTATATTCAGGGCCTATTGATGTATATTCGTCCGCATACCCCATACCTGCTTTTTTAGCTAAATTTTCAGAAGCTATCCGATCGATCTTGTTTGTCTTTGAACTCATGTCCGTATCATTATCATGTTCCGTATCCTTCGCAAGTGCTGAGTATGCAAATTCGATCGTACCGTTGCGGTCAAATATATTCACCTGATAACGGTACCATGTTTTCTTGGATTTGCAAAGCATGCTGCTTGCCTTTGAACCTACGTACACATATTCTTTTATTTCTTCTTCCTTGCCATCTACCGTATATGTTCTTCCGCCTCCTACTCTGTCCGGTTTTGCAGCTGAAGCTATGAATCCCTGTTTCTCCAGAAGCTGTGCTACTTTATAGCTGCTGCATCGCACTTCACGCTTATCTACGTAAACATAGCCGTGATCGTCATCTTTCTGACCGCCGCCATACCACGGACTCCTTGTATATGATTCATAATCGCATGATTCGATACAGTCAGCCTGTATTGCATTGCAGATGATTCTGGCGTTTTCAGCATCAGTCGCATTGTTTGACTTTTCGACCCAGCCCATCATCGCCGGTACAAGGATCGCTGCAAGAACACCGAGTATCGTAATTACAACGCTCAGCTCAATAAGTGTAAATCCTTTAAACTTCCTGTTTGTGTTTCTGCTGTTTACCATACCAATTCCTCCTGTCTAAGCTCCTGAATAAATCCGTCCTTTTCCGGTAAATAAAAAAAGCTGATACCCTTATTCCGGTATCAGCTTTTCCAGATGATATGTGAACTTCTGGAAGTTGTTTGATTTTATTTACCGAGCAACTGGCTGTCATATTCTTTCAAAGAATTTAGACCCTCAGTTTTGCGTCCCAGCCTTTCAGCAGGTTTGCCAAATTATTAACTTTACACAATCAATCAGAACCGACACATTTTCGTTCTGTCTATGTGTATAGTATAGCATTGCTAAAAACATATGTCAATACTTCATAGATTGTTTTCTTAATAGTAGAAACATTTCATCGTTTTGCACATTATTGTTCTTTTTCAAGTAGGCACAATACCGTTATATTTTCATACTTGAGTTAACTGTAAACCTTTACTTTCCTGTACGATTCAATATCAATAGACACTAAACAATTGATCAATTAATGTACTATTACTTTTATTGTATTTTTATTCATCTCACTATTAAACACAAATGTAACATTGAGGCATTTATTATGCTTTAAACTTTAATGCAGTCAAATCCTGTACTGTTGAAAATTACTCAGATTGTGTGCTTATGTCGATTAGGAATATCACTCTGTATTGTTTTCACATTATTCATATGTTATACTTAAATCTGATCAGATAGGTCGCAGATCATTTGCTTCGCCGATGAAAATGATCTGCTGTATAATTTGCAAAGGTGATCATTATGGATAACGAAACACAAAAGAAAGCTTATTATCATCTTCCGGGGCTGTTTGAATTTTATGATCTTTACAGTGTGTTCCTGCCGCTCTATCGTAAGCACCGGGAATATTTTTATGAATGGTGCGAGATAGCATCTGTCTACGGTACTCCGGCTGACTGCATATGGGGAGGCGGTCGTGCTGGTTTCGGTGAATGCGCCGCCGAAGATGTACTCGCACTTATGAACGAATACGGAATATCTTCAAGGCTTACTTTCAGCAATTCTCTTTTAAAACCGGAAGATCTTGACGACAGAAAATGTAATGCGCTCTGTGAGCTTTTCGCGAAAAGCGGCGGTGTTCAGAATGGTGTTATAATCCACTCGGATCTTTTGCTTGATCATATTAAAAAAAAGTATCCCGGTCTTTATTTCGTTTCCTCGACCACAAAGGTCCAGACTGATTTTGATCAGTTTGTTAAGGAAACAGACCGGAATGAATTTAAATATGTTGTGCCTGATTTCAGGCTGAACAAGCAGCTTGATAAACTAGCCTCTCTCACTGAAGAACAGAAGGACAAAACTGAATTTCTGTGTAATGAATGCTGCTCGTTTTACTGCAAAGACCGGAAAGCCTGCTATGAGAATGTGAGCCGTAAAAATCTCGGAGAAGATTGTCCTGACCACATCTGCACCGCACCTGACGGTGAGGGCGGATACCGTTTCTCAAAAGCAATGAAAAACCCTGGATTCATCGGCGTCAACGACATACTGAACACCTATCTGCCGCTCGGCTTTTCAAATTTCAAAATAGAAGGCAGAGGACTTGGAAGTGCCGTAAATCTCGAATTTCTCCTTTATTATCTCACCAAACCGGAATACCAGCTCATCGTCCGTGAAGAGATATATCTCGACTGTATGCTGGATCTGTTCTGACATTTCAGAATCTGGAACCATAAGTGACTATCGAAACACAAATCGTTGCAAAATGACCTGCTACGTGAAAAAAGACCATCAGCAGCGAAAACACAAACAATAATGCCGGTTTCTTTGGTTCAGTCACAGACTTCTTCGCATTAAAAAAATACTTTGTGCATACCACTGCAAAAATTGCAAGCAATAATGACGGTGTTGGAGCCACTATAAAATACAAATAAGGAAAATACACCTTATCCATAAGATAAAAAAGTCCTACACTGTCCACAAAAAAAATACTATCTCTACAAAAAAGCTTATTATTATCAGATTTCTCAGCAACTTATATTTTTTAGATGTGTCCATATCATATTTCCTTATCATGCTTTGATCTGGTCAAGAACTGCGCCGATGGAATCGTTGAAAACCAGGTCGCAGTTTTTGTCAAATGAAGTTGCCGATTTGTTTATAAGAACTATGTGGCTTCCGGCAAAGTAGCGGAGAAGACCTGCCGCCGGATACACTACAAGAGAAGTTCCTCCGACTATAAGAAGTGAAGCCGAAGCAATCGCCTTTACCGCACCGCTTACTATGTTGTCATCAAGACCTTCGTTGTAGAGGACAACGTCAGGCTTGATAAGTCCGCCGCAGCTGCATTTCGGTACCGGTGTGTGCTCCATTATGTAATCAGCGTCATATCTTTTTCCGCATTCGAGACAGAAATTTCTGCTTACCGCTCCGTGGAGTTCGAAAACCTTTTTGCTTCCGGCCATCTGGTGGAGACCGTCAATGTTCTGCGTGATTACAGCACTAAGCTTCCCTGCTGCTTCGAGTTCAGCAAGTTTAAGGTGAGCTTTGTTCGGTTTTACTCCTGGTGCAAGGAGCTTGTCACGGTAAAATCTGTAGAATTCCTCCGTCTTCGCATAGAAGAATTCATGGCTTATTATCTCCTCCGGCGGATAATCGTATTTCTGATTGTAAAGACCGTCAACACTTCTGAAGTCAGGGATACCGCTTTCCGTTGAAACTCCGGCACCGCCGAAAAATACTGTGTTTTCTGATTCATCGATCCATCTTTGTAATGTTGCTATTTTCTCATCCATATTTTTCTCTCCTTTTTTAAACAAACGAAAAATCTGTTTTTTCGTTTGCTATAATCAAAAACGTCCGGCGGACATGGGTCTGCCGAACGTTCTGCATTTACTGGTTTATGATCATCTTGTACCGAAAATACGGTCGCCTGCGTCGCCGAGACCAGGAATGATGTACTTGTGTTCATCAAGGCGCTCGTCCACTGCACAGCAGTAGATCTCAACTTCAGGGTGAAGTGTTGCTACCTTTTCAAGTCCTTCCGGTGAAGCGATGATACACATAAGCTTTATGCTCTTTGCATCCTTCTTCTTAAGTTCGTCTATCGCTACGCACGCTGAAGCACCTGTTGCAAGCATAGGATCAAGAATGATCGCATCACGTTCGTTGATATCTTCCGGAAGCTTGCTGTAGTAAAGAACAGATTCAAGTGTTTCCGGATTACGGAATGTACCTATGTGACCTATCTTGGCTGCAGGAACGAGAGACATAGCACCTTCAGCCATTCCGAGACCTGCTCTGAGAATCGGGATGAAGGCGAGCTTACGTCCTGAGATTATCTTTGACTTTGATGTTGCAAGAGGAGTTGAGATCTCAACTTCCTTAAGAGGAAGATCTCTTGTAGCTTCGTAACACATAAGTGTTGCAGTTTCCGCAATGAGTTCCCTGAATTCCTTGGAACCTGTAGTTTTGTCTCTGAGAAGTGAAAGTTTGTGCTGTACAAG
This sequence comes from Oscillospiraceae bacterium, assembly GCA_017438745.1. GTDB lineage: Bacteria > Bacillota > Clostridia > Oscillospirales > Ruminococcaceae > HUN007. The sequence continues at coordinate 107,323 of JAFRUS010000062.1, read as the reverse complement.
TGGATGTTCGATTATTTTTACGTTTTTATACATGGCAGCTTTTCCTCCTTTGTATTTAGAATTTAGTTTATCAGACAGTCGTGAAAGACTGTAAATATTCTTTTGATAAAATAGTGAAAATTACTTTTCTTCGAGCTTTGTTATAAGGTCAACTCGTCTCTGATGACGGCCGCCTTCAAACTCAGTGTTTATGAAAAGATCTGTAAGTTCAAGCGCAAGACCAGGTCCGATAACTCTCGCACCCATGCAGAGTACGTTTGCATCGTTATGGAGTCTTGTGTACTTAGCAGAGAAATGATCTGAACAGCATGCTGCACGGATGCCCTTTATCTTATTTGCTGCTATCGACATTCCGATACCTGTGCCACACACTAAAATTCCCTTTTCTGCCTTGCCTGAAGTGATCATTCCGCATACCTTTTCAGCCATATCAGGATAATCACATTTTTCTCCGGCCTGTATGCCGCAGTCAGTAACATCTATGTTCTTTTCCTTAAGAAAATTAACTATCTCATTTTTAAGATCTACAGCTGCATGATCGCATCCTATTGCTATCATCGTAGTTCCTCCGTTTTCATAAAAAATATACGTCCCCAGATACAGCCTGGCTGTAAACTGCGGACAATAGAAAATATGATTAAATTATAGCACTAATTCTATAAAAAATCAACAACTTTTTTCAGAAAAGCTCTGATTCAGTCGGCAATCCGGCTGCGCCGGATTGCCGGAGGAGGGTACGCGGGGCTTCGCCCCGTTCCCCCACGCTGATTTATGAATAAATCAGCGTTTCCTTAGCCTTTTTCAAGCAGATCCTTTTCAGCCTTTGTGATCTGCATATAAAGTGCATCGATCTCATCAGGATCTTGGCCTTCCTTATCCGCTGCACTCATGCATATTCCTGAAGCAAGCTGGCTTCTCAGATGTGCCGGAGCGAGAACTATATGTTTATCGGAAACGGATGATACAAAATCAGATGCGGCATCACCTGCGACTATTATCTTTCCTTCAAAAGCCTTTAGTTTTTCGGAAAGTTCAGCCTTTGTCATCATGGTATCTTCCATAACGCAGGATACTTCATTTCCGCTAACTCTGAAAACAGCGCAGTAAAGTATGTCAAGTCTCGCTTTCATAACCGAACATACATAGCAGTCAGCTGCACCTGCAAAATTATAGGCGATAGCTTCAAGCGTTGAAATACCGTTACACTTTTTACCGAGCCCAAAGGCGAGTGCCTTGACAGCTGAAATACCTATTCTGAGTCCTGTGTAGGAACCCGGACCAGCTGCAACGGCAAATCTGTCGATATCCTTTACACCGATTCCGAGATCTGCAAGCATTTTCTCACACAGCGGAAGTATCACCTGTGAGTGAGTCATTCTGGTCTGCACGAAATACTGAGCTCTGAGTTCACCGTCATTCCATACGGCAACTGAAGCGTTCTTTCCCGATGTGTCAATTCCTAATATCTGCAAACCGATCGTCTCCTTCGATGATTATTTCGCGTGACTCGTCACCGGTGCGTATTATCTCGATCGAAATAAGCTTTTCAGGAAGTGCATCGATGATGTTTTCCGACCACTCGATAACGAAAACGCTGTCTTCCATCGGGTAATCGAAAAATCCTGTAGTTTCAAGATCATCAGGGCCTTCGATACGGTACATATCAAAATGATAAATATCGAGAGCACCGTGATATTCGTTTACTAGGGCAAAAGTAGGAGAAGCAACTTCATCGTCAAGACCTGCACCGATCGCAAGTCCTCTTGTGAAAGTAGTCTTTCCTGCACCGAGCCCGCCCTTAAAGGCTATTATATCTCCCGGACGGAGAAGAGCACCTATTTTCGAAGCAAGCTCTATAGTCTCCTCCGGAGAATGAGTTTCAAACTTTATCATATCAGAAAAGTCCTGTAATGTTTCCGTCGTTGTCGCAGTCGATCCTCAGTGCTGCCGGCTGCTTAGGGAGTCCCGGCATAGTCATGATGTCGCCTGTGTAGGCAACGATAAATCCTGCACCTGCTGACACCTTAATGTCACGAACTGTGATCTTAAAGTTTTCCGGTTTCCCAAGGAGAGCCGGATCATCTGAAAGTGAATACTGTGTCTTGGCTACGCACACCGGAATGTCTGCAAATCCAAGCTTTTCGATCTCCTTGAGAGATTTTTCTGCCTGTGCAGTAAAGATAACACCGTCTGCACGGTAGATCTCACGTGCGATGATATCAAGCTTTTCCTTGACAGGAAGCTTTTCATCATAAATAGGTGCAAAGTTTATCTCACCGTTCTTTTCAGCCTTTTCGATAGTGCTGCAAACCTTATCGGCAAGATCCTTTCCGCCTTCGCCGCCCTTTGCGAAGATCTCAGTGAGAGATACTTCTACGTTCATTTCGCGGCATACTTCTTCTATAACAGCTATTTCAGCGTCAGTGTCTGTGTGGAAACGGTTGATGGCAACAACAACAGGAACGCCGAACTTCTTCATGTTTTCAATGTGAGTTTTTAAGTTTACGATACCCTTTTTCAGAGCTTCAACATTTTCAGCTGTAAGTTCTGTCTTAGGTACTCCGCCGTTGTACTTGAGAGCGCGGATAGTTGCGACCATTACAACGCATGACGGCTTTATTCCGGCAAAACGGCACTTGATGTCAAAGAACTTTTCAGCGCCGAGATCAGAACCGAATCCTGCTTCAGTAATGCAGTAGTCACCGAGCTTTAAGGCAAGCTTTGTAGCACGTATCGAATTGCATCCGTGAGCGATGTTAGCAAAAGGACCGCCGTGGATGAAAACAGGATTGTTTTCAAGTGTCTGAACGAGGTTAGGCTTAAGTGCATCTTTGAGAAGCGCAGTTGCTGCACCCTGAACGCCGAGCTGACGTGCAAAAACCGGATTTCCGTCGAGGTCATATGCAACGAGTATATTTCCTATTCTTTTCTTAAGGTCATCGAGCGAAGATGCGAGGCAGAGAATTGCCATAACTTCAGAAGCAACAGTGATCTGGAAACCATCTTCACGAGGGAAACCGTTGATCTTTCCGCCGAGTCCGACAACTGTATTTCTGAGAGCTCTGTCGTTCATGTCGAGGCAGCGCTTGAAGATTATCCTTCTGCAGTCGATCTTCAGTTCATTTCCCTGATGAATATGATTATCGATCATAGCGCTGATAAGGTTATTGGCTGCTGTGATAGCGTGCATGTCACCGGTAAAGTGAAGGTTGATGTCCTCCATAGGTACTACCTGTGAATATCCGCCGCCGGCTGCACCGCCCTTGATACCGAATACAGGACCAAGTGAAGGTTCGCGGAGTGCAAGCATAGCTTTTCTGCCTGTTTTCGCCATCGCCTGTGCAAGGCCTACACTTACTGTGGTCTTTCCTTCACCTGCAGGTGTCGGATTGATAGCAGTAACGAGGATCAACCTGCCGTCAGGATCGTTTTCGTGCTTCTTGTAGATCGATTCTGAAAGCTTAGCCTTGTACTGACCGTACTGTTCAAGTTCATCATCACTGATGCCAAGTCCGGCCGCGATCTCTGTGATTTTTTTCATTTTTGCTCCCTGAGCGATTTCGATATCAGTCAACATCAATTCTTTCCCTTTCACCTTAAGAATATTATTTTCTGAAAAAAGATCAAGCCACAGATCCGGCTTCGCCGGATCTGTGGATGGGGATAGATTCCGTGGCTTCGCCCCGGTCCCCACGCTGATTTTTGAATAAATCAGCGTTTTGTGCTATATAATTAATTATACCATACAAAACGCACTGTTTCAACAGTACTGAATGTACATATTTTATGAAATGCTTTTGCGTGTTTATATATAAAAATACAGTAAAAGCTGATAAAAAAAGGGCCGTTCCGGATATGAACGACCCCGTTTTGTATAAAGTAAATCTGTATCAGAAGTCACTGATCAGTTTTTTCGTGATCACTTGTTATAGCATTCAAAAGCCTTGTCAAGTTCAGCCTGATCTGAATTCTTTGTGAAGCTGCTTACTATCGGAACGATGATAAGACCTGCGATCATTGCGATAGCACCGGCGTTGATAGGTGATGCCATGTTGAGTTTGAGTGATGCTGCAGCCTTTGTTGCTTCAGGGAAGAAGCCGAGGCTGAAGATGAACATGTGAACAACTGTGATGCCTACACCGGAAACGAAGCTTGCGATAACAGCTGCTCTGGTAACCTTTTTGCTGTAAAGTCCGTACATGAAAGGTGCAAGGAAGGCACCGGCAAGAGCTCCCCATGAGATGGACATGAGTGTTGAGATGTATGCGTTCTTGTTAAGCGCGATGATAACTGAGATAAGAAGGAATACTGCGATGAAAACTCTCATTGTGAGAACTTCCTTCTTTTCATTCATCTTACCCTTTGTAAGAGGACGGATAAGGTCGATTGTTACTGTTGAGCTTGATGTGAGAACGAGTGAAGAAAGTGTTGACATTGATGCTGAGAGAACGAGCACAACAACGAGACCGATCATGATGTCAGGGAGACACGACTGAAGAAGGCTTGGTACGATAGCGTCGAAGTCGAGCTTTCCGTTGGCGAGCTTTTCGATGAATGTTCTGCCGCTTCCGTCTGTATTGTCAGCTGTGCAGTAAACACGGCCGAGGCCGCCGAGGAAATATGAACCGCCTGCTACGACTACAGCGAAGACAGTGGAAATGATAGTTCCCTTTTTGATCGCATCTTCGCTCTTGATAGCGTAGAATTTGTGAACCATCTGAGGAAGTCCCCATGTACCGAGTGAAGTGAGTATTACAACACCGAAAAGGTTGATCGGGTCAGGGCCGAAGCATGAGTTGAGTGTGTTTTTCGGAACACCGGCTTCGATCTCACCGAGCTGTGTGAGAACTGATGAGAAACCACCCTTTTCGTTGAGTGCGAAAAGAATAACAGCAATAATGCCGCCGAGCATGATGATACCCTGAACGAAGTCGTTGATAGCTGTTGCTGCATATCCGCCGAGGATAACGTAAACGGCTGTAAGAAGAGCCATGGCAATGATGCAGACTGAATAGTCAATGTTGAATGCCATTGAGAAGAGTCTTGAAAGGCCGTTGTAAACAGATGCAGTATACGGAATAAGGAAAATAAAGATTATTACCGCAGCTGCTGTCTTGATGCCCTTTGATTTGAATCTTTTTTCGAAGAATTCAGGCATTGTGGAAGCTTCAAGATGCTTTGTCATAGTTCTTGTTCTTCTTCCGAGAACGATCCACGCAAGCGCGCTTCCGATAACGGCGTTTCCTATACCGATCCATGAAGCTGACATACCGTAGTTCCATCCGAACTGGCCGGCATATCCTACGAAAACGACCGCTGAAAAATAAGATGTACCGAAGGCGAAAGCGGTAAGCCATGAGCCTACGTTTCTTCCTCCGAGAATAAATCCGTCGATCGACGAACTTTTACTGTGTGTTGATACGCCAATGCCGATCATCATCAGCACGTAGAGTATCAGAATTGCAATTATCATTGCATATACCTCCTGGTTATTTATTTCCGTCACCGCTTTAAATCGTTAAAGCTGATGTCAAACTTTAATGGTTTAAAGCAATAGAGCCTTTAATAGTATATCAAAGGATGCTGCTCATGTCAACCACATTTCGCAATTTAGTTAAACATGCATAACTGCACTGGTCATTAACTGTCCAAAGTTCAGATTCTCCTCCGTAAAAGCAAAGAAAAAGACACGTTTCACATACAGAACGTGTCCTTTTCTGAGTTTATATTTTCGCAGTATTACCTGAGAAGTTTTCCTTCGTTCTCATGAGGGAGCGGAGCAAATGCATTTTCATTTTTAAACGCTTCGGCAGCTTCTTTTCTCTTTTCGAGTTCTTCTGCTCTTCTGCTCTGCTCTTCCTTTATCCTCTCCTGATTTTCACGCTGTTTCTCTTCGGCTTCTTTTATTTTTTCCTCAACTTTCTTCTTCAGATCTTCATCTTCATCGTCATCATCACGTCCCGGATGAGCAGGGTGTGACGGTGCGAAAGGAGGATCAGGCTTTTCAGGTTCTTCTGTCGGCTGAACCGGTTCAGCAGGATGAGAAGGCGCTGCAGGATGAGTCGGGTCGGCCGGAAGTGCCGGCTCTGCCGGGTGAGTCGGGTCGGCAGGATGTGACGGCACAGCCGGTTCGGACGGCTTGTCAGGATGCTGCGGTTCTGCCGAAGGAGCATCCGCTCCTGCTGACGGAAGTGCAGCAGGTCCTTCCTGTGCTCCACGCGATTCCGGTACAGCCGGTGAATTCACAGGAGCAGGTGCGCTTTCTTCAGAAGGCGTCTGTCTGCCGTCATTATTCTTTTCAGTTACAGCATCAGCCGCTGTTTCGGCAGGAGCTTCAGTTTCTGAGGAAACTGAAGTCACCTCAGGTTCTTCTGTTGTATCTGTTACTGTAGTTTCTGCAGCCGTAGTCTGTGAAACTGTTGTTGTTACATATGAATGCTGTTCATCGTGTGTTCCGTCAAAGGCATTCTGTACTTCATTTCTTATGGTCCATAGTCCGACAGCAGCAACAGCAAAAACTGCTGCAGCAGATATAAGCGGACGAATATTGAAACGTGCAGGACGTTTTATAATCTCAGTTATAACTTCAGCTTTTTCAGGATCTGATACAGGTGGTTCATCCGGAAGAGAAGCCAGAAGCGTTCTGAGCCTGCTGTCATAGTCATCAGGAATAAGATTCTTTTTATTTTTAATACTTTCTTTCAGCATATCATTGCTCATAACATTTCACACCTTTCTATAATGTAATCAGTTCCTTTAGTTTTTTTCGGCCCCGGTTAAGCCTTGACTTCACCGTTCCGGGGGCGATGTCAAGATATTCCGCGATCTGGTTTACCGGAATGTCATTATAATAGAACATTATAATTACCGTTCTGAACTCTTCTTCAAGAGTATTGACTATCTCCCACATTTCATCGTGGTAGTCACTGTAGGACGGTTCCGAGGTCATTTCTTCAATTGGCTGAAGATTTTTATTTTTTCTGCATATACTGTATGCTTCGTTGATAACGATACGGGTTATCCACGATTTGAAATATTGTTGTTCACGCAGCTGACTGAAATTTTCAAAAGCTTTCATTATCGCACTGCACACGGCATCTTCCGCATCAGTGTCATTCCGCAGTATTGACTTTGCCGTAAAGAATAGCGAGTCTTTATATTTCATAACCAGCTGACCGAACTGTTCTTTTGAATTCATATAATAGTATCCCCTCTGGTCGTAAATCCGATATGTTTATTGTACATTCGAAATAAGGGTCTGTCAATACATCACTAATTAGATGCACGTGAAAGTAAAAAGGTTCCCGGTTTCCGAAAAAATTTGTACGTTACGAAATTCATGCGTATTTTCTTAAGCTGCTAATATAGTATAAAACCTGTCATCAGATCTTTGTCACAAAAAAATTAAAAATTTATAAAATATTTTTTTATTTTCCGGGAACCTTTTGCGGAACCGGTGCATCTAATTAACATAGAAAACAAAAACTGCAGTTTGGTATCTATAAAAAATGGTTTATGCCAGTCATTTTTACTCAAAAAAATTTCTTTTTACACTTACAAAACCCAAACACGTTTATAAGGACGCTGATCTTTAAATCAGCGTTTCCTGAGATCTATTCTGAAGGGAGGTCTGTTCCGTTTGTTTCACGGGACAGGAATTACTATGAAAATCAATAAGATCATCGCTGGTATCTCAGCAATCTCAATGCTCGCAACAAGCGCATCAACATTCGTATCAGCTGCTGAAACTGAAGAAGCTGCTGCTGAAGCTCCTGTAATCGTTGCTCCTGAGGCACCTGAAGCACCTGAAGCACCTGAAGCTCCGAAGCCTCCTGTAGTTAACGAGGAAGAAGAAGCAGCAAGAAAGGCTGAAAGAGAAGCTAAGAAGGCTGAAGACGATGCTAAGCGTGAAGCTGAAAAGGCTGAGCGTGAAGCTAAGGAAGCTGAGAAGAAGGCTGAAAGAGAAGCTAAGAGAGCTGAAGATGAAGCTAAGCGCGAAGCTGAAAAGGCTGAACGTGAAGCTAAGGAAGCTGAGAAGAAAGCTGAAAGAGAAGCTAAGGAAGCTGAACTGAAGGCTGAACGCGAAGCTAAGAAGGCTGAAGAAGACGCTAAGACAGAAGAAGAAAAGGCAGCTGAAAGAGAAGCAAAGAAGGCTGAAAGAGAAGCTAAGGAAGCTGAACTGAAGGCTGAACGTGAAGCTAAGAAGGCTGAAAGAGAAGCCAAGGAAGCTGAAAAGAGAGCTGAAAGAGAAGCTAAGAAGGCTGAAGAAGACGCTAAGCGCGAAGCTGAAAAGGCTGAACGTGAAGCAAACAAGCCGGTTCCTCCAGTACCTCCGGTACTCGAAGACGGTGAAAAGCCTGAACCTCCAAAGCCAGAGGATCTTCCAAAACCTGACAAGCTCGCTCACTGCCACAAGATAGATGACCTTGTAAATCTCGCAGTTGATACAGTTTTACCAGCTACTGAAAACCTCAGCGACGAAGAGCTCGTTGACATCACAACAATCGCTATTCCGCTTATCAGAAACCTTGAAAAGCCGCAGATCAAGGCTCTCGTAAAGGAAGTTCTCGCTGACGGCGTTATCGATGCAAATGACCTTGTATCTCTCAAGGGCTTACTTGCTGATGCAGCTGCTGAAGAAGTTGCAGAAGTAGTTATAACAGAAGATTAATTCATCTGTTTCTCCCGCAATTGCTTTTAAGCATTGCGTTCCCTGAACCCCATGGCAAACACTTATCTCTGCTAAAAAGTGTTTACCTTCGGGATAATATTTAAATTAAAGTGTGTATAATCTGACCGTGTTAAAGCATAAAATATAATAACCGATAACCACAGTGCATTTTCTTTCTCTGCTGCACTGTGGTTCTTTTTTTCTCTACACACTTATGCATAAAAACGCCCATTATACAGGCCGAAAAATTAGCAAAAAAATTTGCGCGGGGGTCTATGCAACACCGGAAAAATATATTATAATAATTATGTAGGCTTTTTCGGCCTTCATATTTTTTTACATTTTATCAGAAAGGAAATATGCCAGATGAACAGAGTAAAGGTAGTAATATGCGGCAAAGAGTATACTATCCGCACTGACGAGGAACCAACCTATGTTTACAACCTTGCAAGAAAGCTTGAAAAGAACATTGCTGAGCTTGTAGGCGTTAATGTGAACCAGTCGGTCTACTCCGCATCTGTTATGATAGCACTTTCAACACTCGACGAAATGAATCGCTGCAACGAAGACAATGACAACCTTCGTTTACAGCTCAAGGATTATGCAGATGAAGCTTCAAGGGCTCGCCTTGAACGCGACAGTGCATTGCGCGAAGTTGAACTGCTTAAAAACAGGATAGCAGAACTCGAGAAAAAATCCGGAAAATAAGGTTTTAAAGCTATGGAATTACTTGCTCCGGCGGGAAATACAGAATCACTTGTCGCCGCACTTCGCTGCGGTGCTGATGCCGTATACATCGGCGGAAAAAGTTTTTCCGCAAGACAGAACGCCTCAAACTTCGACATTACTGAAATGAAGGAAGCAGCCAGACTGTGCCACAGGTACGGCGCAGCACTCCACATTGCAGTAAATACAGTTATAACAGACAGTCAGACTGACGAATTCATCCGCGAGATCAGAAAATACGCGGAAATTTCACCGGATGCCTTTATCGTACAGGATCCGGGTGCAGCATACATCATAAGAAATACTGTGCCTGACATTCCGTTACACGCATCCACCCAGATGACAGTCCATACTCCCGGAGGCGCGAAATTTGCAAAAGACCTCGGATTTTCAAGAGTAGTCATATCAAGGGAAGCAAGCAGACAGATGATATCCGAAATAACATCGCAGGGACTCGAAACAGAGATCTTCATTCACGGAGCTCTGTGCATGTCGGTCTCAGGACAGTGTTATATGTCCGCGATGATAGGCTCCAGGAGCGCTAACAGAGGCTTGTGCGCACAGAGCTGCCGTCTTCCGTTTTCACCTGTCGGACATCCTGACGAGCATTGCCTCTCACTGAAAGATCTTTCCCTTATCGGACACATTGACGAGATAAAAAAACTCGGCGTGACCTCCTTAAAAATCGAAGGCAGGATGAAGCGCCCTGAATATGTTGCAGCTGCTGTAACTGCGTACAGGACCGCACTTGACGGCGGTACGCCGGACACTGAAATGCTGAAGGCTGTTTTTTCAAGAAACGGCTTTACAGACGGTTATTTCACAGGATGCAGAAAAAACATGTTCGGAATGCGTGACAAAGATGACGTTTTATCATCTTCATCCGTTCTGCCTGACCTGCGTCAGCTTTACAGAAAGGAACGTAAAATTTCCTCACTTGATTTTGACGTAACGATCAAAAAGGGCAGTCCGGTAACAATAACCGCATCAGACGCTGACGGCTTTACATGCACGGTTACGGGCTCAGAGCCTGAAACAGCCGTAAACAGAGCCGTTACCGAAGAAGATGTACAGAAACAGCTTTCAAAACTCGGTGATACAGTTTACACCGGCGGCAGAAACACAATAACTGTCGGAGAAGGCCTTTCCGTACCGGCTTCATTACTCAATCAGTTAAGACGCGAAGCCGTGGATAAGCTGTACAGCATGCGTGAGGAAAGAAACCCATACCAGACAAACACAGATTTCAGCACTGAAACCAGTGCCGGAGAACGCAGGCAGCGTAAATCGCTCCCTGCCATACGCGTGCGTCTGGAAAAGGCTTCATCAGTGACAGCCCATGATCTGACAAATGCAGAATATATCATACTTCCTCTCGGAGAAATAATAAAAAGCGCAGATAAGCTCGGATCCTGCAAGGAAAAGATAATTGCCGAGCCTCCGCGCTTCATTTATGACGAAGAGAAACTGAAAAAAGAACTTAAGTACATTCTGGATCTCGGATTCAGACATCTCATGTGCACTAACGCAGCATATCTAAGCACGGGAAAAGAGCTTGGATTCGTCCTTCACGGCGATTTCGGGCTTAACGTTACCAACCGGTTTTCAGCAGAAGAGCTTGCAAACCACGGTTTAAAGGATCTTACGCTTTCCTTCGAACTGAAAGCGGTTCAGGCCGGAAACATATCATGTTCTTCTGAAACAGGTATAATCGCGTACGGAAAGGTCCCGCTCATGCTTACTGTAAACTGTCCTGTAAAGAACTCAGTCGGATGCGGAAAATGCCGTCATTCTATCACTGACCGCACAGGCAGACGTTTCAGGGTAATGTGCCGCGAAGGCAGTGCGGAGGTTTTCAATTCAGAAGCAATATATCTTGCAGACAAACCTGAAACTTATGAGAAACTGGACTTTATCACACTTTTCTTTACTGACGAAAGTGAAAAAGAAATAAAAAAGATATTTTCAGATTACGCTGAAAGATCCCAGGCAGCCCCTCAGGGTATCACCAGAGGACTTTACTTCCGCGGAATAAAATAAAGGACACTGATACGAAACAGCACCGGATTTTACAGGTACTGCAGCAGTGATCAGCATCTCCTTCAAATTTTCAGAAAGGATATACGAGTTAATGAAAATGACAAAAAAAGGTTTTGTATTTCTCATTCTTATTGTAAGTGCCCTGATCGTAGGCGCATATGTCGGTGAACACACAAGCAGCGGCATTCTCTCCTACACAGCATCATTCGGGTTCGGTCATGACGTACCGATCACCCTCAACCTTATTATCATTACTCTCTCATTAGGATTTACATTCAACATCAGCATAGCTCAGATCCTGTGTCTTATAGGTTCTGTAGCTGTCTACGCAGTTTTTTCAAAGTTCATCGACTGATCACACCCTATTGTCACAGCACTATATTACTTAAAAAACCATAAAAATATCCACACACACGATTTATCAGCTTAAGTTCAAGAGGAGAATGATAGATGTTTACAAAAGACATTGGTATAGATCTGGGCACTGCCAATACACTTATATATATGAAAGGCAAGGGCATAATCATACGCGAACCTTCTGTCGTTGCCGTTAATACCAAGGATGAAAGCGCAAGCTATGTAGGAAAGGAAGCCAAGGAGATCATAGGAAAAACACCGGGTTCCATTGTTGCGGTAAGGCCGCTGAAAAACGGTGTAATCGCCGACTTTGACATAACCACTACAATGCTTGCACAGTTTATTAAAAAAGCTTTAAAAGGAAAACCTTTTTCAAAGGCAAGAGTTACTGTATGTATTCCGTCCGGTGTAACACCGGTTGAAAGAAGAGCGGTCAAGGACGCCGCTGAGCTTGCCGGAGCTAAAAAGGTCTACATAATAGAAGAACCGATGGCAGCTGCTATCGGCGCAGGTCTTCCGGTATCCGAACCGGTTGGCAACATGATCGTTGACATTGGCGGCGGAACGAGTGAGGTCGCTGTTATCTCGATGGGCGGCATAGTAACATCCCGTTCCATAAGAATAGCCGGCGACGAACTTGACAATGCTATTGTCGGATACATAAGAAGAAAATTCAACATGCTCATCGGCGAAAGAACTGCTGAAGAGATCAAACTTAAGATCGGTTCAGCCTTTGCAGGTGATGCAGTTGAAAAAATGACCATCAGGGGACGAAACCTTATCAACGGTCTCCCTGAAAACATAACCGTAACCTCAGACGATATAAGAGAAGCTCTTTCGGATCCGCTTTCAAAGATAATCGACGCTGTAAAGGTCACACTTGAAAAGACACCTCCGGAGCTTGCAGCTGACATCATCGAACAGGGCATAACGCTCTGCGGAGGCGGCGCACTCTTAAAGGGACTGGATACCCTTATAAACAGCGAAACAGGAATGCCTGTGTACATCGCTGAATATCCGCTGGACTGTGTTGCCGAGGGCACAGGAAGAGTTATTGAAAACTACCAGAAGTATGAGGACGCGCTCAGCGAATACGGACCAAAATACTATTGATCGGAGTAAAAAATGCGAGATTTTTTCAGAAGCATTAAGTTCAAACTGATATTGTGTATTATTGCGCTTGCAATAGGCATAATGCTTTATTCCCTTTCACAGGCAGGCTATTCTGTAGGAAGCTCGAAAGCTGTCAACACACTGGCCATGCCGTTCCGCTATGCTTCAACAGCAGTATACAACGGACTTGACAAGGGAGTATCGTACATCTTCAGTTCAAAAAAGTACTATGAGGAAAACCTTGAATTGCAGGATGAAATAAACCGTCTCAGAAACGAACTGGTTGACTATGAAAATACCAGAGCAGAACTCGACGAACTCAAAAAATTTATGGGCATAAAGCAGAGACACTCAGACTACGTGCTCTCTCCTCCGTGCCGTGTACTTTCCTACAATGCCAACGACCCGTTCTGTTCATTTATGATTGACAAGGGAAGCCGCGACGGAATATCTGTCGGCGACCCTGTTGTAACATCAGCGGGTCTTGTAGGAGCAGTATCTGAATTATCAGAAAAATACTGCACAGTAAAGACAATCCTTTCACCGGAACTGTCCGTGGGAATAAAGGTTCAGAACAAAGGCGACACCGGTATACTCGAAGGTGACATTAAATATGCCACTGACGGTCTCAGCCAGATAATTTATCTTCCTAAGGATACGAAGATCAAAGCCGGTGACACAATAATCACAACAGGTACAAGCGGTCTTTTCCCTGCCGGATATCTTGTGGGCACAGTAAAGGAAACAGGTGCAGCAGACAGCGGTATATCCTACTATGCTTCCGTAACTCCTTTCGCCGACATAAGAAAGCTTTCAAGCGTAATGGTCGTTACAGACTTCGAAGGCAAGGGCGAATCAGAAGATGATTACAAAAAGGCCGAAGAAAATTCACAGGACAGTAATGCCGGACAGAGCATGACAGGTTCTGAAGAAAAAGGTGAATCAGATGGGAATTAGGATGATCTCCTCCAGGAAGAAGCGCAAATTTGCCGTTATCCGCTGGCTGGTGTTTTCCGTGATTATCTGGTTTGCCTTCATTTTCATGACCACCGGCAGCTTTATAAAACCTAACATACTCATCCCGGTTGCACTCTGCATATCCATGGATGAAGACGCTCTTGTCAGTGCAGTGATAGGTTTTGTATGCGGCTTTTTAAGCGACCTTGCCATGGGCGACCTTATCGGTTCGGGAGCGATAATACTTATTTTCGGATGTGTCTGCACCTCACTTCTTTTCACACGTCTTTTAAGGCAGATACTTCTGAACTTTTCAGTGATAATGATCCTCTATTCAGCGATACATTTTTCATTCAAGTATTTCTTCTCCTATATGATCTGGGGATACGACAGCGAACAGATACTTCTTACGGAATACATTCTTCCGGAATTTATCCTTACAGTAGTTTCGATGATCGCAGTTTACCCTGCCATAAGGAAGCTCAGAAAGCTCCTTACACTGAGAAAGCGATATGAGCCGGAGAACAATCAGGCTCTTATAAAGGACTGATCACATGAATGCTATCACAGAAAAAATCAGGGCCGCACTGGTAATCTGCGGAGTCCTGACGATATCTGCCGGAGCAGGCATAAAGCTCATGAAGATACAGATCGTTGATCATGAGGTCTACACGGCGGACAAACCCAGTTACTACACTGAGGAACAGACGCTTCATGCGACCCGCGGAGAGATAAAGGACGTCCGCGGTGTTCCGATAGTTGAAAACAAACTGGGATTCAATGTAATAATACAGAAATCGACATTTCCTGAGGATAACCGTGAAGCAAACGAGGTAATTCTCAGGATCGCTGATTTTCTGACCCGTGAAGGCTACAGATATTACGATACACTTCCTATGACAGCTGAGGCTCCGTTTGAATTCACTACGGATGACGAAGATGATCTGTCATATCTCAAATCCTCGCTGGGTGTAAACGTCTATGCGACTGCTGAAAACTGCATGGACAAATTCATCGTGGACTACGACATCGACGAGAGCTACAGCGACAGGGAAAAAAGAATAATCGCCGGTCTGCGCTACGAAATGAAGCGCCGCGATTTCTCACTCAGCAACATTTTCACGCTCTGCGAAGATATCGACATAAGCTCAGTAACCAAAATAAAGGAAATGGGTCCGGAGATTCCGGGCGTCGAAATACTCGAAGATGCCATAAGAACCAATCCTGTTGTTGACGTTATCCCTCATGAGATAGGAACAGTCGGACCGATCTACGCCGAGGAATATGAAGAGCTCAGAAACAAGGGTTATTTCATGAATGACTATGTGGGCAAAAGCGGCATAGAAAAAGGCATGGAAGATGTGCTCCGCGGCAAAAACGGAATCCGCGAGATCACCGTACAGAACAACGGTGTAATCTCATCAGAGGTAACTGTGCCAGCGGTACCGGGAAATACTGTACACCTTACAATCGACTCAGGTTTCCAGCGTGACGTTCAGAAAATACTCGAAGACTTCATGACTTACCTCAACGAAAACGACGAGGAATGTTTCGGTATAAGCAAGGGAGCCATTGTAGTGCTCGACGCAAAGGACAATGACGTGCTCGCTCTTGCAACAGCACCGACATACAGGCTGGACGACTACATAGAGAACTACTCTGAAGTCTTAAACCGTGAAGGCACTCCCCTTGTGGACCGTGCAACAGACGGCATCTACCGTCCGGGTTCAACATTCAAGACTGTAACGGCAACAGCCGGACTCAATGAGGGCGAAGTCACACCAAATTCAACTTTCTACTGCGGCAGATACTATCAGTTCTACGAACATACAGTAGAATGTACCGGATTCCATGAAAATATCGCGGCAACAGAAGCCATCAGGGTATCATGCAACATCTATTTCTATGAGCTGTCACGTCTTCTTGGAATAGACAAGATAATCGAATACGCTCACCTCTACGGACTCGGCACACAGCTCGGTCTTGAAAGCGGTGATTCCGAAGGTTATATCGCCGGACCGGAAACAAGTGCAATGCTTGGCGTTGAATGGTATTCAGGCGGTCTTCTTCAGGCGGCCATCGGACAGGAAGAAACAAGAGTTACCCCGCTTCAGATGGCAGTAGCTGCTTCGACCATCGCCAACCACGGCGTGCGTTACAAGCCGCACCTTGTAGACAGTATCTACGACTACAAGGGAAACAAGGTCGATGACGTTCCTCCGGAAGTTGCGGAAACAATAAAACCAAACTATGACTATGTTTATCCTACGATAATCAACGGTATGATCGGTGCTTCACACAACACACCGGAAGGCGAGTTCTCACTCAACGATCTGGGATATGACGTAGCGATCAAAACAGGTACTCCTCAGACCACGTCAAGTGACCGTACAAGTACCGCAGTTATCGGCTTTGCGCCTGCCGATGATCCCGTAATTGCATTTTCAGCAATTATAGAAGATGGTAAAAATTCAAAATATCTGGTAAGAAAACTGATAGACTGCTATAACAGACATTATGGTAATACAATAAGCTGATTTCCCCCGCGATTTTTCAGTTCGTTTTGTACCATTTAAACAAATGTCTGAAAATAAATCGTGTATAATAACAATTTTCAATTTTACTTTCAAAATAACTTTGACAAAACCGGTATTTATGGTACAATAGAATTATATATAATATTAGTATGGGGAAAAATCTAATCAGAAAGGATATGATCATCAATGACTATAGCATTAATAGCACATGACTCAAAAAAAGAACTTATGGTTCAGTTCTGTATCGCATACTGCGGTATACTCTCAAGAAACAATCTCTGTGCAACAGGCACAACAGGCAAGCTGGTAAGTGAATCTACCGGACTTAACATAAAAAGATATTTAAGCGGCTCACAGGGCGGCGACCAGCAGATCTCATCAAGGATCTCATGCGGTGAAATAGACATCCTCCTGTTCTTCAGGGATCCTATCACACCAAAGGCAAACGAACCTAACGACATCGAACTTCTCAGACTCTGTGATGTTCACAATGTTCCTGTTGCAACAAATATAGCAACAGCCGAAGCACTCATCCTCGCTCTTGAAAGAGGCGACCTTGACTGGCGTGCTTACGGTACACCTGAATTATAATTTACTTTTAATACGATTTCAAAGGAGTTTTTTAACAGATGGCTTTAATTGTTCAGAGACCGCTTGGTACAGCTGACGTAACACCGGCAGATATGCACAAATGGTATACTGTTGAACAGGTATCCCGCAACACTGCGCGTACATTCGGTTTCAGGGAAATAAGATTCCCTACCTTCGAGAACACTGATCTTTTCCTGCGTTCAGTAGGCGAAACAACAGACGTTGTTCAGAAGGAAATGTACACTGTAATGGCTAAGGAAAGCAAGTTCACTCTCAGACCTGAAGGTACTGCAGGAGCTATCCGTGCAGTAATGCAGAACGGTATGCTCAACGATGCTCTTCCGCAGAAGGTTTTCTACCTGACTTCATGTTTCAGACACGAAAAGCCTCAGGCAGGAAGACTCAGAGAATTCCATCAGTTCGGTGCGGAAATGCTCGGAAGCGCATCCCCTGCTGCTGATGCTGAAATGATCTCAATGGCACATAACCTGCTTGAATCACTCGGTCTTAAGAACATTGAGCTCAACATCAACTCCATCGGCTGTCCTGTTTGCCGTGCAAAATACCACGCTGCTCTCAAGGAGTACTTCTCTGAAAAGAAGTCTGAACTCTGCGAAACATGTCACAGCCGTCTTGAAAAGAACCCGATGCGTATCCTCGACTGCAAGAGTCCTATATGTTCAGGTATTGCAAAGGATGCTCCTCTCATTCTTGACTTCCTCTGTGAAGAATGTTCAGATCATTTCGAACAGCTCAAGGGACTTCTCGATGCAATGAAAATAAGCTACAAAGTAAATCCTAAGATCGTTCGCGGACTTGACTACTACACAAAAACCGTTTTTGAATTCATCACAACAGACATCGGTGCCCAGGGTACAGTCCTTGGCGGCGGAAGATATGACGGTCTTGTTGAACAGCTCGGCGGTGCTCACACTCCTGCTCTCGGTTTTGCTGCAGGTCTTGAAAGACTTATTCTCACAATGGAAAAGCAGGGTGCTCCATTCATGGAAGAGCCAAAATGCGACCTTTACATTGCTCCGATGGGTGCTGCTGCAGTAAAGGAAGCTGTTCGTCTTGCAGGGCTTGCAAGAGCTGAAGGATTTACAGCTGAATATGATCTTATGAACAAGAGCGTAAAGGCTCAGATGAAATACGCTAACAAGCTCGGCGCTGCCTATGTAATTGTTCTCGGTGACTCGGAACTTGAAAACAAGAGTGCCAAGCTTAAGAATATGGAAACCGGTGATGAAACAGAGATCTCACTTGGTGACTCATTTGCCGAAGACTTTTCTCTCCACGTTATAACAGCGCAGATAGCAAATGAAGACAACGGCAGTATTTTAAAATTCTGATATAATCTCCGGCTATGCCGGAGATTCTTATGTGACGGGGCGTAAACAAACTGGCTACAGCTTCCGCCCGATGATAATAAAACTGAAAGGAATACTTAAAATGGCAGATAATATGCAGGGTCTTAAAAGGACTCATTACTGCGGTGAAGTTGACGGTATAGGCAAGGAAGTAGTCGTAGGCGGCTACGTACAGAAAATGCGTAATCTCGGAAACCTTATCTTCATAGATCTCCGTGACAGAACAGGTATCGTTCAGCTCGCATTCAACGACAACACTGACAGAGCGATATTCGAAAAGGCAGCTTCATGCCGTGCGGAATTCGTTCTTATGGCAAAGGGTACTGTTGAGGAAAGATCAAGCAAGAACCCTGATCTTAAGACAGGTAACATCGAGATCATCGTAACTGACTTACGTATCCTTGCAAAGGCTCAGACACCGCCTTTCGAGATCACAGATGAAACAAAGGTAAACGAGGAGCTCAGACTCAAGTACCGTTTCCTTGATCTCCGCCGTCAGCCGCTCCAGAAGAACATCATGATGCGTCATGAGATCGCAAGAGCAGCAAGAGAATACTACTACGACCACGGATTTATTGAAATAGAAACTCCAATGATGATGAAGTCAACACCGGAAGGTGCCCGTGACTACCTCATCCCTTCAAGAGTACACAACGGCAAGTTCTACGCTCTCCCGCAGTCTCCTCAGATCTACAAGCAGCTTCTCATGATCGCTGGCTACGACAGATACATCCAGCTTGCAAGATGCTTCCGTGACGAGGACTTAAGAGCAGACAGACAGCCTGAATTCACTCAGATAGACCTTGAAATGTCATTCGTTGACGTTGAGGATATCCTCCAGATGACAGAAGGCTTTGTTTCATACCTCTTCAAGAAAGTTCTGAACGTTGACATTCCTGTTCCGCTTCCGAGACTTACATACACAGAAGCTATGAACAGATACGGTTCAGACAAGCCTGATACAAGATTCGGCATGGAGATCACAGATATTTCCGACACAGTTAAGTCATGCGGATTCGGCGTGTTCACATCTGCAATCGAAAACGGCGGCAGTGTAAGAGGTATCGTTGCCAAGAACGCTGCATCAGTACTCACAAGAAAAGAAATAGACAAACTCACCGAAGCTGCAAAGGGTATCGGCGCAAAGGGTCTTGCATACATCAGATGGAACGATGAAGAACCGGCATGTTCATTCGCAAAGTTCATGACACCTGAAGAGCTCAAGGCTGTTCTTGCTGCTCTCGGTTGCGAAAAGGGCGACGTTGCTCTCATCGTTGCAGACAAGAACAAGGTAACACTCCCTGTTCTCGGCGCACTCAGACTCACCGTTGCAAAGAAGCTCGACATCATCCCGGAAGGCTACAACTTCCTCTGGATCACAGAATTCCCGTTCTTCGAATACGACGAGGAAAGCGGCAAGTGGCTTGCAATGCACCACCCGTTCACAATGCCTATGGACGAATGTCTCCAGTACCTCGACACAGCACCTGAAAAGGTATTTGCCAAGGCCTACGACCTCGTACTCAACGGCATCGAGCTCTCATCCGGTTCAATGCGTATCACCGACTACGAGCTCCAGCAGAAAATGTTCCGCTCACTCGGTCTTACCGAAGAAGAGATCGAAGCCAAGTTCGGCTTCCTCGTTGAAGCCTACAAGTACGGCGCACCACCTCACGGCGGTCTCGGCATCGGTCTCGACAGACTTTCAATGCTCATGTGCGGCTGCGACAGCTTAAGAGATGTAACAGCATTCCCGAAGGTTCAGAACGCAAGCGAACTCATGTCAGAGTGTCCTTCAGTAGTTGACAAGGAAAACCTCGACGTTCTCGGAATCAAAATTATCGAAAAAGAAGAAAAATAATATTGCTGTCCCCTTCGTTTAAAGACGGAGGGGATTTTTATGTATAGAATTTTACGAATTATATTAAAAACTCTTGTAATATTTAAAGAAATAGTGTATAATGAATATATGTATTAAACACCCGTGTAAGTGAAGCACTGATTTATTAATCAGCGCAGGGGTTCGGGGCGAAGCCCCGCCGGAACTGCGGTTAAACCAGTCTTCCTTAATCAATCACGGGATAGTATAAATGATTATGCTGTAGGGACTTCGGAATTATTCTGATGTTCACTGTAATTTACGATTTGGGGGTTTTATTATGAGACTTGTAACAAGATCAGACTTTGACGGACTTGCATGCGGTGCACTTCTTCTTGAAGTGGGTATCGTGGATTCATGGAAATTCGTTCATCCTAAGGATCTTCAGGACGGACTGTTCGAGGTAACTGAGGATGACGTACTTGCAAATGTTCCTTTCGTTGAAGGATGCGGACTCTGGTTCGACCATCACTCAAGCGAACATGAAAGAAACCAACTTGAAGGCAAGTACAAGGGCGAAAGCCGTATCACTCCTTCCTGCGCAAGGATCATCTACGACTATTACGGCGGCAAGGAACGTTTCTCACACTTTGACGACATGATGGAGGCCGTTGACAAGGTTGACTCCGGCCATCTCACAATAGACGAAGTTCTCAATCCGTCCGGCTGGATACTCGTGGGATACCTTATGGATCCGCGTACAGGACTCGGACGTTTCAGAAATTTCACCATCAGTAACTATCAGCTCATGGAAAAGCTTCTCCATGCATGCAGAACAATGAACACTGATGAGATCCTCGCTCTTCCTGACATTCAGGAGCGTATCGCTGTCTACAACGAGCAGACAGAGCTCTTCAAGAAGATGGTACACGAACACACCGAGATCAGAAAGGATGTTATCATTACCGATCTCCGCGGTGTTGAGACCATCTACACAGGCAACCGTTTCATGATCTACAGTCTTTATCCGGAACAGAACATCTCAGTATGGATCGTAAACGGACGAGGCGGTCTCGGCTGCTCATGTGCAGTAGGTCACAGCATACTCAACAGAACTTCAAACGTAAACGTAGGAAGCCTGATGCTGAAGTACGGCGGCGGCGGTCACCGCGTTGTCGGCACATGCCAGTTCCAGGACGATGAAATGGCTGAAAAAGTTCCTGCTCTTCTTGATGACATTGTAAACTACAAGGGCGAATAAAACATAATAAATTAACAGAAATGCCGTTCCGGATTTTATCCGAAACGGCATTTCTTATTTTTATCAGTTTTGATTTTCGGGGCTTCGCCCCGAAAATCTCTGCTCCGTGAATCCGGTTTAATCAGCGTTTCCCTAATTCTTCGAGTAACACATCAATATTTTCAAGTACTGCTTTCTTTTCAGCATTTATTTTCTGTACTGATTCATTTTCTTCTATCTTCTGATATTCGCTCTTCGGATAAACCTTTCCGTAGAAGTCAACAAACAGCGTATCCTTGTCGTGCACATGCTGTTTTATCTTGTCAGTGATTTCAGAAACATTTGCGGCAAACGGTATCTCCAGTCCCAGTGCACTTACCACCGGTCCGGATATAATGTTTACGAGAATGCTGATATCTTCCTTAAAGCGGTCGATGACCCATTCATGAGTGTTTTCCCTTGACTTGCATGCTTCATTGTATCTTGAAATGAGCAGATTCATTTTACTGCTCTCGCCTGTCATCTGGAATTCAAGGTGTTCACTTGTCAAGCTCAGATAATACATGAGCTCGTCGCATTCCTTTTCACTGTTAAACCTCTTGAACCTCAGGTCAGGCAGTATCCTGTTAAGGCTCTGGATAAAGCTGTAGACACTTAAGCCGGATTCACAGCACCAGTCAACCGTCTGTTCTGCAAGCGAATCAAGTTCTGACAGATTATTATGCAGCTTAAGAACGATGGATTTTTTCAGATCGGCTATGTATTTCTGTCTGCTCTCCGGTGATACCGTACTGAACGAATTCGCTCCGTCAGTGCCTTCATGGAAGAGGATGCTTCTTACCAGAGGCATATCAGCGATATCCATTTTTGAATTACTGATACGTGATTCTTCCTCACTGTGATCATAAACCGCAAGAGCAGCTATGTTATCGATGTTCTTAAGGAAGAAATCAAGTCTGTCCGGCATGAGAAACGGCTTGTTTATAAGAAGCTCGAACACTTCATCGCAGAAACGAAGTGTAAGTGTCTTCTGGATAGTCTTTAAATTAAAATCACGGTAATAGCCGTCAATGTACTCTCTGGTCATAGTCTTGATCTCTTCAAAGTATAAATGATCCGGAGTTACATTAAAGCATTCAAGAAGTATTCCTGTGAGTTCATCCGCTGTTTCTCTTTTCAGATCTTCAGTGACACACTGTGTAACCTCTGAAAAGATCTCGCGGACTTCCGCACGCTTGAAATCGCGGAGACTTGCTTCAAACTGCGCTGTACTCTGTGTGCAGCGTTCTTTTATATATAATATTTCATCTTCATCCGGAAGAAGTTCCCCGGTGTTCAGTTTTCCTTTTAACGCTGCAAGAAGTCCGGAAGTAAGCGGTTTTTCATCAAGTATCTTTCTGATTTCGCTTTCAAAGAATACAAGTTTTTCCTTTATTTTATTCTGTACATCAACAAACGCATTTATCATATCTGCATTTGATCCGTCACCCGATGATACTGCACTGCATGAAAGCTTTATCGCATCTGCAGTTTCGAGGATCATTTTTTCAAGATTCTCCACTCTTTTTTCTATGACATGGATACGGACAACATCATTGTATTCCTTAAGCTTTTTCTTAATTTCTTCTATACCGTCAGATATTCCGTTTGCTTTCAGGTTAGCTACTGCCTGATCATCTTCCCTGCCGCCCGCAATGCATAAAGCTGCATAGGCTGAACCCGGGATAAGTCTGTTGCTGTCGTTTTTCCTCAGAATATGGTATTTGTCCAGATCATTTTTAAGTGTTCCCATGTTGTATTCGAGATCCTTGCTTTCATCAGCGCGGTTGGCGAATACAAATACCTTTTCATTGAACGGGATATTGTCGGAATCGACCGCGGAGCTGAAAATGGTCAGCTGCGGGCCTGTAAGGCTCGGCTTGGACGCATTGGCGATAAGGATAATGGCATCTGCTTTGTCCATACGTTCCTTTGTCTGCTCCATGTGTATAGCTGTCGGGCTGTCGAAGCCAGGAACGTCGTATATGATACAGTTACGCATGTCTTCGAGCTTATCTGAATAAATACTTATTCTCTTTACAGCGAAAGACGGCTTCGGTACATATTCCCCGTCGGTTCTGTCCGGATTCTGAATAAGGTTTTTAAATTCCGCATCCTTCATGGAAGCTTCGTTGAAATGCTGATCTGACTTTCCGAGCAGCGGCATTATAACGAACTCACTGCGGATCATATCAGAAACATCTTCGAGTATATTTCTTCTGTTGGCATCAAGATCGTTTTCGTTTATCTTAGCTTCGAGTTCAGCAAGAGTTACTCTCCCGTATTCGTACGAATCAAAGTCTGCTCCAAGTGCTCTGAGATTTGATTCAAATCTTTCGTTAAACTCTTCGACAGTGTAGTACTCCACTTCCGCATAGGTCTGGTCTGCATATTTTACGCATGAAGATGTGTAGGTACATCTTTCTTCCTTCGCCGGAAGTATGTCAAGTCCGATCAGCGCATTGGCAAATGTGCTTTTACCCGCCTTTTCAAGACCTACGATCGCTATTTCAAAAGAGTTGTTACGAACTCTTTCCAGCAGTTCCGAATTCAGCCCGTGGAGTTCAAAAAGCTTTGCCTTTAGCTCCTGCGGCATAAAAGACTGCGCTGCCGTGCTGATGCCTTCAATTATTCCAGCGTATTTTTCAAGTTTTCCTATCACATATTCTCTTTTTTCTTCGCTCATATCTTCTATTATTTCCTTTCTTAATGTGTATGACTTTTATCGCAAATCCGGCTGCGCCGGATTTGCAGAGGGGAATCTTCGTGGCTTCGCCCCGAACCCCACTCTGATTTATCAATAAATCAGAGTTTCAATTATGTCACGCTATATACAATTATACCTGAAAAAAAATATAAAGCAAGTTTTTTGGAATATTTAAACTCTTCCTTCCGGATAAAAGGATTGATTTTTGTCAGAAAAATGATTATAATCTATATATAGAATAAGATAGCAATTGAAAGCAAGGAAGTGAAAACGTGTCGTATAAAGATTCAAATGATAATCAGGATACGATGAAATTCAAAGTCCCGCCGCAGGCTGGTCAGACAAGGATCTACCGCGCCGGTGATATAGAAAGTGAAAAGAAAAGGCGCGCTGAGATGAGTGCGGCAAATAAAAAAGCACACGATACCCTTACAATGCCTGTACCGGTAAAGGAAAAGGCAGATACCGTGCAGACGGGAAATACACATAAAAAACGAAGAGTAACAGCAAACAGCCAGCCGCAGCGAAAGCCTTCCGTCACACAGAATACAGGAAGAACACCGACGGCTTCAGCTCCCCGCCCTTCATCAGGGGCTTCCGGAACTCACAGAAGCACTGCTCCGGCAAAGCCTGTGAGAAATACCGAAGAAAAAGAATACTCAAACGTTAAGGTAAATAAAAAAACAGCTGCCGCAAACAGACCGAAGAAAAAGAAATCCCGTGCGGGACTGTTTATAAGACTTTTCATAGTCGCACTTATCTCGGTTTTCCTTATCTATTCATCAGTCGCTCTTTACTACATCTCGAAGATAAATCCTCTTGAAGTAAGCGGTGAATATGTAAACGACCCTGATACAATGCTCTATTCCTCCGAGATAAAAAACATTCTTATAATCGGTGAGGATACCAGAGATACAACTACAAGAGGTCTTTCAGACTCAATGATACTCCTGTCGATAAACCACAAGAAAAAGCGCTTCCAGATGACTTCATTCATGCGTGACATATACACTGAGATCGACGGATGCGGTTCCGACAAGCTCAATGCAGCCTATGCATATGGCGGTTCCGAACTTCTGAAGGACACCATTGAAGATAATTTCAAGGTAAGAATAGACGGATGTGTAACACTGAACTTCCAGGCAGTCGCACATCTCGTTGACGCTGTAGGAGGCGTTCAGATAACCGTTTCAGCCGATGAAGCAAATGCAATCAATGAGATCCTCTACAATGAAGTAAATGAAATCATGGGCGATGATCAGTATGACAGCTTCCTTCCTGTTGCCGACGGCACATTCCTTATGAACGGCAAGCAGGCACTGTCATACAGCCGTATAAGATATATAGGCGACGCCGACTTTGAACGTACCCAGAGACAGCGTACCGTCATCACACAGATGATGAAAAGAATAACTAAGATCCGTCCGACACAGTTCAGCAAAAGCATGAACGAAGCGATACAATTCGTTGGCTCGGACATGAGTGTCACCGACATGTACTTCATGAGTCTGTATCTGCCTTTCATCGCAGGAAGATACAAGATGGAACAGCTTCGTGTGCCAGCCGAGGGAACATGGTCATTTGACGAAACATGGGATGGAATGTCCATTCTCACGGTTGATTTCTACGCAAATACGGAATACTTAAGGAACAATATCTATCTGACCGAAAAAGATATCAACCGCAGCGAAGACACCGAAGAAGAATAAACAAAAACTCCTTCACTTTCATATCACACAGAAAGTGAAGGAGTTATTTTATTCTTCTTTGCTCTGAACAGAAGCCGCACCGTTTGGTCCTGTATATTTAACCTTCTTATCAAATCCCATAACGATAATGAGGATACCTGAAAGGAAGATCATCGCAGCGCTCCATATGACAGATTTGCCGTATGCCCTGCCAAACTTAAAGGAAACAAAAGCTGTAACCACGATCATAATATATCTAAACAGATCAGTCAGATAAAAAGGCAGAAGACCATGTAATGGAGGGATAAAAATTAATGCAGTTAAAACGATCTGATAAAGCAGAACAGAAGCTATCCATACTATTCCCAGCACCTTTTTACCGGTTATGAGCTTAGATAACGTGATCTCACTGTAAAACGGTATCAATGACTTCCATCCACGCTCGCCTGCTTTTTCAAAAAGTATGTATTTTGCAACGATACAACCAATTAATAAAACAAATGAAATGATACTGAAAATCTGGTCCCATGCTATAAAAGGAATAACATGGTATAAGGTATTCAGAATATAACTATAAAAAGGTGCCGCTCCGAATAAATTGTCTGCGGTTAAATAGTCTAAAGCATTCATAATAATATCTCCATTTCTTTCAATCGCCGCTTTTTTTAATTCTGTCCATAAAAAAAACTTCTTCACTATCCGGAAAAGAAAAGCGAAGAAGTTTTGTTTTGTTTTTAAATCAGCGTTTTCTTAGTAATTGTAGTTATTGTCAACCCCGTACTGATCTGATGTTGGTACACCGTTTGGTCCTACATACTTAAGTTCCCTGTCAAATCCCATTGCTATAATGAGAATACCTGAAAGGAAGATCATTGCAACGCACCAGCCTTCAGACTTGCCGTAGGATTTTGCAAGCTTGAACATCAGAATTCCGTTCAGAACTGCCATGCCGATACTCAGTACCATTACAAACAGCGAGAAGAGCATAATTGATGCCGCATCAGAAGCTGACATGCTACCGTCCAGATTACCCATCAGCATAACCATTTGTCTGTAATAGAATGAGATGTAAGCAATCAAGAATACTGAATAAGCAACAACAAACGCGGCTCCAAGAGTTTTTTTACCCGTCGCTATTTTCGATAATACAATTGACCAATAGAACGGTATTATCGCTTTCCATCCGGCTTCCCCGGCTTTTTCGAAAAGCTTGTACCGAGCTACTAACATTACAACCGTCAGTGCAAGACTGAATACCAGCATTCCGATATAAAACAATGCGAATGCTCCACCAAATACTACTCCCATAATTATCGTCTCCTTTTTCTCTTTTCTTTTGACTTTTTCTTTCTTATAAAAATCACATAGATTTTTATAAGAATATTATACATAAAACCGTTCACACTGTCAAGTATTTTTAATTAGCACTCTCGCCCATTATCTGCTATTGACTTTTGATTTTATAGTGTTATAATAAAGTATAAAATAAATAACTAAATAAGGAAAAAAGGAGAACGAACTTATGAATGCACAGAAATTCACTCAGAAATCACTCGAAGCTGTCAACGAAGCCCAGAGTATTGCAATTTCAAACCAGCAGATGAACATTGAACAGGTTCATCTATTTCTGGCGCTTCTTAATCAGGAGGGTAGCCTTACAGCTCAGCTGTTAAAGAAAATGGACATCTCACCTGAAGCGGTCGCTGCCACAACAGAGACAATAGTATCAGGTCTTCCGAAGGTAACAGGTTCAGGCAGAAAGCCGGACACAGTTTATCTTTCAAGAAGCGTTGACAACGCTCTTATCGCATCGGAAGCAATTGCAAAGCAGATGGGCGACGAGTATGTTTCAGTAGAACACATCGTACTCGCACTCCTCAAGGATCCTGATTCAGAGATGAAGAAAATCATCTCACAGCATAACATAAACGAGCAGGAATTCATGACTGCCCTCGCTTCTGTACGCGGCAACACAAGAGTTACAAGCCAGAACCCTGAGGAAACATATGACGTACTCAAGAAATACGGCCAGGACCTTACAGATCTCGCAAGAAACAGCAAGCTCGATCCTGTTATCGGCCGTGACAGCGAGATAAGAAATATTATCAGAATTCTTTCAAGAAAAACAAAGAACAACCCTGTTGTTATCGGTGAACCTGGTGTAGGTAAAACTGCTATCGCCGAAGGACTTGCACTCCGTATCGTCCGCGGCGACGTACCTTCTTCACTCCGCAACAAGCACATCTTCTCACTCGACCTCGGCGCACTTGTTGCAGGTGCTAAGTTCAAGGGCGAATTCGAAGAACGTTTCAAGGCTGTTCTTAAAGAAATAAAAGCATCCGACGGTGAGATCATCCTCTTCATCGACGAGATCCACATGATAGTCGGAGCCGGCAAGGGCGAAGGCGCAATGGATGCCGGAAACCTCTTAAAGCCGATGCTTGCCCGCGGCGAAATCGACTGTATCGGTGCCACAACACTTGACGAATACAGAAAATACATCGAAAAGGACAAGGCTCTCGAAAGAAGATTCCAGCCGGTTTACGTAAATGAACCGACAGTTGAAGATACTATCTCTATTCTCCGTGGTCTTAAGGAAAGATACGAAGTATTCCACGGCGTTAAGATCCAGGACCAGGCTCTTATCTCAGCGGCAGTTCTTTCAAACAGATACATTACTGACCGTTTCCTCCCGGACAAGGCTATCGACCTTGTGGATGAAGCCTGCGCTATGATCAAGACAGAGATTGATTCAATGCCGACAGAACTCGACGAGATCTCACGTCACATCATGACTCTTGAGATCGAGGAAACAGCACTTAAGAAGGAAGAGGACAAACTCTCCGCTGAACACTTAAGTGATATCCAGAAGGAACTTGCTGAACTCCGCGAGAAATTCAACTCAATGAAGGCTCAGTGGGAAAACGAAAAGAACGCAATTACCGACGTTAAGAAGCTTCGTGAGGAACTCGAAGCTGTAAACGCTGAAATAGAAAAGGCTGAACGTGAATACGACCTGAACAAGGCTGCCGAGCTCAAATATTCAAAGCTTCCTGAACTCAAGAAGCAGATCGAAGAAAAGGAACAGCTCGCCGAAGAATCAAAGGGTGACAACTCACTCCTCAGAAACAAGGTAACTGAAGAAGAGATCACAAAGATCATCGGCCGCTGGACAGGCATCCCTGTTTCAAAGCTCGTTGAAAGCGAACGTGAAAAGCTCCTCCACATGGAAGAAACACTCCACAAGAGAGTTATCGGTCAGGACGAGGCTGTACGCAAGGTATCAGAAGCCATCCTCCGTTCAAGAGCAGGTATCCAGAATCCGAACCAGCCGCTCGGCTCATTCCTCTTCCTCGGACCTACAGGTGTTGGTAAGACAGAACTTGCAAAGGCTCTTGCACAGTGCCTCTTCGACGATGAAAAGAACATTGTCCGTATCGACACGAGTGAATACATGGAGAAACATGCCGTAAGCAGACTCATAGGAGCTCCTCCAGGATATGTAGGATACGAAGAAGGAGGTCAGCTTACAGAAGCTGTAAGAAGAAGACCGTACTCGGTAGTTCTCTTCGACGAAGTTGAAAAGGCTCATCCGGATGTATTCAACACACTTCTTCAGGTTCTCGACGACGGACGTATCACAGACTCACAGGGCCGTCTCGTTGACTTCAAGAACACTATCATCATCCTCACTTCAAACCTCGGATCACACTTCATCCTCGACGGTATCGTTGACGGCGAGATTTCCGAAGAAGCAAGAGACAAAGTAGACAAGGTACTCAAGCAGAGCTTCCGTCCTGAATTTCTCAACCGTCTTGACGAAATAGTATTCTACAAGCCACTCATGAAGGATCAGGTTATCAAGATCGTTGATCTTATGCTCGTTTCTCTCCAGAAGCGTCTTGAGAACAAGCAGCTCACAGTTACCGTTACTGACGCTGCCAAGGAATTCATCATCGAAGACGGATTCGACCCGAACTTCGGTGCTAGACCGCTCAAGAGATACATTCAGAGAACAGTTGAAACTCTCGTTGCAAAGAAGATCATTGCAGTTGACTTAGCTCCTGGTTCAGAACTTATCGTTGACTACGACAAGGAAAAGGAAGAGTTCATCTGCACTGAAAAGCAGCCTGTCGAAGAGGCTTAATAATTGAATATCGAAGAGAATGTAAAAGTTCTCTTTAAACCAGATCAGCATATCCTGCCTTTACTTAGAGCAGGATATGCTGGTTTTATTATTACCGCCTTGACTAACCGGTAAAATTCGGATATAATGAAAAATGACTGTGCAGAGTACCACTGCTCTGCAAACTTATGTTTACTATAATACGGAAGGAGGGCAGAAATGAAACTTTTCGGACACTTCAGAAAGGCGGAACCTGAAAGCAGCAGTGATCAGAAGACCGAACTTATAGACAGCGAAGCGCGGCAGAAGCAGAAAGCATCTCTCAGCCACGAAGATGATGAAAAAGCGTATCTTACCGATGAAAATGGCACGGCTTTCATCATTGAACGATTCCCGTTCTATATCGGCAGACGTTCAGTACATGAAGGAAATGATCTTTCTCTTCCGGATGTTGCTGAGATTTCTGGCATACACGCTTCGATAGACTTTGAAAACGGACGCTATTATCTTTGTGACCAGAACTCAACAAACGGAACATTCATAGCATATGAAGACTGCGAACTGTTTTCTGATGAAAGCCGCGTGGAAAAGGAAGAGATCCATGACGGAAGCAGGTTTTATCTGTACCGCACGGAGTTTACCTTTCACGTTGACATACGTTCTTCCCAGACCTGCCTTATAACGAATCAGAACGCCGAAACGCTGATGCTGGATCAGTGCGGTGAAGAGCCGGATGCACCTCCGGCAGTTATCATAACCGGAGACGAAACGATATCGGTTTACGAAAACGGATATTCCGGTGAGAACTTCAGAATAGAAAGATCATTCCTAAGAAACCGGACAGTCTACTATATCACTTTCTCTGTTCCGGCAGATATCGAAGGCGAAGCTATCCCGGCAGGAGAACGTACCGAACTGTTTTCAGGATGTCACTTCAGAGTAAACGGAAAAGAATATACATTCCTAATCAGATAAAAAACTAATGTTCAGGAAACGCAGGTCAGGCGGCAGATTTCAGGGTTTTATCCCTGTCCCACACATCTGCAAACAGATCAGCGATTACCCTAATAAACGGAGATCAGCAAATGAACTATATTTCTGCATACTGTACGGACACAGGTGCTATAAAGCGTATCAATCAGGACAGCCTCTGCATCAAATCGGCGGCGATGAACGGAAATGAATATATTTTAGCCGCTGTATGCGACGGTCTGGGCGGACTTTCAGACGGTGAAACTGCCAGTGCTTTTGTTATCTGCACACTGTCGGAATGGTTTGAAAAAAGACTTCCCGAACTTCTGAAGGAAGAAAAATCTATACTTCAGATACGTCATGATCTGGATGACACTCTTCATGACGCATCAGAGAGACTCAACTCATATTCCGCACGCACAGGAAAAACTCTCGGCACAACAATGACAGCTCTTATCTTTCTCGGAAACGCAGATAAGATCATTGCCGCACACATAGGCGACTCACGTGCATATATGATAAAAAACGGAAACGCAGAGCTTCTGACCACAGACCATTCAGTTATCTTCGACGAGATACGGTCAGGAAAACTCACTGAAGAAGAAGCCGCAGCCGATACAAGACAGAACCAGCTCACCAGATGCATAGGTGCCGGTCTTGAAGATGTTACATTCGACTACAGCATCCTTACTGCGGAAAATGATACGGTGTACATGATCTGTTCAGACGGTTTCGTCAAAAAGATAAACTCTGATGAAATAGCCGCAGAACTTGATCCGAACACGATCGCCGATGACGAGTCTGCTGAACGCAAGCTTGAACATCTTACAAAGCTCTGCATTGAACGCGACGAAACTGACAACATATCATCACTGGCAATAAAACTTACGTGAAAGGGCGGAAAACAGATTGCTGAGCAAAGGTACAATTCTTAATAACAGATACCGTATCGAAGAAGTAGTCGGACGAGGCGGTCTTTCCGTAGTTTACAAGGCCTTCGACCTTGAAGCGAACGGTGCTGTCCGTGCCGTAAAGGAAATCTCAAAAAGCTGTACGGAAATGGTTGCATCGGCAAAGCAGGAATCAAAACTTATCAAGGAACTTTACGAAGCGGATAAGTCAAACTTCTTTCCGAACATAATCCAGCACGCTGAAACCAGGGACTGTTTCTACATAGTCATGGACTACATTGACGGTGTTTCAATGAGTACTGTTCTTCGTTCGGGCGCACTCCCCCATTCACTTGTTCTCGAATACGGAAAGGAGATCTGTTCGGTAGTACAGTTTCTTCACGACTACGGAAAAATATACAGCGACATGAAGCCGGACAACATCATGATCATAAACAGGCAGAGCTCGATACGAAGCTCATTCGGTTCAGACAGACGCTCCGGACTCCTCAAGTTCATCGACTTCGGAGCCGTGGTGCAGATGGAATCCGGTGTGCCTATCCAGTACACTCCGGAATATGCCGCTCCGGAACAGCTGAATGCTGAACGTCTCGACAAACGTACTGACATATTCAATATCGGAGCTGCCATTTACCATATGGTGACCGGTAAAAAGCCTTTACCGGTATGTGACCGCAATAAAAAATTCAGAAGCTCGGACAAGCGTTTTGTCTTTGATCCTAAGGACAGAAAAACTGACTACACGCTGAAAAAGATCATCGCAAAATGCACAGAAGATGATCCTGAAAAACGTTACCGCTCATGTCACGAACTTTACCACGCCCTTGAAAAAGCTGAGAAAAACAGCAATATAAAGCTCACCCTTTTCACCGCTGCTGCCGCAGTATTAACGGGAGCGGTATGTATGTTTTCATACGGAAAATACCGCAGTGCAGAGATCATGAGCTACGACCAGCTTATCATGACTGCAGAAAAATCTGCTTCTTCGAGCGAAAAAACTGATGCCTACAGGCAGGCGGCAAAGCTCCGGCCTGAAAAAACAAAAGCATATTTCGGACTTATGGAAGCCTACAAGGAAGACGTGTCGTTTACAGAAGAGGAGTCGTACGAACTTGTGCGACTTATGACTGCAAATCTCGCTGAGCTGAAAAACGATCCGGAGT
Source organism: Oscillospiraceae bacterium (assembly GCA_017438745.1). Lineage (GTDB taxonomy): Bacteria > Bacillota > Clostridia > Oscillospirales > Ruminococcaceae > HUN007. The sequence goes on along the minus strand of JAFRUS010000062.1, from coordinate 74,296 downwards.
ACGAACTCATGGCCTTCGAAGCGGGCAAGCTCTACTGGTACTACTACGACTACGGTGCAGATTCCAATGAGGACAACACCACCACAAGAATGAAGGCGTCATCTGAATGGTTCTCGGACGCACTTAATGAGGATCTTCGTGCGATATCTGAAAAGAAATATGAGATGGCAAAGATCTATCACGACATAGCAGATTTCCACGCCGAGATACAGAAACTTGTTATCGAAGGCGACGACGCCGAGGTCTACAGCGACTACTGGCACAGTCTTACGGAGATGAACCGATTTGTCCGTTCATCCCAGACTGAAACGGAAATCGTTCTTCTGGAAACCTACAGACTGATAATCAATTCTGTAAACACCTACGCTTACAAGTTCTCGGCATTCATATCTGAAGATGAAATGCGCAGCCTATTTGAAGATGCAAAAGCCGGAACTGACGAGCTTGTGACCACAACGGAAAAGACCGCTCAGATACGTCAGAGCATAATCGACAGCTACGACGGGACAGAAAGATCCATCGACCGCGCATACGGAGGAAGAAAATGACCTATACATTCTGGAAAATACTCTTTATAAGTTCAGGAGCACTGACTGTTTTACTGCTCATTCTGACGGTCATCTTCACCATCAGATTCCGTTTCTTCGAACTCGTTCATTTTCTTATACACAACAAAAACGAGAGCTCCGCACCGGTCGCCTACAACCAGACCGTCACACCGAAACGCTCCGAAAAACCTGCAGTCACCGAAAAACTCTCCGACCGCAGAACCGACAACTACAGCGGAATAACCCCGGACGGCACCGTAATAGCCTGCCGCCCCGCCGACACCACCACCCCCGACCGCTTTGTCATAACCAAAAACATAATAATCATAAACGCCGACCCATCGGTGCTTGATCAGATATAACGCAAAAAGGCATCATTGCAGCAAGCTGCAATGATGCCTTTTATTTATTAATAAAAATTATTTAAGTTTCTTTTCAATCTCATCAACAAGCTTAGCAACGATATCGTCCACTGGAACGCCTGGAAGTTCCCCTTCCTTACGTGAACGTACTGTTACTGTGTTATCAGCAACTTCCTTGTCACCGATAATGAATGTATAAGGAATTCTTTCAAGTCTTGAAGCCTTGATCTTAGGACCGATATTGTCATCACGGCTGTCAACTGTTACTCTCATGCCGAGTGAAGTAAGTCTGTCAGCGATCTTCTGAGCATATTCAACATGCTGCTCACCGATAGGAAGAAGTCTTACCTGCTCAGGAGCGAGCCAGAGAGGCATTACACCTGCGAAACGTTCGATCATGTAAGCAAGTGTTCTTTCGTAGCAGCCGAGTGATGTTCTGTGAATGATGTAAGGAAGCTTCTTCTGGCCGTCCTTGTCGATGTAGTACATGCCGAACTTTTCTGCGAGGAGCATGTCTATCTGAATTGTTACGATAGTATCTTCCTTGCCGAAAACGTTCTTGTACTGGATGTCGAGCTTAGGGCCGTAGAATGCAGCTTCATCGATACCAACTTCATATTTAAGACCGAGGTGATCGAGGATCTGACCCATTACGCGCTGAGCTTCTTCCCACTGTTCCTTTGTACCCTCGTACTTGTTCTTCGGGTTTGCAGGATCCCACTGAGAGAAACGGAATGTACAGTCTTCGAGAAGACCAACTGTGTCGAGACAGTATTTAGCAAGTTCGAGACAGCCCTTGAATTCTTCTTCGAGCTGATCAGGTCTTAAAATGTAGTGACCTTCTGAAATTGTGAACTGACGTACACGGATAAGTCCGTGCATTTCACCGCTGTCCTCGTTTCTGAAGAGAGTTGATGTCTCTGTAAGACGCATAGGAAGATCGCGGTATGAACGCTGACGGTTGAGATATACCTGATACTGGAACGGACATGTCATTGGACGGAGTGCAAAGCATTCCTTTGTTTCGTCTGTCGGATCGCCGAGAACGAACATGCCGTCAAGATAGTGATCCCAGTGGCCTGAGATTCTGTAAAGGTCTCTCTTAGCCATAAGAGGTGTCTTTGTAAGGAGACAGCCTCTCTTCTGTTCCTCGTCTTCGATCCATCTCTGGAGAAGCTGGATAACTCTTGTACCCTTTGGAAGAAGGATAGGAAGTCCCTGGCCTACGTAGTCAACTGTTGTGAAATATTCGAGTTCACGGCCGAGTTTGTTGTGGTCACGGAGCTTAGCTTCCTCAAGCTTCTTGAGGTGTTCTTCAAGTTCAGATGCCTTAGGGAATGCAACAGCGTAGATTCTTGTGAGCATCTTGTTCTTTTCGTTTCCTCTCCAGTAAGCGCCTGTGCATGAAAGAAGCTTGAATGCCTTTACCGGAGCTGTTGTCATGAGGTGAGGACCTGCACAGAGATCTGTGAAATCGCCCTGCTTGTAGAATGAGATAGGTTCGCCCTTGTCAGCGTGTTCCTCGCAGAGTTCAACCTTGTAAGGTTCACCCTGTTCCTTGAGGTAAGCAATAGCATCGGCAGGAGCCATTTCAAACTGTTCAAGTGCAATGCCTTCCTTGACTATCTTCTTCATTTCAGCTTCGATCTTAAGGAGTTCATCTGCTGAGAACGGCTTTTCAACGTCGAAGTCATAATAGAAACCTGTGTCAATAGCAGGTCCGATAGCAAGCTTGGCTTCAGGATAAAGTCTCTTTACAGCCTGTGCAAGAATGTGTGAAGCCGTGTGCCAGAATGTCTTTTTACCGTCGAGTGAATCGAAAGTCATTACTTCAAATTCACAGTCACTGTCTATAGTGGTACGGAGATCCTTTACTTCTCCGTTGATCTTTACGCAGCATGCAGCCTTGAAAAGTCCGGCACCGATGCCCTTTACGATGTCAGCAGCAGACTGTCCGTTTTCGACTTCTCTTACACTGCCGTCTTTTAATGTCAGTTTTAACATTGTAATCAGTTCCTTTCGTAAATCATTTTAAACTATGGAAACGCAGATCCGTCTTCGCCGGATCTGCGGGATAGGAGAATCCCCAACTCTGATTTATAAATAAATCAGAGTTAAAAAAAGCCCCTTCAGAAAAACTTCTGAAGGGGCACTTAAAATGCGGTTCCACCCTTTTTCACAGACCTCTCCTGATAACACGTTCTTATCAGGTACAGACGATCTGTATCTCGTGTATGTTCCTGTAACGGTGAACATCCGGCGTGTATTAAACGCACTCGGAGGACGGTGTCCGTGCAGACAGATCATGTTTTCGCTCTCAGCTTACGGAAAACTCTCTGTAAAAGATCAAAACGCCTTGCAAGGCTTTCCTCGTCATCATTTTAACGTATTCGATTTTACGTATATTCTAATTATAACCGAAAAAAAATAAATGTCAATAGTTTTTTGAATATCATGTCACGCATTTTTCCTCTGTTCTGCCCTCCAAAGCTATTAGTGCAAGCTTACGATATATGAAAAATCTATTGACATCTTCATCAAAAAGAAGTACAATAGAAGTATTGCATTTATTTATTTTAGTAAATCAAAAATTATATTTTTCATTTACTATTAGCCAATGCATCAACAATTACTTTCGCTTAAAAAAGCGATTTAATTAAACGCTGTCCGTGGTCAAAATATATTATTTTAATCTTACAGATACGCATAAATTTCTTAAAATTTATATATAATACACAACTTTATATATTTTTCTCATTTTAATTTATATATAATTTTATATATCTACATTTTTTGAAAATTTTTAAAGAAGATCTGACATAAGTATGGGCTGAAGAAGTCAGCAAAGGTGTAAGTCAGAATCTTTCTTCGTACACGGTACGGTTTAAAACTGAATATTTTTGACTTTTACAGGTAAGCGTTTTACGAAAACAATTTAATATTTACCGGTGAAAGGAGGAAATAATTTTCCCATGAGCATAGGAATAGTTATTATTATTGCTATTATTGCTTGTGCGGCCGGTGCTGCAGCCGGAGCTTATTTTTACGGAAAGCAAAGTTTCCAGAAAGGTATCCTCTACAGACAGCAGCAGGCAGAAGCGGCTATAGGCTCAGCTGAACAGGAAGCAGACAAGATCAGACGCGAAGCTTCCAGAATGATCGAGAGTGCAAAAGCAGAAAGCGAAAACTGCAAAAGAGCAGCTCTCGTAGAAGCAAAGGACGAGATCTACAAGCTCAAAAGCGAAACTGAAAAGGAAATCAAGGAACGCAGAAGCGAGATCTCACGTCAGGAACGCAGGATCCAGCAGAAGGAAGAAAACCTCGACAAGAAGAACGACAACCTTGAACGCAAGGAAGAACTTCTTCAGAGCAAGATCAAATCAGCTGAAGAAAAGCTTAATGAAGCTGAATCTATCAAGAAAAGCCAGATGGACATTCTTGAAAAGATATCTGAATTCACCCGCGAGCAGGCTAAGGACTATATTATTTCACAGCTTGAAACAGAACTTGTTCATGAAAAAGCACTTAAGGTATCTGCTTACGAACAGCAGATAAAGGACTGCTGCGATGAAAAGGCAAGAAGCCTTATCTCACTTGCAATTGCAAAGTGTGCGGCAGACCAGGTTTCAGAATCATCCATCTCAGTTGTAGCACTTCCTAACGACGAGATGAAGGGCCGCATAATCGGCCGTGAGGGACGTAACATAAGAACACTTGAAACTCTTACAGGTGTTGACCTTATAATCGACGATACTCCGGAAGCTATCACACTTTCATGTTTCGACCAGGTAAGACGTGAAATTGCAAGAATAGCTCTTGAAAAACTTATCTCAGACGGCCGAATCCATCCTACAAGAATCGAAGAGATGGTAGAAAAGGCAAAAAGAGAAGTTGAACACAAGATCAAGCAGGAAGGTGAACGTGCTCTTCTCGAAACAAACGTTCACAACATCAACCACGATCTTGTAAAGCTTATCGGACGTCTCAAGTTCCGTACAAGCTATCGTCAGAACGTTCTCAATCATTCGATCGAAGTCGCACAGCTCGCAGGTATACTTGCCTCAGAGCTTGGCGTTGACGCAAACCTCGCAAGACGTGCTGGTCTTCTCCACGATATCGGTAAGGCTCTTACCTCCGAGATCGAAGGCTCACACGTACAGATCGGTGTGGATGTATGTAAGAAGTACAAGGAAAGCAATGAAGTTATCCACGCTGTTGAGGCTCACCACAACGACGTTGAACCGCAGACAGTCATCGCATGTATCGTACAGGCTGCAGATGCTATCTCAGCTGCAAGACCTGGTGCAAGATGCGAAAACTACGAAAGCTACATCAAGAGACTTGAAAAGCTCGAAGAGATCTGCTCATCATACGACGGAGTTGAAAAGTGCTTTGCAGTACAGGCCGGCCGTGAAGTCAGAATCATGGTTCTTCCTGAAGTCATCAACGATGAAAAGATGGTTCTTGTTGCAAGAGACATCGTTAAGCGTATTGAAGACGAAATGGAATATCCGGGTCAGATCAAGGTCAACCTCATCCGCGAAAGCAGAGCAATCGAATACGCAAAATAAGATCCTTCGTTACCCTACTCACCCTCTGAGTAGGGTAACTCTTTATAAAGGCAGATTTTGTGAAAGGAATTTAATCATATGGCTAAAACACATAAAACCATATTCGGGACCACTGAAAAGTCTAACTTCATCCTGAACATGACAAATGATCAGTTCAACAAACTGGCATCTGTAATGTTCACAATCGGATTCTCACTGATATTTGTTCTGTCAGCAGTGGCAGAACTTATGTCAAAGGGAAAGATCACCGTTGCAACATACGACTGGAAGATCGTACCCTCAGTCTCTCTCGGTATCACCGGTATTCTTGCGATAAGCATCTTCATAATCGCGTTCATAAAGCAGACACTGAGCAAAAAACAGATAGTTGCATCTGTCATCGCACTTGTACTTGCGGTATGTATGTACATCTCATACGTAAATGCGATGACTACAGTACAGGATTACAACGCATTCCTTGGTTTCCGATACGGCAGATATGAAGGTCTTATGGTATACCTAAGCTACCTGTTCATATTTCTCGGAAGCATGACAATAAACAAGGAGACTACGGTAAGAAACATTTTCCGTGTATTCTCAGTCATCACTGTTCTGCAGAGTATCTGGTCAGGACTTCAGTTCATATCTTCTTTCCCTTCATTCTACTACAAAGTGCCGTATATCATGCAGCCGATAATGCTCCCAAGCGGCACAACCGGAAGTCCGGCATATCTTGCTGCTTTTATGGCCTGCGGACTTGCAGTATCAGTTTTCTCGGCATCAAATGACAAGTCAAAAGTCTTCTCATTCATCCACAAAGCGGCCATCCTCGGTTCAGCATTTTGCCTCACCAAAACACAGACGCTTCTCGGATACATAAGCATCATCGTGATTGTAGCTGCAGTTCTTGCCGATCACTTCAGAAACAGAAAATCAGGAAACAAGGAAAGTTCAACACTTCTCCTCATGTTCACAGGACTTGCAGCAGCCGCTGCACTGATCATAATAAAAGGTTTCGCAGTTTATGACGGTGAGGTCATCTGGCAGGACGGATGTACAAGAATAGCTGCTTTCGGACAGTATTCCACAAGTATTGAAGGTGCCATAAACATCCACAGTTTAGGTGAAGTTTATCCTTACCTCTGGGGAAAAGCATATGACATAATTAAGCAGTTCCCGGTAACAGGAATCGGTCCTGACGCCTTCATTTTCCTCCAGAGAAAAGGCTCGATCAACGACGTTCCGCTTTCAGTTGACCGTCCGTACAACGAATACCTCTACTACGCAGCTACTTATGGCATTCCGGCCGCTGTTTCAGTTGCAGCAGCGTTCTTCTGCTCCGCAGCAAACGGTGTAGTATCTGCAGCAAAGAACAAAAGCTGGGTATTCAGATCGGCAGCAGTTATTGCCGTACTCTACACAGCAACAGCCGTTATCACCAACAGCACAGCAACAGTAACACCATTCATCTGGTTCATGCTCGGAACATGCTGTGCAACATTTAAAGAAGAAAAATAATTACGACCGCACTTACCAGTGTGTTCACCGCAAGCACGTCTCCTTCACAGACAGGAGACGTGCTTTTTAGTTTACAGACGCATATCAGCGTCGGGGAACGGGGCGAAGCCCCGCCTCCCCCTTCCGCCGGAAATCCGGCATTGCCGGTTTTATCATTATTTCTACTAATACAAGACGACAATTTTCTCATTCTAATACCGTTGATTTTTGTTCAACTTTGTGATATAATTTAATTTACAGAAAGACGGATACTGCGTCAGTGGCTCACGGCGCAGACCTGGGGAAAGAGGGATTAACCATGAAATTCAGAATACTGTTAAATTCCAAACATAACAGTGTTATAAGTGATTTTTTCAAGCAGACATCACAGGTATTTGACTGCCTGAGTACATCGGACTGCCTTGATGATATAGCTAACCACTTCAAGCTTTTCAAGCCTGAAGCTTATGTATATTTCAACGAGGGGGCACAGTGCGGTCCGCTGGTAACACAGATGCGCGCTTTAAAAAGCAGCCACGACTTCGGAAATGTTCCGATAGTCGCTGTGGCAGATGAAAATGTCTGCAAAATGCTCGAAAGACTTCCGCAGAAACCGGATCTCATATTACCGCAGAGCACTGCTTCAGATGTCATGATAACCGAAATAGTAAAGACAGTCAAGGCAAAACAGGCATCAGCTCCTGTCCAGACAAGACAGGCAAGCACCGCTTCTTCCGGACCGAGACCTATCTCAGTTATTTCAACTCCAAAGGCCGTTCAGCCTGCTGCACCACAGCCGGCAGCAGCTCCTGAACCAGTTAAAGAAGCAGCTCCGGCTCCGCCGCCACCGCCGGCACCGAAAAAGAATGTACCGGAAATACCGCCTGACAAGATCATCGACGAGCCTAACGTCAAGAACTCAAAGGCAAACATTCTTGTTATCGACGATGACAAGAACATTCTTCGTCTTATCAAGAGCGCCTGCAGTGAGTTTTTCAACATAACCACGATGCTCAACGCAGATCTTATAGACAAATATTTCGAGACCAAGACCGTTGACCTTATACTTCTGGATTACGAAATGCCGGGAGAAAACGGTCCTCAGGTATTTCAGCGGCTCAGGAAAATTCCGAATGCGGCATCCACGCCGATCGTTTTCCTGACAGGGGTTTCAGACCGCAAGAAAATACAGGAAGTAATGTCTTTAAAACCTCAGGGATATGTACTTAAACCGATAAATATGGAAAAACTGTTTTCAAGCATTTACAGCCTGATCAGATAACCAAAGGGAAAGGGGATTTTTTATAATGGATGTGGATAATGTATATCTCACCGATATCATCGACATAGATGTACTTCAGAAAATACAGGATTCATTTGCATCAATGACCGGTATGGCATGTATAATCTCAGATGCATACGGGGTAGCTGTTACAGGCGGCTCAAACTTCTGTGATTTCTGTTCAGGACTGACGCGTGTTTCACCTGAAGGCGGCAGAAGATGCGAGGACTGCGACAAGCGCGGTGCCGAAATGGCAATAGAAAACAAGGGCGTGTGTACTTACTTCTGCCACGCCGGTCTTATAGAATTTGCAGCGCCGATCATGGCGAACGGCCAGATGGTCGGAAGCATGGTCGGAGGTCAGGTACTTTCATCACCTCCTGATCTCGCTGCTTTTGAGGAAAAGGCAAAAGAACTTGGCATCGACCCGGAAGACTACGTTCACTCGGTCAAAAAGGTAAGAGTCCTTCCGCAGGAAGAAATCGACAAGGCTGCTATTTCACTCAATACACTTGCAGGTATTCTTTCAAGTATTGCGAACAACAACTACCACATGCTGACAAACAGCGCCGAAGTTGAAAAAAGTGCAAAACTGAAATCGGACTTCCTTGCAAACATGAGCCATGAGATCAGAACACCTATGAACGCCGTTCTCGGTATGGCTGAAATGGCTCTCCGTGAGGAGATGTCCCCTACTGCCCGTGACTTTATACATCAGATAAGAGCCTCAGGCAAAAACCTGCTCACTATTATCAACGACATTCTTGACTTTTCCAAGATCGAATCAGGAAAGATGGAGATCATCGAAGTTTCCTACGAACCGCTTTCCATGATAAATGATATCGCAAGTATGGTAAACAGCCGTATAGGCGACAAGAACATCGAATTTACCGTTGACGCTCCTCCTGAGATCCCGCACAAGCTCTACGGTGACAACGTAAGAATACAGCAGATACTTATTAACCTGCTTACCAACGCCGTAAAATTCACAAAACAGGGTCAGGTTCAGCTGCGTCTTAAATTCAAGAAAAAGAACGAAAATGAAGGTACGCTCAAGGCACTGGTAATGGATACCGGTATGGGCATCAAGGAAGAAAACTTGGACAAGATCTTCGAATCATTCCAGCAGGTCGACAGCAAGCGTAACCGAAACATCGAAGGTACAGGTCTCGGACTTGCGATCACCCAGCAGCTTCTCACTCTCATGGGCGGATTTATCGACGTTGAAAGTGAGTACAACGTAGGAAGTACCTTCGCTATTTTCATCCCTCAGAAGATTGTAAGCAAGGAACCGTCAGTTCCGAAGGCGGACAAGGTAATATCAGCTGCCGTTATCTCACAGAACATGTACATCTGTATGCAGCTCGTAAAGGATCTTTCACGTCTGAACGTTACATATGCAGTTCTCGAAAAGGAGAACTACATGGATTCACTTGACTTTGATTTTCTCTTTGTCGAGGAAAACCTGTTCACCAAGGAAATGCAGGCTTTTGTTACAAACAACCCTAAACTCCAGTGCGTTGTAATTGAAAACAGAAAGAGTCTCAAGCGTTTCAATGTTGTAAATATTCGGACTATAAGAAAACCTATCTATGTACTTTCACTCTATTCGATCCTCGGTATCGGTGAAGACTATGCTGCGTTTGCCGACTTCATGGATGACGACTTCCCGTTCACAGCACCGGATGCTCATATCCTCATCGTCGACGACAACACCATCAACCTCACCGTTGCACAGGGCCTTCTCGAACCGCTGAATATGCAGATAGATACAGCAACAGGCGCAAAGGATGCTATCGACAAGATCAAGAAGACAAAGTTCGATCTTATCTTCATGGATCACATGATGCCGGAAATCGACGGTGTCGAAGCAACACACATGATCAGAACTACTTTCCCGGATTACGAGGATACTCCGATCATCGCACTTACAGCCAATGCTGTCGCAAACGCCAAGGAAATGTTCCTTAACGAAGGTCTTAATGACTTCGTCGCAAAGCCTATCGAAATAAAGGACATCGTTTCAAAGCTGAAGAAATGGCTGCCGCATGAAAAGATAGTACTTTCCGAAAATGCTCAGAAAGATAATCCTGAAGATGAGATGTCGGTAAACGGTCCGTTCTACAAGGAAGTTGAGCTTGAATCAACTGCATTCCCTTCAGAACAGCCTGATGAAAGTGCTGGCTACTCTGACAGTTCCGATGTTCAGTATTCTGAAGCACCTGCTCCGGAAGCTGCCCCTCAGCCTGTCGCATCAGAACCGGCACCTGCTCCTTCACCTCAGCCGGCACCAGTTTCCCAGTCTGCAGCACCTGCACCGGCTCCTGCTCCTGCGCCACAACCAGCACCGGTTTCTCAGCCAGCAGCACCTGCACCACAGCCTGCTCCGGTTTCCCAGCCTGCAGCAGCACCTGCGCCTGCTCCAGCGCCACAGCCGGCACCAGTTCCAAAGCCTGCTGCACCTGCACCCGCTCCGGCACCGGCTCCAAAGCCGCCTGCACCGAAGCCGGCAGCTCCGGGCCAGCGAAGCGGTCCGCTTGAAATAGAAGGACTTAATGTTAAACTTGCACTTTCACTTCTAGGAACAGAAAAACTGTTCCTCACTGTACTGAAACAGTATTTCTGCTCTATCGAACAGAAAGCACGTTCCATCGAAAATCACTACAACAACGAGGACTGGAAGAACTACACTATCGAAGTTCACGCTCTCAAGAGCACTTCAAAGCAGATCGGTGCAGAACACGTTTCCGCTGTAGCAGCTGAAATGGAGAAGGCCGGTAACGAAGGAAACATCGATCTTATCCGCGAACAGACCGCAGCTATGCTCGAGGAATACCGCGGATACAGAAAATCACTCAAGTATCTCTTCCCTGACGTTCCTGACGAGGACGAGGAAAAGGAAGCTGACAGCGGTCAGATAAACGAACTTCTTGACAAGCTTGCCGAAGCAATAGAGGACTTCGATTCACTTACCATGGAAGAGGTAGTGGAAAACTTAAGCAAATTCAAACTTTCAGGCGAAAACGAAACTGTATTCGGTGAACTCAAGGAAGCTGTTTCATCATCTGAACTCGAAAAATGCTCTGAACTCATAACAAAGTGGAAGGGCATACTCGGATAAAAACAATAATATCAATACAGGTGCAGATCCGCAGACTATATTTGCGGATCTGCATATTACGGTCAAAAAGAAAAACACATTAACGGGGGTATTTATGGCTCACATCCTGCTGGTAGAAGATGATTCTGACATCATGGGAATAAACAAAAGCTTTCTGGAAGGCGAAGGCTACACGGTACACTGTGCCGACTCAATTAAATCAGCGACTTTCAAACTCGAGGAATATATTCCGGATCTCGTTCTTCTCGATGTAATGCTGCCGGACGGAGACGGCATGGATTTCTGCAAAATACTCAGACAGAAGACCAATGCCCCGGTTATTTTTCTTACCGCCCGGGATGAAAACGACAGTGTCATAATGGGATTCCGCAGCGGCGGAGATGACTACATAACCAAGCCGTATGACCTAAACGTACTGAAAGCACGTATCGAAGCCCAGCTGCGCAGAAATGTCACTCAGGCATCCGGTCATCCGAAAATAGAACTCCCGTTTCTTTCAATAGACCTGTTTTCCGGCACCGCAACGCTGGACGACAATGAATACTCCCTTCCGCAGCGCGAACTTCAGATACTTTATCTGCTGGCAAGCCGCATAGGTTCACGTATAAACTGTCATGAGATATACAAGAACATCTACGGCTGCGATGTGGAAGACAGCAAAAACACGATAAGAGTAAACATATCCCGTCTGAAAAAGCATCTCGAAATGGATGACATGAGCACCTACGAGATTGCATCAACATCCGAAGGTGACTATGTGCTTCGCCGTGTAATATTTTAATTAAGCTGGAAATCCGGCGGAGCTGGATTTCCAGCTGGAGGGGATTTACGGGGCTTCGCCCCGTGCCCTCGTTTTATTATAATTACAATTCTGTAATTATAAATAAAAACTTATATTCACATGCTATAATTACATTGTAAGCAAAAAGCAGTTTTGCTAATCACTTTTAATTTATTTATTTTCGGGGAAGGAAATAATATGAGAAAACAGATCGCCGGTACAAAAACGAAAAAGCAATGGGTCCTTTTCATTTCGGGACTCATTGCCTTCCTCACCGGCGCTGCCGTTTTAGGTTATTTCGGCATACGAAAAGTATGCAGGGAATTTCACAGGCAGAAACTTTTAAACGAAAACCCGGTCGTTGAGATAGCTGACCTGCACATTAAAGCTCCTGTACTTGAAGGTACAGAAAATGAAATACTTGCGGAAGGCACAGGACACTTTACCGGTACAGGTGATTTCGGAAGCGGCAATTACTGTATTGCCGGACACAGCAGCACCATTTACAAAGAGCATTTCAACGGTCTGAAAAACGCCGACAAAGGTATGGATATAACTCTCTACGACTTAAACAGAAATGAATATGTATACACCATTTCTGAAAAATTCATTGTTAATCCCGATGAGACATGGATACTTGACGATTTCGGTGACAACCGCATAACACTGGTGACCTGCACTGATGACGGAAGTCAGAGACAGATCATCGTCGGACTTCTTAAACAGAGCGATTAAGTCTCCTGTCCTGCTTCACCGGACGAGCGTGATGTTGTACGAAGCCCCGCAGCCCTCACACTGAGAAACAAAAAAGTCTTACCGTTTTTACGCGGTAAGACTTTTTTTTTTACAGTAAACAGCCAACATCCGTGCCGTTTACTTTAGCCGGCTTATTATTATTTTGTGTTTTCAATGTTCCATTTGAAGTTACAGAGTTTCTTTGCTCTGGTATCATCAAGAACATTGTTGTTAAAGAACGTATCCATGTCATTGTAGCGGTAATTCGTCTTCTGGTCGCCCTTACTGGTCAGACGTCCGATAAGATTTTTCATCTTGTCTTTTCCGACATTTCTCTGAACAGCCGGACCGTATGTCTTTCGGGCTCTTGCGTAGGATATTATCTCACGTGCCGAGCATATGTTATTGTCCGCTATGTTGTAAAGGCCACTGTATGTTCTGTCCTCGGCATACTTAACGTAGCACATAATAAACTCAACGAGATTATGCAGACAGCAGAACTGGAATCCGTAGTCTCCTGAGTAGTATACGAACAGTCCGTCAGTTTCAGGGTCATATATCTTGGCAAGAAGATTGTCTGAAAAATCACTTGTATAGATAGGTGCCACCCTGAGCGCTGCACCGATGACTTCCGGATTTGACTTTATAGCTTCACCGAATTTTTCTTCGGCTTTTCTTTTGAGCTTAGCATAGTTTGAATCAAGCTTCAGTCTGTCAGTTTCTCTTATAGGTTCTCTTGATTTAGGAAACTCATAAACCTGACTTGTGCTTATAAGAATAGCTTTCTTTATTCCGGACGAAACTGCAAGAGTGTAAAGATAGTCATCGTAGATCGCGCTTTCCTTAATGTCATTTTCAGTTATAATATCTTTAAGATCATTATCAGCTGTGTATGCGCAGTGAACAAGAATATCGATATCTTCATTTTTGAAAAGATCTTCAAATACAGCACGGTCTCTCGGACCTGCACTTACAAAAGTGTATCGTTCTTTTCCTTCATTGTAGGTGCTTGACTTAGTGTCGGTTCCGATTATCTCATTATTATCTCTTTTGAGTAATCCTGAGCAGACCTTTTCGCCCATTAGCCCGCAAGCACCGGTAACTAAGATCTTAGCCATCCTCACATTCCCCTTTCATTCAAGTAGTGTTGTTTTATTTCCTTTTTTATTATATAATTATAAGTAATGCAAAAATAAATTTTTGTTTCCCATATAAATTAATAAAAATTCGTACTATTTCCCTTCTATAGTATACCATATTTATAAAACAAAATCAATGGTATTCTAACAAAATCGACATCTTACACATATACAGGACGCTTATATGAATGAATTCGCTATATCTGGTGACAACAAACGTTACTACACCCAGAACCGGTTTCTCCGTGAAACTTTCGGTGAAAAAGTTGTCAAACTCTCCCTTAATGCCGGCTTCACATGTCCGAACCGTGACGGAACATGCGGTACCGGCGGATGCATATACTGTTCCCCGATGCTGAGCGGTGATTTTTCAGGAAATTCCGGCAGTTCTCTAACAGATCAGATGAAGGAACAGATCGCACTTCTTTCAGAAAAATGGAAAAGTTCAAGCTACATCGCATATTTTCAGGCCGGCACAAATACATATGCACCAGTTGAAAAACTGTCTGCACTTTTCAGTGAAGCTCTTGCCTTTCCGGGCACAAAAGGACTGACCGTCGCCACCAGAGCAGACTGCCTGCCGGATGATGTGCTAAAGCTGCTCGGAGACTTGTCCGAACAAACATTTCTTACAGTCGAACTCGGTCTGCAGACCATACATGACAAAACAGCAGAACTTATAAACCGCGGACATACGTTCGGTATTTTCCTTGAGTCATTTGAAAAACTAAAAAGCATGGGGATACGAACCTGTATCCACATAATAAACGGCCTTCCGGGGGAGACAAGGAAAATGATGCTTGAAACAGCAGAAAGAGTAAGCGGCCTTCATCCGGGCTGCATAAAGATACATATGCTTCACATCACAAAAGGCACCAACCTTTCGGAAATGTACAGGACCGCACCCTTTCCTCTTCTTTCAAAGGAAGAATACATTTCACTTGTATGCGACCAGATAGAACTTACCACCCCGGACATTGTTATAGAGCGTGTCACCGGAGATGGCGACAAAAGGATACTTGAAGCTCCTCTGTGGACCTGTGACAAACGCTCAGTACTCAACGGCATAGACAAGGAGCTTAAAAGACGTGACAGCTTTCAGGGTAAAAAAAGCAGGACAACAATTTAAACGTTGTCCTGCTTTTCGTTTACTGTGGACCTCCTGCTGATATGCAGGAGACGTATAAAATTCTTTATGGAGAATATTAAGATCTTCCGTTATTTGCGTCATCAATGAGAGCGTCTATCACATCGTAGCACGAATTCACAGTCTCTGACCAAGGTGTACCGCCCTGAAGCGATCCTCTGATACCGGTTTCCGCACTGTCAAGAATGCTTGTCACATCATTGCTTACGCCCACATAGAAATCAAATACCGGATGTTCGTTGGCCATTTCAGTCATCTTGTCTCTCATGGCTACCATTTCCGGTGTCCAGCCGTACGACTCAACAGTCATATCTTCGCCGACTTTTCTGAGTCCTTCGTTAAGAAGCACCACTCTCTTGCACTCTGCAAATTTCGCAACACCTTCAGGGTTCTTTCCGCCTGACACCATCATAAATCCTTCAACGGTTGAAGGAATGTAGTAGTAGTCAGCCTTCGGATCCTTAGGCATAGGTACAAAGAATGCATCTTCGCCGAAAGTCTTCTTCCATTCTTCAGCAGGTTTATAAACAGCCCATAATCCGCATGGGTAGAAAAGTTCCTTTCCTTCACCGATAAAATTCGGTTTTTCACTCCAGTCGAAAAGTCCCTTGTCAAGGACGCATCCGTCATCGTGGAGCTCAGCCATGAACTTCTGAACACGTTCGATAGCAGGATCTTTAAGATTATTAACGAGCTTGCCGTCTTTAAGTCCTATGTATGGGACACCGGTAGTAAGCGAAAGAGCCGCCTCTGTCCACCAGCCGTCAATGCCGTAAAGTCCGTTTTCAGGATCAACGAAATCATCAAGCTGCTTCTTGAATGTATCCCAGTTCCATTCGCCCTTTTCGAACAGCTCGGCAGGATCTTCAAGGCCATACTCTTCTATGGTCTTTTTATTATAGATAATCGCAGTGTTTGCACCGCTTACATCTGTACAGATAACGTAGTGATGGCCGTCCCAGAGAAAGATATCATTGGCTGTCTTAACATCTGCCCAGAGTTCCGAGCTGAAATCGATGTAGTCATCGACAGGAACGAACATTGACTTTATCGCACCCTTAGGAAACGCATCGGTATCTCCTGCAGGGAAAAAGTCTATTCCTTCGTCTCCGTTTATGGCAGTTGCAAGCTTATCGTATCTTACAGACCAGTCAATGATGGTCTCTTCGATATTTCCGCCGTATCTCTCCTGAAATACAACAAGGTTAGGATCTTTTTCTGCAGAAAAGCCCCAGTTCGCCATCCATTTGATAGTCTTGTTTTCCAGTTCACCCGTCAGTCTGGAATCCTTTGCTGCAATACTGGCAAGTTCTTCTCTTGTAGCCGTATCAAGATTATCTGTTTTTCCTGTCTGCGGCTTATTATCACACGAAGCAAGTGAAGCTGTAAGAATGACTGCTGCCAGCGAAGCAAATAGTCTTCCTGTTCTATTCATATTTTCGTATCCTTTCTGTATCACAGGCATGGCGTCCATTCCCGTCACACCCTGAACTTTACTTTCAGTTTCCTGTCTGCGGCTGCCCTGATGGCTGCTGCTCTGCTGCATGTTCCAGACCCTGGCTCAGCATGGTTTCCACATGCCCGTCTGCAAGGGAATAGAAAACGGTTTTGCCCTCTCTGCGGAACTTTACCAGTCTCGCCTGTTTGAGCACCCTTAGCTGATGTGAGATAGCTGACTGCTGCATTCCAAGGAGTCCGGCAATATCACAGACACACATTTCCTCCTTCAGAAGAAGGAACAATATCTTTATCCTTGTTGCGTCACCGAAAACCTTGAACAGTTCTGAAACATCGTACAGGACATTATCGTCAGGCATGTTCCCGTCAAATCCACAGTGTTCAGAACCACAGTGACAGTGTTCTTTTTCCATAGTGATCTCCTGATCAGTGCATTTTCTAAAGAAGCGCGGATTTACGGTTAAACCGCTGTTTCCTTCAGCACTACTTTGACTTTTTTCTTTTTATTGTTGTAAAGATCCCTGTCTGCTCCCGACATAAGCTGATCTATTGATTCACCGTCAATAGTATCGAAGCGGTATAATCCCGTACTTATTCCTATATTATATGGCTTGTCGCTCTCCGTATTGAAAGATGACGCCAGGTCCTGTATTCTCTGGCATACAGCCATTATTCTTTCCTCATCAATATCCATAATGAACGCAACGAACTCATCGCCGCCCACACGTCCGACAACGTCTGACTTTCTCAGGCTTGTGCGGAGTATCTCCGAAGCTTTTCTTATTGCGAAATCCCCTTCTTTATGTCCGAAAGTATCGTTTATGATCTTCAGACAGTCGAGGTCTGCGTAAAGAACTGCACCGCTGCAGGTATTTCCTCTCTTGTCGGAAAGGATCTTTTCCGACTCGCTTATGAAACCGCGGCGGTTATAGATACCGGTAAGCTGATCTGTAACAGATTCCATGCTGAGCTTTCTGTTGGCTTCCTCAACGTTGTCAAGCGCATCGGTAAGCTGTCCCATAAACTGTGTCAGCTTTATGGCAGTGCTTATCTGGAGTGTGATATTCATTATCTCGGATATAAGTCCTATGGTACTGCTCTCCATAAGGATTATTCCGTAATGTTCGTAATTGAAGTAAAGTGCCTGCAGGACCATGGTCTTGCGGCGTTCATCACAGAAGAACCTGTGCGTCAGAAATTCATCATAACGTATCTTCTGCTCCTCCGGCTTTGGAAAAACAGGATCATTGTTGTCATACAAAGCCTTGATATAAACATGGTCCGGTCTCTTCCATACTGCAACATCATTGCTGAGTGCTGTTTTTGAAAGACCGTCAAATGATTTATTGTAAAGATAAAGATAGCAGCTCTTTACGTGCAGCTGTCTTATATCGTTCATAAGCAGTCTTAAACTCTCGGATTCATCATCACCGCTGGACATCATATCATCAGCGATACGCGAGAAAACCAGACGGTCAGCGATCATTCTGCTTTCAACGTTCTGACTTTTCTCAGCAAACTGAAGGCTTACGCTGCGAAAAAATCTTTCGAAGACCCTGAACACCACTTCACGCTTTGCTCCGCCGTTGCCTTCAAGTGCAATTTTTCGCATGGCAAAAGCCACGGCATTTATGGCATCAAACGTGAAAAAGTCCATGTTTTCCTCACACATAAGCTCCGAAACAAGCTTGCTCATTTCCGGAGATGAGATAGGTGAAGGAACCGCCCCGACAGCCCGCTCGTAAACATATCCGATAAATTCACGGAGAACACGGATCTGCGTCTTCGGAATTACATCGAGCGATGACTTTTTGATCGTATATTTTATAATATTTTCAATGAGTTCATCCTTTTCGACATCAAGGCTTATACCCTTGGTTTCAGTCTCCCTGACTGCTTCAGGACTGCATCCGCAGGACTGCCTTGTTATAAGCATGGTGTCTACTGATACATTTTTGAAAACTCCTGTTTTATAATAATCCACAGCACTGACAACAGCAGTGTAGCCCATAGTCATAACATTGGACTTTACAGTAGTAAGCGGCGGAACCATTACATTTGCAAATGCAGCATCATCAAATCCTGCAACAAAAAGATCGGTACCGATCTTCAGGCCGCGTTCCTCGCATACTTCCTTTACACACTTGATCATAGTGTCATTGGCACTGCAGATCACTTCAGGGAAGTTATCTGCAAGAGCATCAAACCATTCCCTTACTGTATCGATACAGACATCTGTGAAATCACCGTATGCAACATAATTTTCAGGAACTTCAAGGCCGTATTCAGCCATGACCTGCCTGTAAACGCCTTCTCTTTCCTGTGCAACAGTATTATTAGCTGGACCGCTTAAATATGCGATCTTCTTCATGCCATGAGCTGTTATAAAATGCTCTATCTCCTGTCTGAGTCCACTCATACTGTAAAGAATGCTCGGATAACCTTCGACCTCGGATTCAAGAGCAATTACTTTTATACCCTTGTACTGGTCAAGAAATTCTTTTCTTTCCCTTTGATTCAGAGGAGAAGCAACAGTTCCCATCGACACAATAAGCACGTCAATGTTATTGGAATTGATAAATGTATAAAGGACATTGTTCTGGTGTTCGAACCTTTTTACTTCTCTCTTTTCCCATGTATTATTCAATTCATGACCCGGAACAATAAGGAGATTAACGTCCAGCTCTTCCGCAGCAACAGCAGCACCCTGACACACAAGTGTTGAGTAGTCATTCTGTATGCTGTTCACAAAGAGTCCGATGTTAATTCTCTTTCCCTTTTCCATTGTTTTCTCCCCCTTCCCTTAATTTATAGTTAGTGAACGCAGTTACGTTCACTGCAAATCAATTATAGTAAACGAAAAATATATTTTTCGTTTACTATTAGCCGATATGCAGGAAGCAAACGTAGTTTGCGGATCTGCAAGGCAATATAAATATTGCCCTGTATATCGGTTAATAGTCACCCGGCATTTATATGTTGAGAACAAAAGCGCCGGTCAGCCGACAATCCTATACAATAATAATACAACATAATATTGTATATGTCAATGTCTTTACTGCACTTTGCATAAGAAAAACAAAAACTCAATGCGATTATTAGCTTATTTCACCAAGCAGTGTCGGATTACTACGCACATAATGGAAAAGATACTGCTGGGCGATACCCTCAATGCCTTTTGCACATTCCGGCATACCGTCAGGATAAAAACGTGCCATTACTCTTTTTATCCATACATCCACCGGAAATGCCTCTGTCCTGTACATACCGAAAAGCAGTACGCAGTCAGCGACCTTCGGTCCGACACCGCATATCTTCATAAGTTCCTTTCGGGCATCTTCAAACTGAAGTGTGCGGATCTTTTCGAGATTGATCTCGCGGGAAGCCGTCCGTTTGGCAGCATCGACAATGTATTTTGCGCGGAAACCCGCTCTCAGAAAAGCAAGTGACTCCGGAGTTTCGGCAGCAAGTGTCTCATTATCCGGAAATCCTTCGTATTTTTCGCAGAGTCTTCCGATTATCCCCTTTATTCTCGGAATGTTATTGTTCTGTGAAATTATAAACGAACACAAAGTTTCCCAGGTATCCTGACGGAGTATTCTTATACCAGATGCAAACGAACATGCTTTTTCAAGAGTTTCATCTTCGGAAAGCTGCTTTATTATTGCTTCATAGTCAGTCTCAAAATCGAAGTAATCTTTCCAGACTGAAAGGAACTTGTCTTCGGAAACCCCGTGGAAAAGGAACTCGCCCTTCCGTAGTTCCGAGACTACAAGATGTTCGTTTACAAAGTCACCTTCGAAAGAGCCGTCCTCTCTTTCATTCCATCTGAAAGCCTGTCCGCAGTCCAGAGTCTGTGCCAGATCAAAACAATTCTGGCTCACAATTATTCCATCATCTGTTGTTCTGTAATCCATATTTTTTCTCTACTGTTTTTTCTCCTGATAAATATTTTTCGATTCAACACAATCAACAACTATTCAGAACGGGGATTTATCCACTGTTTCCACAGAGTTTTCAACAGGAATTTCCGCGGCTTTCAACATGGAAATCTGTTTTTTCCACATTATCAACAGGATTTTCCACAAATCCCAAACGTTTTAACATCCAGTGTAAATCAGGCTTTGTCAGTTATTACTTTTTCAAAACCGTTTGCTCTTGCGATTATCTTAGGACCGTTTTTGAAGACCCTGAAATTGTTTAATTCCTTATCGGTAGAATATTTGAATCCGTCATAGTTTATATCCACTGCGGAACGCAGCTGACCGCACTTTATCTCAACGCCGGCACTGCTGCTTCTGCATTTCTGGTCAAGTTCAACGATTTCGGAATAAACTGTATCACGCTGATGTCTTCTGGCTCTGAGATGGAGTTCAAGTTTTTCAAGAAGAGCCATCTGCACCTGATTGAGCGATTCTTTCTTTACCTCAAGAAATCCGATGTTCTTGACAAGTTTCGAAATGTTTTCATCGATCTCATTAAGATCTTCCACCTTTTCAGCACGCTGTTTCATATATACGGAAACCATTCCGGCTGTAAGCACAACGTGGGAGCCCATTCCCGACTGAGTGCCGATAAAATTAGCTCTGATTCCCTTGCCGCCGCTTATGTTCCCGCCTATAATTCTTCCCTTGCTGCCGCAGACATCAACAAGTCCGTCAGCAGTTACAGTACATCTGAGGATCTGATCAGCACGAAGATTCCCTTTTATTTCAACACGACAGTTCTCGAGATATTTGCAGTTAAGATTGCCTCCTGAAGAAATACTTCCGCCTGAACCTCCGAACATGCCTTTTTCAATATAGATATCTCCGCCTGCAATTATCTCTGCACTTTCTGAAAGGCCGTTGATCTTCAGGTTTCCCTCACACTTCACGGAAAATCCTTCTCTGACGTCACCGTTTATGATAAGGTCACCTGCATAATCTATATTTCCGACTGAAAGATCCACATCATGATTGATTTTCAGTACTTTCCGTACATTGAAAGTACCGTCACGGAAATAAAGTTCCCCGTCGGCATCAGCCAGAAGTGTCTTCTGATCCTCTGAAAGTTTTGTATTGGTTCCGGCCGGAACTTTCGGATATTTTCCGTCCACACCCTCTATTACCTCACCTGTGACCTGAACTCCGTCAGACGCTTCTGTCGGAAGATCGATCTCAGCCAGTACATCGCCGCTGTGAACACTCGTTATCAGACCAAGCTCCTTGTTGTTCACTCTTCCGTGTTCGTCTTCAACAAGCTGTATCTTATTGGTTTCCCTGGATTTAAGTTCACGTACCTTTCCGTTGGTCCCGTTTACAGGATATGAACCTCTGGCAATTTCTATAAGTTTAAAGAACAGTCCCTCTTTTACGATCCTTTCGTTCATTGCAGAATCGGCGCCGTAAATAACTCCGTTTTCAGCAAGTATTTCCGAAAGCCGCGAAACAGAAACACCTTTCCCGTTTTTGCCCGGAGGGAATATGAATACCCACGCGTGTACTTTGTCAGCAGAAAGCCGGAACTGTATATCAGCATCACGGTCATCAAAAGAAACTTTCGGCTGTTCATTTTCGGTATCCGACAGTGAGTCATTCTGACCTGCTCCTTCTTCCTTGCCTTCAGAAAAAGACGATCCAATTATCTTTTTAACTTCCTCAGTGCTCTTAAAGCCGCCCATTGAAGCAATACTGCTGTCATTTATAAGATTATTTTTAAGACGAGCATCCGCACCGCCGTCGGTTTCATCAAATTCAGGATTTCTTGACTTTTCTATCTGTTCGTCTGTAATGCCGCAGTCGAAACCTGAATCACGAAGGATATTCCCTGCATATTCATCGAGATATTTGAGGAACTCCTTTATCTCCTTCTGATTTTCATCAAAATCATCAAACAGAGCATTTTCGGGATTTATTCTGTAGAAATTTTCCTTCAGTTCCTTATGCGTAACTTCTATCTTTTCACGCATGAATTCCAAAGGATCGAATTTCTTACCTTTACTGCATTCCGGGCACTTAAACCAGAGCTGGTACAGCGCTGAACTTTCCGGCACGCTGAGTCTGCTTTCTGTTTTTATTTTCGCTTCTGTTTCTGAAGAAACCGTGTCAGCCTTTTTCTCTGTTTCCGGAGTATCTGCTGCATGATTTTCCGGACCGGAAACGCCCTTTTGTCTTTCCGATTTCCTTGCAAATATTTTTTTAAATCCAAAATTCTTTCTGTCAAACAAGCCCATAGATATCCCCCCTTGTATGCATAGTCACTATATATAAAATTATAATACAAAACACCATATAAAACAAGCAACTTTCAGAAAATTGTGCACATTTGATATTAAAAATATCAATCTCGCAGACAATACTGGATTTTTATGTCACGAGCAATACTAAAAAGCCCGAACTGGCTATTGTCTTTTATTAAGATAAATGATATAATTATTAATGTATGTTGCGAGAAACCGCGGAAAACGGTCTCTTAAACCCACCCTATAAAACAGGAATGATCATTACATGAACGATAAAAACAACAGCCGGGAAACTGAGCAGAACCTCATACTCGGAAAAAATCCCGTAATGGAAGCACTGAAGGCTGACCAGCCGATAGACACCATCTATCTGGCCGGTTCAGGCACGATCTTCAGCAAGATCGCTTCCATGGCCAAAAACAACGGAGTCGTTGTAAAGAACGTCAATGACCAGAAACTTCGCCAGATGTGCGGCACAGCAACACATCAGGGCGTAGTTGCTGTATGCGCATGTGCGGAATATGCCACTGTCGAGGACATTCTTGAACGTGCTGAAGAAAAAGGACACGCTCCGTTCATCATCATCTGTGATGAAATAGAAGACCCGCACAATCTCGGTGCTATAATCCGTACCGCAGAAGCTGCAGGCGCAGACGGAATCATTATTCCGAAAAGAAGAAGCGCATCACTTAACCAGACCGTACACAAGACTTCAGCAGGTGCGGCAAGCTGGATCCCTGTTGCGCGAGTTTCAAATCTCGCTTCCGTAATCGACGAACTCAAGGAAAAGAACATCTGGATCTACGGAACAGATGCAGAAGGCGCTGACTACACCACAGTTGACTTAAACGGCGGCATCGCCTTTGTTATCGGTTCTGAAGGATTTGGCATGGGCAAACTCATAAAGGAAAAGTGCGACTTCCTTCTCAGTCTTCCGATGTACGGACACGTAAATTCTCTTAACGCTTCAGTTGCAGCCGGAATTTTCATGTATGAAGCGGTAAGACAAAGAAACAAATAAGGAGTTAAAATGGACTCGAAAAAGCCAAATCCGTTTGGAGAGCTTCTGAAAAAGCTCGTCTTTGAAGATGCAGAAGCCGAGACGGACAATGAAACCGAAGAAATTCTCCACACCGGCACAGAAGCTGAATTTGAGTTTGGTGCGGATAATTATGAAAATGAGCCGGAACTTCGCGAACCGGAAGACATGACATTTTCAGAAAATGAAGGTATCACCGGAACAACTGAAGAAACAGGTGAGCCTGAAGAAGATGTTCCGGATTTCCTGAAGGAATTTGAAAAGGAAGCAGAAGAACTGGCGAAAAATGCGGAAGATCTTATGGAAGAACCGGTCGAACCAATTATTCCTGAATCAGAAGCCGAAAGTTCAGAAACATCTTCCGGAGAAGAACCTGAAAAAACAGATGAGGAATCAGAAGGTGAAAAGAAACCGATATTCTTCTCAGCTCCTGTATCTGATGATTCACCGCCTTCAGCATTCCGTGACCCTGACGATGAGATCTTCAGAAGCAAGAGACAGAGTTTCTCATACAGAAGCACTGCAAAAACTGAAGACAGATCAGGCCCTGCAATACGCAATCCTGAAGACAATATCAGATATGTCAGAAAAGAAAGCCGTAAGCTCAACAGACCTGAAGAACCTGAACATGAGCCGAAGAAAAAGCATCTTTCCGACCAGAACGAAACGAAGTCGGACATTGCCGCTCTCGATACAGGCAAGGAAAAGTCCCAGCTTTCCGAAGCCGCAGATCAGGTAACCGGCATTTTCTCAAAGCTTAAGGAAGAACTCTTCGGATCAAGAAACGTTTCTGAAAGAAAACAGAAGATCGACGTAAAATCCGTTCCTGAAGTGGACTACTTCTCGATAGATGTTGATATAAACGAGGAAAGTGCTGACGAATACGAAGAAAAGCCGCAGGGATTCTTCAGAAAGATCAACAGAAGCTTTGAACGCTCGGCTGAAAACAGTCTGGACGACTACAACGAACCGTCCGACGCTTCACTGATACTTGAAGATCTTTACAGTCTGAAGAGCAATCTTACAATAAAATTCGGAATACAGATGGTCGCAATGCTTTTAAGCATCTATCTTTCCGCTTCGCAGCTCTACAAGATCCCTGTACCTTCATTTATAAGCAACACGATCTCGCCGCACAGGTACAGCTTCACAATGTTCCTTATATCCGCCGTGGCAATGTTCTCATCTTTCCCGATGATTACAAGCGGACTTAAGAATCTGTTCAAGAAAAAAGCTGACTGCGACAGCCTTGCCGCAGTTTCCATAACCATAAGTACCATCGCCGCAGCTATCTCAACGGAAAGTCCCGAACTTATCAGTTCCGGTGCGGTATGTCTCTTTGCTCCTGCGGCAATTACAGCTTTCCTTGTCAACACAATGGGAAAACACCTTATTGTCAACAGGGCTATAAACAACTTTGACACACTTATAACATCCCACGATGACAATTATTCGCTCATCTACGTGGATGATGAAACAAAGGCAGAACAGATCACCAAGGGAACCATAAACGAGTATCCTATACTTGCAGCCACAAGAAAAACGAACTTCTCAGGCAGCTTCCTCAGATATTCCTACTCTGCTGACATCGCTGACAAGCTCTGCAGAAAATTCGTTCCGGTTTCACTGTTCATTTCAGTTCTGCTCACTTTTGCAGCTGTTATAGTGTGCAGCCGGACAACGACTACACTGAACATCACTTTCATCACTTCAATGTTCTCACTGTTCATGTCACTCTGCTCAGGCTTTGCAATACCGCTCATCGTAAACATGCCTCTTGCCGCAGCGGCTGCTGAAGTCGAGGACAACGAAAGCATAATCCTCGGATACCAGAGCATAGACGATTTCTACGATACAAACTCAGTGATCCTTGACACAGCTCAGATCTTCCCTGACAGCTCACTTAAACTGTGTGCAATAAGAATGTGTTCCGACACCAAAATAGACGACGCGATCGTTGCCGCAGCAAGCCTTGTTATAAAATCTGAAAGTATTTTCACAGCAATGTTCGACGAGATCATAAACCATGACAGAACGCTTCTTGACAAGGTCGAGAATTTCTCATCGGAAGATACACTCGGTATCTGCGGCTGGATAAAGAACAAGCGTGTTCTTCTCGGTACACGTCAGCTGATGGTAAACCACAACATAGAAGGTCTTCCTGCAAAATCAAAGGATCAGGACGACATTATGAACGGCCGCATCCCGCTTTATCTTTCCGTTTCAGGAAATCTGGCAGCGGTGTTCACAGTTGCACTTACGGCTGACAAGACTGTATCGGAACATCTTGGCGAGCTTATTGGTAACAACATTTCCATAATAGTTAAAAACAACGACTGTGCTGTCACAGCACCAAGAATATCAAAACTCTTCGGTATCCCGGCAGAAATGGTAAAGATCGTGCCGCCGGAGCACCGCGAATTCTGCGACAGGATCACAGCACCTGTGGAAAAATCAAACGCATCTGTAATATGCAGCGGAAAGCTTTCCTCGATCACAAAGGTACTCTCCAACATCAGACATATCCACCACAGTTCACTTACAGGACTTGTGCTCCAGAGCACATCTGTCATTCTGGCACTTATATTCGCAGTCGTATTCATGATCATAGGAATACTCGGACAGATAACTCCGCTCATGGTCATTCTTTATCACACAATATGGGCTTTCCTTACACTGTTTATAATGAAAGTAAAGCCAAGGTAAATAAGAAATAGTTAAGCATGAAATCCGGCTTCGCCGGATTTCATGCGGGCGGATTTGCGGGGCTTCGCCCCGGTCCCCCACGCTGATTTAATAACTCATAACTTTAAGCAGATCAGGCATGACCTGATCTGTTTCTTTAAGGAGAAGAACCGAAAATGAAAAAGATCATTTGCAGCATCCTGGCACTTGCACTTGTTTCATGCGCATTCTGCGGATGCGAAAAAAACGCTGAAGATGTTCAGACATCTGATGTGAACATTGTTGAAGACAAAGACGTTACTCCTAACGACTCCTCTGAATTCGCATACGAGGAAAAAGACGGAAGCATAACAATAAAAGGCTATAAAGGCAGTTCGACCACAGTAAATATTCCGCCTGAAATAGACGGAAAGCCTGTCACCGTGATCGGTGAATATGCATTTGACGGTTTCGAGGAAAACGACGGAAGCGTTCAGAACGGAAAATCATACAAAGACAATAACATAAACACCATAACCTCGATACACATTCCGGGAAGTGTAAAAAGCATTGAAAAAGGCGCTTTCACCAACTGTTTCTCACTTACTGAACTCACATTCGCCGAGGGTGTTGAATCTCTTGAAGAAGGTGCATTTGCCTGCTGCGACAAGGTTTTAAGTGTTTCTCTTCCATCAACCGTAACAAAGGTGGGAAGCTATGCGTTTTATGAATGTTACTCCATTCGTGAACTGTCTTTAGGAAAAAGCGTACAGTCGATAGGTGAATATGCTTTCTACAACTGCTACGATCTCAGAACGCTCGTGCTTCCGGATTCAGTAACCGAACTCGGAACAGGTGCCTTCGCCGGATGTGACACGCTCTGCGAACTGACACTTTCAAAGTCACTGACCGTCATTCCGGATTACTGCTTCAGCGGCAGCCTTATTGAGAAACTCGAGATTCCGAAAGGCATAACCGAACTCGGAGAAGGTGCTTTTTCACAATCATCAGCACTTTCAGAAGCAAGCCTGCCTGATTCTCTTGTAAAGATCGGTGAAAAGGCTTTCTATATGTGTCCTGAATACACTGAAGCTTCGATACCTGAAAGTGTTACGGAAATCGGCGAAAAGGCCTTCGGATACAACGTGGACGCCTCAAAGGCATTAAGTGATCCTGATGAATTCCTCAAGGAAGATTTCAGCATAAAAGCAAAGAAAGGTTCAGCCGCTGAAAAATATGCTGAAGAAAACGGAATAAAGACAAAATAAAAAACTTCGATCAGTAAGGTAATCCGGCGAAGCCGGATTACGGCTCTATTTCCTGAAACCATTATTTATTCAGCGCTCAAAAATAGTCCGGCATTTTACCAAATTGCTGTAGTGACAAAAAACGTACTGTTATCAATTTTTGTATGCTTTTTAACCGCCAGCAAAGAAAACAGCTGTTTACTAAAACACATTTGGTGATTATCTGTATTAACTTTTAAATTCACATTTTCGTTAAATTCTACATATTTTTTCTTTACTGTTGATACACTATTGATTTTTTAAGTTATACAAGCTATAATTAAAGTGAACGTCACATTTTAATAGTAATTCAACGCAAAGATCACTATATTTTTAAATTGATTAATATATTTTGTGCGTAATGTGTGTATAAAGTTAGTATGTCAGAATTTTACCCGCTAATCCTCTCACGCTCGCAGGCGTGAGGTACAGGATACCGGCTCAACGGGAGGAGAACCTATAATGTATTCACCAAATGATCTGTGCTACAATGACAACAGCTGTGACTGTTTTTTCATCACTGATGTCTGCAACGACCATGTAACCTGCGAATATGACGCAAGATTTTCAAATCTTACCGGCTACAATTCACTTACCGATCCGGAGATAAGAGATCTCACAAAGATAATCCATCCGGACGATCTCGAAAAATTCCGTTCCGTAAAGAATGCGCTTTCTGCGGACAATCCGTTTGAAAGCACAGACCTCAGACTTATAAAAAAGGACGGAACGCTCATTTACGTTACCTGTAACCTTATCTATAATGTAACAGACGATCATTACGAAAGGATCGTGTGCGCTTTTTCCGTACTCGGAGACTCCGATTACTTCAGACAGCAGGAGGAAATGCTGCGTGATATGCACTCCATTGTCTTCAAGTTCAGACGCACCGATAAATTTCCTTTCTACTATAACGACAGTTTCTTAAAGCTAATAGCCTACAGCCGCGAGGAAATTGCTGAGCTGAGCTTAAGCTACACAGACTTCATGAACTCACTGGACGTTGATCATTTTCTTCACGCCATAAGATGTTCAGACAAATCCGATACATTTTCAAGCTGTACTGTCCGTGTGACAGACAAGAAAAAGAACATTAAATGGGTCAGCTGTTCATTCAAGAAAATGACGTCATCCAGCGGTAACGAATATTTCATGGGCATCGGAGAAGATATAAGCGAACACAAGAAAACTGAACTCGACCTGATGAAAAACCGTATGCTGCTCAACAACATAACGGACAATCTGTCATGCGCAGTACTTTCTCTCGCAAAAAATGAATCCTGCGCAGTTCTTGTAAGGGCAAACAAAGGATTCTTCAATCTTTTCGGATATACAGAAGAAGACACTGAAAAGTTCAGCAAGAACATCAGCGAGCTCATCATACATCCTGATGACCACAGTGAATTCATAAACGGTATCATGCGCTCAGGCAATGAACGTACCGGCATATGCCGTGCGATCACTGCCGAGGGCAAAACCATATGGATCTCCTATGATTCATTTACGACAATCGAAAACGGTACACCGTGCTACATGTGTACATTCCATAACGTTACCTCTCTTAAGGAAACAGAAAACGAACTGGAAGCAACAAAAAGAGTGCTCACACTTGCTGCTGCACGCAATTCAGATCTTTACTGTACACTTGACTTTGAAAAGAGAACACTTGAGTTTCCTGAATTTTTCAGCCGGAAATATGATCTTCCTGAGGTAATGGAAAACATGCCTGACTCACTTTTCAAATCCGGTCATATACACGAAACCTTCCACGAGGATATCTCTTCCCTGTACTACAGTGTGAGAAACGGCAAGCGCAGCGGAAACTGCATTTTCAAGTTTGCGCCTGAAACCGAAAGTCCTATCTGGATGAAGGTTGAACTTTCTGCCATAGAAAGCCCGAACGATTCTTCCTCCAAAGCCATAGCGATAGTTTCTGACATTTCCGAACAGATGATATCGGAAGAATATCTGGAAAGCATGATCGGACCGTCTTCTGAAAAAGAACGTATAGCCTTTCTTATAAACTTAAGTCAGGGCAGAATCGTTTCCTGCCGCAGCTCATTCGGAAAACTGATATCCCTTTCCGGACAGTCTTATCATGACTCCCTTCTTATGACCAATGCGGTTTCGCACGTTTTCCCTTCTGACCGTAAGCTGATAGCTGAAAATCTTACACTGAAAAATCTGTGGAAAAACTATTTTGAAGGAAAACATAATTACAGTCTTGAATTCAGATATGTAGGAGAAAGCAAAAATATATCACGCGAAAAGCTTGAAGTAAAATATTTCTGTGAAGATGTTTCAAACGATATTTTTGTTACTTTGAAAGTTACCGACTCGGGCGACAGCATCAGTACAGAAATACCTGAAGAACCTACTGCTGTACATCCTCCGGTACTTGTGCCTAAGGACTACTTCCGTTCACTTGTAAACGAACATCTCAGCTGCTGGAAAGGAAACGGCAAGCTTCAGGCGCTTTATGTGCTGGATCTTAACGCATTTACAAACATACAGAAGCGTCACGGAACCGATGCAGGGCAGAAAGTACTCGACACTGTATCAAAGGGGCTGCTTTCAGTAAAACGTCCTTCTATCGCAGGAAAATCCTACGGTGATGAATTTCTGATATTCATCAAGGACATAAGCAGCTACGATGACCTGAACATTACCGCAAAGCAGCTGTGTGCGATATGCAATAATCTTGAAACGCCTGACAAGGATCACGAAACAGTTACAGGCTGCATAGGTGTTGCCTATTCTCCGGCTCACGGTGATGATTTCGATTCGCTGTACAAAAAAGCCGAAGCTGCACTGAGCAATGCAAAACGATTCGATAAGACAAGATACGCTATTTATTCTGATGAAACAGCATCTGACAGACGCCAGCTTATTCTGACCGATTTCAAGGAAAAAGCAGCGAAGGCAGTAAAGCAGCCGGGTGCGACTTACCACCTGTTCAATGCAGATATCAGACAGTTCCGTAATATAAACCACATTCTCGGCTACGAAAAAGGCGACAAGATCTTAAAGGCGATCTGCGCTATGCTTCAGGAATTCCTGAAACCGGGTGAATACTTTACAAGACTGTTTGCCGACAACTTCCTCATTCTCACAAGGGTTCATGACACTTACGCCGTAATGCGACGCATGGAAGAGATAAACTACAGACTTCAGAAACTGAAAATACTTGAAGGCAACGAAATCCAGTTTGCATCTGGATATGTTGAGATAGACGACTCGAACAGAGACACCGAATTTGAACAGCTCATCGACTGTTCAATACTGGCTCACGAAAACGCAAAGAAAAGGAAGGGCAGTGTACATATACGTTTTGAACCGACCATGTACAACGAAGAATTCCACAAGTACGAGATCTTAAGCGAGATCCAGAACGCCTGCCGCACCGGTCAGATCTGCACATTCGTTCAGCCGCAGTATGACATACTCAAACGTGAATATGTAAGCATGGAAGCTCTGGTGCGCTGGAACCATCCTGTCAGAGGACTTCTGACTCCTGACAAGTTCATTGATGTATGCGAGGAGAACGGGTTTATCAGTGACATCGACTTCTGTGTACTCGAACAGATGTGTTCATATATCCGCCGCAGACTCGACGCAGATCTCCGCGTCCTTCCTATAGCAATAAACCAGTCACAGATAACCATACATGAAAAAGGCTATGTCAGAAGACTCCTGGCGCTTACAGGTAAGTATAATATACCGCCTAAGTACATCGAACTTGAAGTAACTGAAAGCGCTTATGTAAACAATCTCGACGAAACCATTTCAGTCCTTTCAGAACTTCGTAACTGTGGTTTCCGCATTTCAATGGACGACTTCGGAACAGGTTACTCGACGCTTAACTTCCTAAAGGATATTCCTGTAGATTCTCTGAAGATAGACAAGACTTTCTTAACTGAAAACCTTATCGAGAAAAAGCCTGCCGAGATCATTAAGTCGATCACAAACATGGCACATAACATCAACCTCCGCGTAGTATGCGAAGGTGTTGAATACCCGCAGCAGGTACAGTTCCTGCAGAACATCGGATGCGAACTGGCACAGGGCTATCTGTTCGGCAAGCCTATGCCGTACACGGACGTTGCAGAGTTCATCGAAAACGCCTGCCCGACAGTATAATTACCGTAACTTAAAATCGCCGGCCTGCAAACCCGGTGTGTATGGGTCTAAATCACGTATATTTTCCGTCACGCAGTTTCCTTCATGGAAGCTGCGTGATTTTTTTGAAAAAAAGTCTTGACAATTGAATCTCTGCGTGATATAATAATAAAGCTGACACACGCAGAGGTATCGAAGCGGTCATAACGAGGCGGTCTTGAAAACCGTTTGACTTAACGGTCACGTGGGTTCGAATCCCACCCTCTGCGCCAATTTTTTGATAGTTGGCGTTATATTTTTTTAGATTCAACATGCGGAAATACCCAAGTGGTGAAGGGGCTCCCCTGCTAAGGGAGTAGGTCGGGAAACCGGCGCGAGGGTTCAAATCCCTCTTTCCGCGCCAGGAACAACTGCAGACTTTGTCTGCAGTTGTTTTTTTATTGCCTAATAGTAATGTAATCTGCCAATCATAAGAAAGCACTGAGCTATTAATTATCAGCATGGGATCCGGGGCGAAGCCCCGCCCCTCCCCTCTCAGGAAATCCGGCGAATCCGGATTTCCTGGTTGATTAGCGCTTTCTTAAATACAAAACATTTTAATCTCCACAGCAGTGGATTTTCGTCTATTATAATTTTAGCTTTTTGCAGTGTATTTTTTCGTTTTCGCATTCATTGTTTCTGATAAAACTCACTTTCTGTGGTTTTTCTTATTAATTTTCAAGTTTT
Organism: Oscillospiraceae bacterium; assembly: GCA_017438745.1. Classification (GTDB taxonomy): domain Bacteria; phylum Bacillota; class Clostridia; order Oscillospirales; family Ruminococcaceae; genus HUN007. Next base: position 41,619 of record JAFRUS010000062.1, on the reverse strand, counting down.
TTTAAATTCATCGAAAAAACGATTTGACAAATAGTGATATAAGTGCTATAATCATTATAAAATCATTAACTGATTTCTAACTATTTATTATTGAAAAGGGGTACATTGGTTATGGCAAAAGAAACTACTAAAAAAACTGCTGCTCCAAAGAGCGCAAGCACAATTGTTGCAGACGTAAAAGAAACAGCAAAGGAATCAAAGGTTGCTAAGGAAGTAAAGGAAAAAGTTAAGGAAACCGCTACAAAGGTTAAAGAAACTGCTTCCAAGGTAAAGGAAACTGCTTCTAAGACAGTAAAGAAGGCTAAGGAAGCAAGCTTCGTTGAATTCGACGGCAAGCAGCTTTCAATCGCTGAGATCACAGAAAACGCTAAGAAGCACTGGCAGGCTTCAAACAAGGGCGACATTGCTGACATCAAGGTTTATATCAATACAAATCAGAGCAAGGCTTTCTACGTTATAAACAATGAAGACCGCGGCGAATTCGACATCTGATTTTTAACTAAAGCATATATTGTTACGTTTTATTTAAGAAGCTGCATGTATTCCATGCAGCTTTTTCTTTAATATCAGCCGATATGCATGAAGCGCCCATAGTTTGCGCATCTGCAAGTAGGTAATATAAAAATCAGGAGGGTCAATAATGACAGACAATCGCAAAAAAGAGATCACTGACAAATATCTGAAAGCCGGCAACGACGACAGCATACTCAAGCTTTCAGTACAGGAACTCATCTACCTGTATTCAGCTGTTCTAACAGAACAGAAAAAAGATCCTGAAAGCAAGGAATGGGCTGAAAGAAGACAGTATGTGTTCTCATCTGTTATCATGAGATTTATGAATTCCGATGAGCTGTACATCGCTTATCATGTTATGACCAACTATCCGTACATCGACGTAAGAGGATGCGCATGGTTATTCACTGAAAAAGAATTCTCAAAGGCAGCTCACGAACACTATTTCAAGGAAGGCGTACCGCTTACAATGAAGACTGTAACCGGAAAGGACGCTATCATAGAGCAGCTTCTGGAGCTTCTCAGGATCGGCGTTGAACAGATCATCATTGACAACGGTCAGCCGAACGTTACACTGCGTCTGAAGGACGTTATCACAGGCAGCGGAGAAAACGGACAGCTTACAACCACCTGTCCTGAACTTATGTTCACCATACTCAACGGTCTCGAACTTTCATACGCAAGCGACGGAAAGCATCCTGATCTTCCTGAACTTGATAAAAAGACAGAGGAACTCATTAAGAACTCACGTCTCCTTGTTCCGATAAAGCTCGACCGTCACCTTGAAGACGGTGAATCACTTCACATAACTGAAGAAACACCTTCACAGATCGCTGTTGTAAATCCGTTAAAGTCCGAAAAAGGCTTTATAGCAGCTTTCACCGACTGGAAGGAATTCACGAAGCTCTACTCCAAAGACGAGTGGAACGCAGTAATAATGGATAACGTTACACTCAAGGATGCTGCTTCACGCGTTGACGGATTCATCATTAATCCGGCCGGCTTCATGTTTGTTGTAAAGAACGAAGAGAAATAACAGACTGAAGTCCGCAAATAATAATCATGCTTTTTTTCCGGTACGCAGGATAAACAGTTCTGCTCCGCAACAGCAAGATGCAGCAAGGACATCTGAATAAAATATTACAAAAGCAAAAACTCCGGATCATCACATTGACGATCCGGAGTTCGTTTTATTTATTCCACATTTTTCTGTAACGAAAGAATCAGTATCAGTCGTTCTTCTTTCTTACTAAAACAACAACTGCAGCGGCAGCGATTGCTGTTACTGCTAACGGAGCAGCGCTTCTTGTATCACCTGTCTTAGGTGTGCCGTTTGTCTTGTCTGTTGTGTCAGCAGCCTTTTCTGTAACCTTCTGTGTTTCTGCTGATGCACTGTTGCCGTCGTTGTAAGCAACTGTAGTAACTACGATATCTTCTGAGATCTTGCCGAATACTTCCTTGAGTGTATCAATGTCGGCATCATAGTACTGTACCGGGTCACTTGCGAGATCCTTCATAAGTGCAACTGCACGATCCTTCTGTGAACCGCTGAGTGAATCAAAGAAACCTACTGTATATACATTTGCGTTAGGCTTAACCTTTTCATTGTCAACCTTAAGAGCGCCAAGATCATATGAACCATATGACTTACCAGCATACTTTTCCTTCATCTCAGTGCTGTAATCTGTAACACCGTTGTTAGGAAGACCGTCAGCCATGAACACTACGCTCTTTCTTTCACCTGTACCTGTCTGGAGTTCAAGCATGATAGTGTCGAAAGCACCTGTAAAGTTTGTTGAACCGCCATCATCAAGTGATGTAATATAGTTAGTAAGTGCAGCTTCATCGTTTGTAAGTGAAACGCCTACTGTAGAGTTGTGGTCAAAAGGTACTACAGCTATTCTTGCGTTAGGATCGTTCTTAAGTGTGTACTTACAGAACTCAACAGCTGCATCCTTCATTGCTTCCATAGGCTTTCCTGACATACTTCCTGAAATGTCAAGACCGATTACTATATCATTTGTGTGCTTAGGAGCAACAGTTTCAGAAGTTACTGCTTCTGATGTGATCTCTGTAACAGTTGTTGTAAGAGCTTCTGAAGTTGTTGTTTCAAGAGCCGTTGTTGTAGCTGCAGTTGTTGTAAGGGTTGCTGTTTCAGCAGTGAGTGCCGGAGTTGTCTCTGCACCTGCTGCAGTTACTTCCGCACCGGTTACAGCAGCGGCTGTTACATCAGTTACCGCAGCAACTGCTTCTGTAACTTCTGCCTTATACGCCTGGGTTGTAACAGTTACGTTGATAACACTGTTTGAAAGGTCTTCCATGTTTGACATTGTTGTTGCAGGTCCGTTGATAGTCTGATTTTCATTCTCAGCAGCTGAAACGCTGAAAGCGCATGAGCTTACAATGCAAAGACTTGCCACACAAGCAATAAGGGATTTGATTTTTTTCATTTTTACTTCTCCTTTTTCTCTCGTGCACACAACAGTTTATACCCATCCATGTTTCTTTTCCCATCATCCCTGATAAACCGGATTATATCCGACGAAAACAGCTAATCTGCTGAATACACATCTGTTTTGATATAATTGATTTAATAATCAAGTTTAATTATACCCTTTAAAAGCCTTTTTGTCAATAGATAGATTTTGCTGTTTAAACTAAACGAATTTTGCCGAAACTTTGTATTATATATACAAAGTTATCAATGTGATGTGCAATTATTTATTGAATGTAATTAACCATCAAAATTTGTACTTTACCATTATTGCGAAACATCATACAATTGTGTATCCGGCCCAAAAGATACAAAAGATAGATTCTAATACACAGAAAAGAGGCGTCCCGCCTAAGCGGAACGCCATGAATATATATATGTGTGTATGATGATGTCTGTTTAATTATTTGTATTCCAAATTATGTTATCAACCAATTTAAATAGTACTGATTATAAATCATTATTAATCACATTTCCTTTAAATTACGGTGTTGAATTATCGCCAAGCGACGTATACAAGTCAGCTTCTCCAAGTCCTGCTTTTTCAGCAAACTTCTGCGAAGCACCACGGTCAATTGTATTATTTGTGCTGCTCATATTAGTATCATTCTTTATTTCTCCGGTCTTAGAAACTGCTGAGTATGTAAACTTTATTGTTCCATCACGATAACAGATATTAACCTGATATCTATACCATGTTTTATTTGATTTGCAAAGCATTCTGCTGCATACAGGCCTACGATATACATATTCATGAGCTATTTCAATGTTGTTTTCATCTTTAACCACAGCTCCGCCATGTCTCGAATATTGAGACGCAGAAGTAATAAATCCTTGTTCCTGAAGCAATTCTGCAATTCTGTAACTACTTACACGAACTTCATTTTTATCAACATAGATATAGCCGTGGTCATCTGCTTGCTGACCACCGACCTGATATATCCACGGATTTTTAGTAAAAACTTCGAAATTAGACTCATACATAGCTTCCGCCTGAATAGTGGAGCATATAATTCTGGCATTCTCAGCATCCGCAGCATTATATGCACTTTCCATATGTCCGATCATATTCGGCACAATGATCGAGGCAAGAATACCGATGATTGCAATTACAACTATAAGCTCAATAAGCGTAAAACCGCTTAGTTTCTTTTCTGAACACTTTTCACTATACTCTTCCTTTTTCATAACGACTCCTCCTGTCCGTCGTATTTCACAGCGTTGATCATCTCAGATCTCCTGCATATTTCCTAAACTTAACTAATTTTTTATCATCATTTCAATAAAAAGTAGTAACACAAAAAGGCTGATACCATACGGTATCAGCCCTTGAATTTCAATAATAATAAATGATATCCCGCTTTTTCAAGCCCCGATCAGTTAAGCTCTGCTTTCAGTTTTTAATAATTGATCACAGTTTACTTTCCTTTCTCATCTTTTTTAGATTTCATTTAAGATCATGCAGCTGGCTGTCATACCGTTTAAAGGATTAGACCCGTTAGCTTTGCGTCCTTGTTTTTCAACAAGTTTGCCAAATTATTTTCAACTTAACTACTGTATTTAGTATAACACTCTGGTTATGAAATGTCAATGGATTTGAAAAAATTAGTCTGTTTTCGTACAGTTGCACATTCGTACTATGCCGTATCTATACAAAGCAACGTCTGATTATCAGACTTTTATCGAGTAATATAAAGAGCAGATAAACAGTTCAAACCAAATCTGTGAAGCAGAAAATATGCCTTTATTTTCAAGTATCTATAACGAAAAACTGCCCGCATCAGAAAAGTAATCTGACGTGAGCAGTCTGTTTTGTTTCAATGCGGGTGACAGGACTTGAACCTGCACACCTTGCGGCACCAGAACCTAAATCTGGCGTGTCTGCCAGTTTCACCACACCCGCATATGCCGGATACGACACAAACAATATTATACTCCTTAATCGTCATTTTGTCAAGTTCTGCAGTCATCAAATTTTTATAGCCAAATACCCGGCCTCTGCTTTGTACACAATAGATAAAAGTTAATACCAGTCACTCATTATTCTTGACGAAACAACACTTTTTATACTATACTATATAGTATAACAGACTGTAACGCTGCGGCGTGATTATATATGATCGTTTATTATGATAAAACTGGGGTGACAACAATGGCCGGAAACATTTATGATAACAGGGAACTTTCGTGGCTGAAATTCAATCAGCGCGTACTGCAGGAATCGCTGGACACAACGGTTCCTCTGCTTGAAAGACTGACTTTTACAGCGATCTTTCAGTCAAATCTTGACGAATTTTTTATGGTAAGGGTGGGCACATTATTCGACCAGCTTCTGACGGATCCGGAGCTTCGGGAGAATAAAACCAACATGACGAGCCGCGAGCAGCTCGATTCTATATTTGCACGGGTAAGAAAGACGGAACCGCAGAAGGACAAAGCTTACCGTGACATAATGAAACAGCTTGAAAAGCATGATATAAAGCAGGTCTCGATGGACAGGCTGACAGATGAGGAAGACGCTTTTCTGCGTGAATATTTCAGAGCAGAGATACAGCCTGTACTCTCGCCGCTGATAATTGACAAGCGTCATCCCCTTCCTTTTATAAAGAACAAGGAACTTTCAATAGCAGTACGCCTTGACTCAAAATCGGGCAACAAGATAGGCCTCCTTCCGGTCAGTGAACGCATAAAGCGAATGATCCAGCTAAGCCGCAAACCGTTCCGTTTTGTACTGGCTGAAGACGTAATACTGAAGTATGCCTCCGAGGTATTTGAAAACTACAATGTTCTTGAAAAATCGATAATACGCGTTACAAGAAACGCTGATATATGCGAGGATGATGACTCGCTGCTCGACAACGACTTTGACTTCCGCGATGTAATGGAGGAGCTCATTCAGAAAAGGAAGAAGCTTGCCCCTGTGCGACTGCAGATATACGGCGACACCGGAAGCGAAATGGTAAAGTATCTGTGCAAACGTCTTGAAATAAACGAAAATCAGGTATTTTCCGCATCAGCACCACTCGACCTTTCATTTACATTCACGATAAAGTCGATATTTGAAAACACAAAGCCGGAGCTCTGCTACACACATTTCACACCGCAGCACTCTCCTGCCATACTCGAGAACAGACCAATGGCTGAGCAGATACGTCAGAAGGACATAATGCTCCACTATCCTTACGAGAGCATAAAACCGTTTATCCGTATGCTGAACGAAGCAGCATCTGACCCTGAAGTGGTATCAGTGAAGATAACACTGTACCGCCTTGCGCGTAACAGCAAGATAATACAGGCACTGGTGGACATGGCTGAACGCGGTAAGGATGTTCTTGTACTGGTGGAACTGCGTGCCAGATTCGATGAAGAAAACAATATCGGCTGGTCGAAACGTCTCCAGAATGCCGGATGTACTATTATATACGGACCGCCGGGTCTGAAAGTTCATTCGAAGCTTCTGCTGATAACACGCAGACGCGGTGAAAAACTTGAATATATCACACAGGTCGGAACGGGAAACTACAACGAAAAAACATCCGAGCTGTACACTGACCTTTCACTTCTGACTGCTAATGAAAAGATCGCTGCCGGAGCACTTGAAGTGTTCAATGCACTCTCGCTCGGTTCTCTTGTGAAGAAATCAGACAGTCTGCTGGTAGCTCCTCTGTGTCTGCAGTCAAAGGTCCTTGATATGATAGATGAGGAAATAATGCAGGCAAGAAGCGGAAACAAGGCGTATATAGGAATAAAGATAAACTCCCTTTCCGACAGGGTGATCATCGAAAAGCTTGCTGAAGCCTCGCAGGCCGGTGTAAAGATCGAACTCGTGATACGAGGCCTGTGCTGCCTTATTTCAGGCGTAAAGGGAAAGACTGATAACATACGCGTGACAAGTATAGTCGGCCGTTTCCTTGAACACAGCCGTATCTACATATTCGGAACAAAGCAGAGAAGAAAAGTATACATAAGTTCCGCGGACTTCATGACCCGAAATACAGTCAAGCGTGTCGAGGTCGCAGTACCGGTTTATGATCCGGACATAAAAGACCGTGTTGTAAACATTTTTGAAACGCTTCTGTCAGATGACATAAAGGCAAGAATACAGGGCTCAGACGGAATGTACCGCAGAAAGAGCGTACGCAAAAAGAACATCAGCGCACAGGATACTTTCATGACTGAAGCAGTGGAAAACGCTGCTGTTACACCTGAAGAGAAGAAGCCTGATGGTGACGGTGGATTCTCTGATTTCTACAGAGCTTTTCTTATGCAGTGACCATCCGAAAGCCAGAGCTTTTTGTGACGATTCAGCCTTCATCAGCAGGAGTGCTAATGAGAGTGCTAACTATCGGCATAAATATTTCTTATAAAAACAACCACGGCGTCCCGCCAAAAGGGGCGCCTTTTTTGTGCACAAATAACAGCAGTTTCAAATTTCAAGCCACCACTTTGTCAGTTTTAACAAAGATAAATAAACCTATTGACATTCGCCTTAAATAATGTTAAATTATATTTAGCACTCAGAGAGATAGAGTGCTAACACTTACGAACCAATATTGCTAATCAGGAGGCTTTCAGATGGATGAACGAAAGCTAAAAATACTGGCAGCTGTTGTAGATGAGTACATTCTGACAGGTGAGCCTGTTGGTTCAAAGGCCATTTCAAAAGTACCGGGCATCAACGTTTCAGCAGCCACAATACGAAATGATATGTCTGTTCTTGAACAGCTCGGATACCTTGAACAGCCACACACATCGGCAGGGCGAATCCCTACATTCAGCGGATACCGTCTTTACATAGATCAGCTGATGACAGTCGAGGAACTTTCAGAAAGCGAACGTCAGAGACTTGACGCTATGCTGGGCGAAGAGGAAAATCTCACTGAGGAATCGATAATCCAGAGTGCTGGAAAGGCTCTTGCAGAGCTTACACAGTGTGCTTCTGTGGTTGCGAATTCAGCCCCTAAGTTCTCAGTCATCACCAAGGTGGACGTTGTTCCGACCGGCAAGCGGCTTTACCTTATACTGCTTATCACATCGAATGGCAGCATAAAGAACAAGGCATGCAGGCTTGAGTTTGATCTTGATGAAGAACAGCTCGCATTTTTCTCACATTACATTCAGGAAAATCTTCAGGGTGTTTCAATTGAGGAACTCTCGGAAGAGCGAATGGAGAAACTTATTACAGCACTCGGTGCTTACATGATAACCCTTGCTCCTCTGGTAAAAGGTCTGTGTGAACTTTCACAGGATCTTCTCCACAACGAGCTTACAATAAGCGGCACGAACAATCTTATTTCCTGCAGCGATTTCGACAAGAACGAGATTGTTAAATTCATTGAACACAAAAACGATTTTGCTGAGTTCCTTGACAGCAGCTTCAGCGGAATACAGGTTATGTTCAGTGAAGAAAAGGACGACTTCATAATCGGTAACTCGAGCATGATAGTTTCAAAGTACCGCAAGGGTGACAAGGAAGCCGGTTCACTCGGAATAGTCGGACCGATGCGTCTTAATTATGCCAAGATCATACCTTATATAGAATATTTTACGCAGAAGATAACAGATGTTCTTACCGGAGATGAAGTTCCGGAATCTGCGGGAAAGGAACCAGACAATAATGAGTAAGAAAAAGCATACAGAAGAAACTGCAGAACAGGAACTTGAAGTAAACGAAGCTTCAGAAAATGGAACCGAAGAAGCTGCCGCAGAAAACGCAGAAGCAGCAGAGGAAACTTCAGAGGCACCTGCAGAAGAAAGTGCTGATGCAAAAGTTACTGCACTTGAAGAAGAACTCAAAAAGGAAAAGGACAATTACATGAGACTTTTCGCTGAGTTCGACAACTTCCGCAAAAGAACTTCAAGAGAAAAGACTGAGGCCTACGGAGACTCAGCTGCAAAGACAATAGCAGCAATTCTTCCGGCTCTCGACAATTTTGACAGAGCTCTTGATGCACCTTGCAGCGACGAGAATTTCAAGAAGGGTGTTGAAATGATATTCACACAGTTCACAGGCATTCTCGAAAAGCTCGGTGTTACAGAAATAGAAGCACTCGGTGTTCAGTTCGATCCGAGCCTTCACAACGCTATCAAGCAGGTTGAAAGCGACGATGCAGAATCAGACACAGTATGTGAGGTATTCCAGAAGGGATACAAACTCGGTGACAGAGTAATCAGACCGGCAATGGTCGCAGTCACAGCTTAAGTAAACAAACAACAAAACAAATAAAAACAAACATTGAACCGAAAGGATGGATTCATTATGGGAAAGATCATTGGTATTGACTTAGGTACAACAAACTCATGCGTAGCAGTTATGGAAGGCGGTAACTCAGTAGTTATCCCTAACTCAGAAGGTGCAAGAACAACTCCTTCAGTAGTTGCTTTCACAAAGAACGGCGAAAGACTTGTTGGTCAGACAGCAAAGCATCAGGCTATCACAAACCCTGACAAGACTATCAGCTCTATCAAGCGTCACATGGGTTCAGACTACAAGGTAGATATAGACGGCAAGAAGTACACACCACAGGAGATCTCAGCAATGGTACTCCAGAAGCTCAAGGCTGACGCTGAAGCTTACCTTGGTGAAAAGGTTACAGAAGCTGTTATCACAGTTCCTGCTTACTTCACAGACTCACAGAGACAGGCTACAAAGGACGCTGGTCAGATCGCAGGTCTCACAGTAAAGAGAATCATCAATGAACCTACAGCTGCTGCTCTTTCTTACGGTATTGATAAGGAAGAAGATCAGAAGATCATGGTTTACGACCTTGGCGGTGGTACATTCGACGTATCTATCATCGAAATGGGTGACGGCGTAACAGAAGTTCTTGCTACAGCTGGTAACAACCGTCTCGGCGGTGACGACTTCGACCAGAGAATCATCGACTGGATGATCGCTGAATTCAAGCAGGCTGAAGGCCTCGACCTTTCAGGCGACAAGCTCGCAATGCAGAGACTTAAGGAAGCTGCTGAAAAGGCTAAGATCGAACTCTCATCAACAACAACTTCAAACATCAACCTCCCGTTCATCTCAGCTGATGCTTCAGGCCCTAAGCACCTCGACCTCACACTTACACAGGCTAAGTTCAACGAACTCACAGCTGACCTCGTTGCAGCAACAATGGGACCTGTTGATCAGGCACTCAAGGACAGCGGCCTCTCAGCAAGCGACCTCAACAAGGTTCTCCTCGTTGGTGGTTCTTCAAGAATCCCTGCTGTTCAGGAAGCTGTTAAGAAGCGCATAGGCAAGGATCCATTCAAGGGCATCAACCCTGACGAATGCGTTGCTCTCGGTGCTGCTTACCAGGGCGGTGTACTTGGCGGCGACGTTAAGGAAGGTCTCCTCCTCCTCGACGTAACACCACTTTCACTCGGTCTTGAAACAATGGGCGGTGTATGCACAAAGATCATCGAAAGAAATACAACAATTCCTACAAAGAAGTCACAGATCTTCTCAACTGCAGCTGATAACCAGAGCGCCGTTGACATCAACATTCTCCAGGGTGAACGTGAATTCGCAAAGGATAACAAGCAGCTCGGTATGTTCCGTCTCGACGGTATCGCACCGGCTCCAAGAGGAATCCCACAGATCGAAGTTACATTCGACATCGACCAGAACGGTATCGTACACGTTTCTGCAAAGGACCTCGGCACAGGCAAGGAACAGAACATTTCTATCACAGCTTCAACAAACATGTCAAAGGAAGACATCGACAAGGCTGTCAAGGAAGCTGAACAGTTCGCTGAAGAAGACAAGAAGCGCCGTGAAGATGTTGACGCAAAGAACAACGGTGAAAACCTCGTATTCCAGTGCGAAAAGGCTCTCGGCGAATTCGGCGACAAGGTAAGCGCTGAAGACAAGGCTCCGATCGAAAGCAAGCTCGAAGAACTCAAGGCTGCTCTCAAGGCTGACAACATCGACGACATCAAGGCTAAGACAGATGAACTCCAGAAGGCATTCTACGATCTTTCATCAAAGGTTTACCAGGCTGCAGGCGCAGCTGCCGGTCAGGATCCTAATGCTGCTGCAGGCGGATTTGCAGGCGGTGCTGCTGACGCAGGCGATGTAAACGACAAGAAGGATGACAACGTAGTTGACGCTGACTTCACAGAAGCTTAATCATAATACAAACATTATAAACAGGATTTTCAGGGCGGATCACAGATTCGCTCTGATTTCCGTATTACAGTGAACTCCGGTATCACTCCGATCTTCACTGTAATCCATAAACTTCAGCTTTTCTGCATTCAGCAGGAACTGATGTCATCATCATAATTCAAGCAATATACGGAGGAACATATGGCTGATAAAAGAGACTACTATGAAGTGCTTGGCGTACAGAAAACCGCAAGTGCAGACGACATAAAAAAGGCTTATCGTTCGCTCGCAAGAAAATATCATCCTGACCTTCATCCTGACGACAAGGACTGTGCTGAAAAGTTCAAGGAAGTTAATGAAGCTTACGAAGTCCTCTCAGATCCGTCAAAGAAGGAACGCTACGACCAGTTCGGTCATGCCGGTGTAGATCCTAACTACGGCGGCGGCGGATTCGGCGGCGGTGCAGGATTCAATCCTTTCGGCGACATGGGTGACATTTTCGAAAACCTCTTCGGAGGCGGATTCGGCGGTGGTTTCGGCGGAAGCACAAGAACACGTGCTGATGCTCCAAGACGCGGACAGGACATCGACACAACTGTTACAATTGAATTTATGGAAGCCTGCATGGGTGTTAAGCGCGACATCAAGATCAACCGTCTCGACAAATGTCCTGACTGTAAAGGTTCAGGTGCATCAGCCGGTTCAACTCCGCAGACCTGTCCGGAATGCGGCGGACGCGGTCAGGTCAAGGTCGCACAGAGAACTCCTTTCGGCGTGATCTCATCACAGAAACCATGTACCAAGTGCGGCGGTAAAGGAAAGATCGTTTCCAACCCGTGTTCAAAGTGCGGCGGAAACGGACGTATTCGTGTTTCAAAATCACTTTCAGTTGACATTCCTGCAGGTATCGATGACGGACAGATGCTCCGAGTAAGCGGTCAGGGTGACGCAGGTGTAAACGGCGGTCCAAGCGGTAACCTCAATGTAGGTGTACGCGTAAAGAATCACCCTCTCTTCGAGCGTGAGGAATACGATATCCACTGTGAGATCCCGATCACATATGCACAGGCCGTAATGGGTGACGAGCTTGTGGTTCCTACTATCGACGGAAACGTTAAGTACTCCATCGGCGAAGGCACACAGACCGGCACAGTCTTCAGACTCAAAGGCAAGGGTGTCAAGAAACTCCAGCGTTCAGAACGCGGCGACCAGTACGTTAAAGTCTATGTTGAAGTTCCGAAGAACCTCGACAAGAAGCAGAAGGAACTTCTCAAGGAATTCGAAGCTTCACTTGAAGACAAGAACTACGAAAAGAAAAAGAATTTCTTCGACAAGCTCAAGGAATTCAAGGAACGTTTCAAAGATAAGAATTAAGTCTGCAATCCGGATTCGCCGGATTACAGAGTAAAGGGGTTACGGGGCTTCGCCCCGTAACCCCTTCTTACAGTCCTCCCCCATACGGAGAGGGCTGTTTTTTAATACGCTTTTCCGCTCAAGTAACGAAAACGGTCATCCCGTATTTCAGGGATGACCGTTGTTTTGATAACTGTTCAGCTTCGCTCGCCAAGATATATTTGTACCTTCTTCTGAATATCCTTCGACATATCCGAAAGTGACTGTTCGCCTTCCGTGTATTCAAAGTATTCATCATAAAAGATACTGTCTATACGGAAATCGTATCTGTATATAACTGAAGCACCGTTGATTATTTCATCTACTGCGTCAGTATATTTCTTATCAGGTGCAGTGAGTTTTACAGGATTTTTATTGAAATCACAGGCGTTTAGCGAAAGAAACTCGCTGTCTTCAGTAATGTTCTGTGTTATATTTTTCAGCTTATCGCTGAGAGCATTTACAATCGGGAACTGTCTGTTTTCTGCATAATGCTGATCAAAGTATTCCTCAGACAGATAGTACTTTATAAACTCCCAAGCCGTATCCTCGGTTACTCTGTTATCCATAATTGAAAGCTGAATATCAGGCACTATCATCGCTCCGTTTCCGGGCACATCCGGGAAACCGATATTTCTGACACTGTTTCCGTTAAAGTATGCATGCTCCGCTTCATTGATCTGATTATAATTGTTAAGTTCAATATCGTACAGATCAAAATCTGAAACAATATTCGCTGTCTCAGGAAATTTCTGAACAGTTTCTATCAGATCTCTGAATTTATCTGTATCAAAAAAGCATTCATCTTTTTCATAATTATAAAATGACATGAGGTTTAACGCTGATTTTGAAACTATTTCTCTGTCATTTCTGAAAAATGTACTGTCCGGATTATTTCTCAGATGAAATGTAAAATCTTCAACCGTCCAGTTATCTCTGCTCTGCTCTGTACTCTCTTTACCCAGAATAGTCCTTACAGTGAAATACGGCACCATCTGAAACAGCGCTCCCTTATACTCCAGAGCAGACAGAACATTCATTCTGAAATCATCCATTCCGAAATCAGGATCTGAACTCATTACCCGGTACAGATCAGCGTATATGCCTTTATAATTGTCACGGATAATACTATAGTCACACTGGCCTTCATCTTTCATAACGACTACATCAACAGTATCGTCAGATACCAGCATAAGATTCAGTTTCTCTATAAAATCCTCTTCTGAGGAACTGAATACAACCGGAACTATCTCAAAATCAGGATTATCCTTTTCAAACTGTTCATTCACCCAGTTATCAGGCAGACAGTTTATATAAACAACGTCCAGTTTCTTCTCAGGCTTCTTCTGCTTTTCATGTGAATTATCCGGAACTATAAGTCTGTAAAGATCATTTCCTGATACAATATACATCTGACCGTTTTCATAAAAAAAGTTATAGATTCCGGTCTCCAGAATACTGTTCAGCTGCTTAATCGAAGCCAGAACTTCGAGATCAAAGTTATTTTCGTTTATTTTACCAGCATACAAATAATTTTCTGACCTCAGAAGTACGGTATTATCCTCCTGCGAAGGAAAACATGCAGCGATGATCTCTTCATCCGGCAATCCGCTCAATGTCAGACGAACTGGTTCTGCTTCTTCACCATGTAATAAAGAAAAAATGAATTCACCAGTTGCAACATCTGTTTCTATTAAAAACAATCCGCCGTCACTCATAACAGAAAAGTCTTCAATATTTCCGGCTGATTCGTACTCATATACCTCTTTTCCTTTTCTGTCAAAGCATCTGATATAACCTGTTTCCGTATCATCCTGCAGATCAACGTAGACATTTGTACTGCTTATCAGTGCATCGATAACATACATGGAATCGTCCATATCAAGCGATATTATTTCCGCTTCATTAGTACTGAGTGAAATATCATATGCTTCATAACTATTGTCTGCATATCTTAAAGCCTGAAAATGATCCCTGTACGAAAGACGTTCACATCCAAACAGATCAGACTCAACAAGTTTATATACATTTTCCTTTTTTCCGGAGTTCTTCTTAGCAATCTGCTCTGTATGCTTATTGTCATTAGTACAGTAACAAAGGCCGTCGGAACAAGTGAAAAAATTATATAAATTATCATCACTTATATTTTCAAGGATTTTATTAGATTTTTCTCCATCGATCTGAAATCCGTATATTTCATCATTCTTTGCATAGAGATAATCATAGTCTCCGCTTCCCGGAAGCGTGTAATCAACTGAAATCAGCGAAGTCACATATTCAGCGGAAAAATCTGATTCATTTATCATATAAAATTCCGTCGCTGTCTCATCAAAACTATTACGATTAAGATATATCTTTCCATCGCAGTCTGAAAACCAGAAATTTTCAGCGTAGTCACAATCAAAATATATATCATCTAACAGTTCAAGTTCCGCACTGAAAATATAAATATGGAACTCATCATTATACTTTCCAAGCATCATAATATTATCATTATCTGTTGCAATAATATCATGTATCCATAAACTTCCGCCTATATTAAAAATATCAGGATATGCTTTGTTTAATACTTCACCATCAGCTGAATACATTGTAAGGTATGATCTTAATCCATCCAAACAATAGGCAGCAATCCTTCCGTCGTGAAGAGGTGCTATTTGCATGCATTGTTTCTCTTCATCAGCAACTTCAGAGATTATCTGCATATCATCAGAATAAGTATATATCTTATAGCTGTCATTATTATTGTATCCGTAGATATAAAGCTTGCCGTTTTGCTCCTTCATGCAGGATATTCCTGCAAGGTCAGACGAAAACGAATATCGTTCTTCAGGTGAATTAATATTTACATAATACACAGAATAATTTGTAGAGTAATTAATTCCATAAGTTATTCCATCGCTGATGCCTGAAAGCACATCAAAATTACTCTTGATTTTTTCGGCTTCATATTCTTTGATTACTCTCGCTGTCTGAATAACATCTTTATCTTTAAATTCATTATTATTTCCGGCGCCTTGCTTAACACATGATGTAAGCAGAAAACAGGAAAGCATAAGTAAAATCAGAAATCGGGTTTTATTCAACTCAAATTACTCCTGTATATTAATTTTTACGTTCATTAAGAATCCTATTATCAAAATTCGAGTATCTGAATACATCATCAGATACCCGAATTGATTGTTATTTATTATTTTAAACATTCATTTAATTGATTGTTTATAAGACTCAATTGTCGCCAGCACACTTTTCAGCCACTCAAGAGGCGTAGTATTCAATGCAGGAAAATAAATATACACATTATCTGTTAAATACTTTTCTTTTTGAGCTTCATCTAGTTCAGATTCCAAAAATTCTCGTATACATGCCGCATGTTCCTCTAACTCAGGTACATCAGAACTACATATTAATTCCTCAAGTGCATCATCAGGGTCTCCCATATCTTGATGAAAAGTCCCACGTAAGAACATTTCTAATAAATCTATTTCTTCTTCATCGTCAAAATCTTCTAAATCTTTTTCATTCATTACAATGCATCCTTTCAATACGCTTTTGGATATGCTGTAAGTATATCATATGTTCATCACCTGAAGTTTCACTTATCAGTTCTGCACCATATACATAAATCGTTGAATGCCCATCAGTTGTTTTCTTTATTACTCTCGGTAATTTACGGTTTGTATCATAAAGATATGTTGTTGCTTTTCTGTCTTCAGAAACTTTAATCCTGTTGCATTCTACATCATAAGTATACTCTAATTCACCACTCGATGTCAAGCCATTCTTCGGATCATATTCAAAGTCCGTCTTATTTTCATCTATATATCCGGAAATCATGTTACCATCATTATCATATAACGGCATTCTTCCAAAGTATGCTGGTATAACACAAAACCGGCCATCCCGTATTTCAGGGATGACCGGTTCGTTCTTATTCGGAGTTGGTTATTTCTTTGTAAAGTTTGCTGTGATGCCTGAAGCCTGGCCTGGTGTTACTGTTATTGTATCACCGCTGCCGGTTGCACCCGTCCAGCCTGAGAATGTGTATTCTTCAGCCGGTACAGCCTTTACAGTTACCTTGTAGTCAGTGAAGAATGTACCGCTCCACTTGCCGCTGTTTGGATTTACTGCAACGCCCTCAACGAGGAGTTTGCCGCCCTTTGCATCGTTTACTGCAAGATCAACTGAAGCTGTCTCGCCTGTGAGTTCGAGGTCGGTCTTAAGGAAGTTATAAACATTCTTGTGTCTGTTCTGAATGAATGTCTTTATGTTATTCACTTCAGATGTGAAGTTATTTGAGTTGCCGATTCTCTGCTGCTGTTCCTGCATTACAGGCTGATACATATTTGTGAAGTATTCAAGCTGTGTAAGCATATTTGATTCGCTGAGATTGCTGCTCATGATAGTGCAGAATGTGTTTACAAATCTCTGCTTGAACTCTTCGTTCTGGAGGAGCTTGTAGAAGAGGACTGTGTGATCCTGCGGTTCCTGAGTTGTCTGCTGACCAGGCTGCTGTCCACCCGGATTCCACTGTCCGCCAGGGTTCTGTCCGCCCGGATTCTGAGGATCCTGACCCGGCTGCTGCCACTGTCCCCATGGATTCTGCTGCTGACCGCCCGGCTGCTGCTGTTCGCCCTGCTGTCCCTCATCTCCTGGTGCCAGTGCCATTTCGCCGGCATTCCAGTTGCCCATATCGAAGCCTGCCCAGTTACCGCCGTTATTTACACCATTATTATTGTTGTTATTGTTATTACCGTTATTAACGCCCCAGTCACCCATTCCAGGGATCTGCCAGTCGCCGCCTATCTGCCAGTTGCCAAAGCCCATCTGCTTGCCGAACATAGCTATCTTGAGAGTATCTTCAGTGTATGTGCCGCCGCCCATGCTGTAGAGGCTTGTTGAGTACTCTGTATCATAGAGCATCCATCTCCACTTTCCGTCCTCATAAGGCTGGTCAGATGTGGTTCTTGAACGCCATGTTCTGTAGTTGTTGTCGTTTGTCATCCAGTCCTGGTTTGCGATGAAGATCTGTGTGCAGTAATATTCGATGAAGTTCTGTACATCGATCATATTGCAGATCTGCTGGTAGTTTGAAGCCTGTGAAAGGTCATTGTTCTTTGCAAAGTTGATAAGTTCTTCGTAAAGTGCGAGATCTGACTCTTCACCCTCGCCTACTTCCTTGCCGGTTTCAATTATAATAACATTGTTCTTGTCGATGTTGTAGTTGTTTTCGATGTATGCATCATCATATTCTTCCTGAAGTGTATATACACCGAAGAATTCACCGTTGATGAACATTACACAAGGACGTGAAGCCTGTGTATCGAATGAAAGATCAGAAACAAGGCTCTGGATGTAGTTATCACGGAACTGTGCATGACCGAGATCATTACCGCCGTTTCTGATACGGAACTTGTTGTACTTCTCGATAGGAGTTGTACGGTCAAGCTGCATTGTGTTGCCAGGGATAAGATCGTACTTTACGTTCTTCTTGCCGTATTCATCGCGTGAATAGAATTTAAGGCTCTTTACGATGGATGAACGTGTTGCGTTACCTGCTATTCTTGCACCGAGGTACTGTGAATGAGCAAGCTTTCCGTCATTTTCGAAAAGTTCGAAGTAAACCTTTCTCTCCCATTCCTTGCCGCGCTGTGTGTAGTTAGCTTCGTCGAGCCATGACTGCATAGGATTCTGTTTACCTGACTTAACAAATTCATCGTATATCTTACCCTTTACGTATATGCCCTTTTCGTAATCGAAGAAGTCATCAGGATCGATAGTGATATTTACTATCGGGAATCCGCCGTACTGCTGGTTGATATCGATTCCTGTGAAGTAGGACTGGCTTACGATGTCGCTCACATTGCCGTCCTTGTCAACTGCAATAGCCTTAACAACTGTACCTTTGGTAACTGCAGGCGGATTGTATCTGTCACTTGAAACATCATAGCCTGAAGCGTAGAGGTTTGGTTCTGATGATCTGTTTGTGATCTTTATAGGTGTGCTGTAAAGCTGTGATGAAGTTGTAGGGTTTGTTCCGTCCGTTGTATAATAGATCTTTGATCCGACTCCTGCTGTAAGTTCGAGATCAAAG
This sequence comes from Oscillospiraceae bacterium, assembly GCA_017438745.1. GTDB lineage: Bacteria > Bacillota > Clostridia > Oscillospirales > Ruminococcaceae > HUN007. The sequence goes on along the minus strand of JAFRUS010000062.1, from coordinate 23,028 downwards.
CTGTCGTTATAGAAACCGCTTTCCTTTGAGAACTCCGGCACACCTGCTACGACCTCGGCACCGAGTTCATTTATTACGAGTTCCTTCTCAAGGATGTAGTCGAGGATATTGATCTTTCCGTCGCTGTTTACGTCACATGCATCAGTTTCCTCGCCTTCCGGCTCCTTTGTTCCCATAAGGATCTTTCCGACTCTTGTAATATCCTTTGAGGAAATAGCACCGTCACCGTTGGCATCGCCCTTGGCAAGTGCCAGAACGTTTACTGACATGGAGGCTGCAATAACCAGCGCACCAAGTCCGGCAATCTTTCTTTTCAAAATAATCACTCCCGTTACAAATAAAAAATCTTTCCGTTCCCGGACCTATTTCATTAAATTCATTATACACTATCCCACAGTTTTAAGTCAACATCTTTCACTTTTTTGTCATAAATTCACCACAAAACCGCTATTTTCATTTCTGAAAAAGCCGGCTGATGAAAGCCGGCTTTTATATAACATAAAGTTATTTTAATGTATGTTTAGAGAAATAATGTACAAATCAGCGTTTTCCTGTATAGTATAAGATTAAGCGCCGAGTTTGCTTATCTTCTTTGAGATGAACTGTCTGAGAGTTGCAAGGTCTGTAAGGTCGATGTTTCCGTCAGCGTTTACGTCAGCACACTTCTGAGCCTTCTCGTCAAGCTTTAAGTCTTTGAGGAGGAAGAGCGAGAGCTGAGTAAGATCAGTAACGTCAACAGTGCCGCTAGAATCAAGGTCCCCGTAAGCCACGTTGGCATTTTCAGATGTGGGTGTGGCTGTAGGAGTTTCAGTTACTTCCGGAGTTGCAGTTTCTGTCGGTTCCGGTGAAGGAGATTCAGGTGCTGTCGTCTCACTTGGTGAAACTGTAGGTGAAGGTGACGGTGATTCTGAAGGAGCTGTCTTTGTTGGAACATCAGTTGGTTCAAGTGTCGGAACCTCACCTGGTGTAAGACCTTCGATTATTGAATAGAAAGCTGGTTTTGCCTTGAATTCAGAATCGAAAAGAAGCGGATTCTGTGAAGCTCTCCAGCTGTTGTCGTCTGTTACGCCCCAGAATATTACTGCTGAGATGTTGTCCTTGTATTTTTCAGCAACGTCCATGATAGCGTCGAAGTACTTAGCCTGATGTTCAAAGTACTGGTCGCCTGACTTTTCAGGAACTGTTGCATCAAGTTCTGTGATCTGGATGTCGAGACCTGTAGCTGCATATTCCTTTACAGCATTCTCGAACATCTGTGGTGAAGGGAATGCAGCGTCCATGCTCTGTCTTGCATCAAGGTGAGCCTGCATACCGATACCGTCGATAACGCCCTTTTCCTTGAGTCTTGTAGCCATTTCAACGATCTGCTTCTTCTTGTCCATGTATTCGTTGTAGTCGTTATAGTAAAGCTTGCATCCTTCAGGAGCGTACTTTCTTGCATATTCAAATGCATAGTCGATAAATGAGTTGTCGCCGAATACTGCTACCCAGTCAGAAGCGCCCCACTGGTTGCTTTCAGATGGGTGACCAGGCTTACGTGGTGTACCGTCTTCGAGCCATGCTTCGTTTACAACGTCACATGCGTAGATGTTGAGTGTCGGATATTCTTCCTTAAGAGCTGCGAAAACGTTCTTGATGTAGTTTTCCATACGCTTCTTCATCTTTTCAGGTGTAACGTAGTCAGCCTTTGCGTCATAATTCTCCTTGAAGAACCATTCAGGAGTCTGGCTGTGCCATACGAGAGTATGTGCTCTTAAAGGTATGTTGTACTTTACGCAGTAGTCAAGTACAGGCTTTGCTGAAGCAAGTGAAACCTGTGGATTTTCATCGTCGCCGTTCTCTTCCATATAAGCTAAAGTAGCCTTGCTGTTTAAAACATAGTCAGGCTTGAGTTCGTTGCCGACTGTAATGCTTCCGCTGAAGTGCTTGTTTACGAGCTTCATGAATGGCTTTGAAGCAAGATCACTTGGTGTAAGAGCTGTACCGATCTTGAATGAGTCTGCATAGTAAGCTCTGAGAGATGTAAGATCTTCTTCGATAGCCACATCAGGCATATTTGAGATCTTGAAATCATCTACGAAAATAGTACAGTTTGCATCAGCAGCCTCAAAATAGAGGTACTTGTTTGTTGCGCCTGAAGGGAAGCTGAACTTTGTTTCATATTTGAGCCAGTCTCCGTCCTTGCAGTCCTGCGGAAGAACGTTGTCGTAATGTGTTGTTCCTTCAGCATCATCAAACTGCATGCTGAGTGTAAGCTTGCTGTAATAAGGTGTCTTTGCATAAGCTGTTACGATGTACTGTGCGCCGGCCTCGATAACGTCATCAAGTGCAACCTGAGGTCCGTTCCATGATTCCGCTCTTGTGCTTATGCTGAGACAGTTGTCGCCGCCGTGAGCACCTTCGCTTATTACTTCAACAGTTTCGTCTTCGCCTCTTCTTGAAAAACCGTCTTCCTTGCCGTCTTCAAAGTCAGCTGAGAAAATTACGTCATCTTCAGCGTTTACCTTTTCAGGCTGTACCGGAAATGCAGCGACTACGCCCGCGAGCATTGCAAGACTTGCAACGCCTGCCATGATTCTTTTTGAATTGTTCATCTTAAAATGGCCTCCTGATTTTCTGATTTACCACTAATCAACTTTATCGTCTGACACATTCGCCTGATCCATGAACAGCGTGTGTACAGACATAATAAGCGAAAACATACTTTTCGTTTATTTTTAAAAATATAAAAATGTGAACGAAATAACCCCATTCATAATTATAGCAAATTACTATAAAGCATGCAATATTTGATTCGGTTTTCTACATAAGTTCCAATGATTTGTACACAAGGGTAACTCGGGATTTGTTATAAATCACAATCATTATTGCAATTCATCTATAGCTGATATTACCGTGGAATTATATCAATTCTTCTCACAGAAAAAGCACCGGCGGCACGCCCATGTGGCGCATCGCCGGTACATATCTTTTTAAGCCTCTGTTTCATCCCCCCGGGCGGGGATGTCTTTATGATAACTGATACTGCGGAATATCACTGAATATATCAGCGTACCGGAGTATCATAATCATTGCAGTAAAGCATAACGGTTATATGATCCGCACTGTACATAAGTTCTTCCTTCGGAATCCATGCGGTAAGCAGCCATTCCTTATTGTCAGTTTCAGCAGGCTTGTCTGTATCTTCTATTTTACAGTAAAGAACTTTCAGTATTCCGTTATTCATCAGCCTGAGGTCGAGAATTTTGTATGATATGTTTGACATCTCTGCAGGAACACGAATCACGAGCAGTTCATGAGCTTTAAACATTTCTTCCGCTTCAGCCTCATCTTTTATACAACCGTATTTTATGGCATCAGCCATTCCAGTGCCTAACTGTGCGGATGAATCAAATATCCTGCTGTAAGGCATCCTGAAATCATTGTCGGTACGAACTGCTGATGCAGAAGAATCTACTCCGATACCTCTGACGAGATAGGCAACATTGCTTTCGTTTTCAGTAACGGTGCTCTTAAATGACTTAACATTTTCCGGCTCAACAAGAACCTTCGGAACAGCCACCGCATGGAACCACAGGGTCTCCGCTTCACCGCCGCTCACACTGCCTTTCGGTTTTTCAATGCGTGACACATTCATTTCAATGTTGTTATCAGAGTCGATACTAACAGAAAGCACACGGTTTTTCGGACGCAGATCTCCTTCGTACTTAGTCTGGAACAGCAGGAAGTTATCCTCAAAGAATTCATCTGATATTCCCAGAAGACTGACTGTTTCCGCCGGATCAATGCCCTTCGCAGTGATCTCCTTATCAAACTGTTCCATCGAAGTGATCATTCCTGATATTTCAGGATACATCCCTTTTCCTTTATAGATCACACCAGTGGAATTAAAAATTTTGCAGCGGTTAGTAATATTCTTCACCTGAGTAAAATGAGAATAAGCTTCATTCTGTGTATGTGGGTTATCCGGAAGGACAACCACATGATGAGCTATACAGCCAAGCTCTGTCTGAAATTCCGGTACCGACTTGTTATAGTATAAATGGACATCACCGTTTTCATCTGTCTTTACAGAAGTAAGCTCAAATATAACACCATTTCCGGTCATCGAATTGTCAGTCATCACCGCTAATCTGTGATTTTCAAAGAACTCTTCACCGATCTCAAACCCTGTTGTACGTTTTAACTGAGCCGCAAAATCTTCCGATCCGATTTTTTCATTGTATTCTTCCATAGAAGAAACAAAACGAGTCGAAGTGCCTGCAACTTTTCCTGTCCAGACGGCCAGTTCTTCCGGCGTACCGGCACCAAATTCTGTGGTGATATAGCCTTTCACTTCAGCCCCGGTGTTATCAGTTTCCGGGTTCTGAGTGTCTTTTTTCTTTCCTATAACGTCAGTCTTTTTGGAAAGATACTGTCTGAATGCTGCAAGATCACTTAAATTTACTGTACCGTCATACTGGATATCAGCAGCTTCCAGAGCATTATCCCCCTTTAGCTCAGTATCTCCGATAAGATAAAGCGAAAGGATTGAAAGATCTGTAACATCCGCATTTCCGTCGCTGTTGAGATCTCCATAGATAATTTCGGAAGTATTGGTTTCTTTAGTTTCATCGGCATTTACCGGCATCGCTGCCATGCATGAGGCAGAGAGCAGAAATGCTGTAAGTCCTGCTGTTATTCTGTTCTTTTTCATAAGATCATTCCCCTTTATCATCCTGTCCGTACATAGACGGGATGTTTTCATTAATGGTTAAAAAATCATCGTGAAAGCAAACAGGAATCTTTGCGTTTGCTTTCATTTATTATACACCGGAACTTATGAAATATCTCCGCGTTTTTTGAAATAATTTTAAGTTTGTGAATGTATACTATACTTGCGTCCGGGATGTTGTTGTAAATTCACAATCAAGAATACCGGCGTGCCACTGACACACCGGTATCATTTTATATTCCAAGTTCTTTTTTCACAGTATCTTTTATAAACCCGATAATATCCCCTGCTGTTTCTCTTTTCATTCCTGCTTTCAAAGCAACATTCATCAATTCCTTTTCTCCCGGATCTTTTCCGTTGCCATCTACCGATTAAAACGGTAGTTTCTTAACAGCCCCAGGCGGGATTACCAGCTGTTTACGAGAATGAGCCGAGAAGTGCCTGCTGCGTATGATAAGTGATATTTATACCTGCATTTTTATCAAGAACAAGTTTATCTTTCGGAATGGCAGCTGCCAGATGCCACTCACGGTTACTGTCTTCAGCTTTTTCTTCTGCATTGACAAATCTTCCTATAAGCACTTCAAGTGTACCGTCATTATTAACTGAAAGGTTCAGAATGCTGTACTTTATGTTTGTTTTTTCAGCCGGCTGATTTATTACAAGCAGTGCATTGTCATCAAAGAAATCCTCCGTTATGAACTCATCTTTCAGATGACTGTATCTGCCTTTCAGTGATTCATTGATCATTTCAAACCAGCTGTCAGTAAAGATAAGATCTTTAAAGTTATCTTCAAAAACAAATTCCGTTTCTGAATTCGAAACAAGTGCTGTCGTGTTCAGATCACTGTAAAGTGAATATACTCTGTCGCTGTTTCTGATCTCCGCGCTGAACGACTCAACTGTTGCCGAATCAAGTACTGTTTTCGGAACTGCCGCTGCAAGGAACCAGTTTTCTTGCTGCGCAGGCGATGACATATCAAATCCTGTCAGCTCATAACGTTCAACTGTGAGTCTAAGATTCTTCTTATAATCGATGTCCAGATTCGAAATACGGTATGCCGGTCCGAGATAGCCCTCAAATGCTGTAAAGTAAACCAGTGAATTGTCTTTAAAGAAATCTTCTGAAATACCGAATCTCTCGATGGCGCCGGTCGGCTTTATACCTTTTGAGGTTATCTTCTCATTAAACTCATCCATGGAAGATACTATTCCTGAAAGCTGTTCAGTCACAATACCTGAAGTATGCTCTACTGAAGTTGTACTAATAAGTCTGCTGCTTCCTGTCAGATTTGTATGCTCATGTATATCATTGTAATGCACATACGTCCTGCTTCCGTTATGCGGATTATCAGGAACAACAGTAATGTAATGTATGGTACCGGCTATCTCCGTCTGCATCGACGGGAAAAATCTGTCGTAATAAAGATGAACGTCCCCGTTTTCACTTTCCTTTACGGAAGTAAGAGTATATTTCACACCGTTGCATCCGAGCGATTTGTCGATCATGACAGCAAGTCTGTGATCCTTGAAGAATTCCTCACTGACTTCCAGCCCCTTTTCTTTCATCTGATCAGGCTGATGCTCATCTGAAGCCATATATTCCTGATAGTCCTTCATTGAAGATACCATGAAACCGTCACCGGTATAGTAGCTGCCATTCGTGTGCACTGTCGTACACTTATCTGTAATATCGGTCACGCCGACTGTTCTGCCGATGAAACTTACCTTCTTTGAAAGGTACTGTCTGAAAAGTGCCAGATCGCTTAAATTCACTGTGCCGTCATTCTGAACATCTGCGGCTTCAAGAATATTTACATCTGTAATGTCACTGTCACCGATAAGATACAGTGAAAGATACGACAGGTCCGTAACGTCAGCTATGCCGTCGCCATTCAGATCACCGTAAACGATACTGTCATAGTCCGGCTCTGCTGCTTTTGCATAACTGGTCGGTGAAGCCAGCGGAGCAGCCGGATTGATATTAGGATATTTCGGGACCCATGAGTTTTCATCCTGTGCTATCGGGCTCGGAATCGCAGGCGGTGATGTGGTGTAATACTCCGGAATGAAATTTTCTGTCCTGTAATCGTAAAGAGGAGCATTTCTTTCAAGGCCGAGTGAAAACTCATATCCGAACTCATCAAAAATAAGCTTTCCTATGCGGCATCTTTCCTCCGGCGTATCCTTTTCCGTTTCAACAACGTACATTTTATTATCGTCGTCTCTTTCACTGACTATGATACGGCAGTTCTCGCCCTTTCCCTTAAGAAATTCCGCAACTGACGCAAAATCATAGTCTTCCTTTTCTCTAAAAGAATTATAGTTGTAACAGAGCCTGTCAAAATAAAAGGTGTAATCCTTATACTTTACTTTTTCTCCGTTAAAGCCGATATCCGTTATCTTACCCTCATCAACATACGGCTTGAGTACTTCCTTTACCTTGTCAAACATCTCAGATGTGATATCATCCGCAAGCACGATCCCGGTTGAATACACGTAATACGTATCAAATGTACCGCCTGTGATAGCAGTGACAGCCCTGAGGATCTCCGTTCTTGCATCGTCATTGCAGCTTTTGAAGGTAACAGTCAGTTCATCTTTTGCTTCCGGAAAAGTCAGAAGAAGATAGTTCCTGCTGTTCCATTTGCCGATATACGGAACACATTTTCCTCTGAAATTTTCGTCGCTGTAACCGGAACCAGCCGTTCCGATGATCTCACGATAGTCACTGAACGCCGCCTCAAAATATCCGCTGTCATCAAACCTTTTAAGTTCACCGAAAAATTCCTCACGTTCCCGTGCAAGTGACTCCACTGCATCTTCAGTAACCTGGGCATTAACTGTTCGTATATCATTCAGAGCTGGAAGTGCATATGAAGCTGCCAGCATAACTGCGGTCATGACCGGCATTATTTTCGTTTTTTTCATTATATATTCATCCTTTCTGCAGTTTGATTTTCATATGATTACGTTTGCTATATATTATACACACGAACCCGCCGGTTATCTTCATGATTATTTTAAAAATTTTTATCCGGATTAAAGTTTGTTAATTTACGCCAGATTCCGAGTAGTGCTTTTGTGCAATTCAACTTATTCAAAGGTAAAAAAATTTCTAAGGCATACAAAACAATTAACAATCTTGAAATTTTCACTTGACATAATTATAATTTACGGCTATAATGAAATCATCAGAGCAGTGTCAGAAATCGCTGGACAGATCAGCGTTTCCTTAAAGCTGCACAGGCATAGTATTACGTTATAATTTTCGAGGTGGCATTTATGAGAATTTCTTTTGACCTTGACGATACCCTGTTTGTTTCAGAACAGAAATTCAAAACCGAACCTGCGCCGAAGTTTCCGTTCAACTTCATCTACAAGGACAGACTGCGTGCAGGGACTGTGGAGCTTTTAAACTACATACGTGACCAGAAGATCGAACTGTGGATCTATACCACATCATTCCGTTCCGAGAAATACATAACCGGTCTGTTTAAATACTACGGAATAAAACTTGACAGTATTGTAAACGGAGCCAGACATGAACGTGAAGTTCAGGCCGGACACGCCGAAGGAATGCCTTCAAAATATCCGAGCAAATACCGCATCGACCTTCATGTAGACGACGATATTTCCGTAGTGGAAAACGGAAAAACCTACGGTTTCAATGTTTTTCACATAGGCGGGCCTGACGATGAATGGGTGGATAAAATAAAAGCCGATATTGAAAAAATAAGAAAACGTATCGCCGCCTCCGGAGGTGCATAACTGATCATTTCTGATCTGCAGTCACGGGAATCTGTTTATGTCAGATCATATGTTCTGTATCCCATATGATTTATTTCAAACTGAAATCTTACAAAATTTTCATCTATCCTTTTCTTTTTAAAAAACACAGTATCAGTACTGCAGAACACAAGCCGTGTTATAGTTCCTGTTGTCAGAAAATCAAAATACGGAGGATTAAAACCTATATTTCTGGCAGCTACACATTTTGAGTTTTCATATTTGCTATTCCGTGCACATTCTTCAAAATCTATCCTGCTGCCGTCAGTAAATGTTATGCCTGTTTTATCAATGCCTGTAATATCGGCGTAAAATTTTATTACCGGAGTTTCTTCCGGATCTATCGCTCCGTCACGAAACATATATCTTATATCTATCGGCTCGATTCTGCTTCCTGCTGCCATAAGATCATACTCGTAAAACTGATCAGTGAAAACTATGCGGAGAAGATCTTCAATTTTATAAAGCTGCTCATTGTTCATCGATGCAAGAAATCCCTGCAGATACTCAAGTTCCGTTTTCGGAAGCGGTGCCGATTTGTTTTCTCCGAGAAGATAATCAGCAGTAACCCCTAATGCACCCGCAAGTCTTCTGAGTACATCTGCCCGCGGAGTACGCTCGCCTTTAACATAGTAACTCATTGCTGATTCCGTAACATGAGCAAGTTCAGCCAGCTGTTTTTGCGTAAGATTTTTTCTCGTCATTATATCGGTAATTCGTTTGCTGAAATCAGACATTACGATACCCCTTTCATTTGCTGAAATTCAGTTTTTATCTGTTATATTATATATTTTCTATAATTATACGCTATTGTTGCAACATTGTCAAACCGGAATTTCAACAATGTGAAGTGTGCTGCTTAAAAATACCGGCGTGTTGCGGACACGCCGGTATTTTTTATGCAAATCACGCTTTCATTTACGTTGACAATTAAGTTATTTCTGCTATAATAAGAGAAAGAAAAACTGCATATGAGGGAATAAACTATGGAAAAAGAACGATTCGGATTTACAATAATGAACTTTGAAGAACCGCAGCTGAAAATAACCTGGGTTCCTTATGATGCACAGAATACAGTTGAATATGAAAGATATGCAACCGAACGTCATCCTCTTATACCGTATGAGATCTGGAACATGACCGGTAATTTTCATGATGTTATGAACTATCTTGAAAAGCGGTGCTTTCCGAGAACAAGAATAGGCGTTGAGGAGCTTCTTAAGGATTACGGACTGAAATTCTACGATCCTCTTCAGATCTGCCGGAAGTCTCACGGCCGGAGCATGACAAACTATATGTGGTTAAAATTCACCGACGAGCCGGATCTGACATTTGAACAGATAAGACTCAGATAACGTCTGACAGGTGGTGAAAAACATTATGATGCCATTAGCCAGTGCAGATATGTTTGGGTCAGAAGGCTCAGGCAATCAGAAAAAGTTCTGGACAAAGGATAACAAACTGGTAAAACTCAATTCAAAATACCGCGAGGCCAACAAGGAAGTATCTGCTTATGAACTCGGTACAATGTTCGGGCTTGATATGGTCAGATATGAGAAAAAGGAATACATGTTCCGTTCGCAGAAATGTATAGGATGTGAATGCGAAAACTATCTGCAGCCTTTTGAATTTTCAATTCCTTTTTCGGAACTTTTTTCAGGCAGTGAAGCTGTGATAAATTTCAATACCAGGGCCTCAGAGTTTTTTGATATAACAGTCAGACTGATTTGTGATCTCACGCATTTTCCTGCCGACAGTGTACGAAGATACATCATGCAGATACTTGTTTTCGACTATATTATCTGTAATGAAGACAGGCATTTATCAAATTTTGAGATCATAAAAAATGAGAAAACAGGTGCTTACAGATTTGCTCCGGTCTACGACAACGGATTATCATTTCTGAAAACCAATGCCGTTTTAACACAGGCTGAACTTCAGAAAAGACTGAAGAAATATAAATCCATGCCATTTTCAAGGAATCCGAAAACAAATCTTATCGATCTTAAAGAAGCACGAAAAATAGCATATGAATACAAAACAAATGCTGACATTAAAGGCGGAATACTGAACAATTTCAATATTGCAGAATTTCATCGAAGATTAGCAAACAAAAGGCTCGATGAGCTACTGAATAAATAATGTGCACCGAAGGTGCTCTATCGATAATACCGGCGTGTCGCTGACACGCCGGTACCTTTTTTATAAACATTCCCCCTTGTTCCTCACGTTTATCTGTGCTACAATATAAGCACAAAGGGAAAAGGGGGATTTCTCATATGAAAAAGGGGTCAATTATATCTGAAACAGTAAGAAAAATAACAGCTTTTACTGCTGCGACAGCGGCGGCATTTACTATGACGGCAGTTCCGTCTGGTAATGCAGTTACGGAAGACGTATTTTTCGACGATTTTGACGGAACGACGCTGAACACTGACAACTGGCTCATTGCCGAAAAGAACTGGGGCGGAACTATCGAAAAGGACGGAAAAACTGTCGATTACAACGGCGGTGTCATTCCGGAAAATGTTGCTCTGCAGGACGGAAGCCTTGTTCTTACCGGTCTCGGTGATCAGTATGAAGGTCCGGTCCGTGGAATCGGCCGTGATCTTGAAAGACGTGAGGACGGAAAACGATGCGGCGGTGCGATAGCCACCAGAGAATATTTCGGTTCCGGCAGTTATGAGATACGCGCGAAGATCGCACCAGTTACCGGTTGCTGTTCGGCAATGTGGACGTTTGAATACGAAGAGGATTACAGCGGCGACGACCTTAGGATCATCAATCATGAGATCGATATTGAATTTCCGGGACGGAATGAAAAAGATGAGATCACACTTGATCATGTACTGTGTACAACGTGGACGACCGAAGATGACTACAAAACAAAATCGGTAAACTGCGGACCTCAGACAGACGGTGAATATCACACCTACCGCTTTGACTGGCATACCGGAAGCGATTCCAAAACACCGAGAGTCGAATATTACTTTGACGGCGAACTGAAATACACATCCTTTGAATTCATCCCGACAAATGAAAGCCGTTTCTGGCTGGGACTCTGGTTCCCTAAAAACTGGGCCGGAACTCCGGATTTTGATACCACGGAATTTGTTATCGACTATGTAAAAATAACGCCGTTCCACGAAAGCGGAGACACACCGCAGCATGAATCATATTCAGATCACGGATGGGCGAAAGAGTATGCAGAACTTCCGAAAGGATGGCTTCTCTGGCACAGCTACGGCAGATACGCTGATCTCGACAGTGCTTTGTATCTGAAAGATCCGGACGGTAATATCAAAGAAATAACCGGAGATTTTCATCATGCAATGAACGGCAGTTTCGGAGTTACTCCTGATACATTCGCTTTCATGGCAATCGACAACAAAGGCGACGAATGGGATATCTATGTGTCCCGCTCCGGAAAGATAACCAATCTTACCAAGAACAGCGGATTCCGAAACGAAGATCCGAAATGGTCACCTGACGGAAAGTCGATTATTTTCAAGCGTGGTTACTGGGATAACAGCATCGGTGATTTTAAGTACAATCTCGCTGTCATCGATACAGAAACCGGAACGGTATCCATACTGACTGATGATGCTACCGAAGAAGCAATGCCGTATTATTCATCTGACGGTAAAGCTGTTTATTTCGCCGCATATGAAAACGGCATCGGATGCATCCGGCGTCTTGATACTGAAACCGGAGCGACAGAAACGATTTTTGACGAAACCGGTGTAAATGCTTATTATCCAATAGTAAGCGGAAATGCCCTTTATTTCACCAGATGGGCAAGTGCAAATAACCGCTGCGACCAGCTTGTAAAATACGATGGCAGCGATTTCATTTCCCTGCCGTGCAATTCAGAAAAATATGACTGTTCTGATATCTGTCCGGTAACGGAAAACAGTTTTATCTACAGTACGACCTGTGACGATGAATATGATCTCTATTACTACAATGGGAAAGCATCCCGGAAGATAGCCCTAAGCACAGACAAAAATGACCTCGGTGCTGATTTCTTCTCTTTAGCTGATTATGAGAAACTTCAGAATATCGATAAAATCAAAGGCGATATCAATGAAGACGGAAAATTCGATTCCGCAGATATACTTTTACTGCAGGAGTATCTTCTCGGTATGAAAACTGCCGAACCATTCTCTGAAGATGCAGCGGATATGAATGAGAACGGCAGAGTTGATGTTTATGATCTTTGTCTTATAAAGTGTGGGCTTCTGAAGTGAAAAAGTATCTGTTCATAATAATCGAACGATTTATTGATAAAAATGTTCTATCATGGTATACTATAACCATAAAAACAAAACGGGAGAGGTGTGTATGTCGATTACGGTCACTGAACTCAAAAGGAATCTCGATAAATATCTGATTCTTGCTGAAACTGAAGACGTCTATATAACTAAAAACGGAAAGATAATCGCGAAACTTACCACTCCTAATCAGGACAGAGTGGATATCGCAACTTCTCTATTCGGAATACTTACTAATGATATAACTGTCGAAGACGCACATAAAGAAAGGCTTGAACATATATGAACGAATTAATTGAATATAAAAACACAGATAATATAGTTAATGACGCCTGTGAAATAATTGACAGCGCGCAAAAAGTTGCTTACAAAGCTGTCAATTCAACACTGGTAATTCGAAACTGGCTGCTTGGAAAACGTATTTGTGAAGAAGAATTAAAAGGTGAAAAAAGAGCTGAATACGGAAATAAGCTCATCTCCTTGTTAGCAGATGAGCTTACAAAAAAATACGGAAAAGGTTTCTCGCAGAGATCATTGTACAATTGTATCTGCTTTTACAAATCATTTCCTCGAATTTTGCAGACACTGTCTGCAAAATTCACTGATTCCATCGATGTGTCTACTATTCAACGGTATTCCAATGATTCAGAGGATATCAAACCAGTTGATCAATCTCTTTTATCCTGGTCACATTATGAAAAATTAATGCAGGTAGAAGATGAAAGCGCTCGTTCTTGGTACGAAAAAGAAGCTTATGAACAGACATGGAGCGTACGTACCCTACAGCGCAATATCTCATCACAGTATTACTACCGGATGCTGAAAACCCAGGACAAAACCGGGGTCGAGAATGAAATGAAAGAACTGACTTCACAATACCAGGACAAACTGGAATTCATAAAGAATCCTGTAATTGCCGAGTTCCTTGGTATGCAGGATATCGCCAGGTACTCCGTTTTACACGGAAACGAGCAGCTTTTCGCTTCAAAATACAAACTGTATCTGCCGACGGAAGAAGAACTTCGTGCAGAGATAAAAACTCAAAAGGAATTTTATCTGCTTCAGAAGGAAAATAGCGAGCAAACGGAGATAATATAAAATGTGCACCGAAGGTGCTCTATCGATAATACCGGCGTGTCGCGAACATGCCGGAAATTTTTTTTTTAATATATGTCCACTTTTTAATTCTCATACGACTGTTAAGATGAAGTGCTTCAGAAATACCTTTCCCGGGAGGGCAGAAAATGATAAGTGACAGCGAAATAACTGAAGTTTTCCGAAAATCTGAAAACGAAGGCATACGGAAACTTATAGACAGTTACAGCAACTACATTTATACGATAATTACAGAAAAGCTCAGTGGACTTGCCTCAGAAAATGACAAGGAAGAGTGTGCCGCAGATATTATTTTCGAGACACTGAAAGTATGCAGAGAGCAGAATTTCGAAATTGAATCCTATAAGGCTGTTATTTCTGTAATAGCCAAGCGCAAGGCTATAGATATGTTCAGAAAACTGCAGTATAAAGACGAACACAGTGAATATCTCGATGAAATATCGACCGAACCGGCTGTGAATGAAACACCGGAATCATCCGTCGTTACAAAACACGAAAGAGATTATCTCTGGAACGAAGTGCTGAAACTCGGTAAGCCGGATTCGGACATACTCATTTTTCAGTTTTTCTACAGAAAAACTGCTGCAGAGATCGCAGAGATCCTTAAAACGACCGTGACAGCAGTCAATAAGCGCAGTCAGCGCGCACGTAAAAAACTGAAAAAAGTTCTTGAAGCAAAGGAGGCGTTCTGATATGAAAAACGAAGACAGAGTAACAGAGATCTTATCTTCAAAGGGAGATATGGAAACGGATACACTTGAAAAAATAGAAAGCAGCGTATCAGCATTCTCCGAAGAACAGAAAAATCGCATTTACGATCTTGTAATTCAGAAAAAGTCCCGGGCAGATACAGAAAATGAAGAACGCACCGGAGACGATGAAATGATAAAAGATGATAACGGCAGCACTGAATCCGAAAGCATCATAAGCATCGTTCCGGAAAGGAGGCAGAATATTATGATAAGATTATTTGCAGTGGCAGCATGTATTTCTCTGGTATTCGGTTCAGCAGTTTTTCTGAATGGGAAAACCGGTGAAAAAGACAACCGTTTTGATGAAGTAAAGAACACTACTGTATGGGACACTTCGACAGATCCATACGAAACAGCTGTAACTTCAGTATCAGGTGACAATGCTGAAATCAGCGGGATTTCAACACTTCCGGTGACAGTGGTTGAAAAAGTGACCGAACCGGTATATATAAGCGGAATAACAGAAACAGGAACAGAAAAGGCTCAGTCAGATTTACAGACTGCTGCCGTCACAACAGCAATAACTGAAAACAAAACGAGTGAAAAAATTACTCTGACAACAGAAGAAAAAATAGATAATTCTGGTTTCATTGAACCACCTAACAGCGATATCGGAGATTACATGCTGAGCGAAAGTCTGGAAAATCAGGAAAACTCAATGCTTGCAGAGGCCGGTTTAAATGAAGAACAGATAAATAAATTCAGTAATGCAATGGTTTTCCCTAAATTAGCCGAGTACATCAACTACTATTATGAAACTCCTGAATTCTCAGATGACACAGGTGTTTACAGGAAAACTACGTGCTTCTATAGCAGCTATAATAATTATCTCCGTTTTCTTTTCACATCAGACTGTACCTATAACGATACTAAAGCTTCTGATTACTGGTGTGTTAAAAACATAGATGATATGTTATGGATCAGCGGTAGCTCTCCGACCATACAGAGAAAAACATGGGAATCTGTTAATATCACCGAGTCAACAGCTTCATCGCTGAAATTTGATATTTACGCATACGACGACGGAAAAGACGGTGACTTCAACAGACACCAGGTAAGTGAAATACTCCGTTCCGAACTTGAAAACGGCCGTATAACTGAAGATGATATCAAAAACAGAAAAACAGAAGATATCATAATAAACAGCTTATGGCACAGCAATGAAAAAGATGTGATCGACAGCTGTGAGATACATGAGGACGGAACATATACAATACATTACAGATTCCACGAAGAAATGGTAAAGGAATCTGACAGACCGGCGTACGAAGTGGTAAGAGGATCTGTCGGCTGGAAGTTCTCTGTATTCGAGAATCCTTACTGGTTTGTTTCAGCCGGAAAGAGCTAAGGTTTAACTGACAAGCAATTTTTCGTCATCTATTAATACAAATCAAAGGCAGCGTCCCTAATACAGAACACTGCCTTTAATTTAACTTTATTACGATGAACTTCACTGCCAATTCTAAAGCATAAAGAAAAACCGTATATTTCTGAAAACAACATCGTTCAGAAATATACGGTTTTATCAGTTTATAAACAACAAATCAAAGTCTATCATCCAAGAAGTATCTCTCTGGCTATATCCCAGTCGCTCATATCTGGATTGTTATCAATCATACGACAAATAGAATCAAGCTCCTCACGGGTTATAGAAAGCATATTCATCATAACCTCATCGCTTACCAGTTCTCTGCCTTTTCTAACTGCTGAAACTGACTTTTTAAATTCAGCTATATCTCTTTCTTCGTCTATTTTCATTGCCATTGTCATATAATCCCGCCTCCATTTCTCATTTATCTTAACCTTTTTAACGGCTTTGTCAAGATTATCAGCATATGTTCCCACTGGTGGTGTCTGACCCGCCATATACTTTAATGTTGCTTTCAGTTCCTCGTTTATATCACCGACAGAGCCGTTAATATACAAAACAACTGAAAGCGTATCATCATCAAGATAAACGCTGCTGTCTTCCTGACACTGACCTTTGAACGTATACATGTATCTTCCTTTTCCGTAATAATCAAAATCACAGATAAAAATCACAATACTCTTTTTCAGCTCACTGACTTTCCTGCCCTGTTCAAGAATGTTGATGTCTATCATGTCATGATAGTAACGAATGCGCTTGGCAAGGTCCTTCCTGTTTGCCACCTGAATCTCAATATTGTAAACCGTATTGTTATCATCCTCACAGTATACATCAAGGCGGACACTTTTGTAACCATAGTTGGCGCTGATAGTTTTCTGCCTTTCCGGATAAGTGATGTGCGCGATTTTGATACCCAGTATGTATTCAAGCAACGGTTTAAGATTCTTTTCCTCACTCATAACCGCTCCGAACATAAAATCGTCCTTGATAGTGAGCTCCTCGAATGGTTTGATGTTACCTGTCTTTTCTGACATAGTGTTTTTCCTCATTTCTTATAATTATTTTAGCATATCATGTTTGGTATTGCAATAAGCGTTTTCAAAACATATATGTAATATAATGTTATTATAACACGTATAATCCATCTTGTCAACCATCATCTTCCTTTTTGACGTATACGAGATTTATACTGAGGCTTCTATTTTTATATAACGTTGTTTTTTCACTAATTCGCTTCAACCCTGTTGACATTTCACTCAGACTGTGTTAAACTAAGTGTACCAACAGGAGTAGTACACTTAGTACGAAGTTAAACCCAAGAAAGAATAAAAGCTGATAAACAGGAGCTTTTAAAGGAGGTACTTCATGAAAGACAACAAAACGCCGGCTGTAATAAGTCCGTTTAAGAAACGATTTCTTATGCAGTTCAAAAATAACCGAAAATTGTTTATTGCAGAATTCATACTGCAGCTGCTCGGTATCCCGCTCGCCACGCTGTGTTTTGCTAAGATCAACATAGTTCTGAAAGACATACAGTATCAGGACGACTATTATGAAAACTATCCGTTCAGAACTATAGATTTTTACGAGAATATCTATATTTTCGGTCTGGGATTTCTTTCTCTGGCTATACTCGTCGGAGCAGTGATCGCATTAAAAAATTACAGCTATCTTCTTAACAGAAATAAAACTGATATGGAAATGTCCCTTCCGTTAAGCAGAAAGCAGATGTTTCTTGCTGATTATTTTTCGGGACTGCTCGTATATATTCTCCCATATTTAATTATAGTGGTTGTTACTCTGCCAATATGGTTTATAAGCTCACCGACAGAAGATGTACCTTCCAGTTATCTTCTGCCGGGATATCGATCGCAGGTCTACATTCCTGAGCCGGGATTCATTCTTATGGCAGAGCTTTTCATATTCATTGCAATGCTGTTTGTGTACACCTTTACAGTCATGATAAGCACCTGCTGCGGAAATGCTGTAAATGCCGTTGCTTATCTCATACTTTCAAACGCTGCAATCGTTACAGCCGCCTCGCTTATCAAAACGATTATCGGTAGCTGCTCCCTGAATGATTTCTACTATATGAACGTGACCTATGAGGCCGAACGTCTGTGTCCTGCCGGTTCACTTTGTCATGTGATAAAATATTTAAAGGATTACACCGAACTTTCAGGTTCAGTTTCAGGAGAGATAAACTGGATCATATGTACTCTTGTCTCATGTGCTGTCTGCTTTGTTACAGCTATACTTATTTTCTGTCACAGAAAAGCTGAAGATACGGGAAAAAACTTCATAGTTTCTCTGCTTTTCTATATAGTATCTGCTTTGATCACCGCTTCAGTAATGTGGAGCATAAATGATCCGCGCGGACTTTATGACAGCATCCGTGCATCATACGACAAGATCACTTTTTCATCATCTGTACTTGTTGCATTTATCATATATGCAGTCATGCTCTCTTTAAAGGAAAAGACAGTAAAGATCAGAAAGCCTTTCAAAAAACTTCTGTTTTTCATCGCATCAGTGACGGTCTCATTTTTATTATGCGTTGTATGTCTGAAAACATATGGCTATGGGTTCTCCTTCTACAATCCTGAAGCCATGGCAGTTAAATCAGCAAGAATCGAATTCCCGTCGCTTGCGCTCTATGAGGATTATACCGATTACAGTCACATCAAAAAAATAACAGACTTAAACCGTGAACTTACCAGTGACATGATGCTGATAGTTGACAACAGTTCTGTCGAAGAAAAATATTTCAGCAGCTTTCCTGAAGCAAACTGTTATACTACGGATAATTATTACTATTACAGACGCGGTTATTACCCGCATAACGATGAACAGATACACATTACTTACATATTAAAAAACGGATATAAATATGACCGAAAATTTACTCCTGTAACTGTCGATTATACGCAGTCTGAGATATACAAAACTATGGTCGACGAATTCAGAAAAGAAATGGAACCCGTAAACGAAGAATACATTGACCTGATCTCAGACAAGGACATAACAGTTTTCTGCGGAAACACCAGCTTTACCGAAGAACTGTACGGCCGCAGATTCAGACCGTTCACAACCAGCGCTGACCAATATCCCGGTGAATTCATAGTTAAAGAATATGACCGTACAATGCTTTACAATATTCTTTCAAAATCATACGACCAGTACTATGACACTGATGACTGTTATACATTTCAGATAGCATTCTACAACGAAACCGGCAATGGTTACGGATATGACGAAAACGATCAGTTTTTCCTGCCTTCAGATTATTCTGACCTTTACGAAAAATTTCTGAACAACAGCAAAACAGAAAAGCTCAGCTGGAAGTATACTCCGCAGGAAACGTATATTACGCAGGAATCATGAGAAGCAAAAACGATCAGTTTTGATAAGCTGATCAGTGATCCCACATTATTTCTTAAGCATAAAGGAGGCGTCTTATGAAAAAACAGAACAGTAAAAATACCACTCCTGTCCGGAATTCTCAGTTTTCGAAACACCTTCGTATGAAACTGAAACAAAACAGAAAAATATTCGCAGTGACCCTTTTGCTGCAGCTGCTCGGTATTCCCGCAGCTGCAGTATGCCAGATCATTGTCAACTGCAAAGTAGAAGCTCTGATTTGTAATTTAATGCATTTAGATGCGAGAAGTACAACAGATGCACTGGCCGGTTACGAATATCTGTACAACATTTCATTGCTGATGCTTGCCGCAGCTGTTCTTTCAGGAATCTTTACCGCAATAAGATCATTCAGTTACCTGCACAAACGTTCCGGAACTGACATTACTCTTTCTCTTCCGCTGTCCAAAAAACAACTGTTTTTTGCCGACTATCTGTCAGGGCTTCTGACTTACATTATTCCATATATCGCAGTCGTGATCCTCACTATGCCTGTCTGGTTTTTAAGATCTGAACACCCAACTGCTCCTTTTAATAATCCGATGCCCGTGGATCTTATTCATTTTTCAGCAGGTGATTACATTTTGCCATCATTAGGCTTTATTTTAAAACTTGAACTTTTCATCCTTCTTACGATGATATTTATATACACATTCACCGTTCTAATCACGATATGCTGCGGAACATTTACCGATACTTTAATATATCTGGTGCTTTCCAATGCATCAGCCGGTTTATTGTTATACTCTTTCAGTGCTCTGACCACCCAGTGCCTTGTTAATGAAGATATTTATTATAACAGTACATACGAATTTGAAAGACTTACTCCTGCAGGAGCTATTCACTTCGTTTACAGATATATGTGTAATGAAAATGAATACTACCATGTGGAATCCGGTGATACAAACTGGGCACTATGGTGTACAGCTTTATGCATTATCTGCTTCATTGCAGCATATCTCATTTTCCTTCACAGAAAAGCTGAAGATACAGGAAAAACAGTTATTGTACCGGCACTGTTTATTATTACAGCTGTTCTTTCGGTCGTAGGATTAATATTTACAGTGTTCAGGTTTTATGAATTATCACGCAGTATTTCCTCAACTGAGACTGCAATACTAATATTAATAGCAGTGATAATCTCTTTTGCGGCATACAGCATTCTGCTCTCGCTGAAAAAAAGAAAGATTCGTTTCATACCATCTCCAAAAGAAATGCTGCTTCCTGTATTTTCGGCAGCATCGGCAATAGCACTTTATCTGGCAATGTTAAATACACATGCCTTCGGAATGATCTACAGTGTTCCGGACGCGAAAGACGTAGCAAAAGTACATATTCATCTGCCTACATCAAATATAAGATCTTATAACCGGGGAGGGCTGGAAAATACATATAAAGACACTGAATCAATAAAACAGATCTGTGATCTGAATACCAGCCTCAATGAAGATCTGCGTTTATCTCTTGAAGACGGTTACGTCCTCGAAAACTTTTTTAAGGAAAACTATCCGAATGTTTCAGCATTCCGTTCAGACGCAGATGATTATGAACACCGCACTATATACAGCGATGACGGTACTATTCAAATTACTTACTGCATGAAAAACGGAAAAATATATACAAAAACATTTATCCCGTTCGTCACTGATTATACCGAATCGGAAATATTCAAGTATGAAGCAGAACAGTTAAACCAATATATCGTTCATCCTTATCAGGTAGCAGTTAACTATCTGGATACAAAACAGTTTCGTGTCTGCTTCGGAGGCACAGAATTTACCGAAAGACTTTACGGAAAAAGATTTCATTCCTATATCGCCTGCACTGATCAGTATCCGTTTGAATATGTAGCAACAGAATTTGACCTCGACCTGCTGAAGAATATTCTCTGTACATCCTACTACCCTGTATATTACAGCACGGAAGACTGCTATGTTTTCTACATCGAAGAATATAACGAAAAAACCGGATACTACAACCAGACCAATCTTAAATATTTCCTTCCGAAGGAGTACTCAGATATTTACGAAGAATTCATTAAAACAAGCAACGCTCATAAAGTAAAATGGTATACGATGGACGAAAACGGAAACAAAACAAGTGTTAATACTTAAAGGGGAAATAATACTGTGATTACGATAGATTTAAAAAGCAGCGTACCTATTTATGAACAGCTGTATAAAAAAATAAGCGAACTTATAATAAAAGGTATACTGTCAGAAAACGACCAGCTTCCCGGAGTGCGAACGCTGGCAAAAGACCTTGGGGTAAATCCGAACACAGTTTCAAAGGCCTATCAGGAACTTGAACGAAACGGGATAATTTATTCAGTATCCGGACGGGGATGCTTTGTTGCTGCGGTCGATCACTCGGCGGTACGCGAAGGCATTCTTGAAGATTTCGACAAGGCAGTACGTGAAGCCATGCGCTCAGGAATTACCGTCGAAGAACTGAAAAAGCGGATAGACAAGATCACCTGATTATATATACGAATTTGCTGCACAGGCACAAACGTTTCCGCGGTTCTGACCGGCTGCAGTGGAAAAACGTTTTACCGGCAAGGAGGTAACCCATGATAAAGATAAGCAATATATCAAAATCGATAGACAAAACGAGTATACTTGAAAATATAGATATAGAAATAAAAAAAGGCTCCGTCTTCGGACTCATCGGTGTAAACGGAGCAGGAAAATCAACGCTTCTGCGTCTTATGAGCGGAGTGTACAAACCGGACAAAGGCACGATAACCTACGACGGTGAGCCCGTGTACGACAACGCCGGGATAAAGCAGAAGATATTCTTCATAAGCGACAATGTGGACGGATATTCCGACATGACTCCGAAACAGCTGAAGGCCTTCGTAAAGAACTACTACCCGAACTTTTCAGAGGAACTCTTCGATTCCCTCTGCGAAAAGCTTAAACTCGATACCGACAAAAGAATGACGTTTTTTTCAAAGGGTATGAAACGTCAGGCTCTGGTAACTGCCGGACTTGCTGCACGTACAGAATATCTGCTGATGGACGAAGCATTTGACGGGCTGGATATACTGATGAAAAAGACTGTCTCCGGAATAATTTTTGACGAAGTAATGGACCGCGGTCTGACTGTCGTGATATCATCCCATAACATAAGCGAGGTAAGCGCACTCTGCGATGCAGCAGCAATGATAAGCGGCAAAACCATAAAATTCATAAGGAACGAAGATTCAGAAAACACTCTGTTCAAAGTAAACACTGCTTTTTCCGACGGATCCGACCCGGAATCGCTTACGGGACTAAACATAGTAAAATCCGAAAAAACCGGCAGTGTTCAAACGCTTATAATAAAGGACAGCAAAGAGAATATCGAAAAAGCTTTCGCCTCATACGAAACTCTTTTCTTCGATATTTTCCCGCTGACTCTGGAAGAAACTTTCCTTTACGAAGCGGAAAACAGAGAAAACTAAATCATAATCAAAACCACCCGTTAAACGGGTGGTTTGTACTGGCCCTATAAGGGCCTGCTACTGACCTGCCCCTTAAGTGGGCTGAGAATAGGACTGCCAACCGCATTTCATTCTCAGTTACCCCTAAAGGGGTTGTTTTTTTACTT
>JAFRUS010000061.1 GCA_017438745.1 Oscillospiraceae bacterium | reverse complement strand
TGATGGTAACCCATATACTGTCGAAGAAATATTTGCTGAATGTGAATAAGAAAAAATACAGCACCATCAGGCCGGTAATAA
The DNA here is from genome assembly GCA_017438745.1 of Oscillospiraceae bacterium. Lineage (GTDB taxonomy): Bacteria > Bacillota > Clostridia > Oscillospirales > Ruminococcaceae > HUN007. Next base: position 14,254 of record JAFRUS010000061.1, on the reverse strand, counting down.
AACCGGTCCAGTGGTGTTGTTTTCTTTTGTGCTGGGAAAATTAGGCCGTGAATAGTAACGATCATTTACGGATACGGAGTTCCCGCTTCGTATCCGTTTTGTTTTTTCTTGACAAATGACAGGTGTTTCAAGTATAATAGAATAAGCGTTTCCCATAAAATTTATTTGAATAAGGGGGACAGGATATGCAGCATTTTTATGTAGGCTTCCTGGATAATACAGTGTTTGAACTGTATTTTTATTTTTTATGGTGGTCAGTATTCGGCTGGTTTCTTGAAGTCGTTGACCGTACACTTGAAACCGGGGGATTTGAAAACAGAGGATTTCTTAACGGACCGATCTGCCCGATATACGGATTCGGAGTTATAATAATCACGCATGTGCTTGCGCCGCTAAAGGGCAATATTCTTATTCTGTACGTCCTGTCGGTGGCCATATGCACCAGTTTCGAGCTGTTTGTCGGAGTGCTTATGGAAAAGCTGTTCCACGCGAAATGGTGGGACTATTCCGAGGAAAAGTTCAATTACCGCGGATTCATCTGTCTGCGTATCTCACTGCTGTGGGGCGTAGGTTCGGTGCTCGTTATCTGTGTAATGCAGCCGCTTATCGAAAAGCTGGTGGCGAAGATACCTTACCTCGGCGGAAATATTTTTGCCGGCATAGTAATGGTTGTCATAATCATCGATATAATCGCAACACTGAGTGATATCCGTCAGTTCAACATGAGACTGAAGCAGATAGACTACATAGCAACACTGCTTCATGACAAGTCGATAGCACTGGGCGAAAATATTTCAGATGAAGTGCTTGTCTTGAATGCGAAGTACGAAAAGCTTTCCGAGCAGATAAAGACATCACGTCTTGTAAGAGCGTTCCCGACTATGAAACCTCTTAACTACACACGTACATTCAAAATCATCAAGAGCAGGATAAGCAATAAATTCCGTCCTGAAGACTATGACGAGAAATACGAAAACACAAGATTACTGATCGAAACAGTTCCGGCAGCGGGGACTGACGATAAAAACTGAAAGGCATGAATTTACAATGAGGATCAGAAGAAAACCATGGGCAAGACCTGAACTTGAGGCCTGCGAATTCTGCATCAAGAATCCGGGCGAACTTAAGGGAAAGTGGAGACAGAGCTTTGTTAAGGAACAGCCTCTGTACGTTGAACTTGGCTGCGGCAAGGGCGGATTCATTTCACAGGTATCTGCCGCCAATCAGGATATAAACTATGTGGCCATCGACATCAAAAGCGAGATGACTGCCTATGCCAGAAGAAAGACTGTTGCCGAGTTTGAGAAGGCGGGTATTGAAAAAATTGAAAATGTAAAGCTTCTGGTGCATAACATAGAGAACATTGATGAAGTGTTTGACGAGAATGACAAGATTGACCGCATCTACATCAATTTCTGCAATCCATGGCCGCGCGGCAAGCACAATAAGAGAAGACTTACTTACCCGAAAAAGCTTCTTCGTTATAAGACATACTTTAACGAAGGCGGCGAACTCTGGTTCAAGACTGATGACGATGAGCTTTTTGCTGATTCTCTTGAGTATTTTAAGGAAACAGGCTATAGCATAAAATACATCACTTACGATCTCCACGAAAGCGGATTTGAAGAAAACACCGTAACTGAGCATGAAAAGATGTTTTCCGACGAAGGCATTAAGATCAAGTTCTTAATAGCCGTTCCGGAAAAATGATTTTGTTTGAAACAAAAACTTTAAAAAAACTCTTGCATTTTAATCTGAAATATGATATAATTATCAAAGCGTTCCTGAAAACTCTATATGTTTTGGGAATGTTGAAAATGTATTGAGTTTTCAGCAACGCTGATGTTTCATCGGAAGCATCAAGATTTGTTTAAGGAGGTGCGCAAAATGGCAAAATGTGAAATCTGCGGAAAGGGCGTTACTTTTGGTATCAAGGTTTCTCACTCACACAGACGTACAAACAGAACATGGAAGCCAAACGTAAAACGTGTTAAGGCAATTGTTAATGGTACTCCTTGTCATATATATGTATGCTCAAGATGTCTGCGTTCCGGCAAGGTGACTCGCGCAGTCTGATTGATTACCAGAATAACTGAACAAATTGATTCACTCTTCTGATTACAGAAGAGTGAATTTTTTTATTCCCTGTAAACTTGTTTTTTTACTGAAATTAAAGTATAATAGAAGTGTGTATATCAATAAAAAGGAGTTACGTACACTAATGTATAATTTTGATATTATGCGTCTTGCCATAGGTGCTCTTATGGTGTTTACGGTTTTTCCGGTAAGACAGTATGCGAGAAACTGGATGGCTGTAAAACTCGGGGATGACACTCCGGAACGAGAGGGTAAACTGACGCTTAATCCGTTTGCACATGCCGATATTTTCGGTATCATTTTTATGATCATTATAGGGTTCGGCTGGGGACGCAGCGCTACTATAAATCCATCGAACTTCAAGTGTAAAAACAAGAAACTCGGAATGCTGGCAGTTTCATTTGCCGGACCTGTTTCCAATTTTCTTTTTGCTTTTATAATGTCATTTCTTTATGCACTTTCAGTTTACCTTAACTGGGGGAAGACTGCAGAAACGATCATAAGCTATATGCTGATCTTAAACCTTAATCTTGCACTGTTCCTTCTGCTTCCGATACCGGGATTTGACGGCGGTGATATACTCATGCAGTTTCTTCCGGGTAAGTTCCTCTTAAAGATTGCACCGTATCTGCGCTACATTTCACTCGCACTTATTCTGCTCGTACTGTTCGGACCGTTCAGAACCTATATAGGCATTGCAGTACGGTATGTTGCATCATTTATGGTGAGTATTTCCGGCAACATCTGTTCGCTGTTTTTCGGGTAATTCTGATTATGGAAAAGCTTTCATTCAAACTTGAGATATTTGAAGGTCCTCTTGATCTTCTTCTTCATCTTGTTGTCAAGCATAAGCTTGATATAAACGATATTGAGATTTCGAAGCTTCTTGAACAGTATCTGCTTTATCTTGATCAGTGCGCTGAGCATGATCTTGAGCTGGCCGGCGAGTTTCTTGAAATGGCCGCCAGACTCATCTACATCAAGACTCTTGCGCTCCTTCCGGCTCCGGAAGAAGAGGAAGAGGAGAAAAAGGCACTTCAGGGAGCTCTTATTGAATATGCGCTCTGTAAAAAGGCGGCAGCTGCTCTCGCGGAACTCTACTGCGGCGGCGACATGTTTGTAAGGAAACAGGCCGTTATCAAGGCAGAGTCTGATTACCAGCGTGTACACGAGGCTACAGTCCTTCGTGATGCCTTCCTTGGCATGCACGTCAAGAAGATACCGGTGCGTGAGCAGGGACCTGATGAAAGATTCAAGGTCATCGTCAAGCATAAGATGTTTTCCGTTACCACCAAGGTAATAAGCATTCTTAAACAGCTTTACAAAACCGGTACAGCTGATATGGAAGGGCTTTACGACGGTGTTACGGACCGTTCCGAACGAGTGGCAACATTTCTTGCCGTTCTCGAACTTACAAAGTCGGGACGTATCTACATAAGCGATGATAACACTACTATCACATTCATAGGAAAACGAAAAGAGAGGAAAAGTTCATAATGAGCTTTGTTGAGAATATTTCAGCAGTCGAGGCTATTCTGTTTGCATACGGTGAGCCTGTTCCGAAGGCTGTGCTTTCGGAAGGAAGCGGTATTGATCAGGAATCACTTGAAAAAATAATAACGCTTCTCAATGACAGATATGATGAAACGGGTTCTGCCCTTCAGGTGCTCAAACTCGGCGATTCATATCAGCTTGCCACAAGACTTGAATATGCACCTGCGGTAAAAAAGGTGTTTGAGACCGGCCGAAATGCGGCTCTGTCCACTGCGTCGATGGAGACGCTGGCAGTAGTGGCTTATAACCAGCCTGTCACCAAGAGCTTTGTGGACGCAGTACGAGGCGTTGACAGTTCTGCTGTTATGCAGAAGCTTGTCGAAAAGGGGCTTATTGAGGAAGCAGGACGTCTTGACGTTCCGGGAAGACCGATCTCCTACAGGACCACGAGGAATTTTCTGAGGTGTTTCAGCCTCGCTTCACTTGATGAACTTCCTCCGCTGAAGGCGATGCAGTCCGATCAGCTTCCGCTGCCTGAAGGTGAAGAATAAACGGGGTGATCATTAATTGCTTGTTCTGATTGTGATCCTCCTTGTTTTCGCTCTGCTTTTCAATATCTGTGCCTGCGTTGACCTAAGATACGTCGGCGGCGAGTTTGGCTACAGTGTAAAATATCTTTTCATAGAGATCCTTTCTTCAGACAAACTGAAGAAGAAAAAGGAAAAGGAGGAAAAGAAATCCAAGAAAAAGAAGCCAAAAGCAGACGAAAAAACAGAAGAGGACGGAAAAGAGAAAAACAGTAAAAAATCAAAGAAGAAAAAGAAATCAGTAATAAAGGAATATCTCGAGAATTTTGCTGCAGTAGTCGATTTTGTAAAGTCATCTATGAACGATATTCTCGGACTTACACGTAAAATAAAAGTATCACGCGTCTGCGTGGACTGCCTGGTGGCAGATGAAGACGCATTTTCATGCGCTGTAAATTACGGCGTGCTGAGCGCCGGAGTCTATAATATACTGGCGTTTATTTCGTCGTATTTCACCACTGATATTGATCATGTGAACATCGGACTCAAGTACAATGAAAGTGAGAAAAACAGCGTCTATGATTTCAGTACAAGACTGAAAATAAAACCCGGCTCGGTAATAATCGCCGGAATCGGAATACTGATAAGCTTTATCAAGCTTCAGATATTTAAAGAAAAGGATAAGGAAAAAACAAATAAAACAGTTTCAAAGGAGTATAGGAATATGGAAAATCATCCGGTAAATAATTTAATGGGTACAGCCATTGAGAAGATCAGAGAAATGATAGATGTAAACACGATCATCGGTAACCCTATCACAACATCAGAAGGGGCTACTATCATCCCTGTTTCAAAGGTAACTTTCGGTTTCGCATCAGGCGGTTCTGATCTTCCTTCAAAGCAGCCTAAGGAACTCTTCGGCGGTGCTGCCGGTGCGGGCGTATCCGTTCAGCCTCTTGCATTTATCTGTGTTTCACCAAACGGAGACGTAAAGCTTCTCCAGATGTCAGTAAACGCTACAAAGGAAAATGCAATGATCTCTACACTGCCGGATATCATAGATAAATTCTCCGGCCTTGTAAACGGCGGAGAAAAGAAGGAAAAGCCTGAAAGACAGGCAAAAATGAAAAAGCGTAAGGTAAAGAAAAACGAGGTACAGAACGCTGATGACTTCGAGGACATTGTTGACTTCGAAGAAGCTGACGAGGAATAATGATAAACAGTTCCGGTAAAGATATCACTGTTACAGACGCAGAATACGTAAGGCAGAATCTTGTAAGACGCACTCATGATTCACACAAGGGAACTTACGGCACTCTTATAAGTGTTGCAGGATGCAGGAATATGCCGGGAGCGGCAGTGCTTTCTGGAAAGGCTGCTCTGAGATCCGGTCTCGGACTTCTTAAGCAGTGCGCAGTTCCTGAATATATCGGGACAATGGCTGCTTCCTTTCCTGAACCGGTATACATGCCTTTAAAATGCGACAATGACGGATACTACACGGCAGACAATGCGGAAATGCTTATAGCCGCTTCGGAAAACGCCGGTGCAATGCTTATAGGCTGCGGGCTCGGATGCACAGGCAGCACAAAGGCTCTTGTGCGTAAGCTCATCCCTAAAGTAAAATGTCCGCTTGTTATCGATGCTGACGGACTCAACTGCATTGCAGACGATCCTGATGTCCTTAACAGGGCATCTCAGCCGGTGATCATAACTCCTCATCCTGCTGAGGCAGGAAGGCTTGCAGGCTGCAGTACAAAGGAAATACAGTCTGACAGACTGGAAGCGGTCCGCAGATTTACGGAGCGTTTTCCGGAGGTCGTAACGGTTCTTAAGGGAGCCGGTACACTTACAGCATATAAAAACAGTGTTTTTGAAAACCCGACAGGTAATCCGGGAATGAGTACGGGAGGCAGCGGTGACGTTCTTGCAGGTATTGCAGCGTCATTTGCGGCTCAGAAACGTTGCGGGACATCTCTGTTAGGTACTGCGGTATCTGCAGTGTGGATACACGGCAGGGCGGGCGACATTGCCGCCGAACGCCTTTCAGAGTACAGCATGCTTCCGGAAGATATCATATCTTCTCTCGGCTTGGTTTTCAAAGAACTCACACAGTAAAACAGCAAACATCAGAGCGATTTCATCTGCACATCAGTAAAGGTTCCGTATCCCATGGTATCATTATAAGATCCATTCCGTGAAAGGAGCAATGCGTATGAAGCTTCAGGATCTGCTTGTATACAACGACATACTTATACAGTGTCATGATTATCCTGATCCGGATTCTATAGCGTCCGGATTCGGCATATACTGTTTTATGAAAAGCCACGGCAAAAAGGTGAGGCTGATCTACAGCGGCATACATGACATAAGAAAGCCTAATCTTCTTATTATGATAGAGCGTCTGGGGATCCCTATTGAATATATGCGGGAACCGGAGTACGAGCCGGAGCTTCTTATTACGGCGGACTGCGTCCACGGAGAGAGAAACGTTACTGATTTTAAGGCAGGTACCTATGCTGCCATCGACCATCATGTTTCGTCGCGCAACAGTTCGGAACTTTACGAGATCAGACCTGACTACGCAAGCTGCTCCTCGATAATCGCTGTCATGCTCCGTGAATCGGGATTTGATTACAACAGCAATCCGGATCTTGCCACTGCGCTGTATTACGGACTGTACACAGATGCCAACAGCATGTCGGAAGTGAACCATCCTGCCGACCGCGACTTGAGGGATTTTGCTAAGATAGAAAAGGAACTCATTCCGCTGCTTACGAATTCAGTGCTCTCGCTGCGTGAGATCCAGATCGCAGGTGAGGCACTCAACAGTATAAATAACGACAGAGAACATCATTTTGCTGTTACCTGTGCGGCCAAGTGTGACCCGAATATTCTCGGTTACGTAAATGACCTTATCATTCAGGTGGACACCATCAACGTCAGTGTTGTGTGCTGTTTCGTTTCCGGAGGAATAAGGATATCAGTGCGCAGCTGCATAAATGATATCAATGCAGTCGAGCTTACGAGATTCATAACCGATGGCATAGGTTCAGGCGGCGGACACCGTCAGAAGGCGGGCGGTTTTATCTCCCTTGATAAAATGCCTGATGCCGATCCTGATACCATCGTTGGTTTCCTTATAAAGCGTGTTACGATGTACTACGAGAATTTCGATATCATCAGAGCCGAGGAGTACACCGTTGACCCTGAAAAGATGAAGATATTTGTCAAGAAGCCACAGATAATGGGCTTTGTTACAAGCGACAGTATATTCGGATACGGTGCTTCGTTCCGCGTAAGATCGGTTGAAGCGGACTTTAAAGTTCGTGCGTCGGATGATCTTATCATAATGACTGATTCGCGTGGAAGCGCTTATCTTATAGACCGAGCGAAATTTGACAGTACCTATGAGGTAACTGAAGGCGTGTTCGATGTGCGTGCTGACTATCATCCGCATGCCATATGCTTCGACAGGGAACCGCACAAGCTAAACTTCTCCTGCTGCAGATCCCGCGGCGGCGCTAAAGTCTACGCGCGCAGACTTGACCGTAACACAAAGCTCTACACCATCTGGGACAGCAAGAACTACATTTCCGGAATGGTGGGCGACTATCTGGTTGTCCGCATGGATGATCAGCGTGACGTGTACATCATTGACAGGGAACGCTTTGATGAAATTTACAAGGAACTGTAAGTGCGGATCTTTCACCAAATCAGCGTTTCCATAATAAAAACAGATCAGCATAGCCTCACACCGGCGTATTTTTACGCGGGGTGAGGCTATGCTGATCTTTTCTTCTGTATTCCGTGCTTTTTAAATGAACGATCACCACATGCTGCGCTGTGCTGAAGGACGTGATCCTGTAGCAGAACCGTCTACAGATACGTCGAGCCCTGATGTACGCTCATCCGGCTGGATGATAACGGTCGCAGGAGTGTGGTAGCTCCATTCGAACATGTATGATTCACCGCTTGACTGACCGATGAAGTTGCGCCATGAAATGTCTGTTCTCATTTCCGGGTCAGCACCGATCCAGCATACTACGGCATCAGGGTCAGCTTCAATTGTGGAACCGCTTGCTACATTACTGAGTACCAGCGGATTTCCGTCCACGATGACTGCAACGTATGCATCAGGACCCTGACCGGTAAGCGTGGATGTGGCAAGACCTTTCTGTGAGATAACGCCCTGTCCGAGGAAACGGACACCGTACTGGCAGTCCTTTGTAAAAGCAAGGATGTTCTCGCTTTCCACTGAGATCTTTTCACCCTGATCGAGCTTGTACACGACAACGTGCTGCTGTCTGTTTGCGTAGTATGTAACGCTGTCACCGCCGAAATCAACTCTCATAAGAGGCAGGTTTTCACCTGAGATACGTCTTACGAGCTGATTGAGCACGGCACGTCCGGCATTTGCTTCCGGACCGAGCATTACCTTTGTGAATTTATAGTTCTTTGCGCCCTGGCATTCGCCGCCGATAAAAGCGCCTGCCTTGGTAAAAACATAATCATTTCCGCCTGTGCAGGTTATCTTAAGGCACAGTTCATTTAAAGTTTCAAAAGTTACCATTTCATACCCCTCTTATCATTCCAGTTCCACGTCGTACATCTTGCAGAATCCTGCAAGATCACGTGATACGCCGGAACCGACTGCGTTAAATTTCCATTCACCGTTGTGACGGTAGAACTCACCGACTACAAGTGCCGTCACGACAGACGAGCAGTTTGTAAGGTCGACGGATGCCACCACCTGGCCGGAATCGATGTTTATAATTACTGCACTTACAGAATTAACTTTGCTGAAATTCTGGTTACGTGCGACTGCTTCGTATATTGTTACGGCCATCGAGATCTTCTTGACGTTCTGACTTACCTTATCAAGATTGATCATAAGATCTGAACCGCCGAGATCATATCCCTGATAGCGCGTGCTCTCGTCAGGACTCTGCACCTGTCCGTAGAAAATGAACCAGTCCTCGGACGGTACCTTTTCGTTTTCAGCAAGCAGAAAAGCAGATGCATCCAGTTCGCATCCCGGATCTTTGACATCCCATCGCAGGCCTATCCTCATTCTGTGAAGATCCGCACCCAGCGGTATCTTCTGACCACGCTGAAGGACTTTTCCTCCGGACGGAAGAGAAGGAGCCTTTGTTTTCGGAGCATTATTCTGCTGAACCGGCTGCAGCGCAGGAGCTGGAGCCGGCCTCTGCTGAGGAGGAGCACTGTTAGTCTGCCTCTGATTCTGAGGCTGCGGAGCGCTGTAGTTCTGAGTCTGATTCTGAGGACGCGGAGTGCTGTAGTTCTGAGCCGGATTCTGAGGACGCGGAGTACTGTAAACCTGCCCTTGATTCTGAGGTCTAGGAGTACTGTAGACCTGTCCCTGACCCTGAGGTCCAGGAGTACTGTAAACCTGCCCTTGATTCTGAGGACGTGGAGTACTGTAGACTTGTCCTTGATTCTGAGGCTGTGGAGTACTATAAACCTGTCCCTGATTCTGAGACGGCGGATCTATATAATCTGCGTAAGACGGTCTGCCATTTGGATAGGCTGATGAATCCTGAGATTGTCCGTAATTCTGGTCGTTCTGATAAGCCTGCCCGTAGTTCTGGTTGTTCTGATAATTCTGCCCGTTGTTTGGACCATTCTGATAACCAGGTCCGTAATTCTGATTATTCTGATAAGGCGTTCCGTAGTTCTGATGATCATCCTGCATCATAGCAGCCGCTGCGACAGCAGCGGTTGCCGCCATACCCATATTCATGCCATTCATTCCGTTTACAGGATTCATACCGTATCCGATAGCATTCTGAGGCCCGAACTGTCGTAACAGCGACTGCGTGTTATACGCTCCTGTTATACGCATCCCGTTCCCGCCGGGCATACCTAGCTGATTTATAAGACTATTTCTGTCAAGCGGCCCGACAAGCCGCATCGGTATATTTAGTTTCATACAGGTTTCCCCTTTCCTGTAAAATACAGTGAAAGCCAGAAAAAGCCCTGACTTTCACTGCGTCTGATTATTATTTCCTTGAACAAAGTGTACCATATCACGGGGGATAAGTCAAGTATGTGGATATGCAAACTTGATGAAAACATTTCCATTGACAAAGCATGTGCCTTAGTTCATACTATAATTGTTAGGAGCTGATTCAATGTACCAATGCAGAACACTTACGCGAAACGAGATCGCAGACACTTATAACAGATACATGAAAAACGACTTTCCAAAGGACGAACTGAAGCCGCTTGCGAGGATATTTTATTCACTCGATAACAGTCAGTACATCTGCTACGGAATTTTCGATGAAGATAAATTATGTGGCTATGCTTATTTTGCAGTTTTAAATGAAGATAAGAAATATTATCTTCTCGACTATTTTGCCACTGTGGATGGCATGAGGGGAAAAGGGATAGGATCGGCGTTTCTTGAAATGCTTTATTGTCAGATGACTGATGCAGAGATGGTTATCTGCGAAGCTGAGACACCTGACGGTACTGCCGGAGAAGAATTTGAAATGAGAACCCGACGGATAGATTTTTATCATCGTAACCGGTATATAGATACAGGAGTAAATGCCACGGCTTTCGGTGTGGATTTTGTACTTCTTGAACTTGATTTAGGAAAGAAGCACGATATGTATGAGGTAAGAGAATACTACCTCAAACTGTACAGAAGTTTCCTTCCGGAGAAGATGTTTAAAGAGCATATAAAAGTAAATTGAGGCCGATATAACAAAATCTTTTTCTGTTGCCTGAAAGGCCGAAACATGCTATACTTATAACATGAGAAAAACAAAGGAAGGAGCAAAAGTCGTGAAATTAAATATCACAGCATCATATGACAGTTTCCGAGAACTCAGAGAAAACAATTCATATTACTTAGATAAAACTGATCTGATAGAAGAATTTCTTCTCGATAAATTTGATAAGGCTGTTCTTTTTGCGCGTCCGAGACGATTCGGAAAAACTCTGACAATGACAATGCTCAGAGATTTCCTCGATATCCGCAGGGACAGCAGAGATATATTTGATGGTCTGAAAGTTATGGATAATACAGCTCTTGTAGAGAATTACATGAACAAATACCCTGTAGTATTCATATCGCTGAAGGAAGTCTTTGGAAAAGATTTTAAATCAATATTCAGTTCTTTACGTATTGCTGTTTCGAATCTCTGTGAAGAGAATCGCTTTTTAGCCGAAGGAAACAATACGAATATAAGCGAAACGAGTAAATCATTATTTGCTAACCTCTGGAATCGCAGAGCCGAACAGCCGGATACCGAGCAGGCGCTCGGTCTGCTGTGTCAGATGCTGAGAAGTTATTATAAGCAGAAAGTATTTGTTATAATTGATGAATATGATGTACCGATGGCAAAGGCTCTTGGCAGTCCTGAGTATGACAAAGTCCGTGATATGATCGAGCATATGCTTAGCTACGTCTGCAAGACTAACGAGAACGTCAAGGGCGTTATTCTTTCCGGATGCCTTTATACTGTGAAAAACAGTACTTATACAGGTGTGAATAATATCATACCATATACAGTTCTTTCACCTAATTTCGCATCATCTATTGGATTTACCGATGATAACGTAAAGAAGCTTCTTGAAGATGCCGGGTTGTCAGACAGATATGATACTGTTTCAGAATGGTATGACGGATATATCTTCGGACGTGAAAAGATGTACTGCCCTTGGGATGTGCTTCTTTATGTACGATCAGTTCTTGATGGTTCATACAGTGAAATAATGGGACCTGAAAGCTACTGGGTGAATACATCGTATACAACACAGAATCTTATTCATGGCTTTTTAGGAAAAACTTCTGAAGTAAATGAAAAGTTTGAAAAACTGCTTGCCGGTGAGACTGTAAAATGTTTCGTAAATGAACATGTTCCATATCATCTTATTCATGAAAATGGCGATAATCTGTGGTCAGCACTGCTTGAAACAGGGTATCTTTCAAAGGCTACAGAAGAACGAATGAAAGTCATGCCTTTAAGAATACCGAACAAAGAAATTAAAGAAGTGTTCCGGCAGGAAGTCTGGAATTACTTTAACACCAAAATAAATAATGAGTTCGTAAATAATCTCATAGATTCGCTTTGGGCAGAGAGTACTGAAAGTGCAAAGGCTTCAATGAATCAGATCCTTGAGGCAACACTTTCGTTCTATCACGAATACCATGAATACAGCTATCATTTGATCCTCGACGGATTCTTTACCGGACTTGGGTACATGGTGGATTCAGAAAAGGAAAGCGGATACGGAAGAACGGATCTGATAATCCATGATCCTGAAAGAAACCGCTGCCTGATTCTTGAACTTAAGCATGCGAAGGAAGAATCAGAAATGGAAAAAGCCCTGAAGGAAGCAGAGAGCCAGATTATTCGTAATAAATATGAAAGCAGACTCGTGTATGAAGGATATACGACAAGGTTCAAGTATGCGATGGTGTTCTGTGATAAAAAGTGTATTATAGAGAAAATACCGAATAACTGATCGAAGGATTCAGTATTATTTTAATATGTTTCTGATGATTTTTATTGATAACTAAAAATTAAAGCAAAATGGGCTGTTTTTAACGGCCCATTTTTTCAACTGCGCCGAAGGCGCCACCATTTCACCGGAGCGGGAGCGTAAAGCATCATTAGTGCAACTCATTCCCGATTCCGGTGCATTTTGTTTCCGGACTCTTTTATACCGGAACGGTTTATGCTATACTGAAATTACAGAAAGGGAGGTTTGAGAATGAAGTTTCGGATTTCTGTTTCAGATGAAAAACAAAGTTTAATAGAAAAATTTCTTGCGGAACATGGTATTGAAACTGATGAGGATGCGGAATATGTGAAGAAGATACGACCGGCACTTTCAATGAAATATGTACTGACAATGACGAACGGAACACTGGTGGATGTGACCAGAAGCTATTACAGTGAATTCCGTAAATTCTTTGATTTCTGATAAGGAGGAATGGAAAATGGGAATAATGAAATTGCTTTGCGGCGGGTGCGGTATTTTGTTTTCCCTGCCACCATATTTCCATTGACACAAGCCGGAATTAATAGTACAATACTGAATAACGAAAAATGAATGCATAACTTGTCTGCTAAGGAGAAGGTTCAATGGCAATAAACAAAACCGAATGTCCTGATTTTCTGAATGATTATATATACTATCTCCGTATAGTCAGAGGCAGGGCTGAGACTACTGTAAATGAATATTTTTTAAATATACGTCTGTTCTTAAGATATGTGCTGAAGGTCAGGCAGGATCGGTCTGAACCGCTGGAAGCGATAAAGATAAAGGATTTTCCTGTAGAGCTGCTTAAAGAGATAACGCTTCGTGATATATATGATTTCGAGTATTTTCTGGCGGAGGAGAGAGAAAATAAGCCGGCTGCCAGAGCGAGAAAGACTGCGGCGCTCAAAAGCTTTTTCGGATTTCTTTACAAGAGGGCAAATATAATTGATCATAATCCGGTTGATGATGTGGAGATGCCGACGGTAAAACGTGCTCTGCCGAAGTTTCTTACACTTGAGGAAAGTCTTCGTCTGCTCTCATCAGATTCGTATGAAGATCCGGAGCGCGACTTCTGCATGGTTACGCTGTTTCTCAACTGCGGAATGCGACTTAATGAGCTTGTAAGTATAAATATAAGTGATATTGATTTCGAGGAAAGAAAACTGCTTCTTAAAGGTAAGGGAAGCAAACAGAGGATAGTTTATATAAACGACGCCTGCATCGCGGCGATCAAGACATATCTTAATTCGCGTAAAAACCCTCCGGAGGAGCCGAATGCGCTTTTCCTAAGCAGGAAAAAGAGACGTATAAGCCGAAGAAGAGTGGAGCAGATCATTGAAAAGCTGCTCAACGAAACGGGACTTGGAAACCGCGGTATTTCACCGCATAAGCTCAGACATACGGCGGCTACACTGATGTATCAGCACGGAAATGTAGATACACTCGTTATCAAGGAACTGGACAGGCTTAGTCGTAACAAAGCGGATATAAAGCGAGAGTTGGAGCAGTTCAAGGATAATGGAATCAGAGTTAAGATACTGGACATACCTACGACACTTACAGACTTCCCGCCGGAGCAGGCTTGGGTTCTCGAAATGATAAACGCTATCCTT
>JAFRUS010000008.1 GCA_017438745.1 Oscillospiraceae bacterium | reverse complement strand
TTAAAACACACTCCCATAAAAAACGTACACATTTATTTTATTACAATTCAGAAGAAAAGTCAAGCAAAAAAGCAAATTTTCACATAATGCACTTATTTCCGCAGCCATACACCTCTCAATGATGCAGACTTCCCTTGATAGAACGAATGGCACCCTTTTCCAGCCGGGATACCTGCGCCTGTGATATACCGATCTCATTAGCAACTTCAGTCTGTGTTTTCCCACGGAAAAATCTCAGGTAGAGTATATTCCGTTCACGGTCACCAAGTGAACTTATAGCGTCACGGATCGTTATCTCATCCATTCGGCTTTCAATATCATTTTTATCCCCTATCTGGTCCATGATATACAGAGTATCTTCAGAATCTGAATAAACAGGTTCGTAAAGGGATATCGGGTCACTTATGCTTTCAAGCGCTATAACTATTGCAGAACGTTTTTCACCTACTTCATCAGCAATTTCCTCGATCGAAGGTTCACGCTGAAGCTTCAGTGTTAATCTTTCTTTTGCCTGTATCGCTTTATAGGCAAGATCACGTAAAGAGCGGCTTACCTTGACATGGCTGTAATCTCTCAGGTGGCGCCTCAGTTCGCCGCTTATCATGGGAACACAATATGTTGAAAAACGAACTTCTTTAGTCAGGTCAAAATTATTGATAGCTTTTATCAGTCCGATAACTCCTATCTGAAAAAGATCGTCAATATCTTCGCCTCGTCCCGTAAATCTCTGTATTACACTAAGAACAAGCCTGAGATTACCGTTTATCAGTCTGTCACGTGCCGATTTGCTGCCTGTTGCTTTTATTTCTCTGAGGAGAGCCATTTTTTCTTCTTCCTTCATGACTTTCAGTTCAGATGTGTTTATGCCTGATATCTCAACTTTATTGTAACCCATTCATAATTCCTCCGTCAGTTTATACTGGTATTATTGACGGAAAAAAGAACCATAAACATGGAAAAGAATGGCAAAGAAGATAAGAAAAAAGCCCTGAGAGATCAGGGCTTTCAGTCTGTCAAAAAACCCCTGATTCAGAGAGAACCAGGGGTAATATTTTTGTAAAAAAATAAAGTAATGGGTAAAAAAGAGAATACAGAGTGGGAAATACAGCGAAATTGGAAGAAGATGGCATACTTCTTCAGATTCATGGCAGCAAATTTAAGCCTGACCCAATTTGTGACTCGGGAGAGGCCTCTGTGATTTGTGTAACGCATTGAATACTTTTCTTTGGCATCTGCGAACACACGCTCTATGGTTTCTTTTCGTTTATCATACATCTCACTGTATTTTGGTGTATGGCGGATATCTTCTGCTGTCTCAAGATATTCACTCCAGATATGCTTTGTTACGGTCTTCTGATGATTTTTACTGTTTGTGCAGTTCTTTATTTTCGGGCATTTTTCGCATATCCGTGGGCAGCTTTTGAATTCCCGATAGCCATCTCTGTTGGTTGTTGAATAGTTTAAAACTTGATTCTCGGGACAGATCACGCAGTTGTAGTATTCGTCATAAACATACTCATACGGTCTGAAAAAATTTTTCCCTCCCATTGGTCTTTTGTACGGTAATACAGGGATTCGTTTATCATCCAATACTTCTTTGCATATGTACGGTACTTTATATCCTGCATCCATTACTACATTTTTTATCTCGGGATGTTTTCTTGTAAGCCTATTGTATAATCCGTCAAAAGCCGCGCTGTCATGCACATTTCCGGGATTTACCGTCACATCCATTACATATCCGTTTTTGTCACAAGCTGTCTGTGCTGCGTATGCAAAACACTTCTTGTGCTCTCCTTTGTGGAAAACTCCGCATTCCGGATCGGTTATGGATTCAAGCACTGTCTTTTCTTCTGCGGCTTTTGAACCGTTATTCCTGTCATTATCATCAAATGGCTTTTTTCCGTTCTCTTCTCTGTCCTCATTTACCTCTTTCATCAGCTGTTCTTCGTATATCTTTGCTGCTTTCGGCACTGCTTTCTTTACTGCTTTTTTCATATTTGCATTTGCCTTGATATGTGTTCCGTCTATGAATACTGTCTCGGGTGTCAGATATCCTGCCTTCTCTATTTCACTCAATATCCAGTAAAATATGCTTTCAACCACTTCGGGCGTATATCTGTGCGTGAAATTATAGCTGAGTGTTGAAAAGTGCGGTGTCTGTTCATTCAGAAGATATCCTAAAAACCAGCGATAATAAATATTTGCACGTACTTCTTCCGCTGTTTTTCTCAGTGAAGGTATGCCAAAAAGATGCTGTATCAGCACCATTTTGAATATTACCACAGGATCTATGCTTGGTCTTCCGTTATTCTTACAATACATATCTCCTACAAGATCATATATGTGTGTAAAATCTATTGCCGAGTCTATTTTTCTAAGTATATGATCTTTCGGTACCATTTCCTCTATACATACCATTTCCATCTGCTCTCGCTCTGCTTTGTTTTCTCTCAGCATCTTCGCTCAGCTCCCTTCTCTTCTATTTTACCA
>JAFRUS010000060.1 GCA_017438745.1 Oscillospiraceae bacterium | reverse complement strand
TGGGGGAGGTTCAAGGAAAGGGTGTGCAGAGGGAGAACCTTAAGGAGGGGGAGAAATGCGGCTTTTGCTGCGGTTATTTGTTCTCCCCCTCCTTGTGGTGCTCCCTTTGCATAGACCTATGAAATTCTAAAAAGTTATCAAATCGAGCGATATTGAAGAAAAGAAAAAGACACAGGAGCTCAAAATGTTCCTGTGTCTTTTTTATTCGAATTCAAGCTGCATAAATGCGGGTTTCGGTTCCGGATAATCCTTGGCTTTTTCCATTACCAGATTGGTAACTGCCTTTTTCGCTACTTTTCGGGGATCAGAATCTTTGCTGATCCATTCGTTCAGATCATCTTTACCGAGTATCAGCGGCATGCGGTCGTGGATGTCGCTTACCGGAGCTACCGATTCCCTTGTGAGTACTGTGAACATCGGTATCTGAGCACCGTAATGTTCCTCGAAGCGATATAGTCCGGCAAGATAGGTTATCTCAGCACCTTCCGGCTGTATCGCAAACTTTTCTTTCTTTATTTTAGGCTGGTCATTTTCAATTCTGATACCTGCCTCCGAAGGGAGCACTCCCCATTCGTAGTACCAGGAAGCAGGAATGATGCATCTTCTGTTGAGCCATGAATCCTTCCATAACGCCTTCTGGTCGGCAGTCTCTATGCGGCAGTTGACGAGCGGCTTGTCTGAGCTTTCGTGGTTAAACCCCCAGATCATCGGAAAGACCGCCATATTCCCCTGTTTGTTCGGCGCAAGAACAGCAGCCATATCAGTCGGGCGAATATTTCCCCACATCTTTACCGGCTTGGCCATAACGTTCATGATGGTCTCCGCAAGCGGCAGACGTCCCGCTCTGTCAATAAATCCTGATAAATTACTGCGGTCCGCATAAAACCACGTACACATAGCGATCACCTCTCTTATTTATAATTATATTCTCAATACCGTCTGGTGTCAACGTCCGGAATTCAAACCCATCTGTGCGTAGATGTTTTCCTGTATGATGTGTTCTGAAGTATCTTACTTTCTCTGTTAAATAGATATAATTATGTTTAGTAATAAACAATTATATATTATGTCATAAATATTTCAGAAAAGTATTGACTCTTATCTTTGAAAGTGCTACTATATTTAAGTGATGTGTCGATTATCATACTCGTTCCACACATTCTGTAGAACGTGTCTATTAGCGACAAATGTATAGCACAGGGGGATAAAACCAATGATCAGTTCAAACGGACTAAAAACTTTAAACGACTACTTTACAAGATCTGAAGAAATGTACGGAAACAATGCTTTTCTGAGATACGTCGAAAACGGAGATGATAAATCTGTTTCCTACTCAGAATTCATGAACCGCGTAAGAAAATTCGCCGGATACGTTAGAGAGTATAACTGCTCTGAAGGAAGAAAAGCAAATATCGCTCTTATCGGACGTACCGGATTTGATTATCTTACAGTAATGATAGGGACTGTATATGCCGGTTCAGTCATCGTACCACTGGACTCACAGATGAACGCAGAAACTCTAGCTGACCATTTGCAACGCTCAGACACAGAAATATTATTCTATGATGCTGATCTTTCTGATACAGTAACCGAAGCACTTAAAAACTGCCCGAATATACACGAATCTCATTCCATCTCAGATACGATATCACTTGATCATCTTATCGCAGAACAGTCTGAAAATATTCACAGCGATGACATCCTGCCGGATGAATGCGCTTTCATCATATACACATCAGGAACAACAGGTAAAAGCAAAGGCGTAATGCTGAGTCATAAAAATATGCTCAGTACTATCTTGCCTGTAAAGCCTAATCCTGAACTGGAAAACGGCAATGTGTGCACTTTCCTGCCGCCGCATCATGTATTCTCTTTAAACTGTGATTTTCTTTATGCTTTCCGTTTCGGAATGGCACTCTGTTTATGCAATGATATTTCACACTTTATTGATGACTTAAAGAAATACCAGCCTGTAACAATACATATCGTTCCTATGATGGTCAAGGCAATTTACAGAGCTTTGATCAGCGCTGAAGATGCTCATCCGGAAATGAACAGAAACGAAATAAAGGAACTTGTACTCGGCAAAAACTTTTCAAGGATCTTAAGCGGAGGCGGCGGACTTCCGGAGGATCTCAAACAGGACATTCTCAGTTTTGGCCTTCGCATAGCTTCCGGATACGGAATGTCTGAGTGCTCCCCTTCTATCACCGAAGCACCGTTTGAAGTTACAGCAGAGAAAAAAGGATCAGTTGGTATGCCTCTTTCAAGCTGCAGACTGAGAATTGCAGAAGATGGTGAAGTTCTGGTAAAGGGCGACAACGTAATGATCGGTTATTATAATTCACCTGAAGAGACCAGAGACGTATTCACTGAAGACAGATGGCTGAAAACCGGAGATATCGGCTGGATAGATGAAGACGGATATCTCTATCTTACAGGAAGAAAGAAAAATCTTATAATACTCACAAACGGTGAAAACGTATCTCCTGAGGAAATAGAAAAACGCTTCGTGGATTACAGAACAGTATCTGAGATCGTAGTCTTCGGAAAAAATGATGCGATATGTGCCGAGATTTATCCTGATCCTGCTGAAACAGCTTCAAAGGGAAAAACAGAAACTGAAGACGCGATCCGCAAGGCTGTATCTGAAGTAAACAGAGATATGCCTTCATACAAGCGTATATCAGAAATCATTTTCCGTGACAAGCCTTTTGAAAGAACCGCATCAAAGAAAATAATCAGATCACAGGCTGGCAGGGCTGAAACTTCTGATAAAATAAACAGGAGCTCAAAAAAGCCTTTCTCTACTGATCTTCAGAAAAAGATCGGAGAAATAATCTCCAAAGCATCCGGTGTGAAAGAGATAGGTGCCGATGAGACCTTTGCTTCACTCGGGCTCGACTCTTTCGGCTGCGTATCTGCAATAACCGATATATTTGAAACACTTGGATACAGCATCGATCTTGCTGCGCTCATGGAAAATGATACAACCGAAAAGCTTGCTGAATTTATAGAATCAGGCAGCGCAGTTCAGTCTGACTACTCCATCCGTGAAGAATATCCTGTTTCCAATCTCATGAAGTATTTCATATACGTTATAAACGGAAATACCGTCGGAAATGTACCGTCCTCATTTGAACTTCCTCTTAACACAGATATCGCCCGACTGAAAAATGCGATAAGTGACGCTCTTGATGCTCATCCGGCACTCAAGGGAACTGTTGATATGAAAAAGGCTGTTATCTGCAGACACGATGACGCCGAAAACGTGATCAATATTATTGAAACCACAGAAGCTGAGTGGGCAAACATTAAAGATCATCTCGTAACTCCGTTTACCTATAAGCCGGACGAGATCCTTTATCATATCGATATTTATAAAACGGAAAAAGCCGTTTATCTCCGTATAGATCTGTCTCATGCAGTAAGTGACGGCGTATCCCTCGGAATGTTCATCCGTGAAATAAGCCGTGCATATGACGGAGAAAAGCTTGAACGTGAAAAGATGTCATTCTACGAATATCTTCTCGATGAAAGCGAAAGAATGAAAAACGGAAGCTATGAACAGGATGGCGAAAAGCTTGCCGATATCTACAAAGGCATAAAGATCGGCGGAAGCTTACTGAATCTTGACCACGGCATGGATCTTAACAAGATCATTCAGGAAACCATCAAACAGCGTCTCTACCGCATAAACCGTGAAGAAGTTATGAGTTTCTGCACTGAGCACTGCACATCGGAAAACATACTTTTCCTGACAGCTTTCAACATCTGCCTTTCACTCTTCAGCGGTAAAAGAAATGTATTCGCAACAAGTATCCACAGCGGAAGAACTGACGGAAAATACACCGATTGCATCGGAATGTATTTCAGACAGTATGCGTGCCGCTACGATGCCGGAAAATACGAAACAACTGCTGATATACTTGACGATGCCGGCGTTCAGGTAAGAAATGCAATGAAGATGCACAGCTCATGCTCAAACAACGGCGAATTCCTTTTCCAGTTCCAGGGCGACATTTTCCATGTGGACAATATCGGTGACCTGCCGTGCAAACGAGTAGATATAAACATCGACAGTTATCCTTTCCGCATAATGATAATGAACAGTGAAAACAGCTACCTGCTGCATCTGAGCTACTGGGCAAACAGATTTGATACAAGTTCCATCTATGTATTCATCGACTGCTACCAGCACATCGTCAATGCCCTGCTCCGCTGCAAGACTATTTCAGAAGTTATCGCAAGTATCCCGGCTGAGATATGTCCTGAAAAGACCAGAACAACAGCCGATGAGATCAACGAAAAAACCGGAAGAAAAGCATTTGCAGAATCTTCTGCTCCGTTATCAGCTTATGTTCTCGACAGTGATGATCTTTCGACAAAGCCTTTCGGTGCATGGGGTACTCTGTATATTTCCGATGAAAGACCTGAATCCTACAATTCATCAGTAAAGAATCCGTATTCATCAGGTATACTTTACAATACAGGTATCAGAGCAAGAATAATGCCGGACAATACGCTTGACATATTCGGTCCTGAATCTCGCGTCGTAAGAGTTGAAACCCATCGCGGCGGATTCTACTACAACTTAAGCGAAGTAGAAAAGGCTGCGCTTGAATGCGACGGCGTTACCCGCGCCCGTGCTTACATCGATTATGAAAAGGCATACAGAGTATACGTTCTGAAACTCGACGTTGAAACTGACAGTAAGACCGACGAAGAAAGCGTTTCAGAGTACTTTAAAAACAACGTTCCGGAAAATCTCCGCCCTGTAAAAATCAGATTCAAGAAACCGGAGATCAGAAGAAACGCATTAAAGTGCAGAACACACACAGCAGGAACCAGATAATCAGATATTCAGAAAACACTTTACATATCTCCTGAAGAACGAACAGTCCTGAGAGCAACCAGCTCCCGGACTGTTCGATTTTTTATTCATGACAAAACAGACAGCTTACCTTATTTTTTCACAGTGAGTTCAGCAATGGATACATAGTGAAGAACATTAAACTGTTCCGGTGCATTTTCCATAAGGAACTTTGTGTGATCTTCTTCCCAGAGTTTAATCGTCTTTTCATCCATTGAAGCGCCGACACCTCTGCAGGCACGCATTCTTCCATGCCAGCTTTCGCGGGTAAACGGAACATTCACATCGAATTCTTCCTGAAGTGTTATGTCGAAAAATTCAAGGTACTCATCCGGTACCCAGACGTGCTTTCTGGTATCACCGTGACCGGACCAGTCCGGATTGTACTTAAGGATAATCTCCTCGCTGCCTCCTGCGATCTTATCTTCATACGGCAGCCAGCCCATGTAAAGGATAAGGAACTTTCCGCCCGGCTTAAGTATCTTAGCAAATTTCGGTGCAGTTATCTTATGGTCAGGATACCAGATGCACTGACACGCCGTTATTACATCAAATGTATTCTCGGGGTAGTCGATCTCCTCAGCCGGGCACGCATACAGTTCAATGTCCATTCCCTGTTCTCTGCACAGCTCTTTAGCAGATTCGATCTGGTTTTCTGAGATATCGGTACCGATCCACTTTGCACCGTGTGAATACAGTGCGCGGGGCACATTCGCGGTTCCTGTTCCTATGTCGAGTACAGTCTGTCCGGAAACGCACACGCCAAGTGAAAGGATCTTGTCATAGAACTCCTTAGGATAGATGTCCCTGAACTTCGCATAATCCTTAGACGTTTTGCCCCAGTCAAATGAATTACCGTTATCAATGTCCTGATTCTTCATAATTGCTTTCACCTCATTTTGTTTTACTGAAACTGTCATAAATGCAATTTTGCATATGCGCAGTTTCATTTTTATAATTTATCCCGAGTGGGATAGTATTGATTATAGCACTTTATTGGATGCGTGTCAATAGAAAAATGAAATTCATCGATACCAAACTTGCAATTTCATGGTACGCCTTCGGCGTTCTATGGAAAACGGCCGCCGTTCGGCGACCGTTGTATTATACCATATAACCTTAGTATACTTCGCAAATACAGTATCTGCTAACCATACTCTCTATATAGTCTTTTCCAGCAGTTTCAATATCTATTACAAGATTTCACTTTTATAAGTTTAGAAGACTTCTCCATGATTTATCATATCAATAGCCACTAAAGTTTGAGGATACTTATTCATTTCATTTGTAATATCCTTCGAATCAAAACTGTCAATATTCTCTTCTCCATTTTTGGTAGATCTAGAATACTCAATTACTCTTAATTCTTTTGTTACTATTACACCATATTCATTTTCTTCTTCATCCTCCATAAACGACACTAGTAATATTTGAGTTAAATCAAATCCTTTGAGTACAAGAACATTTCTTAAATCTTCCCATCCTTCATCTTCTTTAAGTAACTCTGTTAATTCTAAGATTTCCCGCTTGTATAATTCTTCCATTAAATTTCTTCCTATTATTTTTTTAACGGTGTTGCATCCGGCATACTTGATGTTGTTCTTTTCATTTACAAAACCATCTTTGTTTGTATCCGGTTTGCAGCTGTCAGTTTCCGAGAACAGGATCTGTTTTAATATGTTCAGATCTTCTGTGTCAGTTTTTCCGTCTGCATTAAGGTCTGATACCAGCTGCTGATCATGCGTCAGCTCTGCCTGATCGACATACAGGATTCGCTTTAACAGAGAATAATCATTTACAGTTACCTTTCCATCTCTGGATATGTCACCGTACTTTAAGGACTCTGTTTCAACGCCCCATTCATCATAGTAATATTTTTCTGCAAGTTCTCCGTTTGCTTCTACCATTCTGGTGATATCAGCATGACCGTTGTACATGCAGTAGAACATCTCTCCGCGATCTGTCTGGAAATAAGGTTTATGCCCTGTACGTTCCAGATGTATTCTTCCGGTTTCTTTGATGCTGTTTCAAATATTACTTTGTCATACTCATAAGTATAATAGGTTTTTTATTTTGCGTCAACTGTGGATTGGGATAAAAATTGTGCCGAAGGCACCACCATTAAATGGTACGCCTTCGGCGTTCTATGAAAAACGACCGCCGGATGAGGCAGCTCGTTTTATAGCAAATTATTATATATAATTGCTTTTTTAATTTCATTCTTTTCTAAATTAAGATTCAATTCGAATGATATTATAAAATAGGATTTCCATCAAATATTGAAAGCTTTATATCATATCCATCTTCACATAAAATATATACAGAATTATCATCTACCTTATAATCCTGAATAATATCTGTACCACCGCAAGACCATATTTTTTTCCCATTTTCATGTATAACCATGACACCCATTTCATGTATTATCACAATCAAATTTCTATTTTGAACATGATTTATCGAAAAAATCAGTGAATTTAATGTGTGTCTAAAAACAATATTCTTCAGTACACAGTCTATACAAACTATTTCAGTTCCAAATGAACAAATAATTTTTTTCTGCTCTGAAAAAAGTAAAAGATTTGGTTGAAGTCCTTGCCAATCATACGATAAGCCTATATCCAATTTTTCCTCAGAATGAACTGTAACAACATCATACGTATCAGAATAACAATCATCACTGTTTAGTAGCAATTTATTACTGCAACTCTTTAAATATTCTAAAAACTCATATTCTATTTCGAAATGAGTCGTTGTTATATAATGATTCCCAAAAACAATTTTCAAAATATCACTTCTTTCTGTTTATCTGAGAAAGGATCTCGTTCATTGTCAGTGGTCTGTCTCCTTTACCACCTTTGACAATAATATTCTTCAGAACATTATCATCCCATAATGTTCGAAAAACAGCTCCTCTATCAGGTCCCATAATAAATGTTTCTCTTGTTACACCAATCCAATGTACGGTCGGGGTTCCAGGAAGTTCTTTTGCAATATACGACATCGGTTCTCTACTAACTATACTACTGTCATCAAAATAAGATTCCGTTATCTTTTGTTTGATATAATTTCTATTGGTTGAACTATCTGTTATACCCATTTTAATTTCTAATTCATTTTTCATTCCAGCAGTTCTTTCTAAGTTATGCTGATTTCCTTTTGCTTTTCCGAATAAATAATCAAGTTTGCTTCCGAAATCAGGATTAATTTTCGACTTAACATTATACGCATGATTAAGATCATCATAATGTTCTACAGTTGCCAATGCATTTCTGCTCTGAACTTTTATTCCCGAACTTGATGCTGTAGAAGATTCATTAATAGCATTCGCCATAGAAGACTTAGTGGCTGGATTCTTTGCAGCAGGATTTTTCTTTAATCCCTCAATGCCCTTAAGCACATACTCCGTACCTAAAACCTCAGCTACGGTTACCGTTCCGCTTCCGACTTTATTTGCTACCGTATTCCAGTCATGAGCATAACTTGCCTTTCCGACATCATAATAATACATTCCCAATGCGGTAACAGGATTGTTTTTGAGCGGATCTTCAAGAAAGAAGTTCACTGATTCGCTTACAGTACCCAACGGGTCTTTGACCAGTTGAACCGTGCTGGTAAAGGTATTATTTAACTGCTGTACAACCCCTTCGCTGTATGATCCGAATATCTGTCCGGCTGTTCCGCTTTGTTTTAACTGATCTATTCCGCTGTGCCAGTTTTCGCTGAATTCTTTAGCCGCTCTGCTGGTGGTTTGTACCGGATGTGATATGAACTCTTGCGTTTTTTGAGCAGTATCACGCGCTACTTCTTTCGTCTTATTTACCAAAGCAGTTGCAACCTCTGTTGTCTTATCAGTAAAATAAGTAACTGCTTCTTTAGTTGCGTCAACTGCACTCTTTGTTACGTTTTTAACAGTCTTGATAAGACTATTCACAAAATGCCCGGTCGGATCATAATACGATATCGGATTGTTATTACTGTAAGTATAAAGATTAAGACTTAACGGATCATATATATTACCGCTGTAGCTGTCATGCTGGATGAATCTTGCTGTTTCAGGATCGTAGAATCTTGCGTTCAGGTAGTAAAGTCCGGTTTCGGCATCGTAGTAATAACCTGCATACTTGATGCTGTTCTTTTCGTTGATGAAACCGTCTCTGTTAGTGTCTGCTTCACAGTATTTCTTTTCTCCGAAAAGGATCTGCTTTAATGTATTAAGGTCAGTTGTGTCCACCTTACCGTCAGCGTTCAGATCTGCCGCTTTCTTCTGTTCTGAAGTAAGTTTAAGCGGTTCGATGTAAAGGTGTTTCTTTAGCAGAGAATAATCATTTACGGTCACCTTTCCGTCTCCGGTCATGTCTCCGTATTTTGAAGTCTCTGTTTCCTTACCCCATTCATCGTAGTAATACTTTTCGGCAGTTTCTCCGTTTTCGCTGATCATTGCGGTTATGTCTGCGTGTCCGTTGTACATGCAGTAGAACATTTCTCCGCCGATTTTCTTTGACACAAGGTTTATTCCGTGTACGTTCCATACATTGTTATCCGGATTTTCAGCATCCGTTTCGAATACCACCTTGTCATACTCATAAGTATAATAGTTTTTTTACAATGAGTCAAATTCGGATTTTATTATAATTGTGCCGCAGGCACCACCTGTTTTAAACGGTACGCCTGCGGCGTGCTTTTGAAAACGGCCGCCGTTCGGCGGCCGTTTATACTGCAAATATACTTATATGAGTTCTATTATATTATCTCATATCTTAACCATATTCACATAATTAAAATTTCACTGTCTCAAACAATCGCATACAATCTTTTCGATTGTTTTTACTTCCCTATTTCCATCGCTGCAAAGTATTTTCAATAGTATTTCTGTCACTTTTCTAAAAATAGCAGAACTAGAACCGATATATCCGTGTCCGCCTATATCAAATGTTATCGTCCCAGATGAACAAGATACATCGTTTAAATACGATTCTGCCAACTTTATAACCGATTCTGCATATTCTAATGGTATTCCTGCATGCACTTCATCTACTTCTGATACTAAAGTATTCTCTATTATCGGTCCATTTTCTTCACCAGCGCTAACCTTTATAACGAGCTTATCTGTGTTATCATGCGTGTAGCTCATTCCCAGTAAAGCATAATTACTGGAATGTCTTTGCTTCAAATTCACCTCTATAGCACATGATACATTCTCCCATTCCACCCAATTATTCTTGATAATAGTTTTCTGTAATTCTTCGAAACATTTACATTCTATATTTGGGTATTCATTCATCCATAAATTACACTTTTTCATAACACCTATATTTGATAGAGAAATCATTTATTTACCTCCCAAAATCTTCTCCATGCTAACGAAAATTGTTCAGAGTTTTTAGCTATTACTTCTGGATGATACACTGAAAATTGAGAAACATCGTATTTTTTCAATGCAGCGCTATGCGCGATATCATATGCATTTTCGAAATCAGTTGTTTTTAGAAGCGACTTCATCATATGAGATTCTGCTAATTCATGCATATAAAAACTTGCATCTGCTGACTTTATTTTCTCACCTTTAATCATTGCTTGCTCTAATCTTTCAATCATATCAATATTGGGCTGATATGCTTCAAACTGACCAATATGATTCTTTACTATATTTAAGCCTTTTTCACTTACATGCAACTCTTTATTCGCTAATTTTCCAAGTCCATTTCCGTTGAATTTCAAATCTGAGCTAAATGCTCCCGTTTTAACTTTGGCTACATTCGCTATGCTGTTGGTGCTTATTTCTCTATTTGAATAATAATAGCTTGAAGATTTATACGATGAGTTAAATATGCTCTTTTCAGCTCCTGCTCTTATTCCACCGGCCATTACAGGAGACTGCATACTGAAATCATCAGCATAACTACCTAACTTACTGAGTGCACTTGACTTAGCTTCAGAAAGATTGCGTGCTATATTATTAGTCATTTTAGCCGCAGATGCCTTGATTTCAGGCATTTTGCTTCCAATCTTTGCTCCAGCATAGAATTCAGAAAGATTTACTGCTCCGACTCCCAGTTTATATGATACTGTATTCCAGTCGTGGACATTACTTGCCTTTCCTACTTCGTAATAATACATTCCTAATGCTGTTGCAGGATTATTTCTCAGCGGATCTGACAGGAAGTAATTTACTGAGTTTTCAATGGTCTGTGCCGGATTATCAGAAAACTCCATAAATCCGTTTATCTGTCCGGCCAGAGTATCGTACTCTCCCTGTGCATAGTTTGCCCATGCATTTACTACAGGTGACTGAACCGACTTACCTACATCCAGTACTGTCTGAAAAGTTTCTCTCTTTTTTTCTGTTTTATTTGCAGCTGCTTTTATTGTATTAGCTAACGGTGCTGTTACTTTTTTGACTACAGTGTTCACAACTGCCGCCGTATTTGCTTTTACATTCTGCTTAACAACCGGCTTGACCACCGTTACAGCAGTCTTTGCTGTATTATAAGCTTTCTTAACACTATTTACAGCTTTTTTGAAAACACTCTTAACCGAATGCCCCGTCGGATCATAATACGAAATCGGATTGTTGTTGCTGTAAGTATAAAGATTAAGACTTAACGGATCGTAAATATTACCACTGTAGCTGTCCTGCTGAATAAATCTTGCTGTTTCAGGATCATAGAATCTTGCGTTCAGATAGTAAAGTCCGGTTTCGGCATCGTAGTAATAGCCTGCATACTTTATGCTGTTCTTTTCATTGATGAAACCGTCTCTGTTAGTATCGGCTTCGCAGTATTTCTTTTCTCCGAACAGGATCTGCTTTAATGTGTTTAGGTCGGATGTATCCACCTTGCCGTCAGCGTTCAGATCTGCCGCTTTCTTCTGGTCTGAAGTAAGTTCCAGCGGTTCGATGTACAGGTGTTTCTTTAGCAGAGAATAATCATTTACGGTCACCTTTCCGTCTCCGGTTATGTCTCCGTATTTTGAAGTCTCTGTTTCCTTACCCCATTCATCGTAGTAATACTTTTCGGCAGTTTCTCCGTTTTCGCTGATCATTGCGGTTATGTCTGCGTGTCCGTTGTACATGCAGTAGAACATTTCTCCGCTGATCTTCTTGGACACAAGGTTTATTCCGTGTACGTTCCATACATTGTTATCCGGATTTTCAGCATCCGTTTCGAATACTACCTTGTCATACTCATAAGTATAGTTTGTTTTCGACGGTGTGTCAATACCTTCAGTCTTTACTTCCTTGCTGATTCTGAGACCTTCGGCATTGTATTCATTGTTTACTGTGAAATCTTCTGTCTGAGTGGACACAAGCTGATTCAGTACATCGTAAGTATTGACTGTTTTCGGTTTGTCTTTGTCTGAACATGCTGCACCGTTTTTAACAAGAACGAATTCCTTTGTTAAGTTTCCGTTTTTGTCGTACTCATACTTTACTTCATCTGTTTTTCTGTCTCCTGTCGTTACAGTGTAACCAAGGAGAAGATCACCTTCGCCGTATGAGTAGTTCGTTGTTTCCTTTATGTTGTTTTCTAAAGACTCTTCCTTTATTCTGTTTCCGGAATCATCATAGCTGTATGTGATGTTTCTGTTTTCTTTTCCTGTTTCCGTTATTGTTACAAGTCTTCCGAGTTCATCATAACCGTATGATGTTTCGCCTTTTTTTACTCCGTCAATCGTTTCCTTTTTGCCTGACATCGTATTGTTCTTAAAGTAGCTGTACTCATACGTTTCAGTTACCTTATCATTAACAGAGTTTGTAAGTGTCTTCAGATCGTTGTTGTCAAAGTAAGTATATTCTGACTTTGCTCCGTTCGGATATGTTATACCTGTTCTTCTGCCCTTTTCGTCATAGGTGTATTCCGTGCACTTTGCAGCGTCTGCACCTTTCGAGATATCTGTCGAATACACATATTTCAGTCTTCCGAACCCGTCATAAACATTTGAAGAACTTTCACCGTTACTGTAGCGGTTTACTTCATACAGAAGACCATCTTCAGTAAACATGTCATATACAAATTCGCTGGTAACACTGCCGGTTGCTTCTTTCTTTGTTACTCGTCCGAGTTCATCGTAGCTTCTGACAATAATGTTTTCCTTACCGTTTTCCTTTACCGATGACTTCAGTACATTTCCGTTTTTGTCATAAGTATAGGTTTTGCTTACAGCGACCTTATCACCTGACTTAACTTCTTCTTTCGCAGTAAATCCCTGTACAGTATAGGTGTATACTGTTTCATTTCCTGCCGGATCCACTGACCTTGCAAGATTTCCGTCAGTGTCATAGAAGAACTTTTCGGTTCTTCCGTTTGTGTTTGTTTCCTTTATCTGATTTGATGCTGTGTACTGATAAGTGATCTTATTTCTGCTTCCGGCTGTTTTCGTCGCAATATTTCCTTCGGCATTGTACGTGTAGGATGCAGTTTCCGTTTCCTTTTCGGAATCCTTTGCTGATGATGAAACCTTTACAAGCCTGTCCATCACATCATAGCAGTAAACAGCTGCATTTCCTTCACCGTCAGTTTTTCTGTTTACGTTTCCGGCATAGTCGTACTGAAGTTCTTCGATACATACTCCGGCATGATTTGTTCTGACAAGTCTTCTGTCAGCATCGTACTCAAATGTTTTCAGTACTTTCTCTGCGTCATATGATTTTATCTGATCACTGTTTCTGTTGTATTCAATGTACTCATACGGAACATCTGCATCTGATTTCTGTACAACTCTTCCCAGACCGTCATATACATATGATTTCTTACCTGTCTGTTTGCCGTCAAGAAGTGTGATCTCTTCCGTAAGGTTTCCGTCAAGGTCATAGGATTTTTTATTCTCGGATACTCTTTCTTTTCCGTATCTTTTTACCGTATTTGTCAGTCTGTCAAGTTCATCATACTCGTATTCGGTTCTGAATCCGTTTCCGTCGTATTCATATCTGACATTACCCTTTGCGTCATATGTCCACTTATGTGTAACACTTTCTGTCAGATCAGAAGCTTTTAACTTATTATCTGAAACACCTTCAGGACGTTTTCCTTTTGTTTCTGATACTACTCTTCTCAGACAATCGTATTCCCTGATCTCAGTGATACCTGAATTATGAATTATAACTGCCGGATTGCCTTCCTTATCATAAACAGTCTTTATTTCGCTGTTTACGGCCTTTTCTGATCCGTTTTCAGTATAGCGGTCAGTTTCAGTTACTGATCTGCTTTCAAAGCCGAGACTGTTGTATTCAGTTTTTACCGTATTTTTTCCGACACTTTCCTCGATGGTGTTTCCGTTTATATCTGTTTTCCAGCTCTTAACGGAAAGAAGCGGAGATGCAGAACTTATGTTTTCGCCTTCTCCTTCAAAAGTTTTCTGTGTAAATACTGTGATGCCGTCGGCACCCTGTGTACAGTCAGTTGTTGTCACCTCATACTTTTCCGCCCCGGCAGTTCCCTTAAGTGATTTCTCTAGTATGATATTACCCAGAGCATCGTACTCGTAAAGAACGCTGTATTCACGATCACATTCAGGTGATTTTTCTGAAATCAGTTCATTTGTACCACTGTAGATGAATGTTCTGCTTCTGGCTTCAGACTTAGCGTACTCTTCACCTTCTGTTTCTCTGATGACATTGTCATTTGCATCGTACTCATACGCCTTTATCACAAATGCATCTGCAAGAGCATTCATTGTACCGGTTTCATCATCAAATCTGTATGTTCTTCCTTTGTATTTTTTGTTTTTCAGTCTTCCGGCATTATCGTAGGTATACTTAATATATCCGTAAGCATTTGAAACAGTGTATCTGCTTAAAGGATCCTCTTCCTCTGTTCCGGCAAAACTTTCAGGTGATGCTTCTGCGGTCACAAGTCCCGCATTGTTGTACTCATACGCATGAGCTGCTTCACTGTCACCAGTTTTATCAACTGACAGAATCATGTTGTTTCTGGAATCGTAATAATACGCAGATTCTGATTTTACCTGATCGCCGAATTTCAGTATCTTCTTGGTAACACTGCCGGCCCAGTTATAACTCAGGGTTTCTGTAAGAGTTCCTGTACTGTCGCCGCCGTCTTCTGACGGAACATTGTTCTGAATGGTTTCTGTAAGCCTGTTGAGGTTATCATAGCGGTATTCTGTTACTGAACCGGACGGTGTTACAGTTTTTATCAAGTTTCCGTTTCGGTCATAACTGTTCAATGTTATGAGTTCGGTTTCACCCTTTCCGTCAGTTCCGGTAATGTCAGCACTGTCTGCTATATTCTTTACAGTTACCGTCTTGTCAAGATAGTTGTTCACATAAACTGTTTTTATCTTTCCTGACTTTTCTGTAACCGTATTATTTGTTACGTCATATTCCCACTCAGTCTTTACTGCAAATTTGGCTGATGACAGATCTGCTATCGCAAATTCATCAAGTAAAGAACTTTCTTTCAATACATTGCCTGATTCATCGTACTCATACCTTGTTACACTTGCTTTTGCCTTTTCAGGAATTACAGGTGATGAAGGATCCACCTTCTGAGCATCCGTATAGACAATTTCATATTCTGAAAGTCCGTCTTTGGTATAGAGATTTTTGGTGATAAAATATGATTCACCTGGTTTATATCCGGTAAGTGTGATATCAGGCATTCCACGGTCATTATAAAAATATACAACGTCAGAAATGCACTTTGAATCAGCGGCTTTGTCAAATACTCTTTCTCTCTTTAAGTTTCCGTCAGCATAGTATTCTTTTTCTGTCCTCTTATACTGAGTTTCTGAAACAGTTTCTCTTCCTGCGTAGTCAAAAAACGTTTCTGTTACAAGCTTATTGACGCTGTCGATGTATTCAGTATGAGTCTGCTTTGAAGCTTTGTCTGCAGTTCCGCCTCTTTCATATGAGAAGCTTTCAAGAAGAGCTGAATTTGTTCCGTCGCTGTATTTCTTTGTAATAAGCCTGTTCAGAGCATCATATTCGTATGTGTAAACAGCTCCGCCGGGTTCAGTCTGTTTTACCAGATTACCTGCCTTGTCATACTCATAGTAAGTTGTATTTCCCTCATCATCTGTTTCTTCGGTAAGAAGACCTGAACCGCTGTACTTATAAGTATGGCATGGAGAAGTCAGCGTGTCAGCCATATCCGGAGCTGCAGCATATACTTCAGGTTTTACCTCTCTTATCTTTCTTCCGGATTTGTCGTATACGAATAAAGATGTACTTCTCTCTTTTCCGGATGCATCCGAAATCACTGTCTTTACAGGAGCATATTTTCTGTCATGATATGTGATCTCATAATTTCCATTCGGATTTCTCTTTGCCTGAACATAGAAAATGCCTTTTTCATAACTGTTGTTCGGCTTTTCAAGTGCGACTTTCTTTCCGTTTACATCCACTTCAGGTGTACTGTCAGAAAAACCGAAACAGTAACCGTAATCTGTAACACGGTCGCCTGTCTTTTCACTTTTGAGTCGTCCGTCATCATAATACGAATATTCGGTTTTTACTGTCTTTTCGTCACTTCTGACGGTTTCCTTTGTTTTGACAAGGCCTTTTACCGAATTTGAATCATCATAAGCATATGTTTCTTTGCTGCCTTTATTTCCATATTCAACTGATTTAAGGAAAGTTTCGCTTTCATCATAGCTATACTTTGTGCTTCTTAAAACTGTTTCGCCGGATTTGCAGATTTCTTCAACAAGATTATTTTTTCCATCAAATTTGTATTCTGTAATACTGCCGTCCGGATTTGTTTTCTTTGTTACGTTTCCTCTTTCGTCTTTTTCAATGACAGTTGTCTGAGAGTTGGAATCAGTTACAGTTTCCCTTGTCGGATACTGTCCTTTAATTATTTCTTTGTACGTCTCATAAAGCTCATCACTGTCTTTGAGATTTGTAACATCTACAAATTTGTCTTTGTAGAAAATCTCATACTTGTACGTTGCAACACCTTGGGCTGCATCGATCACTTTTACCGGGCGCTTTTCAACCAGACTGTATTTTGTAACTGTTTCGCCGCCCTTCGGATCAACAACACATCTTCTGAGATCACCTGCGATACCGGCTGCCTTATTGTTTTCATCCATGTAGACATCTTCATAGTAATTGAAGCTTTCATTGCCGTCAGCATCAGTATATTTAAAGATCCTTCCCGATTTGTCATATTCAACTTTGCAAAGTGTTATTGTTCCGTTTTCGCTTGTTTCCGTTACTTTTACAATGTTTTTACCGCTGTATTCATAAGTCTTTTTCAGTCCTGCCGCATCTGTGACCTCAGCAAGATCACCTGCTTCATTTAATTTGTAGATTACCTTTCTTCCGTAGTTGTCAGTTGCTGAAACTTCTTCTCCGGATCTGGTAACAGTAATCTTATCTCCATTGCAGCCCGTTACTTCGATCTTACCAGACTTCTTTTCCGAATCATAAGTATAATTTATCTTTACTGTATTTCCGTATCTATCTGTTATTAAAGTATTTCTGTAAATATCGGAACTATCCTTCGTATAAACATACTTTACCTGCTCTTTAGTAGTAAGTTCACAGGTATTCTCATCTGTAAAAACAATCTTATCATATGTACCGAAGTTAGCATGATAACCGTCTTTGTCATTGCCGGTAAAGTATCCTTTCATTCCGTCAGGATATGTAACTGCTACTGCATCTTTATTTTTCTCGTCAACGTCTACATATTCCGCATAAACATAGTATTTTCCTGATCCCGCAGATATTTCATACCAGGGCTGACCATAACCGTCTTTCGTCGTACCGGTTACCTCAAGAACTGTACCTTTTTCAACACCGCCGACGATTCTTCCCTGCGGAGTTTCACGTACATTAAGATAACTTATGTTCACTTTTCCTGCGCAGTTCTTTATCTTTTTAAGAGAACTTTCAAAACGGAATTTCCAACCGAAGCCCAGAAAATCACTTGCTTCATCTATAAACTGTGAATTGAATACACGGTCAAGTGAAAAATCTGATAAAGGGCCGTTAAAGGCGATATCTGTTTCTTCCTGCGTAAAGTCGCCGTTTAATCCCTTTGAGTTTCCTTTGAATCTTACTGCAGGAATGTCAAGAGGCATAAACTGTTCAAAAGTATCGCTTTTAGCCGGAGTTTCACCGCCTGCAATAAATATTGAGTTATATGCTGCGACTGAACCGAAGTTTCCGCGTTTTTCAGACGGAACAACATTTTCACCTGCCGCATCCTTTAAAGTGATCCATTTCTCACCGTCAAAACCTTCGGCTGATTCAGCATATTCTGCACCGTTTTCACTTTCAGCGGTAACACCGCCGACTGCCAAAAGCTTACCCATTATGTATTCAAGTCCGAATTCCTTTCTCGGAACATTCATATCAGGCTTCGCAGTCCATGTATCAGTTTCAGGATCATACACTTCAACGCTTTTCAGTATACCATCACTGTTTTCACCGCCAGCAGCAATGATATAGAATTTGTCACCATCAAGATAAAGTGTGGCACCAAAATTCTTTCTGCTGGTATTCATAGGTGCTTTTACTTCAACTGTCTTCTTTTCAGGATCAAACACTTCAAGTGTATTTAAGACTTCGCCATCCTTGTTTTCACCACCCATAATATATACTTTACCGTTATAGTAAACTGCTTTATGGGACTTTCTTGCGATCAGACTGTTTCCTTCAGCGAGCTTCACCGTTTCAGATTTCCCGTCTGTAGATACAGCTTCCATGCTGTCGAGTACGTTCTTCCCATCAAAACCACCGGTCACATAGATAGTGTTATTAACAGCAGCCGATGCATAATCAGCTCTGCCGGTATTAAGAGAACCATCGTT
Source organism: Oscillospiraceae bacterium (assembly GCA_017438745.1). Classification (GTDB taxonomy): domain Bacteria; phylum Bacillota; class Clostridia; order Oscillospirales; family Ruminococcaceae; genus HUN007. The sequence continues at coordinate 9,773 of JAFRUS010000060.1, read as the reverse complement.
TTCCCATTTGTTCTTATTAATATCATACCTGAGTATTTCGTTTCGTACAGCTCCGGATTCATCTGTACCACCCAGTGCATGAATATACCCGTTTATGTATATCAGTTCAAAATCTGATAACGGTGTGTTAAGATTTCTTCTGATCCTGTATGGTTCACCGTTGTTAAACTGAAATGCATCATCTGCATCTCTCTGAGGTTCGTCCAGATATTCAAATATTCTTTCCGATGAAAGATCATTTGTAACTTCATACTCTTCAAGGTACTTTGTTATCTTAAGTGTAGCAAACTGTGCATTTCTCGCTTTTACACTGTTGTCTGAGCCGATGAGGGTAGGTGTTTCAAAACTTATCTTCTGCTTCCCTGTTCCGTTAAGTATGACTTTGTGGTTATTAACTTCCGGCAGCTTTTCCTTAGCTATATTTTCTTCTGCGTCGATAAGCCTGAAATTATCGCCGTTTCCTTCTTCTGTAAAATCACCTTTTACTTCAATTATGCCGTTTTTAAGGTTATTTGCCTTTGTGTTTCTGACAGTAAAGTTTCCGTCAGTAATGATCTTCGTATCTGACTGCGTCATAACAAGTACGGATTCATTCTGCAGCGTCATGTTTCCGGAAACATTAACTTCTGATCCCGCATTCATTACTTCAAATGTTCCGCCGTTCAGAACAAGATCACCTTCGACAGCCATTTTCTGTCCTGCAGTTTTAAAGTGTCCGCCTTCCTGTGTGTAATCGCCTTTTATCCTTAATGTGACTTTGGCAGAAGGATCATTTGAAATATTTATATCTACATTATCTGCTATGCAGAGTCCGCCGTATATTATAAGCTCCTGCTCTTTTTCAGAAGCACCTGAATTCCAAAATGTAAGCCTGTCTTTTACTTTAACAGTGTCGGCTTCTTCTGTATACTCGCCTTTGTCATTCTTTTTAAATGTAATTATACCATTTCCATTGTCTTCGTATGTTTCAAAGTTAAGACTGCCCGCAAACGCAAGAGGCTCACCGGATGTGTTTTTGTTTACAAGTCTGTATATTCTGCTGTGGGTATCAACGTACTGTTGTTTGCCGCCTGTTAATACAACTGTACCATTTCCCTGAATTTCTGAATTTCCCTCTTCAGTCAGGTTTCCTTCGATCACAACGGTAGAATCGGTATAATGCATTTTTCCTTTGATAACAACGTTTCCTTTTACTACCGTTTTTATTTTTCCTTCTGAAACATTCAGAGCTGCACCCTCTTCAATGATAAGATCACCCTGTACCTCGATCACAACGCCCTGTTTTACATGCAGCTCAGTTCCGGACTTTATTGTCAAATTTCCTTTTACAAGAGTATTTTTGGAATACTCTGTCTTCGGAGCTGAATCTATTTCAGTATCGCTTTCAAATGTATTTTCACTTTTAAAAACTATTCCTGATGTATCCGATGAAAGCGGATCGACAGCCGTTTCATTATCTTTATTATCAGGTTCTGTCACCAAAGTCAGAGAAGTTTCTGATACAGCCGTTGTTTCTGCAGTTCCGGATACTCCTGTAACTGACGTTACCGCAGACGTTTCTGCAGAAGATGTTTCCGTAATTTCACCTGCAGCTTCACTGACTGTTATTCCGGAGATTCCTTCGGTTTCACTGACCGACGATTCTGCCGCAGTTTCTTCACTGATTTTTGTTTCTGCTTCTGTTACTTCGCTTTTCTCTGTTTCCTGAGCGTTTTCTGATACAGCTTTTATTACCGTATCAAAATTCGTATTATTAAACAAAAACGCTACTGACAGAAACGCTGATATAATCCTGTTTACTTTACGCATTTGATATCCTTTCAAATTAAAATTTTATTGAATTAGCACTATAAATCATTATTTGTATATAATTATTTTTCATAGTGCCTGAACAAGTATATCAAATTGTGTAGTAAATGTCAAGAAGACATAGTACAGATTAAAATTGTGCCGAAGGCACCACCATTAAATGGTACGCCTGCGGCGACAGTTGAAGAAACACGTACTACTATATATCAAATATTTAATATCAAAACTCTTTTTTAATCGAAACAAAAATCCATCCGAGGTACATATAATTCAATGTATCTCTGATCTAAATAACCGTATTCATATAAATAGCTTGAAGCTATTGAAAAATCTATTTCAGATTTTATTGTCCCACTATCTATATCTAATATTCCGTAAATCAGATATGTATATCCGCCTTTGTGAAGAATACTTTTTTCATGAATTGAAGTTTCCTGAATTATCAAATCTCCATAAAGTTCAATTTCAACAGTTGCTTCTTCATTATCCATGAAATCCTCATAAATATTTGAGAATCCTGTAATTACTGTATTACCAATTTTAATAATTACTTCTTCTTCGTCAACTGCTTGAATAATGCATTTATATTTCATAAATTCTTTTTCCTCTGATTATTCATCAAGAAACATCGAAGTCATATCGCTCCAGTTCACTTTTTCATAATGATATTCCCCTTCATAAAATTCCTGAAATAATTCCTTTACAGTTTTATTATCCAGTATCTGTTTTTCAAGAACCTTAACCGACGAGCCTGCTATCATAATTATATGTTCATCATTACTTTCTGATTGCTTGCTTTCAGCTTTTAAATGTGTAAAATTAACCTCATCAGAATACGTTCTCACTTCAACGGTATATTCATCATTGATACCACCGCCAGCCTGAATATAGTCGCCATTTTCAGTTTCCAAAAATGCAAATGAACCTTTCATGGTTTCTATTGCTTTAAATATTTGTTTTATTGATGGATTATTAATCCTCTTTTTCTCTGTTTCTAAAAACATTTTTATACTCCTTATAATTACTTTTATTAATTCTACAAATCAGATGCACTCAATGTGCATCTGATTTTTCAATTGTGCCGCAGGCACCACCATTGCCGTTGAAGCGACCGTTGAACATTATCCATTAACCAGGCACTCAGCATCGATAAGTTTTAAATGATCATTATTCAATGCTTCACTGATGATCTTTTCATCGAATCCGCTTTCAGAAAACAGATAATAAGAAAACTCTGCTTTTTCTTTCAAAGGCGAAAGCTTTGCTATTGTATCAAGATATTCGCCATAACTGAAAGGATGCTTTTTGAATTTGCATTCACCGACGAGATATTTGTCGCTTTTCGCTGATACGGCCAGAATATCTATTTCCGTTTCCCGTGTTTCAGTTTTATCTTTCCTGCGCACAGTAGTTTTACCCCACCAGCGTCCTGAACGTGCATATCGGAACGGAAGAGCATTTTTCTTCTGCTGTTCTCTGATATATTCACGACATATATCTTCAAATGAAAATGATGCATAATTATGAAGAGCCGGTTTTATAACATACTCGTATACACCATCGACATCGCCGCCTTCGAGTTCAGAATAATTCGGAAAGACAAATGCATACCAGAAACGAAAATAGTTATCCGTAAGACGATACAGGCCTCTTGATTTCTTGGCATGTTCATTGATACCGTCATCTACAGAAAACTCACGTTCTATTATTTCAAGTTCAGTAAGATTCTTAAGATAAACACTTGTTTTGGATGTATCATCAATAAGTGACTGCGTACTGATATCATTAAGCTTCGTACTGCCAAGTGCAACTGATTCAATAACCGCATTATAAAGAGATGTTTCACGGAGTTCCTGTTTCAGAAGAAAATCCACTTCACTGTACAGAGCGCATCCTTTGGTAATGATATTTTTTTTAATATTCTCATCAAGTGAGATATTCGGATCAAACTGTTTCAGATAATGAGGAATACCGCCGAGTATTGAATATGCAAGTATCTTATCATACGCAGAATAGTCCGGGAAGAATTTTGCTGCGTCGTAAAATCCCATTGCTCCCATTTTATAAATTCCGGTCGCTCTGCCGTAAAGAGGATTCTTTTCAGCAAGTAATTCCTTTTCAATAAAGCTCATGGCACTTCCGCAGAGAATGATCATAACATTCTCGTTTTTCAGTTTCTCATCCCAGAGATTCTGCAGAATAGACGGAATTGCAGTATTGTTCCTGCACATATACGGAAATTCATCTATCACAAGTATTCTTTTGTTTTCACCATATGGGAGATCGCACACACTTCCAAATGCACTTTCCCAGTCAGAAAACTCTTTTAAATATTTAGCTGCCGGAATATTTTCACGGAGCATTTTTTCCGAAAAACTTGACAGCTGTAATTTATCCGAAATCTCACGACAGGAATAAAAAACATGCGGTTTTCCTTTGCAGAATTCTTTAAGTGTTTCTGTTTTTCCGACACGCCTGCGTCCATACAGAACAATCAGCTGACCGTTTGGAGCTTTATATCTGTCCTCCAGAAACTGAAGTTCCTGTTTTCTTCCTATGAACATCATTTCACCTCATTTATCTAATCGTGATTTAGTAAATCGTGATTTGATATTATTATACTATAGATCGACAGAAAAATCAAGATGGTACGCCTTCAGCGTTCTAAAAAACGGTCGCCGAAGCGACCGTTGATCATTATCAAGTTTAATCAGTATTACCACCACATTTTCATGTCAGTGAATATCTGATTGTTTATATAATATGGAATAGCATTAGCTTCTCCTGCATATCTGAGTGCTGCCTGAATTTCCTTGTTATAATCCATTGATAAATAAACAGGGTGCCCGGTTTTGTGCTTTAACAGGTACAGAAGATCACCTCTCTGTTTCGGAAGATCACGTGTGAAATGCAGGAGATCGGGCATTACCTTCCATACTCCGTTTTTCGTAAACAGCTTTATCAGTCTCCACTGTACGATGAAGTCTGTTTCAGCATATATCAGATTCTTTAGTTCATCCTTATCAAAATCAAGCGCCTTCCCTGCAATACGGAACGCAGCCTTCGCAAGTACCGGATCATCACTGTGAATATTCTTCAGAACGATATCCTTGCTGTCTTCCGTACCGAGCTTAACCAGCGCATACATCGCCTCGCGGGGATACTGGTCAAGATACTGACGTATAAGCGGGATATCATCTTTGGTACCGGAATTTGCAAACTCCCAGAGTGACTGCGGAAGATTATCCCTGCAGAACTTCAGAATATCAAAACCTGTCTTTTTAAGATTTCTGCGTGCAAAATTCCTTATATGAGCAGATTCAGAAAACAGCAGCTGTTCAAAGCCTTCCCATATTCCCTCTTTTTCAAGGCGATACTCATATGTGATCAGACGAACATGTTCATTTTCGTCATTCGCAAATATCGCCTGAACTTCATCGGGAATGCACTCTCCTGACATTTTAATATATATCCGTTCCAGTAAACACCGCAGTTCATATGAACATTCATTTTTGAAAAAATATATGATAAGATCACGGTATTTCGGTTCCGGGTGAAGGAAAAACAGTTTGTAGCAGAGCCTCCTTGTATGTATATACGCCTTCAGTACTGTATCAGCGTTTCTCTCAAAGGTCTCCATAATATAAGAATCAAGGTAATCCATCGAGAACTCAGCAGAACGCTTTGCTTTCTGTCCTCTGCGCACATGCTCAACATAAGGCATCGCATTTACGAGATATTCAGCTGCTCTCTCCTTACGCATCAGTTCATAAAATATCTTCATTGCAGTACAACGCACTTGCGGAACAGTATCATTAAAACGGATAAGCGTATATCCAATCATGTCATAAAGATCATCATCCACAAAATGCTCCAGACACTGTTCACGGAAAAATCCGTTCGGATGTGCTGAACCGAATATGAGCAACGCACGGTAGTACAGATAATATCCGCCAGGACAGCTCCTTTCTTTCCACTTTTCAAAATCTACTTCACCGATCTCCACAGGAGCAAATTTCATCATATTCTCGGCAAAAAGAAAAAAATTCACATTATGATTTTCAATATAATGTGCCTGCGTTCCTATAAACTTTATCTGCTCCGGAGACGGATCATAAAACAGCGCTGAATAAAGATGTGGAAAACAATAATACTGCCTCAGGCGAAAATTGTCATCATGGTTGTAATATGAAGTGTGACGCTTGAATCTATCAGAAAGCTCATTTCTGTAACGCTCGATAATGCACTGTGCATGCTGTGTTTTGTCTGTCATATCTCTCTTTATACCCCTTTCCATATAAACAAACCCACCTCCGGAAATCCGGCGAAGGCGGATTTCCGATTTAATCAGTATTACCTTATTTTTTATTATCCGAAAAGCGGAGTTGAGAAATATCTTTCTGCTGTATCAGGAAGAATTGTAACAACTGTTTTTCCTTCGCCGAGCTTTTCAGCCAGACGGAGTGCAGCAGCAACGTTTGTACCGCTGGAAATACCGCACATTATGCCTTCCAGACGAGCAAGATCCTTGGCAGTTTTAATGGCATCTTCATCGCTGATTATGCAGATGTCATCGTAAATATTCTGGTTGAGGATCTGAGGAATGATACCGTCGCCTATACCCATCTGAAGATGAGTACCAATGGTACCGCCTGCAAGAATAGCAGCATTTTCAGGTTCAACTGCCCAGATTGTGATGTCAGGATTCTGAGCCTTGAGAACCTCACCTATTCCTGTGATAGTACCGCCTGTACCGATACCGGAACAGAAGCCGTCGATAGTAACAGCAGCCTCTTCCATGATCTCGAGTGCTGTGTGATACTTGTGTGCCTTGGTATTGTCCGGATTTTCAAACTGCTGAGGAACGAATACTCTCGGATCTTCTTCCGCCATTCTGAGAGCAGTGTTAAGACATTCCTGAATGCAGGCACCGATATCGCCGTCGTCGTGAATAAGAATTACCTGAGCGCCATAGTGCTCAACAAGCTTACGGCGTTCCTCACTTACCGAGTCAGGCATGATGATAACTGTTTTATATCCCTTTACAGCACCCACAAGTGCAAGGCCAATACCCTGATTTCCGCTTGTAGGTTCAACAATTATAGTATCTTCCTTAATCTTTCCTGCCTGTTCAGCCTTTTTTATCATTCTGTAAGCTGTTCTTGTCTTAACAGAACCACCGACATTAAGTCCTTCAAACTTAACAAGCACATCAGCATTGCCCGGCTTATTCATACGGTTGAGTTTTATCATCGGTGTATGACCGATAGCTTCCAGTATATTGTTATAGATCATTATTTCAGATTCTCCCGATAGTTATAGATTATAGTGATAGCCACCGCTGACTAGTATAACACAAAAACGAAAGTTTGTCTACACCTGCATGGTACGCCTTCGGCGTTATATGGAAAACGACCGCCGTTCGGCGACCGTTGAACATATCAGCAAGCACCCATAATGCCGGACGCTTTGCACTCTATTCTCTTCTTATGAGTTTCAAGATCAGCTTCTCTGGTCGGTACCGGTATGTGGCTTTCCTTATCTGTAAGGCTGAGAACAATATCGATAGACGTTTTAAGTGATATGTAATTTCCGGCTGATACAAAAATCGGTTTTACATTATCCATTGTTCTGAGTACGCATCCGTACACTTCATCATTTATCACGATATCAGTCATATCACCTCTTGATTTTCCCGGCTCTGTATAATCCGTATCCTCAATTTTATAATATGATTTTGCCACACCGATAGATGGTTTTCCGATATCAAATGAAGCCTGCGAAGCTATGCCCATATGTCGCGGATGAAGATATCCGTTTCCGTCAAACATAAAAATATCCGGATCATTTTCAAGGAGTTTTACCGTTTCGCGTATCAGCGGAATCTCCCTGAATGAAAGAAATCCTGGGATATATTCACATGTGATCTTACCGGCATATGATTTTCTCTCAATAACTTCGTGAGTATTAAAATCCACGACAACGATACAGCACACCGCACATTCGCTGCCATTTTCATCATTCCAGTACGCCAGATCAACGCCTGCAACTGTTCTGATCTCATCAATACGAATCCTGTCTGTCAGCTCCAGCTTATCTCTTAATGCGTTTTGTATTTCAATGTATTGTTCTTCGTTTTTCATTGTATATCCCCTTTCAATTTATCTAATCGTGATTTGATATTGCAGCTACAGTATAAAATATCACATAACCTTAATATACTTCGCCGGAACAGTATCCGATAACCAGACTTTATCCGGAAAGGTCACATCACCCTTCAAGAAATGCCAGGGCTTTTTTGTATTTTTCAAGTCTTGCATAGTCCTTTTCCGTAGGATTCGGAATGCGGCTCAGATCCATATTGTGTTTTAAGTCTGCTATCTTTACCGCTCTTGCAACACTGTCAGAGCGGATATTTTTCAGATATTCTTCGTATGGAACGTTTTTGTCTTTGGTAAGAAGTTTTATGGAATCCACTATCTTCGGAGTGAAACCCATATTAAGAAGATCATCGGCAGTTATCGGAGTATCTTCTATAACATCATGCAGATATGCGGCTATCTTCTGATCCGTATCTTTCACCGATGCTGCAACAGCGGTCGGATGACCTATATACGGCTTTCCGCCCTTATCGACCTGATCCTTATGTGCTTCTGTGGCAACCTTTATGGCAAGTTCAAGCAGTTTCTCCATCTTTACAGCCTCCCCGACATCTGATTTTATCTTTTCAAACGACACAGGTTTATAACCGATCCTTTCAACACTCACGCAGTATCCATGACTGCTGTAGTCGTTATAGTTCGGATTATTGTGAATGTGTCCGTATATATTTGCATACGGCATATTTTTATTTACATACAGCGGTTCATGAGACAGCATCCAGAAACCATCAAGGATGACCGGTAGATCATAGACCTCAGTAAAACCGTTATTTCTGTAATAATTGCTGTCATACATATCGTGATTGCCTTTTACCAGAATTTTAATACCATTCAGCTCGCTTATATATCGTTCATTTCCGATATCTCCGAGCAGGTAAACCGTATCATCCTTACCAACTACTCTGTTCCAGTTTTCTATGATAGCAGCGTTCATTTCTTCAGCGGTTGAAAACGGTCTGCTTTCATAATTCATTATATTCTCATCATCAAAATGCAGGTCTGCAATAAAGAAAATGCTCACGGTTTTGTTCTCCTTTCACTGTCAGCTATCTATCATTCTCTATTTTTCATCACATATCGTCCTACGAGTGTCTATTCGAAACCAGCTGCGTGCAGCTGGTTTTTTCAATTGTGCCGAAGGCACCACAATTTATAAGATATCATTCCCCTGTCGGAACATCTGAATTCAGACTCTTGTTACGATAGTTCAGATTCGTTCTTAAAGAATATCCCTGATTCTCCCAGAATATATTTGCTGTATCATTGTCCTTGAAAACCAGTCCGAAAATTTTCTGTATACCTTCTTTTTGAATCGCTTCTTCAGCAAGTGACACCAGATGACGTGCTATTCCCATACGACGATAGTCCGGATGAACACACATATGATGAATGATAGCCCTGCGTCCGTCATGTCCGGTAAGAATTACTCCGATAATTCTACCATCCTTTACAGCTGCAAAACAAGTATCCGGATTTCGCTTTAAATATCTCTCTATACCCTCACGTGAATCATCAACCGAATTCAGAGCACGGCGACTCTGTTCAGTGCTGTTCCAAAGTTCATAAAGTGCATCGTAGTCGTCGATTGTTACCTTTTTAATTTCGTAGTTCATAATGTACCTTCTTTCTTTGAATACAAAATGGTACCACAAGCGTGATTTAACGTTTATGATACCATGTGTAAAGCTTTCGTTTAATATAATCTTCTGAATTTAATAATTCTATTGTACCACATTAACTGAAGCAAATCAATTATCAAATACACCTTATCGGAACTATCTTATTTTTCTCATCAAGTGGGAT
>JAFRUS010000059.1 GCA_017438745.1 Oscillospiraceae bacterium | reverse complement strand
GAGAACGTCAACGTCGATCTCATCCCAAGGATTGTTGTCAGAAGGACCTGTGTAAGTGAAGAATGATGAAACAACGCCGTCATTCTTGATAGCCTTCATTGAAGTTTCGTAGTAACCGTAGCCGTAGAATTCGTTTGTACGGAATTCACCGCCTGAGTACTGAGGGTTCCAGTCAGGATTGCTGTCGTTTCCGTATTTCTTGTCGATCTTGAGTTCGAGGTGATTGCCGTTGATAACAGCGTTCTGCTTGTACCACCAGCAGTCGAAAGGTTTGCCGTTTGTCCATCCGTCAGAAGCGAAGAAGTCGCCTGCATTGCCTGTACGGAAATCAGATACCATTGTTGCAGAAGCATTGAATGTGCCCTTGCCGCCCTGGCTCTGACCCTGGTTCGGGTTCTGATTCTGACCCTGATTAGGGTTCTGGTTCGGATTCTGTGAATTTCCGCTCTTCTTGTATGTTACCCACTGGTAGCGAGCTGTAAGAGGAGTGTTGCCGTTGTAAGCCTTGAGCCAGTCATCAACTGTCTTGCCAGGCCATGCATTCATCATGATCTTACCAGGTGTTGAAGGAATGTTCTGAGTAGCTTCATAAACCTTCTTGCCGTCAACGTACCATGTGATGCTGTTTGGCTGCCAGTCAAAGCCGTATGTGTGATAACCTTCAGAAGCGTCGAAGCCAAGGTCAATCATCTTTTCGTGGTTGCCTGTACCGTTTGTATAGTAGTTGAGCTGAACCTTTGTTGTATCCTTGCCGAGGATCTCGATATCGATCTCATCCCAAGGATTGTCATCAGAAGGACCTGTGTATGTGAAGAATGAAGAAACAACGCCGTCATTCTTGATAGCCTGCATAGATGTCTCATAGTAACCGTAGCTGTAGAATTCGTTTGTACGGAATTCACCGCCTGAGTATGCCGGATTCCAGTCAGGATTACTGTCGTTTGTCCACTTCTTGTCAACGCTGAGTTCAAGGTGATCACCCTTGATCTGAGCGTTCTGCTTGTACCACCAGCAGTCGAACGGCTTGCCGTTAGTCCATCCGTCAGAAGCGAAGAAGTCACCTGCATTGCCTGTACGGAAATCAGAGATCATAGTTGCTGATGTATCCATTGGTGTGCCGTAGTCCTTGAGTGAACCAGTGTTCTGTGTCGGCTGTGTAGTAGGCTGAGTTGTAGGCTGTGTTGTAGGTGATGGTGATGAAGGTGTAACAACGTTTGATGACTTTTCGTATGTTACCCACTGGTAACGAGCTGTGAGAGGACCATTGCCGTTGTAAGGCTTGAGCCAGTCATCAACTGTGAGACCTGGCCAAGCGTTCATCATGATCTTACCAGGTGTTGAAGGAATATTGTCTGTAGCTTCATAAACCTTCTTGCCGTCAACGTACCATGTGATCTTGTCTGGCTGCCAGTCAAATCCGTATGTGTGGTAACCTTCGGAAGCGTCGAATCCGAGGTCGATCATCTTTTCGTGGTTGCCCTTACCGTTTGTATAGTAGTTGAGCTGAACCTTTGTTGTGTCCTTACCGAGGATTTCGATATCGATCTCATCCCAAGGATTGTCATCAGAAGGACCTGTGTAAGTAAAGAATGAAGAAACAATACCGTCATTCTTGATAGCCTGCATAGATGTCTCGTAGTAACCGTAGCTGTAGAATTCGTTTGTACGGAATTCACCGCCTGAGTACTGAGGATTCCAGTCAGGATTCTTGTCGTCTGTCCATTTCTTGTCTACAGTGAGTTCAAGGTGATCACCCTTGATCTGAGCGTTCTGCTTGTACCACCAGCAGTCGAACGGCTTGCCGTTAGTCCATCCGTCAGAAGCGAAGAAGTCGCCTGCATTGCCTGTGCGGAAATCAGATACCATTGTAGCATTTGATCTCATTGCTGTACCATAGTCAGGAATGCTGCCAGGCTGTACAGCAGGTGAACCGCCGTTAAGTACATTGTTCTTTACTGTACAAACATCGGCTACATTGACCTTTCCGTCGCCGTTGGCATCAGCATTGTTTGCGTTTGCTGATTTGCCAGTGAAGTATTCAACGATTGCTCTTGCGTCGCTTGCGTCAACCTTTCCGTCGCTGTTGATGTCGCCGCCTGCGATAGCAGCAACAGTACCGATAGTTCCGGCTGCTAACATGCTGACAAGAACGATTGATAAAGTCTTTTTGTGGAACTTTAACAATTTAAAAACCTCCTTGAAAATATTAATAGATAAATGATTGACAATTGTGAAAAGTGCAGGGACATAATCTGCCATTGCATATTATCTATATTGTATAGTTAATCCTGCAGATTATATATCTTTTTTTTGCTGAAAATAATAAAATTTTAACCGAAACGGGTGTGAAACTAATTTGTATTATTTATAATAGTACATGTGAGTTTTGTCCACTAAATATTCAGAATATGGGTTGAAGATGTGACGACTTCATGTTAGAATTGAAATATAATCAAGGAGAATGTCATGAAAAATTGTGCATATTTTTAAAAAATACAAATCAGATTCAAATTTGTACGCTTTTTAAAGAATACAAATTTTGAACGGTGAGGAGTACGAATTAGAAAAATGCCCGTTTGTAATGATATTCCCGGCGGTTGTTAATTCTTATAATTCAAATCGTGAATACAAAAACAGAGAGAAAAAACAAAATTCTATTTTCATTACGGTTTGAGACCGTCAGATATGATACTGTGATTCCCCCGAATGCACAGAACATACAGAACGGTCACATCAATTCAAAATGGGAGGATATTGTATGAACGTAAAAAAGTTTAGTGCAGCAGTTACGGCAGTCATCATGTCAGCTGGCACGTTCGGTTTCTTTCCTGAGACCTCACTTTCACAGGTTTCAGCAGATGCCGTTTACGTAGCAAATGATTTCGATGTCACCTACGAAGGCTGGTGCAACATGGGCGAGCAGGTCAAGCTCGAACCGGACTGGGAGGATACTCACGGCGGTACAAGAAGCATGGCTGTTACAGATCGTCTTTCTCCGGAAGACGGTGTAAGTTCAGCAAAGGGCTTCTACCTCTGGGGCGGCAGAAAGTATGACTACAAGGTTTTCGTAAAGCACGAAAGCGGACAGAATGAAAACTTCAAGATCACACTTTCTTATCTTCTTTCAGATGAAACTACATGGGAAACTGCTACAATCGCAGAATCATCAGTTTCATCAGGTGAATGGACAGAAGTAGGCGGAAGTTTCACAGCTCCTGAAGGCGCTACAGAGTTCGTTGTAAAGATCACAACGGACAGCACATGCGACTTCAAGTTTGACGATTTCACAGTAACAGGTAAGAAATATGTTGATAACAAGGTTTCTGCAGCAAGCGGTCTTAAGGATGTATACGGCAAGTATTTCCGTGTAGGTAATATCCTCAACGGCGGTACAGTTCGTAACAGTGGCATTACATCAATGATCCTTCAGAACTACAACAGCCTTGAGTGTGAAAATGAAACAAAGCCTGACGCAACACTTGTAAAGAACGGCAGCTCAAATACTAATATTAATGTATCACTTAACAGCTGCGCAAGCATCATGGACTTCGCTGTTAAGAACAATATACCGGTAAGAGGTCATACTCTTGTATGGCACAGCCAGACACCACAGTGGTTCTTCAAGGAAGGATTCAACGACAATGGTGCATGGGTAAACTCTTCAACAATGGATCAGCGTCTTGAAAGCTACATCAAGAATATGTTTGCAGCATTCAAGAAGCAGTATCCTACACTTGATCTTTATGCATACGACGTATGTAATGAATGTATCTCTGATGACTCTAACCGTACAAAGAACAACGGCGGTGCACGTGTACCGGGATACGGCAACGGTGCTTCACCTTGGGTACAGGTTTACGGAAGCAATGCATTCATGGAAAAAGCGTTCACATACGCAAGACAGTATGCTCCTTCAACTTGTAAGCTCTACTATAATGACTACAACGAATACTGGGATCACAAGCGTGACTGCATAATCAGCACATGTAAGAACCTCTACAGCAAGGGCGTTCTTGATGGTATCGGAATGCAGAGTCACATCAATGCTGACAGAAGCGGCTTCTCAGGCACACAGGCTTATACTACTGCAATGCAGAAGTTCCTTGAGATCGGCTGTGACGTACAGGTTACAGAGCTTGATATCAGCTGTGAAAACGGCAAGTACTCAGCACAGGATCAGGCTAACAAGTACAAGGATGTATTCCAGGCTGCTATCAACTGCAACACAAGCGGTAAGTACAAGGGCAAGGTTACAGCAGTCTGCGTATGGGGTCCTAATGATGCAAATACATGGATCAAGACTGAAAACAAACCTCTTCTCCATGATACAAACAACCAGCCTAAGGCTGCTTACACAGCACTTATGCAGATGGTACCTGCTGCTGACCAGAAGCCATATGACGGCGATGCACCTGTTACACCACCTTCTCCGAAGGAGGCCGATTCAAACGGTTACTACTATCACTACGATATGGAAAGTGACACATCTGCATTCAGCGGACGCAGTGCTACAATAGCAGGTTCAAGCGATTTCTACAAGGGAAGCAAGGGCCTTTCATGCACAGGCCGTGAAGCTGAATGGAATGGTATCCAGATCCCTCTTGACTATACTACATTCAAGGCTGGCGAAACATATTCATTCGCAGCAGCTTACAAGGGCAAGGAAGATGCTACATTCAAGATGACACTTCAGTACAGTGACGGAACAGAAACACAGTACGCTGAAGTTGCATCAGCTGCAACAGCAGCAGGAAGCTGGGTAATGCTTTCAAATGCTAACTATAAGATCCCTGAAGGAGCTTCAGATCTGACTCTCGTATTCGAGACAACTGATTCATTATGTGATTTCAGCATCGACGAAGTTATCATGGCTAAGGCTGGCACAACAGTTGACGGACCTAAGGGACAGAAAGTTGTTACACAGTCTTCAGTAAGAGGCGACCTTGACGGTGACGAAAGAATCACAGTAGCTGACCTTTCAATCCTCAAGAATGGTATCCTCAGCGGCTGGAGAACAGATTCAGAAAAGAAGAATGCAGACGTTGACCAGAGCAGAGAGATAAATGCAGCAGACGCTCAGTATGTTCGTGATTATCTCCTCGGCACTATCACAGAATTCCCTAATAATAAACCGGATACTCCTACATTAAGTGAAGAAGAACTTACTAAGTTCGCTCAGCAGTTCTCAGGACTTAACCTCACTAAGTCAAACAAGAAGGACGGCGAAAACAATCCGCTTTATACTCAGCGTTTTGGTGCTGACCCAGGCTGGCTCGTATATGACGGCAGACTTTACGTTTACACAACAGCTGACGAATTCGCATACAAGAATAATCAGATGATCGAAAATGATTATTCTTCAGGTTATATTAACTGCTTATCAACAGCAGACCTTGTAAACTGGACAGACCACGGTCAGATTCCGGTTGCTAAAACAAGAGTAAAGGAAGCTCCTCTTGCAAAGTGGGCAAACAATGCATGGGCTCCTGATGCTGCATGGAAGAAGATAGGCGGACAGGACAAGTTCTTCCTTTACTTTGCAAATAACGGTTCTGGTATCGGCGTTATCACAGCTGATGATCCGACATTCTCAAAGAATGCAAAGGATCCTCTTGGCCACGAACTCATCTCAAGAAATACACCAAACAGTAACGTAACATGGCTCTTCGACCCAGGCGTTTACTACGATCCTGAAACAGATACAGCTATGATGGCATACGGCGGCGGTGTTCCGAACGGACAGGCTGCTGAAACAAAGCAGGGACGTATCGTTCAGCTTGGTGACGACATGATCTCGATCAAGGGCACTCCATTCGATCCAGGTACACCTTACCTCTTCGAAGACTCAAGCATGCTTAAGATCGGCAACACATGGTACTATTCATTCTGCCACAACTGGAACGTTCCAGGCGGTGCAAATGTAAACGGCAATTCATTCAGCAGCGCTGATATCGGTTATATGACATCAGACAATCCGCTCGGCGGTTACAAGTATCAGGGTGTTGTATTCAAGAATACAGGTACTCAGAGACTTGACAACGGCGGTAACAACCACCACTCAATTATCGAATTCAAGGGCAGCTACTATGTACTTTATCACTCACGTCAGCTTGAAATGCGTATGGGTGTTAATGGCGGTAAGGGCCTCAACTACAGATCACCTTGCGTTGATAAGGCAACTTTAAGCAACGGTAAGATCACATGTAACGGTTCACAGACAGGTGCTCCTGCAGTTGATACACTTGATCCGTTCAAGCTTGTTCAGGCTGAAACAATGAACAACAACGGCGGTATCAATGTTCGCGGCTTAGGCAACACAGTTGTTACAGACGTAAACAAGGGTGACTGGATAAGCGTTACAAATGTTAAGTTCGGTCAGACACCTACAACACTTACAGCAAGAGTAGGTTCAAAGAGCGGCGGTACAATCAAGGTTGAAAACGGAACTGGCGAAGCAGTAGCTTACATCGCTGTTCCAGCAGGCGATATTCAGGAAGTTGAATCAGTAGTATTCGGCGACCTCAGCGGCACAACAAACCTTCGCTTCGTATTCTCAGCAGACGGCATTGAATTCGATTCATGGCAGTTCAGCTGATAAATGAATAACTGATCACTAAGATCTTAAAAAAATCCGGATCACATTCAGATTTTTATCTGAATGTGGTCCGTTTTTTTGTCCACTTTCCGTTGGGTGTTACGACTGTGTTAACAGAAGCATTTATTCTACGGTAAATGCCTTGTGTGAGATATTAATTGTTTTGAAAAACAGATTCAAAAGGGGAGGAAAATGTATGAATGTAAAGAGAATGGCCGCAGCAGTATCGGCAGTAATCATGGCAGCAGGAACAGTATGTTATTTTTCTGAAGTGCCTGAAACAGCGTTTTCAGCATCAGATGACTACTATTTTCACTATGACATGGAAAGTGAAACGTCATCGTTTGCAGGACGCGGAAGCGTTACGGTTTCTGCTTCACCGGACGGTTACGGGAAAAGCAGGGCACTTGAATGTTCCGGACGTACTGCGGAATGGAACGGTATTCAGCTTCCGCTTGATGACACGGTCGTTAAGCCGGGGGAGGAGTATTCGGTCAGTGCGCTGTTTAAGGGTAAGGAAAATGCTGAGTTCAAGATCACTCTTCAGTACGGTACGGGAGACGATACGGTATATGACAAAGTAGATACCCGTTCAACGGCAGCAGAAAGCTGGGTGATGCTTTCAAACACGAACTATAAGGTGCCTTCAGGCGCTGACAACATGTATCTTGTATTTGAAACAACTGATTCGAAATGTGACTTTACACTTGATGAAGTTATTATAGCGAAGGCAGGTACTGAGAACGACGGACCTAAGGGGATAAAAATAATTCAGCAGTCCGGTGTAAGAGGCGATCTTGACGGGGATGAAAAGATCACAGTCGCTGATATTGTTTTTCTCAAGGGCGGACTGATCAGCGACTGGACGACACCGGGCTCAAAGAAAAATGCTGACGTAAACCAGGACAGAAAACGCGATGCGAAAGATGCGTTGTATGTTCAGGAATATCTTATGGGTACTCTTACAGAATTCCCGAATGAATATGTAGGACCGGTTATCAGTGACGATTTCCTTCAGAAATGTGAATCTACATTCAAACCTATTACTCCTGATATGAGCTGGAAGAAAGAAAATGAAAACAATCCGTGTACAACACAGCGTTTTGGTGCTGACCCTGGCTGGCTCGTATACGACGGAAGACTTTATCTTTATACAACAAACGACGCGTTTGAATACAGGCCTAACGGAAATATGCAGGAAAATACATATAATTCAGGTACGATCAACTGTATCTCAACTGCTGATATGGTAAACTGGACTGACCATGGTGCTCTTCCGATAGCAGGACAGAACGGCAGAACCAAAGGCGGTGTCTGCTCATGGGCAGGTGCGGCATGGGCTCCGGATGCATGCTGCAAGACATTTGGCGGCAAGACTAAGTTCTACCTCTTCTTCGCTAACAGTGGCGGTGGTATTGGTGTGGTTATGTCAGACAGTCCTACAGGCCCGTGGAAGGATCCTGTCGGCGGAGCGCTTCTCACACGTAACTCTCCTAACTGCAGTGATGTAGAGTGGATGTTTGACCCGGGTGTTTACTACGATGAAGCAAATGATGAATGCTATCTCTTCTTCGGCGGCGGAAGACAAACAGGTGTTCCTGCAGCAACACCTGGAACAGGACGAGTTGTAAAGGTGAACCTCCTTGAAAATGGTGTAACACTTGCAGGAACTCCTGTCAAGAATGATATTCCTTATCTTTTCGAAGATTCAAGTGTTATCAAGATAGGCAACACATGGTACTACTCATACTGCTCGAACTGGGATGTGGATAACAAGACTGTAAACGGAGTAAACTTCGGCAATGCTGATATCCTCTATATGAAATCAACTGATCCGCTTGAATGGAATACAAGCAAACTTGCAGGAAATGTGTTCAGAAATACAGGAAGTCAGGGAATAGATGCCGGCGGAAATAATCATCATTCTATTATTTACTTCAAGGATAAATACTACGTGGCTTACCACAGCCGTCAGCAGGCTTTGCGTATGCAGGCATCCAACGGCTACAAATTCTATAATACCAAGGATGAACTGCTTGAAAGCAAGGACGGAAACTACCGTTCAACTCAGATCAACGAAGCTAAATTTGATCCGTCAACCGGAACGATCACATGTAAAGGTGATATGAAGGGTACGGCTCCTGTTGAAACACTTAACCCTTATGAACTTGTTGAAGCTGAGACAATGCAGAATCAGTCGGTCGGAATAAATGTCCGCGGCACTGGCAATACAGTTGTTACTGATATAAAGAAGGGTGACTGGATCAAGGTTGCATACGCTGACTTTGACAAGGCGGCATCAGTTCTTACGGCTAATGTAGGTTCAAAGAACGGCGGTTACATCAAGGTCTGCACAAGTCTGAAAGGCGAAGCAGTAGCTTACATCGATGTTCCTGCAGGTGATATTCAGGAAGTTGAAGCAGCAGTATTCGGCGAACTCAGCGGTACAACAGATCTCTACTTCATCTTCTCGGCAGATGGAATCGAATTTGATTCATGGAAGTTTAGCTGATAAATGATCATCAGGTTCTGAGAAGAAACTGATTAATCGATCAGTGCTTTCGTAAAATTTACGGATCACATCTTCGGGTGTGGTCCGTTTTTATTCAGACGGAAATATTCAGATCAGAATTATGAATAGTTTGTACTCAGACCCGTTCGTACTTTATGCTGAATTCACTTTTGTATGGCAAATAGTATCTGAGAAATTGGCATGATTGGTTAACAATTGCGAGAAAACCACGTATTTACGTCCTGACTAAGAATTTCGTTAAAGTTTTTACTAAAAATCTTCTATTGTCTATTTAAAAAAATCTTAAACTTCCGATTAATATATTGTAGGGATTATTCTGCGACGATTTATATTCAAACTACAGAAAGGAGTTGTGCTTATGAATATCAACGTGGGCAATATTTCCGGCGGATATATGAAGACCGAGAAGGTCGGCAGTGCTGCAGGTATTAAGGCTTACACGAATATCATGGCTTCAGCAGGAAGACCGGCAGCCGGTCAGCATGACAAGGTATCGATCAGTCCTGAAGCTTCATCATTCCGTGAGCTTAACGAAACAACAAAGTCGATTTCTTCAGAGGTAAGCGCTTCAGCTTCATCGGAAAAGATCAGTTCTCTTAAGGCACAGATCCAGTCAGGCACTTATAGTGTATCAGCTGGCAGTGTAGCTGATGCTATTCTCGGAAGAATGGCATTTTAAGAGGGTAACGAAAATACAGGGGAATAAATGAAAAGATAAGCCGGACGGGGGCTCGGCTTACTTTTGAGAAAAAACTGAAACCGGAGATGGATACGGATGAATAATTACGACGAGTTCTATGATTTTATGGAACAATACACTGACTTTTACGCCGAAGTATCAGAAAATGAAAAAACAAAAATGGATGCACTTGCATCTGAAAATCTGGAGCTTATCAATAAGGTCCTCGCCGATTATCAGGTTTTTGTTTCAAAAGCAGAGAATTATGAAAAGAGAAGAGAAGAGCTATTTAAGAAAATAGGACTCGATGGAAAAACTTTCAGGGAGATCATCGACATGGAAACCGGTGACCGCCGTGAAGAACTTGAAGACCTGTTTTTCGACTTCAGGGATGCTGTTATTGCTGCACGAGACTATAACAGCAGATCGCTTGACATTGTAAAGAAAAACCTGAAGGAAATGGGTATGCAGGATTATGATATAAACGATCCGGCTTGTTACGATAAGAGCGGAAATGTTTCTGAAAAGTTTCATACCATGCAGAACATTCTTGACAGACAGGCCTGAAGCGGAGGGATTATTATGAGTGTCAGACCGACATTTATGGGGTTCGAGGCATCGAAAACAGCTATATTCGCAAGCCAGAAAGCGCTTGATATAGTCGGACAGAACCTTGCGAATATGTCAACAGAGGGGTATACAAGACAGCGTACCGACCAGGTTTCCGTTGCTAACTATGCATACAGAAGCAGAGTAGGTGATACATCCTATAACCACATAGGCATGGGCACGAATGTTGAAGGTATATCACAGACAAGAGATGAACGAATGGATACAGCCTTCAGAAATTCATATTCTGATACGTCATACTACAGCAAGAGTAACGATATGTTCTCGGAACTCGAAACTATAATATCTGAAATTGATATTGGTACTGACGGAGACGGATACGGATTAAGCTGGGGCCTTAAGCAGATGTATTCTTCACTTGAAGCACTGTCCAATAACGTTAATGTTGCAGCTAATGCAACGATTTTCGCCGATTCAGTAAAGAACATGACTTCTCTGCTGAACAGGACATCTGAACAGCTTGACGAAGCATGTGAGTCATATAAGGAACAGCTTCAGACTGAAGTAGGTGACTGCAACCTCATTCTTGAAGATATTGCGACACTTAACAAACAGATTTCTGAAGTAATGTCCGGCGCAGGATATACTGAACAGTACGGTCCGAATGAACTTATCGACAAGAGAAACATGCTCCTTGATGAACTTTCCTCTTTCGGCAAGGTCGAAGTAAAGAATAAGACTGACGGTACAGTTGATGTCAAGCTCAATAATCATCAGTGTATCAAAGGCAAGGAAACTGACAGGATAGTTTACCAGGAAAACAGGGACAATACAGTTTCACTTCTCTGGAAGAGTACCGGTGAAGGAATGGACAAGCAGAACGGTATTTTCAAAGCTTCGGCTGAGATCATAAACGGACGCGGACTCAATTCCGAAGGCGTTTCCGGTTCAGATACCAGAGGATTCAAGTATTATCAGGATCAGCTTGATGCTTTTGCAGTACAGATAGCTGAAGTACTCAACAACAGTGTTCCTGATCCTAAGTACGACGGCACTCCGAATGGTGCTCCGTATCCTTACAAGAAACTTGTCGGCGAAAGTGAGTTCGATGAAAACGGTAATGAGCATATCTACGTAAACCGTAAGGTTACTGCCGCTAACATTACTATTTCAGATGAACTTCTGTCTGATCCGTCATATATACTTCCTGACAAAAACAGCAGTGACAATTCATATTTCCTTGACATGATCAGCAAGCTTACAAATGATAAGCATGTTATGTACAACGGAGTTGAAAGATACGAAGGTACACTTCAGGATTTCATTTCTGATTATGCAGGAAAGATAGGTTCAGACGTTAGTTATACAAAATCAAAATATGAAGCTTGCGAGAAGTATTCCAACGAACTTCAGGACAACCGTGAAAATATCACAGGTGTCAGCGAAAGTGAGGAAACTGTCGCAATGCTTACTCATAACAGAGCTTTCCAGGCTGCTGCAAAGATGATGACTACAATGGATGAACTTCTTGATGTTATCATCAACCAGATAGGAGCTCTTGGATAGGGAAGAACGGGGGTGAGATGATATGTCAGTGAGAATAACGAGCGGTACTACCAACAGGACCTATCTGAAAAATCTCAACGGTTCACAGTATGCTATGAACCAGGCAATGGAACGTGTTGAGAGCGGAAGAGACTTTCAGAAAGTTTCAGAGAATGTCCAGCAGGGTACACGTGCTATAAGTGTAAGGTCGAGACTTTACAGGAATGAGCAGATGACAGATAATGTGAATACTTCAATGGAGCAGCTTAACATGGCTGAGACTTGCTTAAAGCAGATGAACGATATCTGTTCAAACGTTCAGTCTGAAATGTTCAAGTGCCTTAACACGCCGACTCTTGAGGCTGGTAAAGAAGCTTTTCTTTCTTTCCTTGACGGTGCAAAGGACGAGATCCAGCGACTTGCCAATACAAAGTACAATAACAAGTATGTTATGGGCGGTGTTGGTGTTGAATCCAATCCGTTTAAGCCGGACGAAAACGGATATATGAACTACAGCTGGGGAACCGGTGCAGGCGAAGGCATAAAAATGAATGAAATGCTCAGCAGCGCTCAGATAATAGATAAAATCAACATTAATGGCAGCGTCAGCAGCGGAAAATCAGTTGCGACAGTTCGCGCTGAAGTTGAAAATTACTATGATGCAGACGGTAATTCACTCAAATATACCGGCGACAGTTATATTGACGTAGGTCTTGATATGAATGTTGCGTCCAATGGTAAGGTCGCTCAGAAAACGGCGTTCAGAGTTACTGTTGACGGAGTAAATGTACTCGGTTACGGCAAGACTGAAGTTTCATACGATGAGATCAAGGGTATTCAGGCTCAGGCTGGTGCTACCGGTTCAGGTTCAGGAAATTCTGAGATCGTATCAAATAATATATACGATATGATGACCGATATGCAGGATGCCATCAGAAATTCTGATATCGACAAGCTCAGTGCGATAATGCACAATTTCCAGAAAAAGACTGAAGGCATCATCTCAGCAGAATCCGAGATAGGCGTAAGAACGAAATTCCTTGAGACTAATCTCGACAGACTCGAAGCCGAAAACACTTCACTCAAGAAGATGCAGAAGGATATCGAAGGGGTCGATGATGCAACTGAAATAACCAATTTCCTTGGTTATCAGAATGCCTGGAACCTGGTGCTTCAGTTCGGTAAGAATATCGTTCCTAAATCACTTATGGATTATGTAAACTGATAATATTTCAGTTAATCATAATATAACTTAATTTCTGTAAAGACTTTCCGTAAAATCTTTACAGAGTAGTATGTCAAAATAAGAACAAGTAAATAGAAGTATGTATATTAACATGGAAAGTTTGATTATTCATTATTCAGGGAGGGATTTGAATGCAGCTTCTGAAAATAACAACAGTTCCGATTAAATTCAGAGAACAGGAGAATGTTTCGGCTGAGAACAATCCAGACTTTTCTCCTGAAAATGCTGAAGTTAATTCAGCGAATGTAAGAATTCCGGTTAAAAATACACATTCTTCAAAAAACAATCCGGAGATGTACGACGGTAATGTGGTCGGCAATAAAGCTACCGGCGGCGTTCAGCAGAAATTCATAAATCGTCAGCCTGACAGTATGCGGCACGAAAGTGCTTCGGAAACTGAAGGAAACGAGTACAGTATAAATTACTGCTACGGAAAGAAAAACGTCAAGCCTGAGCCGAAACCGACCTGTGCGGAATATATGCGTCAGAACATACAGTCGGCAGCTACTATAGATTCAGCGATAGACAGTATGGATTCTGTAGTACCGGACAAATCGTGGGAACCGGAGCCGAAAGAAGCTCCGAAGGCGGTCAAGCTTCATGCACCGAAGCCTCAGCCACGAAAGATAGTTGAAGAATATGCACATGTGGAATTTGAATATCTTGGCGGTTTCAATTACGTGCCAAAGAGTTCCGCACCTGATTATGAAGAACCGGAAGAATAGGAACATAACAGGGAATGTGCCGTACGACACATTCCCTGTTTTTTAACCCGTACATGCGCTGACAAAGTGCTAAAGTACAGGACATAAACTACTGAATACAGTTGACCGCGGCATTGCCGCAGAAAAACTACGAATGCGGAGGTAATTATGAAAGTAAACACTAGAACTTTTGGCGAGATCGAGATCTCAGAGAATGACATCATTACATTTGAACAGCCAATCTTAGGATTTGAGGAAAACAAAAGATATGTATTCATGATCGATGAATCACTTAACGGCGAATTTATCTGGCTGCAGTGCCTTGATGATACAGATCTCTGCTTTGTGCTTGCAAATCCTAAAACACTGAATCAGGAATATGCACCGACATTTGAGGAAGATATCGCAAAGGTGATCGGCAAGGGAACATATGAAATGTGGCTCGTAATGGTAGTAGCTGATAATTTCGGTGAATCTACTGTAAACCTTAAGAGTCCTATCGTTGTAAATCTTGATGAGAGAAGGGCTGCTCAGTTCATTGCTGAGGAGGACTACACTATTCGCTATAAGCTTTTTGAAAATGTTAAGGAGGACTAACAATGCTTATACTGTCAAGAAAAGTGGGGGAAACAGTTTACTTAAATGAAGATATAGAGATCAAGATCGTTGAAGTCAGCGGTGACAAGGTAAGACTCGGTATCGAAGCACCTAAGGACGTTAAGGTGTTAAGAAGCGAACTGCGTCAGACCATGGAGAGCAATAAAAAAGCATCAGACGCTGTTGCGCCTGACGCATTCAAGAATATGCTTGGTCAGATCAAGAAGTAATTTAAATAACAAAGCAGGAGCTGCGGGGAAGTCCGGAACTCCTGCTCTGATCAGTTACTGTATAGTGTCTGCTCGTCGACCATTTCTATGTTGCCGAGCAACGCCATATTTGCATTGCGTATGAATGCTCTTAGTTCATTTTCACATCGTTTATTGATTTTTCCGATTTTATATTTGTATTTGGTATGATTTCCAAACATGAGCCCCTTTTCTCCTGTGTGGAGATGAAGCTCCGTAGGCTTAGAGAATATAGGATCGGAAATTTTTATTGTGATCTTGTCAGCAAATTCACTGACGATCTCCGGACACTCTATTGCGGCTCCGTTCATGGATATGGCCTTTATACAGCATTCTTCCCATCTGTAGGTAAGTCTGTTTGCGAAAAGGCTGTGTCTGAAGGCCGGTACATAAACCTGTGCTTCAAACGGTACGTGAGCGGCAAGCACTCTTTCAGCACCGAGAATAAACGCGCATTTAAGTGAGATGACACGGAGGAGTTTAGGCGAGGAAAGATAAACTTCACCAGTGAAAACGTGTGTGGTAACTCCGTTTTCAGTACAAACTACGGTGACTTTTGAATTGATCTGAAGAATAGGCACAAACTGA
This sequence comes from Oscillospiraceae bacterium, assembly GCA_017438745.1. Lineage (GTDB taxonomy): Bacteria > Bacillota > Clostridia > Oscillospirales > Ruminococcaceae > HUN007. The sequence goes on along the minus strand of JAFRUS010000059.1, from coordinate 25,975 downwards.
GCTGTAAAGTCTAAGTGCTGGTCTTCAGCCGAGTACGAAGCAAAACCGTATTCCAGTATTTCACCGTTTATCAGTTTGAGTATTGCTTTGCATTTTACAGGAAACACTGATCATACACCCCCAAATAATCGTATTATTCTATTATTATACCACAAAAACCGATGAATTGGAATATACCGCGAACGAAAAAATTTTCGTTTACTGTATTTTTATTAAAGCAAGGAGAAGAAATATGGACTACAGTGAACGCACAGCACAAATTTGCAGTATCTTCGACGAGATCGTGGAAGTGCTGCTTGAAATGGAAAAGGAAATAGGTGAGCTTTACGTTTGTTCACCTGATGATGTTGACATTTCAGTGGAAAGAATAAACGAATACCGCGAGATCACCGATGAGCTTTTTGCAGGGATATATTCATTATGTGCCGAAGATGAGACCGGCGAACTGAAAAAGGCGACAGAACCGCTTACTGACAGAAAAGACGTGGCTGATGAATATGCCGAAGTATTTGAGAAAAGGCAGGAAGTAAACGCTGTTGCCTACAGGATAAGTGCAGCCATACCGATGGTTCAGGACAGACTGAAGAAGTCTATGGACAGAGTTCTTGAAGAAATAAAAGAGAACAATCACGGCCAGAGTGCCAAGGCAGCTAAGTTCTACAGCGCTGTTAATGAGACACAGGGGCAGGGGTACAGAGGATTTTCACAAAAAAGCAGAATTATATGAAAATTTCTAAAAAACTCTTTAAAAAAATGTAAAAATGCCGAATAATATAATAAGCAGATTAATCTAATACAAGCACTCAGACACTGATAATTTCATCAGTTCCGTTAAATTCGGATATATCGTAAGCGGAGTTTACAGGACATTCCCTACTACACCTGTGCTGATGATTTTCGGTGATTCCTAAATATTATGATCAGGGGGGATACATATGCAGGTAAGTTCAAGTTCAGAAAATACGTATACGAATGCATCCTACAGCAATAAAGGTATTTCAGGCATGAACTCAGGACTTGACACTGAAAGTCTTGTCAAGTCAATGATGAGCGACATGCAGACAAAAATAGACAAGCAGGAACAGCAGCAGAAAGTTCTTGAAATGAAGCAGGATCAGTATCGTGAGGTTATTGACAAGATCAATGATTTCCGGGGAAAATATTTTTCGGTTACCGGTGAGAAATCTCTCGCTCTTACTTCCAGCTTCAAGAGTACAACTACTGAAAGTACATCTTCTGCAGTAAAGGCTGTTTCAACAGCGGATGCGGTTGAGGGAAGCTTTGATGTTGAAGTACAGCAGCTTGCTTCTAAGGCTAAGTTTACAAGTAAAACCAGTGCCAGCGGTAATATGGAAGTTAAAGTTGGCGGAGATCTTATGTCAGCTTCTGCTACTAAAATGACTATCAATGTCGGGGGTACAGACATTGAAGTTGATATCAGCGGTTGTGCATCGGCAAGTGATATGGCCGACAAGATCAACAAGGATATAACAACATACAACAGACAGAATTCATCATCTGCTGTTGATGTATCTGTTTCAGTCGGCTCAGACGGAAAGCTTAAGTTCTCAGGAACAGGAGCTTCAACAGATATTACAGTGAACGGTAACAGCGCATCAGTAAAGAATGCATCCGTTACTTCTGGAAAGTTTGACAAGTCAAAGCTTTCAGAGGAAGCTAAGGATTATACATTCAAGGTTAATGGCAGCGATGTTAAAGTAAACCTTAGCAAAAACGATGACGACAATGCTATTCTTCAGAAACTCAATGACGCTCTTTCGGCTAAGAATTTAAATATAAGCGTATCCTACGATAATTCCGGCGATGACAAGAAACTTAAGTTCGAAGGCAGCGCCGCTGTTGACAAGATCACCATCGAAGCCGGAGATAATTCAGATGAGTTTAAAGCTCTTGGTTTCAGCAGTAAGCAGGAAGCTTCAAGAACTTCAGAAGTTACAGCTGATGTTCCGGAGATCGAATCAAAGGGCAAGCTGAATATTACATATAACGGCGTTACAAAAGACATCTCACTGACATCAACAGATACAGCTGACAGCTTCAGTGAAAAGCTTTTCCAGGCCTTCGGTTCAGGTATCAGTTTTAATTCTCGTACTGGCGAGATTACGGCCGGCACCGGAAAGAACATCAAGGTTAAGGGTGACGAAAGTGCTCTTCAGTTCATAGGTATGGATTCAAAGGGTGCGACAAATCAGCTTGATACATCGATGACACTTAAAGATCTTTACGGATATAATGATTCTGATAAGATCGAGTTCACTATAAACGGAACAAACTTCTCATTTACAGGCGATACTAAGCTTTCTGATATGATGACGGAAGTAAATGAGAGTCGTGCAGGTGTTACTATCACCTACAATTCTCTTAATGACAAGTTTAGTATTACCGGACAGGAAACAGGATCATCATCTTCTATAACAGCGAGTGATACAACTGCTAATGGTGTACTTAAAAAAATGTTTGGCGTATCGTCAATAGATCCTGAGCAGTATGTAGAAGCAAAAGGAAAAGATGCAATTGCAATAATTGACGGTGAAAAAGTAGAGTATTCCGGCAATGATCTTACATACAACGGCATCAACCTTACTCTTAAAAATAAAACTGATGGCCCTGTAAACATCGAGACCACAAACGATAATGACAAGGTGCTTGATAACATAGTTTCATTCGTTGAAGACTACAATGCTCTTATCAAGGATCTCAATGACAGGACCCACGAAAAGGCTGAGTACAAGCAGTACATGCCTCTTACTGATGCACAGAAGGATGAAATGACTGAAAGTGAGATCAAGAAGTGGGAGGAAAAGACCAACAAGGGCCTTTTAAGCGGAGACAATGATATTTCAAGTTTCCTCAATGAAATGCGTACAGTTCTCTATACTAAGGTAGGAGACAAGAAGCTTCTTTCCGAGATAGGAATAGAATCAAGCAGTGACTGGAAAGATTACGGCAAGCTTACCATTAACAAGGACAAGCTCAAGGATGCTATCCAGAACGATGCCAAGGGCGTTGCTGATATATTTACAGGCTCAAACGGCATAGCTTCAAGACTTGACAGCGCATGCAAGAAGGCAGCCAATACTTCTTCCGGTTCGCCTGGTTCACTTGTATCACTTGCCGGACTCAAGGGCAAGGCTACTGAAAAGAACAATACTATAAGCAAGCGTATCGATACTATCAAGGAAACTATCAAAAAGCTCAAGGAACAGTATGACTCCAGAAAGGAAAGACTGTGGAAACAGTTCAACTCGATGGAATCGGCTCTTGGAAATATGAATTCAACAGCAAATTACTTCGCATCAATGATAGGCGGAGGATTCTGATAACAACATCGGTGAATGCCTGATGATCCATCCGGTATTCACAGTAACAACACTATTTAATCTACCCGAAAGGAGAAGTCTTCTATGGCTGCTTCAAACCCATATAACAACTACAAAGAACAGGCGATAATGACCATGACACCGGGAGAGCTTATAATAGTTCTTTACGAGGAATGCATAAAGATGCTCAATCATGCAGTTTTCTATATTGAAGAGAAGAATGACCTGGATGAAGCTGACAAGGCTATCAGAAAGGCGCAGAGAATAATCCACTACCTTGACGGCATCCTCGATTATAAGTACGAAATAGCTTCAAACCTGCACATGCTTTACGATTACTTCATAAGAACTCTTGTTCAGGCGAATATCCGCAAGCGTGTTGAGGTGTTAAAGCCGATCATCCCGATGCTTTCAGAACTGAAGGATTCATTCCAGCAGGCTGAAAAGAAAGTACACATGAAATAACCTGTTGCGCACCCTGGCCGAAAGGTCAGGGTGTTTTGTGTAAACTGCGTAAATACGACGTTTGGTGGCCAAACTTGCATATAATAAGTTTTTGTGGTAAAATAAAAAAGTATACATTTGACAGGAAGGATAAATAGGTGTGACAAATAATCGTAATTCTCTGCTTGGAAGAGACGCTGATATTACAGTTGACAAGCAGCAGGGTATGAGAAACGTCGGACGCAAGAGCGTGAGTTATCTTGTGAAGATGGGTTTCTTTACAGCTGAAAAAGATCTTCCTAAACAGGAAAGGCACATGATCTATATTATGGGTGCTGAAGATGTCTCCGAAGACTTCAGGGGAAAGATACTCGCTGTTATAAAGCGCCCTGCTAAAGAGCGGCTTCTTTTTGTTGCTGCGCCTGAGGGAAAACTCTACTGTGAACAGCAGATACGTGAATGTCTCGGCTTCTACGAAAGACAGTACAAGTCTGATTTTGAGTTTTTCATGACCATAGTCTGCGGAATGATACTTGTAAAGGACTACGGTGACAAGATCAGGTTTCTTCTTGCTGAGGACAAAAAAACAAAGAAGGTCAGTTTTATAAAAGATGTCATAAACTACGGCGAGTCTGAAAAGCAGGCTTCCGTTCGTGTGGTGAATTACTACACCGGAATAAAGCCTGACGTTGATGACTTCAAAACTGAGTACACCCTCGGAACTCCTGAAGGCAAAAAGCAGAAGACGATCATGTATTTTGGAACATACACAGAAAGAAAACTCAGAATTCCGGAGGACTGCAGCTTCCGGACTATTAATCTTGAATTTGATCAGGCTATAAGAAGCCTTGACGATCCGCAGGAGAGGATCCTGCTGATGGAGGCAAAAGAACATTATGACAAAAAAAGAAAAGGCAATTCTGGTGTGTGAACGGCTTAAGGAGAAATATCCTGAAGCGGTCTGTTCACTTGTTTACGACAAACCATATGAACTGCTTATTGCGACCAGACTTTCGGCGCAGTGTACTGATGCACGTGTTAATATAGTCACGAAAGATCTGTTTGCAAAATATCCTACGCTGCAAAGCTTTGCGGACGCTTCCTTACCTGAACTTGAGGAAATAGTGAAGCCCTGCGGTTTCTACAGGAACAAGGCAAAGAGCATAAAGGAAATGGCTGCAATGATCATTTCCGAATTTGACGGCGAAGTGCCGGACACAATGGAAAAACTGACTGCACTTCCGGGTGTGGGAAGGAAAACGGCCAATCTTATTCTCGGTGACGTTTACGGAAAGCCGGCGATAGTCACTGATACACACTGTATAAGGATAACAGGAAGAATTGGCCTTACAAAGAATACTGAACCTCATAAAGTCGAAACTGACCTGAGAAAGATCGTTCCTCCTTCTGAAGGATCTGATCTTTGTCATCGTCTTGTGTTTTTCGGCCGTGAGATATGCAGGGCAAGAAAACCGGTATGCAGTGAATGCTGCCTTTCGGATATCTGCGCATCCTGCGCCAAAGCTGCAGTATCTGAATAAAGCTGTCACACATCAGAAATGAAATGACAGCTGATCTCAGATAACAGGCAGATCGGAGGAAAGTAAATGAAAAGAAAATGTATGAGTCTGCTTCTTGCTTTTGCACTTGCAGGTTCAGAACTTTTTTCGGAAGTTTATTTAAATGATAATTACAATGTCGTCTGTTCAGCATCTTCATATCAGATAAGCGAGAACGGACTTGCTCTTATAAAGAGCTTTGAAGGATTTTCCCAGTATGCCCAGTGGGATTACCATCAGTGGTCGATAGGATACGGCACAGGGGTAGGCAAGGATGACTATCCTGACGGTATAACTGAGGCGGAGGCTGACCGACTGCTTCGCGAGGTAGTTGTTGTCTATGAAAAATTCGTTAAGAATTTTCTTGACAAGTACGGCCTTTCAGTTACCCAGAACCAGTACGATGCGCTTGTTAGCTTTACGTACAACATGGGCAATGTATGGAACAATACTTCCGAAGTCACCATAAGAACATATCTTATTAATGGCATCGAAAACTACACACCTGAACAGATAACCGATGCCTTTAAACTCTGGTGCAAAGCCGGCGGAGAAGTGCTTCCGGGACTAGTGCGCCGTCGCGAGGAGGAAGCAGCTCTTTTCCTTTCGGGTGTTGACTATTCGGTAAATGAAACGGGAGAAAAATGGAGAGTAACATCCTCGACCGGTATCAGGCTCCGGAAAGATTCTGATACTGAATCTGAAATAATAAATGTGATTCCTTATAACCAGACGATCACCGTTGATGAAAAGAAAGAAATCGGCGGTTTTCTGTGGGGAAAGACGGAGTACGGCGGAATGAGCGGCTGGTGCGTTCTTGATTACGCGGAACATATCAGGGGAGAAGTTGAGACTGTCACCGTGCCTGATGAGGAAAAATTTGACCAGTACAGCATAACCTCAACTACGGGCGTGAGACTGAGATACAATCACGGAACGAACTTCGATGTGCTTGACGTTGTGCCTTACGAAGCGGTCATAACTGTGTATGAGACGTTCAAGGACGATGAGTATACATGGGGAAGAACTGAATATAACGGCAAGCCGGGATGGTGTGTTCTCAATTACGCTAAAAAGGTTGGAGCCGATGAACCGCCAGTGGATATTATTCTGAGAGCAATGCCTCAGAAAACAGAATATCTTGCCGGCGAGATATTTGAAAATGCCGGTATGGTCATTGTCGCACAGTTTGATGACGGACATGAGGAAATAGTTGAAGACTACGGGTGCGAAGGCAATACGATGGTGCCTGGTGAAAGTATTATAACAGTTACGTACAAAGGACTCTCATGCGGCCTTATCGTCAAAGTAAATGCGCGTCCGGGTGATATCAACAGGAATGGTGCCATTGATCCGGAGGATAACTATTATGTAAAGCAGCATATACTTGGTACAGCCGAAAATAATGTCAGCGACAGCGGGGATATTAATGCTGACGGTGTCATAGATGTTTTTGACAGCATACACATGAAGCAGGATATGCTTGCAGTACAGGAAAACAATGATCAGATCTACGATCTGTTTGCTGAATGATAACGGGAAAACGGGGAACAAGAATGATAACAGGGGTAGCGCTATTTTCAGAAATTCAGAGTTTTATGACTCTGGAAGCAGAAAATAAATAATTATTCAGGGAGACGTTTTCAGCACTTATGATCATAAACGAGAATATGAGAAAAAAAACAGGTCCTTTAAAATCACTTATAATAATCGGATCTGTACTTGCTGCAGCAATTCTACTGCTCATAGTTGGTTTTGTATTTCTTCTTTCAGGCAGGGAAAGGGCAATGCCTGATCCGGGACCGTTCACAGTACCTGGCATTAATGTGACATTTACAAAGCTCGATACGACGAAATTCTATAAGGACAAAGGATTTATAAAATACAGCGAAGGTGACAGAGTTTCAAAAACAGGCATCGATGTTTCCTATGCTCAGAAAGAGATCAACTGGCCGAAGGTAAAGGCAGCCGGAGTTGATTACGCTATGGTAAGAGCAGGATTCAGAGGCTACGAGAGCGGTAAGCTCAACATCGACGAATACTTTCAGAAGAATATGACCGGTGCGCAGAATGCAGGTCTTGAAACAGGTGTGTACTTTTTCTCGCAGGCCACTACCAGTGCAGAGGCTGAGGAGGAAGCACGTTTTGTACTTGATCTTATAAAAGATTACAGCATTACCTGTCCGGTCGCATATGACTGGGAACCGGTCACGCATGATGATGCAAGAACCGATGACCTTGCAGGTGAAGAACTCTGTGAGTGTGCGCTCACATTCTGCCGTACGATCGAGGAGAACGGATACAAGCCGATAATCTATGCTTCACTCAATCTTCTTCGTGACCAGTTTGACAAATATGATATGGAGGTGATTTCGGAGTATCCTCTCTGGCTTGCAGAGTATAAGGATTATCCGGAGTTCCCGTATAAGTTTGTTATGTGGCAGTACACCGATGAAGGCAGGGTAGACGGTATCAATTATGATACAGATCTTAATCTTTATTACGAATATTAAAGAATGATAAGCCGCAGATACGGCTTCACCGGATCTGCGGGAGAGGGAATGCGGGGCTTCGCTCCATTCAACGCAATAATTTAACGTTTTCTTAATAAAAAAATACGGACAATGCCGAGCTGGCACTGTCCGTATTTTTTATTTTATCATTTTTTCGATAAACTTTGCTGCACCGTCTGAGTCATTGTCATGATCAGTGGTGAACCGGCAGAGTTCCTTTACATTACTGTCAGCGTTGAGCATCGCAATGCTTATGCCGACTGTTTCAAGTATACTCAGATCGTTTTCCGTATCACCGAGAGCGGCAATCTCTGAAAGCGGTATTCCGGTCATTTCGGAAAGAGCTGTTATGCATTTTCCCTTTGTTGCTTTTTTCGATGTGATTTCGATGTTGTTCGCACCGCCTGTGACATAAACGAGTTCATCATCGTACTTTGCAAGTATGGAAAGAAGAGTGTCACGGTTTTTGAATACTCCGTTTATCTTACGGAAATTTACTGTGATCTTTTCAACTTTCGGACTGCTTTCACGGTAGAACTCTTTTATTCCGCCGGTGGTGACTCTGCTGCTTCTTATGTAAGCCTTTACGGCATCAGAAGCGTCAACGTCCTTGAGTACGTCAAGACTGCGTTCATCTGTATATGCGTTTTCACATGTGAACAGATCGGACATTACATCGAGTTCAGGAAAAACATCAACAAGTTCATTCATGATGTGTTCAGGAATACATTCTTCCTTAAGCATTTCACCCGAAGCAGCGTCGTAAAGACCTGCACCGTTTGAACATATGGCGTATCTCACGCCCTGATCCAGAATGCTCTGCGGTATTCCTTTAAGATGCCGTCCTGTGACGGGGACAACGATTATCCCTTTTTCCGATGCTCTTTTAAGAACATTTAAGGAATAATCGCTTACGGTCTTGTCAGATCGTAACAGAGTCCCGTCAAGGTCGGTACAAATCATTCTGACGATCATTTTTCAGGTCCGATAGATTTGATCTTTTTTGAAAGATACTGTCTGAGTGTTGCAAGGTCTGTAAGGTTTACTGTGCCGTCAGTAAGTACATCTGCAGCCTTGAGCTGATCACCTGTAAGCTTGCGGTCGCCGATGAGGTAAAGACTTAAGAGTGACATGTCTGTAACGTCAACCTTCTTGTCTGCGTTGATATCACCGTAGATGAGTTCGCTTGTCTTGTCAGTAGGTTCCTTTGTAGCAGGAGTCTTTGTTGCAGGTGTTTTTGCAGCAGATGTGTCAGGTTCTTCTGATGGGTTTATCGGAGGGAATTCCTTTGGCTCTTCACCATAAGGTGTTCCGTAAACGAGTTCGTCTTCAAAGTAAACAGGGATTCTGTCTGTCGGGCCGAATTCCTCGGACATTTCAAGACCTTCACGGCTGTAGTCGTTTGTAGCATCCCAGTTGCTTTCGTATTCAGCATCCTGTCCTACGAGAATACCGAACTGCAGAGCTCTTGCACCGTGCCAGAGAGTACCTGTCCAGTCCATTTCAACGTAGTAAACATTGTCTTTAAGATGTATCGGCTGTGATACCTTTGCGCTTTCCTTCATGTCAGTGGTCGACTGAACTTCATCGTAGTAAACTTCAGTTCTTACATCCTTTATGCTCTGTCCCTTGGCAACGAGTTCCGATATATCGAAGTAGTAGCGTGCCTTGAGCTTTTCAGTGTAGAGGTATCTCGGAGGCTGTGTTGTGTCATTGTGTACACGTACAGTTACCTGTGTTCTTTCAACGTTTTCCTGTACAACGTTACCTTCGATCCAGAAGTCTGTCTTTTCAGGTTCCTTCGGAGGGAAGTTTTCTTCAGGCTTCATGTCTTCTGTTCCGTACCACTTGTAAAGAGCAGCAAGATCGCCTACGATACCAGCGTTGTAGTCAACAGCAACTTCGTTGTAAACGTAGTCCTTAGTGATGTCTCTGTGCCAGTCTGTTGAGTCAGGACCGCCTACGAGAGCACCCCAGAGTGTATGTGCCTGATCAATCGGATCGTCCATGCTGAATGTTGTTGAGCCGTGAGCTGCACGGTGGTGAGGATGTGAAGCTGCTGTAGGTGAGTAGCCTACGATGTACGGACGGTTCATCGGGTTCTTACCCATGATGTATTCCATCTGTCTTTCAGCCCAGTCAGTGAATCCTGTGTATTCCTCGTCAAACTTTGCAGTTTCCTTTCTGTAAACGGCAGCACAGAGACCTGCAGCTGTGTTGTAACGGCATGAACCGTATTCGTTTACAACAGAAAACTTTGAAGGTGACATGTTGATGTATGTCTTGTCGTTAGGATCAACGTCCTTGATGTGCTGGTAGTCCATGTTCCAGATCTCGTCTGCAAGGCCTGCACACTTAAGGTGCGGTTCGCCTGACCAGAATTCGAGATTCCATCTGAAAATGAACCAGTCACGTTCGTTGTTTGTGATAGGTGCGAGCTTTGCAAAAACGCCGCCCCATACTGTATCCCAGCAGTGTACCCAGATATTCTGCCATGTAGAACCTGTTGTCTCCATGATTCTCTTGATATATCCGGTATATTTGTAACCGCCTGTTTCAGTTACTTCAGAAGTATCAACTGAGTTGATGTGATCGATGTATTCCTTTTTGCCTGTACAGATGTTGAGCCATACAGCAGCCCATGCGAGTTCATCGTAGTCGTAGCTTGAAGTATAGAAACCGCCGTCGTAACCAAGGCTGAGTACTTCGTTGCTGTCTTCAGCTTCCTTGTGAGTTTCACGAGCGAAGTCATATAGTGCGATGGCTTTCTTAAGACTTTCAGCAGCGTATTCAGGTTCTGTGTCCTTGAAGTTGAGGTAGTTGATAGCGAGTGAAGCAGCAGCGCCTGCACACATATCTGAAGCAGGTGTGTCTACAGTTGCGAAGTATGCAGGTCTTGCGAAGTTGAGGAGCATCTTTGTGTCCTGAAGTTCAGGAGGGCACCAGTAGTTGTGGTCGTTGTTGCCTTCGCCGACCTGATAGCAGAAAGCTACTACCTTGTCGTCTTCATCGAGGTAAGTACCCTTCATGTAGAAGTCGTTGAACTGATGAAGAATAGTTTCGATGTGTTCCTGGTTTCCTGTATCCTTGTAGGCGTCCCTGAATTCGTAGTAGCCCCATCCGAGAGTCGAAGCTGCGTATGTACCAGGAAGACCGAATTTTACGTGGTCACCGGCATCGTGCATACCGCCGCCGCAGTCGATGGTACCGTCACCGTCAGGATCAAGGATGTCTCTGTACTCATCGATGAATTCCTGTGAGAGGTTAGTACCGAACTTTGCGTCAGCACCTTCCATGTCAACAGGCTGGAGAGGGATCGCGTAGTCCTCAACGTGACACGCTCCGCGCCATTCGAGCTGACGGAGCTTTTCTCCGGTTTTAGGATTTACATCCTTGCCGCACATTTCAGCGTCATAGAAATAGAGGACATACTGAAGTGCCTTGGCGAAGTTAATTTCAACGTCATCGTAGCTGAATGAATCCGGATCAGGGAAAACTCGTTCATCGTCCCATATCTCCGGCGGCGGATCTCCGGCTGTTGCATCCACAAGTGACGGAGCCATAGCACTGCTGACGACAGTGAGGCTCAGTGCGCCTGCAAGAAAGCGACTCCAGATTTTTTTGTTCTTCATTGGAAAATCAACCTTTCTGCAATCTGTTTGCATTTAATATAAAATATAATTTAAAGTGTGTGTAATGAATGTGAGACCATACATAACCATTTAAATTATACTACAAAACGAGGTCGTCATGCAACTTAAATATGATTAAAAAAACCGATTTTATCTGCTGCCTGGCAGGTTTTTTATATGATTCTGTACGGTTTTTATGATAATGTTTATTATCTTCAGACGGGCGTAGAGTTTGTTGTTTGCTTCAATGATGTTCCACGGAGCGAAAGCGGTGGATGTTTTGGCGATCATTTCATCCACGGCCTGTTCATACTGATCCCATTTGTCGCGGTTACGCCAGTCTTCGTCAGTTATCTTCCACTGCTTTTCCGGATTGTTCTGGCGGTCGGTGAATCTTCTCAGCTGTTCGTCACTGTCAATGTGCAGCCAGAATTTTATAACTATCGCACCTGAACCTGTGAGTTCGTATTCAAATTCATTGATCTCGTTGAAGGCTGCATCACACCGGCTTTTTTCAGTGAAACCTTCGATCTTTTCGACCATTACTCGACCGTACCAGGTCCTGTCGAAAATTGCGATATGTCCGCTTTTAGGGATGCGGTTCCAGAAACGCCACAGATAGTGGTGTGCAAGCTCGGTTTTGTCAGGAGCGGATATCGGAACTGCTTCATAGCCGCGCGGGTCAAGAGCCGATGATATTCGTTTTATAGCGCCGCCCTTGCCGGCTGCGTCCCAGCCTTCAAAACATAGTATAAGCGGTATCCCTTTTTTATATAGTATATTGTGAATGTCTGAAAGTTTCTTCTGATATTTTTTCAGAAGTTCAGGGTAGCGTTCCGTGCTTATAACTTTTCCGTCCAGTTCCGTTTCGGAAAGCTTCGGCATATCGATAAGCCTGAATGGTGATGTGCGTGAAATGGAACGCTTCGTGCTGTTCATGGCATTTGTAACAGTTTCGTTGATTATAGTGTATACCATGTGTTTTGTGAAAGTGGATCTTTTCGCGTCGATCACGTTCCAGCGAGCGAACGGAAAATCCGTTATGGAAAGCAGATCATCGTATGTACGGTAGTATTTGCTGTAATTTCTGTTCTGGAATCTGTCGTTTTCCGTTACGCGCCACTTTGTTTTCTTGTCATCGCTGAGTTTTTTCATTCTCTTTTTCTGCTCGTCGGCGTCTATCTGAAGGAATATCTTTACTATAATATAGCCGTCGTCTGAAAGCTGACGTTCAAAATTTCTTATGGAAATTATTCTTCTGTCGTATTCGCTTTCAGTTATCTTTCCTTCGAGAAAAGCACATGCAAGCTCGGAGTACCAGCTTTTATCCAGAACTGATATTTTCCCTTTTTCCGGTATCATGCCCCAGTGCCGTTTCATGAAAGGGTATCGCTTTTCAGCTTCGTCAGGTGCCTCCACCGTGAATACTTTGAAAAAACGCGGATCCAGATATTTTATGACAGATGATATGACGCTGCCTTTTCCTGATGCCTCCCAGCCTTCAAAAACCAGTATGACCGGTCTGTTCTGCTCTTTTATTTTAAGCTGAAGACGCGGAAGCGATTCGCTGAGTTCTTTGTTCATTTCCTGCAGTGCGGATTTTTTTACTGTCTGGGATATTGCCTTCTCTAACATATGTCATTCCTCCCTTGTATCAAATTTGTTAATGGTCACAAAAATATTCCCCGTGATATTATTTTATCATATATTATAAACTTATTCAAGAGGCGGGTTGTGATGGGCTTTACAAAATATTTATTGTGTGATATAATGAAACTGTTCTGTTTTTTTACGGAATCAGGGTTTTACCCTGCCAATACTATAAAGTATACGGAGGAAAGTTATGGAAGAAAATATTGTCGCCGGTGTGGGGGCAACTCTGAGAAAAAATCTCAGACGACGTGAAGGACAATTCAATGTAACATTTGGTGATATAATCGCTGGACTCAAGAAACTTCTAGTTTTATGGCTTATCGTTTCAATTGTTGCATCTCTTATAGTTGTTTCGACTACAGCAATTGTCAAGCAGGATGCATATCAGAAGCTCACTGCTGTAATAAGTTTTACTTATGACGGAGTTGAAAAGGGACTCGATCCTAACGGAAACAAGTTCTACGTAAATTCCATCAAGAGTGAAGAGATCATTGACGAAGTAATGAAGGATATGGGCATCGCTGAAGATCAGAAAGACCTTATCAGAAGAAACATCACATTCGAGGGTGTTATTCCTGAAAATGCTATTTCAAGAATCACAGCAAGCAACAATCTTTTTGACGGCAAGCAGGCTGTTTCATCAACTCAGTCAGTGTCAGAAACAACTTACTATCCGACACAGTACAGAGTTCACTTTGACTACGCTGCAACAAACCTCGGCAACAGTCAGGCTGCTGATTTCATCAATAACATGCTTGAGTGCTACAGCAAGCACTTCTTCAATTCATACGGATACAACAAGTCCCTCAGCAAGTCGCTCAACGCTTTTAACTATCAGGATTATGACTACGCTGAAGCAATCGATGTATTTGATTCATCACTTACAAAGCTTTCAACATACATCACACAGGTATCAAGCAATGATACAACACGTTTCCGTTCAACTGAAACAGGCTACACATTTGCCGACCTTACAGAAGCTATCGAAACTATCAGAGAAAGAAATCTTGATACTATCGATTCCTATGTAAGCATCAATTCAGTTACAAAGGACAAGGAAACACTTCTTACATATTACATGTTCAGGATCGAGTCTCTCCAGAGACACCTTACAGTATGCAATGAAACACTTGCTTCTGTAAATGATTCTATCAACAACTACAAGAAGAACACAATCCTTTATTTCTCACAGGGCGAAGCACAGAAAGATACAGACATGACAGCATCTCTTGCTTCTGCAGAATACGATGAACTCTTCGAAAAGAGACAGTCAATCCAGAATGATCTTTCATCAACAGCCCAGCAGATAAACCTCTACAACAAGAGAATCGAAAGACTCAATGCTTCAACACAGGCTAATTCAGCTGCCCAGAAGGCAAAGGTCGAAGAAGAGATATCAAAGCTCAACACAATGATCAATAATATCTCGGAAGATGTAAGCAAGACAACTGATGACTACTACAGAACAGTAGTTTTCCCTAAGGCTTACAACATTCTTACATACGCTTCATCTTCAACATTAGGTGTTATGAAGCACGCAGTAAAGGATTCATTCTCAACAGTATTCATTCTCTGTGCTATCATTTTTGCAGTTTATATAGCTGCTGCTGTAGTCCTTGCAGTCAACAAGGAGTTTGTAAAGCTCTACGGACCAAATGCCGGAAAGAAAGCTGCTGCAAAGGCTGGCGCAAAGAAAGAAGCAAAGGCTAAGAAATAATTCAATATCAATCATAACATTCAGATGCAGATTCCGATTTTATGGAATCTGCATTTTTTCTTTACTTTAAATTGTTCATATGTTATAATTACTATATACGTCGAAATTTACTTTTTTAATCTTTTTCAATTAACGGAGGGAACATTTTTGGCTAACAACAAGATCAGAAATTTCTGTATTATAGCACACATAGATCATGGAAAATCAACTCTTGCGGACAGGATACTTGAAAAGACCAAGACAGTTGCTGAGAGAGACATGGAAGAGCAGCTGCTCGATAACATGGATATTGAACGTGAACGAGGAATAACTATCAAGGCCAGAGCTGTAAGGCTTCTTTACACAGCCGAGGACGGTGAGGAGTACACATTCAATCTTATCGACACTCCTGGCCACGTTGACTTTAACTACGAAGTGTCACGTTCACTTGCTGCCTGTGAAGGTGCGATACTCGTTGTGGATGCATCACAGGGTATCGAGGCCCAGACTCTTGCGAACACGTATCTTGCAATAGAACACGACCTTGAAGTTCTTCCGGTAGTAAACAAGATAGATCTTCCTTCTGCTGATCCTGAAAGAGTATGCAGCGAGGTGGAAAATATAATCGGAATTCCGGCCATGGATGCTCCCCGCATATCTGCCAAGATGGGTATCAACATCGAGGCTGTTCTTGAGAAGATAGTGAAGGAGGTACCGCCTCCGAAGGGTGATACTGAAGCGCCTCTCAAAGCGCTGATCTTCGACAGCTACTACGATTCATACAAGGGCGTTATCATTTACGTAAGAATCAAGGAAGGAACAGTAAGAACAGGCGACAGAATAAAGCTTATGGCAACCGGAGCAGAGTTTACTGTTGTTGAAGCCGGTTTCATGGATGCAGTTAATCACATCAACAAGGATTATCTTGAAGCAGGTGAGGTTGGATATATTGCAGCTTCCATTAAGAATATCGGTGACACACGTGTCGGTGATACTGTAACAAACAGTGAAAGACCGTGTGACGAGCCGCTTCCTGGTTATCGTAAGGTAAATCCTATGGTGTTCTCAGGTATTTATCCTGCAGACGGTGCCAAGTACGGTGACCTTCGTGATGCTCTGGAAAAGCTTCAGCTTAACGATGCCTCACTTTCATTCGAACCTGAAACATCCATTGCTCTCGGATTTGGTTTCCGTTGCGGCTTCCTCGGACTTCTCCACATGGAGATCATTCAGGAAAGACTTGAAAGAGAATATAATCTCGACCTTATAACAACTGCTCCGTCGGTTATCTTCAAGATCAATCTTACTAACGGTGAAACAGTATACATCGACAATCCTACAAACTATCCGGATCCTGCAGTCGTTGCATCTGCCGAGGAACCGATGGTCAAGGCAGAAATACTTGCTCCGTCCGAATTTGTCGGCAATATCATGGAACTTTGTCAGGACCGACGCGGCGTTTTCAAGACAATGGATTATCTTGACGACACACGTGTGAACATCCACTACGAGCTTCCGCTCAATGAGATCGTCTACGACTTTTTCGATGCCCTTAAGTCAAGAACACGCGGCTATGCGTCATTTGACTATGAGCTTATCGGCTATCAGCCATCCAAGCTTGTCAAACTTGACATTCTTCTTAACGGCGACAACGTGGATGCGCTTTCATTTATTGTTCATGCTGATAACGCTTATGCACGTGCGAGAAAGATGGTTGAAAAACTCAAGGAAAACATTCCGAGACAGCTCTTTGAAGTGCCTGTTCAGGCAGCTATCGGCGGCAAGATAATCGCCCGTGAGACCATCAAGGCAATGCGCAAGGACGTACTTGCCAAGTGCTACGGCGGTGACATAACAAGAAAGAAAAAACTTCTTGAAAAACAGAAGGAAGGTAAAAAGAGAATGCGTCAGCTCGGAACTGTAGAGGTTCCTCAGGAAGCATTCATGAGTGTTCTTAAGCTTGATGAATAAGGAGGAACTTTTTATGAAGTATACATGCCCTTACTGCGGAAAAAAATCGTATTCGTTTTTAGCCAAGATGTTCGCCGGAAATATGAACGCATCCGGCAGAGCGTGTCCTGAATGCGGAAGACATTCAGTTCACGGACTTGATTCGACAATCTTCAGCACAGCACTTATGCTTGCAGTTTTTGTTTATCTGATCGTGTGCATCAGAAGAGGTCAGTTCAATTATCTGTTCTGCTTAGGCCTTTTTGCAGGTGCATATTTCATTGCACGTCTGGCTGACGGTCTGTTTTTCAAACTTGCAAAGAATAACCGTATCGATGTATCGTGAAGGCTGGTCTTTACATACATGTTCCGTTCTGCATAAGAAAATGTCCCTACTGTGATTTTTACTCGGTGCCGGGAAGTGATGAAACTCTTAAGGCAGAATATAAAAAGGCAGTCATCAGAAATACGGAAAGATATCTTGAAAGGTATCCTGATCTGATTTTTGATACCGTTTATTTCGGAGGCGGCACACCGTCGCTTATGCCGGCTGACTTTTTTGATGATGTTCTCGGAAGTATAAAAGGACGTCTTGATAAGGAAGCCGAGATAACAATGGAACTTAATCCGAAAACAGCCGATGAGGAAAAGCTCGGAGAGATAAGAAAATCCGGTATGAACCGCATTTCTGTTGGTATCCAGTCTGCATCCGACAGCGAGCTCCGTGATCTCGGACGAGTCCACGGTTTTTCTGAAGCTGAGGAAGCAGTACGTGCTGCGAAAAATGCCGGATTTGAAAACATCTCAGGCGATCTGATGATCGGTATAAAGGGACAGACTGAGGAAAGTCTTTTACACTCGGTAAATGCTCTTGCTTCTCTCAGACTTAAGCATATTTCATCATACATGCTCAAGATCGAACCGGGAACGGAGTATTACAGAAACGGCATATCTTCTGATGTTCCTGATGAGGAAAAGACGGCTGAGTTTTATCTGCTTGCGGTGAAAACGCTTGCGGAAAAAGGGTACAGTCAGTACGAAATCTCAAACTTCTCACTGCCGGGATTTGAAAGCAGACATAATCTTAAGTACTGGAACTGCGAGGATTATATAGGAATCGGACCTTCGGCGCATTCCTGTTTTGACGGAAAAAGGTACGAAGTTCCGCGTGATCTTTCCTCATTCATAACAGATTCTCACCAGAATGAAGAAGTAAATGAGGATCATCCCTGCGGATTCTTTGAAAAAGCCATGCTTGCTCTGCGTCTTACATCAGGGCTTGATCTTGGCAGATATCCCGATGAAGCGCCGCTGGTTCTTAAGCAGGCACAGAAGCTTAATGGAACAGGGCTTATAAACTGCGGGAATGGTGTGATATCACTGACACCTGAAGGATTTCTTGTGTCGAATGAGATCATATCAAGACTTCTTGCAGATTTCTGAAAAAGCTGATTTATTCATGAATCAGTGTGGGGCACGGGGCGAAGCCCTCAATCAACCAGCCCAAGCAATCCGGTGAATCCGGATTGCTGACTTAATCAGTGTTTTATTAATTGAACATAATTATAAAAAGGAAGGTGAAAAATTAATGGACGGCGATCCTGGGTGTACTAACAGCAAAATATTTGATCCGTTCAGATGATTTTTCAGACCTTTCAGGTCCGTCTGTCCGGATCTGAAAGGGAGTAAGACTTTTTATTATGAAACAGATCTACAAAACCAATGACGGTAAGATCAGCACTATTGATTCATGGGAAGAAGGCTGCTGGATCTCTCTTGTTGCACCGTCAGAGACAGAACTTATCGAGATAGCACAGCAGAACGGCATCGAGACAGACGACATCCGTGCTGCCCTCGATGATGAGGAACGTTCACGTATCCAGATTGAAGATGCTTACACAATGATCATCGTTGACGTTCCTACAATAGAAGTTCACAATGAAAAGCAGTATTATGTTACCATACCAATGTCTATAATACTGACGAAAAAGACGATCATTACTGTCTGTCTCGAAGAAACAGAAGTACTGAAAGCCTTTGCTCAGTCGAAAATACGTAATTTCCACACTCACATGAAAACAAGGTTCGTTCTTCAGATCCTTTACAGAAACGCATCACTGTTTCTTCAGTACCTCCGAAACATAAACAGGCAGAGCGAGGCCATTGAAACAAACATGCATAAGTCCACCAAGAACAAGGAACTTATTGAGATGCTCGAACTCGAAAAGAGTCTTATGTACTTTACAACTTCACTTCGTTCAAATGAAATGGTGCTTGAAAAGCTTCTGAAGACTGAGGCTGTCAAGAAGTATCCGGAAGATCAGGACCTTCTCGAAGATGTTATCATCGAGAACAAGCAGGCCATGGAGATGTCAAACATCTACTCTGGAATCCTCGGCGGCATGACCGATGCTTTTGCATCTATCATCAACAACAACCTGAATATTATCATGAAGATCCTTGCCACTATCACCATCGTTCTTTCGATCCCGACAATGATATTCAGTGCCTACGGAATGAACCTGAATCCGCAGAGTATGCCGCTGTCGCAGAATCCTCACGGATTTGCTCTGGTAATCATTTTCACTATAGTTCTCAGTCTTATTATTGCGTTTATTTTCTTTAAGAAAAAACTTTTCTGATAAAGACTTGAAAAGTTTTTTATAATATGCTAAAATATATTGGTATAATTGAATAGCATATGTTTCCGGTAAATAAATTTTATTCATGAGGTGATAAAGTTGGCAAAGAAAACTAAGGCTAAAAATAATAAACAGAACGTTAATTTTAATTCAGGAAACAAGAAGAAAAAACAGGATCCTATGATCGTTGCAGTATGCGTATTCGGTGCAGCTGTACTCGTAGCTCTTCCTGTAATCGGATTTCTTCTTTCTCGCGGCGGAAGCGGCAGTACTAAGCCTACTGTTTCAACTGAAAACAGCGCCGGCTGGAACAGTATAGACGGAAGAATGATCTATATCGATCCTGAAACACATGAAAAGGTTCAGGGACTTTATGAGATCGACGGCAAGACGTATTTCTTCGATGCAAACGGAGGAATCACACCGGGCTGGACAACATATAATGATAATCTCGTTTATGTTACAAAGGAAGGAACACTTGCTACCGGTATTTACAAGATCGGTTCACAGGTATTCTATTTCGATGAAGAAACTTACGCAATGTTCACAGGCTTCAAGGTAGTTGACGGAAAGATCTACTGCTTCAGAGACGACGGACAGGCAATGACAGGCTTCCAGAACATTGAAGGCAATGACTACTACTTCAATTCAGACGGTGAAATGCAGACTGGCTGGTTCGAAGCTGACGGAAAGAACTTCTACGCAGACGAAGACGGTCAGCTCGCAAGAGGCTGGAAAATCCTCGATGACGGCACACACTACTTCACAGATGATTTCAGCGCAGCAAGCGGTGAACTTCGTGTAGATGATACACTTTACAACTTTGATGAATTCGGCTGCCCTGATCAGTCAGCTGAAGTTACAACAACAGCAGTTACAACAGAAGCTGTTACAGAAGCAGTTACAACTGCGGCAGAAGAAAAGCCATCTGAAAAGCCTTCAGACAAGCCATCAGAAGCTCCTTCTTCAAATCCGGAACCTGAAAAGCCTGCTGTACCTGACGGCCACAAGCAGTTCTTCAATGACAAGGGTGAACCGCTTAAGGGTCTCAACGAGATCGACGGCAAGAAGTATTTCCTCGATGACAACGGTATAACACTCAACAAGGGCTTTGCTCAGTTCGGTGACAACACATACTATACAAACGATGACTACACAATCATGACCGGCGGCGAAAAAGAAATCAACTACAACACATACTTCTTCGATGACGAAGGCAGAATGGCTAAGGGCTGGCGCTCATACAACAACAAGACATGCTTCTTCGAAAACGACGGTAAGATGTGCAAGGGCTTCAGAAACATTGACGGTTACAAGTACTGCTTCAGCTGGGATGACGGTAATAAGCTTACAGGCTACATCTTCGCAAGAGGCAACAGATACTACCTCGATGAAAACGGTGTTGTACAGCAGGGCTGGATCAACATGAACGGCGATGACTACTACTTCGCATCAGACGGACGTGGTCTTGCAGGTTACCAGACAATCGACGGTAACAAGTACTTCTTCAACTCTGACGGTGTTCTCCAGAAGGGATTCCAGAACATGGACGGAACAGTTTACTACTTCGGTGAAGACGGTGTTATCAGAGCTGGCAAGTATAATTACAACGGCGAAGAAAGAAACTTCAACGAAAACGGTATGATGACAGACTGATAAAATCAGTTCAGACAAAAAATCAAGGCAGATCCGAAAGGGTCTGCCTTTTTTGTGCGTAATTAAATTTTATTGTAGACTAATAAAAAGTGCCTGAAACAGAAAATTGAAAATTGCCGACATACGGAAACATGATTTCTCAGTGTTTGCGTTTGTACGTAAGATCATACAGCACCGATTCAAGTTCTGAGTCAGTAAATATCTTCGGACACCCGCATATACGCACGTCGTTCTGAGTGCGCTTTATTATCAGGTTGATGTCCTTTTCAAGAAGTTCCTCGAAATGATCAGGAAGTCCGAGAAGCATGTTAAGATCTTTTATCTGTTCGATCATTCTGAACGCATTTTCTACTTCTGTGTTTCTGTCATCAGTAAAGTCACAGTGATAAGATATGGCTGCCAGGTCAGTTATTATTTCCGGCATGTATTCTTCGAGTATTATTGGCAGGAAAACCGCGCATGCTTTACCGAAAGGTATATCGTACAGTTCGGTCATTCTGTTAGCCAGAGAAGAAATATATCCGCCGATGGAGCGCCTGTATGAGACACCGGCATAGTACGACGCTTTCAGAAGATTAATTTTAGCAGTTATATTATCAGGATCAAGAACAGCTTCGTACAGGTTTTCGAAAACCATTCTGCACGCCTTCGGGGCATTGAGTGTGTCCCTGTAGAAACGTTCCGAGTAGGTACTGATATATGATTCTATTGCGCGTGTAAGTGTGTTCATGCCGCAGAAGGAAGTCATTTCTGGTCCGAGAGTATAAAGAAAATCAGGATCCAGTGCAGCTGCACGCGGGACCATTTCAGGCGTGAACACCGGACACTTGCATCCTTTCTGGTCTGTGTAGAAGGCGATAAGAGAAATCTCTGATCCGCTGCCGGGCGTTGTAGGAGCAGCGTAGAGTGGAACTGCCTGTTTCGGAGAGGACGTGTAGTCCAGGAAATAATTCATGTTTTTTGACGGATTTGCTGCGCGAAGAGCGATGAGTTTGGCACAGTCGATAACGGTGCCTCCGCCTATTGCCATTACAGTATCACATTTTTCTGAAACAAAGTGTTCGAATCCTTTTTCAAGGCATTCATCATCTGCCTTGCCGTCTGTATCAGTAAAACGGGTGTATTCAATATCGAAATCATTCAGTTTTTCTTCAAAATTTATCGTGTGTCCATGCTCTGCAACAGTTTCGTCTGTAACGATCATAACTTTTCTTGCGCCTTCATTGCGCATTATCTCAGCTAAATGGAGCACAGAACCTGATCCTGTATATTTTTCTGTTATGTGCAGTTTCTTCATTCTTATTATGCTGCATGCTATCTGCTGTTTTGAAGACAGATATTTTTTTCTCATACCCATCTGTGATTTCACCTCCGGTGATGTTCTTAATACTATTATATCATGAAAACTGCACATAGTCAAAGGAAAATGTGAAATTAAATTGTGTAACACTTATAAAAATATACCCTTAAAAATGGTGAAACCTATTGAAATTAAAGCAGTAATATGATATACTGTCTATATCATCACTTTTGAAGGAGCTCTATGAAACAGTTTATTATACAAAGCAACGACGCTGATCAGCGCCTTGACAAATTCATTATGAAAGCTTTTCCTGAACTGCAGAAAAGCGTTATGTACAAGGCGATAAGGACAAAGAACATCAAACTCAACGGCAGAAGATGCGAGATATCCACCAGACTTAAAGCCGGAGACGAACTTAAAATATTCATAAACGACGAACTTCTCGGAAACCAGAAAACTGAAAAAAAGCAGGTGTTCCGGAGCGGTGCTGTTTTAAAAAAGGAAGATATCATTTACGAAGACGAAAACATTATTGTTCTGAACAAGAAACCGGGTGTCATAGTTCACAGTGACAGCAAAAACGAAGGCGATACGCTTGCTGACAGACTTAAGAACTATCTTGTAAAACACGGTGAGTATGATCCCGCATCTGAGAATTCATTTGCTCCTGCACTGTGCAACCGTCTCGACAGGAATACAGCAGGTATAGTCATCGGAGCGAAAAATGCTGCAGCCCTCCGTGAGATCAATAAAAAGATCAGGGAAAACAATGTGGTAAAGAAATATCTGTGTCTTCTTTCTTCACTTCCGGAGAAGCATAAGGCGACTATCACAGCCTGGCACAGGAAAGATAACGCCACCAACATTGTTACGGTAAAGAATGAAGAATTTGAAGGAAGCAAGCAGATTATTACAAAGTACAGGGTAGTGGATCAGTCCTTCGGAGGATATGTGCTTGCAGAAGTTGAACTTGTTACCGGACGTACTCATCAGATAAGGGCACACATGGCATTTATAGGATGTCCTCTGGTCGGTGACACAAAGTACGGCAGGCGCGAGGTCAATGAACATTCCGGATTTGAATATCAGGCACTGTGTGCGTACAGGCTCATGTTCAGGAAAACTGAAGAGGAAAATGTACTTTCCTATCTTGAGGGCAGGGAATTTGAGTGCCGTGACATATGGTTTTTAACATAACTGAAAAGCGCTGCGTGCATCTTTTACGATGTGCGCAGCGCCTTTGATTTTAAGGAAAACGCTGATTTATTCATAAATCAGCGTGGGGCACGGGGCGAAGCCCCGTAATCTCCCCCTCCTGGCAATCCGGTGAAGCCGGATTGCTGACTTAATCAGTATTTCCTAAGATATAAAACAGATTTTTTTATCAGTATGGAGTGATCTTCTGATCTTTCTTCGGAGCAAAAATGAATCCGAAGCCTGCACCTATAAGACCGCCGAGAATGTGTGAAAGCTGAGATACATTGTCGTGACCGAGTGAACTGATTATTTCGTTACCAATGTAGAATGCAGCAGCAAGGATAAGTGTTACAGGAATGTTGCCTTCTTTAATATTTCCGCATGAAGCAAGAAGTATGAACATGAACACGATACCGCTTGCACCGCAGAGAGCAACGTTGAAGAAAACGATGTTGATCGCCGCAGTAAGGACTGCTGTGACAGCCATCATGAATAAAAGTCGCTTGCTTCCGTATTTTTCTTCAAGCATAGGTCCGAGAATAAGAATGAAGCTGAAGTTGCCCATGAAGTGAGCCCAGCCGCCGTGACCGATAACGTGGGTGAACAGTCTTAAGTAGAAGATCGGATTCAGAAGTGATCCGCGCTGTACAACAAACAGACTGTGAAATGCTTTTGTTCCCGGTATCGAACTGATGAGCTGGACTACAAACGCTATGATAGTAAATGTAAGAATTACAGGGGCGTTGTAGTCGAATTTTGAAAGTAGTTTTTTCATTTTTTCTGTCTCCTTTTTATTTTTTAAAACCATATGCACTGGTTTTTAATAACATTTTATCACAACCACATAGTACTGTCAATACTTTTGCATAAAACAGGGAAGGCTGCCTGGTAAGCGGCAGCCTTCCCTGTTCTGTTTAGGATTTTATCTTACAGCGTAACCGCTGCATGTGGCATTATACTTCCGGTTCGAGTACAGCGTAGTTACCGTCTGTTCTCTTGTAAACTACGTTTGTTGAACCTGTCTGTGCGTTGCTGAACATAAAGAAGTTGTGTCCAAGAAGATTCATCTGAAGGATAGCTTCGTCTACGTCCATCGGGCGCATTGTGAATTTCTTATGCTTAACAACCTCGAAGTCGTACTGTTCTTCAACTTCTTCAGCGTAAGGAGCTGCAAAAGCATTTTCCTTGAGTTTCTTTTCAACTCTTGTCTTGTTTTTGCGGATCTGTCTGATGATCTTGTCGATTGCTGCGTCGAGTGCGTCGTTCTTGTCAACAGCGCTTTTTTCTGATCTGTAAATAATATTGTTGTATCTTACAGTAAGTTCGACAACGATCTGTCCTCTTGTCTCTGAGATAACGATCTTTGCATCAGCATCGTCGCCGAAGAACTTTGATAATCTTGAATCAAGTCTCTCCTTTGCGTAATTGTCAAAAGCCTGTGGGATGTTCATTTTCTTAGCTGATATAATTGTTTTCATACAAATTCCTCCTTTGTAACAAAGCATACATAAAAAACATGTCTGCTAAGTTGATATTTGTATTATATCACTTTTTTTAAAAAAAGGCAATAGCTTTTCAATATTTTTTTGCCTAAATACACAAAAAAGATTTTTGCCCATTACTGAATATTATTCAACATTGAGCTTTGTCCCACAGCAGAAGGTCCCGAATGACGAAAAAACGATTGATTACGGGGGCTTTTAATGATATAATATAGGTAAAGAAGGCGGAGCTCTTATAAAGTTGTATGTAAAATTTTAATGCTTTGCCGGATAAGATCAGTACCGGATCTGGTTTATGTTCCGGTTAAAAAGGGAAGGGAAATGATAATATGAAAAAGATACTTATGGTTATTGACATGCAGAATGACTTCATTGACGGTGCTCTCGGCACAAAGGAAGCGGTAGGTATTGTACCGGCAGTTGTTAAGACTGTAAACGAGTTTGACGGTGAGGTTATTTTTACTAAAGATACACACTTTGAAGATTACATGGATACGCTTGAAGGTAAGAAGCTTCCTGTAAAACACTGCATTAAGGGGACAGAAGGATGGGAGATCTGTGATGCTCTTAAGGAGACTAAGGCTTATGCTGAGGGGCGTATTATTGAGAAGGTTACCTTCGGTTCTGAGAAGCTGGCGGAAATCGTTCGTGAGGAAAAGCCTGATGAGGTTTATATGACAGGGCTTTGTACGGATATTTGTGTTATTAGTAATGCGATGCTTATAAGGGCGTTTTCACCGGAGACGGATATTACGGTTATTGAGAAGTGCTGTGCTGGGGTTACTCCGGAGAGCCACAGGAATGCTATTGAGGCGATGAAAGTTTGTCAGTGTAATGTGATTTGATTCAGGGGAGGAGATTCAGGGGGCTTTGCGGTCGCCCCCTGG
>JAFRUS010000058.1 GCA_017438745.1 Oscillospiraceae bacterium | reverse complement strand
TTTGTGTTCTATACTGATCGAAAGCTCCGACCTGTTCTTTTTTTCTATCCTGCACAGCTTTTTTATCCTGTCCTCAAAACGGAATTTGCTTTCCATCTCTTTTATGAACTGAAAATACAGCATGCAGTTGTTATCGACCTTGTATATCAAGCTATTCCCCTTCCTTTCCGTAACAGATATTATAGATACTATAATAATTATATCAGAAATGAAAGGCAAATAAAAATTATATATGGTTCAAAGTTTTATTTTTTGAAAAATTCATCATTTGTCCAGTCGTTATTTTGGGCATTTTTATCAAAGAAGCTATTGTCATCCCATTCCTTGCTGTCTTCGGGAGCAGAATCAGTGTCATCAGGGGCAATATCATCATTATCTTCTCTTATATCTGTCTGAGAAGAACTATCGTCCTTTTCTGCGTAATCTTCTATGTTTTTAGGCTTAGCGATAACATCTGATCTTTCACTTGTCTTTTTTAGTTCACCTTTCATGGTGTAAAGGTCATTGTTGTTTTCATCTGCGACTTTCAGCTCATATTCTGTATCAAGCTGATCATCAGCTGTCAGTGTGAAGGAGAAAAACTTATCGGTATCTGTAAGCAGGAACCTCTGTGCTATGACACCGTATGCCGCTGTAAAATCATTCATGGCGTTTTTAGACAGTCCCTCCGAAAGATCATATTCGGCATCACCGAACATTTCTTCTGCAATAGACATAAATGACCGGTCTTCCTTAGTCAGCCTGTATATCTCTGTATAGTTGATATTCAACTGGTCGAACATATCGCATATTGCAGAATACAAAGTACTTGAATTACAGTCAAGCATGATCTTTGTGCTGTCTTCATTGAAGCGGAACATGCTGTTATTGTTAGCAGCATAAACAGCGTACTGAGCCATGTGATCTTTTATACAAGCGAAATTATTCAGCTTTATCCTTTTCGTTGACATAAAACAGTCTTCACCTGAAGGATTAAGCACAAAAATTTCCATAGAGTCATTAAAATACATGATACAGAACTCTGCATTATCCGATGTCATTTCCAGTTTTACATCGTTATTATCGTTTATATCCAGTGTAACATCGTATTTTATTTCTTCATTATTCTTATTTAGGTTCATTTCTCCCTCGTAATGGCCTGTATGATTTTCAGAAATGTTTTTTATGATCGGTATATCCGAAAATAATACTTCATTCTCGGCTTGCACAGTTTCGGCTTTGCTTTCATTTTCACCTACTATACG
Source organism: Oscillospiraceae bacterium (assembly GCA_017438745.1). GTDB lineage: Bacteria > Bacillota > Clostridia > Oscillospirales > Ruminococcaceae > HUN007. Next base: position 4,801 of record JAFRUS010000058.1, on the reverse strand, counting down.
TTTCTGACCTTTATCTACGAATTTCGTTTCATTACTGCAGGCAGACAAAGATATACATACAGATAGCAAAAAGGCAGATATTTTCTTTTTCATAATTATCAGGTACTTTAAAGCACCATGACCTCCCTTCGTTATTCTATATTCTGACTATCCCTTTCCCTCATCACCACATACACAGCATCATTAAAATCTCACAAACCTTATAATTTGGCTTTTCTCGGCGTCACTGTCCGAAATTATTCCCCGCAAATCAAAAAAGATATGCTATAATAGACATAACGATTACGCAAAAAGGTGGTTTTACGTTATGTCAGGGTTAAAAAAGTCAGCATTCAGCGTGGTGGATTTCGCCACAAGATTTGATACTGAGGACAAGTGCCGGGAACATTTCTTTCAGCTTAGGTTTCCGCACGGTTTCGTTTGCCCAAAATGCGGCGGAAGTTCATGCGGTCAGATCAGGACTCGCGGGCTGTACCAGTGCAAGACCTGCCGCAAGCAGATCTCAGCGACCAGCGGCACAGTTTTTCACGGAACTCACGTCAGCCTGCGGATTTGGATCTGGGCGATATACCTCTTCACCATCGACAAACGCGGCTGTTCGGCGCTTCAGTTAATGAGGGAATTGAAGGTGACCTACAAGACCGCGTGGTTCATCCTGCACCGCCTGCGCATCGCTATGAGTCACCGCGAGAGCAGATATATGCTTGACTCTTTTGTGGAGCTGGATGACACCTATCTCGGCACATCCACGCACGGAAAGAAGCGCGGTCGCGGTACCGAAAAAGCGAAAATAATGGTCGCTGTTTCCAAATCGCGCGAGGGTATACCGATGTTTGCAAAAATGGCTGTAATGCCGAATTTGCACAGTATTGAGGTCGGCAAATTTGCGCTCAAGAACATTGCAGAGGGGACACACATAAGCAGCGACAACGCAAGTTCGTACAAAAAAGGGCTGGCTGAAAAGTACTTTCATCACTTCAAAACTTTTGAACCGGAGGCTGATGAACTGGTCACGCTGCACACGTTCATCTCAAATTTCAAAGCGTTCATCGCAGGCACATATCATGGTGCAGAACGGGTGCATTTGCAGCTGTATCTAGATGAATTCTGCTTCCGTTTCAACCGTCGAAACTATGATGCGAGACTTTTTGAAAGGCTGCTGACGGCAGGGTTGGAATGCGCTTATGTAGGTGATTTGGGGTGATGAGGAAAAGGGATAGTCATATTCTATATTTATCATAACAGAAAATTTTTGAAATCAAAAAAAAGAAAGCCGGATACGGACCGACTTTCTTTTATAAAACCAAGAGTTACCGAAAAGGCCACTGACAGAAAATGCTCCCATATTAGGATTTGTTTTTCTTCGCTCTCCACGAAGGATCAGTCCCATGACAGGACTTTGCTCTCCAGATAATAGTTCTTGTCAGATCTGTTCGGCAATTTTATTATATAAGAAAATTTCAGTCAACAAAATCAGTTTTTTTCTAAATAATAACTATCGGCATACCCTTGCGTTTTGCTTCGTCATATTCGCTGTTGGATGCGGGACGTACAGACAGATCACAATATTTACTGTAATATTCCCGTACTTCGTCCTCATTTTTGGCAACACAAATGTTTGTACTGAACGTGTCTGTATCGTATCTGCGAAATGTTACTCTGTAATTCATTCCTCTGATATTCATTTTTTCTCCTTTCCATAAAAGATCAGTCGTACTCTCCGTCACAGAAATCATCCGGGAATTTTTCAAGAATATCCTTGTATTTCTCGTATAATTCCGAACGAGTCTTTTCCTTTTCCTTTTTCTTTTTCTTAGATTTGATAATTTCTCCGAGTGAAGAATAATCAGATATGACGCTTATAGTTTCATCTGTTTCGGAGGCATTTTCCACATCGGGCGTTTTGCTCTCCTGTTCTGTATCTGTTCCCGCCATTATCTCATTTTCCTGTGTTGTTTCTGTTTCTTTTGTTATCTCGGTTTCTGTTTCTTTGACAGGAATTGCATCCTCTGTTATCACAGATGTTTCAGAGCCGGAGGTTTCTGTAATATCAGCTGTATCAGTAACATCGGCAATTTCCGATTTCTTCTTTCTTCCTCTTTTCTTTTTCGGCTTTTCGTTTTCACTCGTTTTTTCGGCTGAATTTTGTTTTTCAGCTTTCTTTTTCGCTTTTGCCGCCTTTTCCTCTGCATCATCTATTATTTCCGAAGTATTGCGTATAATATCGCTTACAGCATCGTCATATTCTGCATTTTCGGGATCATAGACGATAGCTGAATAAATACCGGAGGTTTCAGAGGTATCGTCCGGGTAAGTCTCAGTTTCTGTATCTTCATGTTCGGCTATATCGGTCAGCATTTTGTTGATGTTGAAGGATTCGTCGTTTATGTCCATTATTCTCGAAGGGTAAATATTCTCTTCAAGTGTATACCTCAGTACCTTTGTGATCTTATCGTCGTAGAGTTCTTTTAAAAGCCTGTACGGAGATACAATATCCATGATATATTCTGTCGTATTATCCTTTATATTGTTATCCACAACTATCTGAACAAAACAAGGCACTCCTGCGTTCTGGCAGTAGAACATAAAGCTGTTCAGAGTTTGTTTCAGAGTGTCTTTTTCGTTATTTGGCATAGAAAAGTCTTTAGGAGAACAAGGTGTTCCGTCACGAGGGATATTATGAAGGTCAAATATATCCTGCATCTTGTTCTCGCACAGTTTGTATCCTAATTCAGACGGAGCAGAGTAAAAATACTTGTATTCGGTCTTCTTGTTTACGTTGCTGATCGCATAAACGATAAAAAAAGGATACTGTCCGTCAACCATATCCATTATCTGATCTGCAAACTCATTGAGTTTATCCAAAGTGCTTGATGGTATTTTAAAATCCATAATTATTTACATCTCCCCCGGCAGCGAGTCGATGAAGTCCATTATAGAACTTCCCGACTCATTTTCATCATTATTGTTTATTGTGTCTACGGTTTCTGTAAGGTCAGGACTTTCGCTTTCTTCCATTATAGGAACGACCTTATCTTCTTCGGCGGCACTGTCAGCCTTATTTCTGACCTTATCCGGTAAAGAAACATTTTTTACCGTTTTGCTGTTTCCTGTTGATTGGCTTTTCTTATTATATACAGTACTTTTGACCGGTTTGTAGTTTTCTTCGCCGCTGACGAGTACTGCATCGTTGAACATCTCAGCAGTGATGCACCTTTTGGTAATAGTTTTTACTGCTGAGGTACGAAGTCCGTATTTGATATTATTCAGCCACTCAATAACATCTGCATCTTCATTTTCATCGAAAGTAACACAGATCCTTACGGATTCTTTGCTGACTGCACCCGGCTTCAGCTTTGAGTAAGGTATCTCATACTCCTCTCCTCTTACATGGGCGCACACTGCACCGTGTATAAGGTCATCAAGTTTGTAATAGGGGTTTTTGAGAAGAGCCAGTAGTTCGTAGTCCTGATTGATGTAAAGTCTGACTTGTACGTACACAGTTCACTCTCCTCCTTTACTTCTTTGCATTCAGCTTATTGACACTGTACAGATAGTAACCTCTTACATTTGAAAAGATCTGAGGTATTTTTGTAGTTCTGTTCGCTGCAACTACGTTAAGTCCCTCCATCTTAGAAAAGTACTCCTTTATTATCTTGAACCAGGCATCACCTGTTCCGCCGGTAATGAGCAGGTACTGATATTCAAGGAGATTGTTATAGATCGTTCTTATGCTGTTTATCGCTTCCATGCAAATATCATGGCTGCACTTATCGACTATATCGGCTATCTCAATAGTCTGTGTAGATACTGTTTCAGGGTCGAATTTTTTGATCCTGCCGGATTCCAGAATATTCTGCATCGCAGATACAGCTATCTCTTCGCCGTACTTATTGTAGATCTCACCCGACGCCTTATGAAGAACGGCTTTCATGCCAAGATGATCGAATGTCTGAGTAGAGCCGATAGTACGATTTATTATCTCAAAAGTATCAAGTGTTCCGAAACCGCCATCGAAAATAAGCACGTTCTTATTGAGAAAATCTCTTCCGTCTGCTGTTTCCTTGCCGTCATCGGTATATGTTGCGCCCAGCAGAGAACCGAGAGGCTGCTGCATTATCCAGATATTTTCTTCATCCAGTTCAAATGAATACTTTCTCCATGGTTCTTTTCCTATTTTGAGCCAGAATTCATGCTTACCTTTAAGAATATTTTTGAGCTGTCTGCTGTCACTTTTTACGTATGCGGGCGGCAGACCTGTCTGAAGTACCAGTTTACGCTTACTGTTGCCGGTATCTGTATTATATCCCTGTAATCCCAGTGCTATGCCGACTCTTGATATTACAAGGAACATGGGATTATTATATCTGTTTCTCGAATAGAGCATTTCCTCCGAATTGCTGTTATCTGTCTGAGATACTTTGCCTACTGCCAGTTCACCAACATCCCATATAACTCCGTCTTCACCCTTGTACTGAATATCTGTCGGAGCAGCATCGCCTATGGAAACCGTGTCGTCCTTTCTTCTTACTGCGAACGAGGGGAAAGAACAGATGTCTGCCTTTGACATTATCTTTACCGCCGAATAACCCACATCCATAGCTACTACCCACGCCTTATTAGTACCTACGTTATTAGCCTTTTTCAGGTATGTTTTTGTTTTGAAATCCTTTGTGTTTATCATATTATGATCCTCCCTGATCTTCTGTTTTTGGCTTTCATTATAATTATACTCGATTTTAAGTCGTCCAAAAAATTATATATGGTTGATTTTTAGACACTTTTATTTTACAAGAAAATT